>CAVPAM010000041.1:0-38159 GCA_963701445.1 uncultured Alphaproteobacteria bacterium
ACCCTGGCTTCATCTTGTGGGATGGTTCGCCTCCTCCTTGGCGGATAGGTAGAAGCTTCTGAAGCAACGGAGGAAGATTATGACCATCAAACAAATCGGCATCGATATCGGTAAGACGACCTTCCACGTCATCGGGATTGACGACGGCGATAGGTCGTTCTGCGCAAGCAGTTCTCTCGTTCTCAGCTGATCAGATATTTTGAGCAGTGCCGCTGTGACGCACACAGGGTCGCTTTCGAGGCCTGTTCAGGGGCCCACTGGCTGGCACATCAGCTGGTCGCGCTTGGGCATGACGTCAAACTCCTGACGCCCGAAACCGTGCGCCCGTTCGCTAAAGCTCAAAAGAACGATTGGAATGACACGCTGGCTATTGCCGAGGCCGCGCAAAGGCCGGCCGACACGCGGTTGGGATCAAGTCGGAAGAGCAGCTGGACATGTAGGCCCTGCATCGTGTGCGCCAGCGGCTCATGAAGGCGCGGACCGCGATCGTCAACCAGCTGCGCGGCTTGCTTCGCGAACGTGGATTGGTTTCCCGCACAGGCCGCGCCCGGGTCGAGCGATTTCTGAAGGAAAAGCTGGAGGCGGGCGAGGTTGAGCTCAATCCGGTGAGCCACAGGCTATTCATGACGCTTGCGACGGAATACCAAACGGTCAGCGCCCGCATCGAGGAGATCGATTGTGACCTGGAGAGCTTTGCTAGATCCAACCCCATTTGCCGGGCCCTGTTGCCATTCCGGGCGTCGGCATCGTCGTGGCGACAGCCTTGTTCTCCGCGGTGGCGAATATCTCGGACTTCAAGACCGGCCGGGATCTGGCAGCCTTTCTCGGTCTAGTTCCCAGGCAAAGGTCGACCGGCGGGAGAACCGTCCTGTTTGGCATTTCGAAACGCGGCAACACCTATATGCGGACTCTCATGATCCACGGCATGCGGTCAGCGTTTTATAATCGCAAGAAGCGAGCGAACCGGGTCACGGCCTTCATGGAACGTCTCGCCGGTCGTGGCATGCACACCAACAAGATCGTGGTCGCAAGCGCCAACAAGGTGGCTCGGATCATCTGGGCCGTGCTGTCCGAAAGCAACACTTTCAGCCGCTTGCCGCGTGACCTTTGCGGCTGAATGACTTGTGAGGAGAAACCGATGGCGCCGTGGATCTGAGCGGGTGTGCAGCCTGTTGGTTCCAGTAGATCGTATCTTTGCTGACCTCGGGTGCGACAAGCCTGTTGGTGGCAGTAGATTACAGCATCTGGTCATCTTGTAAGGAACGCATCCCAGCGGCTCCCATTGTGGCTCGGGCAAGCACTGCCCGCAATCAAGCCGGATACGCTGAAGCAAGATCCGTTTGGGGGCGTTATTATCTTCTTGCAAAACGGAGGCGAACTATACACTGCCACCAGATTTCTATGTCGGTGTCGGCCGGGAGGACAGCGCGGACCTCGCCAGCTCGGCGGGAAACTTTTTTTAAAATCCTCGACGGCGAACTCGTTCTGCCCCTTGTGGCGCGGGCGCGCCGAAATCTTGCGAAACCCCAGCGCCCGCAATTCACGGCCCACCGGAAACTCCTCAAGCGAAATCCCAAATTCCTCGAAGATCCAATGCGCCAGGTCCTTCCGACGCCAGCGCACCACCCCGTCAATCGCTGGGATCGGCCCATCCTCGACGATCCGGGCAAGCGCCTGACGTTGAGCGTCGTCGAGCTTGCATGACTTGCCCGGCGCCTTGCCGTCAATCAGGCCATTCGGTCCCTCGGCGTTGAAATGCAACACCCAGTCCCTGATGACTTGAAGCCCGACATCGCCAATCCGGGCCGCGTCCGTGCGCCGGCCGCCATCGTAAATCTCCGCCAGCGCAAGAAGCCGCCGGCTCTGACCCGCATCCTTCGAACCCTTGGCCAACCGCCGCAACGCCGCCCCATCGAAATCTTCCCGCAGCGCAATCGCTCTACCCATGACAAACCTCCAAATCCATTCCCCCCATCGATTCAGATTTTTGCCCGCGTGGAAATCCCCTAAATGAGTCTCACTCAATGCTCGGTGGTATAACCCCCATTCCCCGGATGAAGCAGGGATTTGGCGACACTGCGGCAAGATTTTGATATAAGAATCAACGCGTTGCCATCAGTTTGGAGGAGTTGGAATGGCTCACCCGATAGGTGAGAGGGAATCCGGGGTGGTGCGGCTGGATTTTGACCGCCGGCTGAAGTTGGAATTTCACGGATCAAAGGTCACGTCCGACGCGGGTTTCCTTCCCTTCCGGGAACTCGACGAGGTTCTCGGATTGACCGAGTTCGCGGAAGAATGCCTCGCTGACCCGCGAACCGGGAAGAACGGCCAGCACGGGATGACGGGGCTGTTCCGTCAATCGACGTTTGGAAGACTTGGAGGCTATGAGGACGTGAACGACGCCGACCGCCTCGGGCACGATCCGGCCATGCGCTGGATCGTCGGCGGTCATGCCGTCACCAAACGGGCGGCGTCGGCGAGCCAAATGGGCCGCTTCGAGACGGAGTTCCTGGCAACCGACGACAACATCGCCGTACTCGCCGACCTGTCCGGGCGTTGGATCGAGCGGGTCCACAACCGTCGCCCGCCGAAGAAGGTGGTTCTCGACATGGACTCCAGCGTCAGCCCGACCCACGGCGAGCAGGAAGGCACCGCCTACAACGGCCACTTCGGCTGCACCTGCTACCACCCCCTGTTCCTGTTCAACCAGTTCGGCGATCTGGAGCGTTCCGCCCTTCGTCCCGGCAACGTGCACAGCGCGCACGGATGGCGCGACGTGCTGGTTCCGGTGGTCGATCGCTACAAGGAACGGGAGATCCGGCTCTATTTTCGTAGTGACGCGGCGTTCGCCTCGCCGGACATCTACGAATATCTCGAAGCCGAGGGAATGCTGTACGCGATCCGCCTGCCCGCCAACAAGGTGCTCCAGGAAAGCATCGGCCATTTGCTGCGTCACCCGGTCGGACGACCGCCGAACCATGTCCGCCGATACTACGCAAGCTTCAGCTACCAGGCCGGATCGTGGGGCAGGAAACGCCGCGTGGTCGCCAAGGTCGAATGGCATCCCGGTGAACTGTATCCCCGCGTCGGGTTAATCGTCACCAACCTGAGCCGTCCGGCCGAACGGGTCGTCGCGTTCTACAACCAGCGGGGCACGGCGGAGCAGTGGATCAAAGAAGGCAAGAGCGCTATCAAGTGGACGCGGCTGTCATGCCGCACGTTCCGCAACAACGAGGTGCGGCTCCAGCTTCACGCCCTGGCTTACAATCTCGCCAACTTCATGCGAACCCTGGCGTTACCGAAGGAGGTGGAGCACTGGTCGCTGACCTCCCTACGGGAGAAGCTGGTCAAGATCGGGGCCAAGGTCGTCGCTCATGGCCGATACGTCACGTTTCAGATGGCGGAAATCGCCGTGCCTCGCGACCTGTTCCGGAAAATCCTGCGGCGGATCGATGAGCTGCGACCACCGGCCTTTGCCACAGGCTGAATCAGGAGGACAGCGCGGAGTGAAGAAGGCAGAGGTGTGTCCGAACGAGGCGGAGGCCGGCCCAAATTGGGCCACCACGGGGGCCTTGTCAGCGGAAATGCGTCCCATCGGGCAAAGACGCGAAGCGTGGTTTGCCAATCCGGCGTGTTCGGCTAGCATTGGGACGCATTCCAGAGGTCATCTGGGGAATGTCGGTTAAAACCTAAAACGTACTCGAAACGGATACACAAACGACGTAACGCCAAACCCTAAACAGCGCCGCCGCCCACGCATCCCTTCCATTCATCAACAATGTCAAAGAGCAAAAAACGCGAGCCGAACAGCTGTCCGGACCCAGCGCTTTATTCATTTTCTTGGCTAAAGCCGCTCCGACGGAAGAACGCCCGCCGTCACGATTTCGTAACCTAGCAGTCTGTCGGATTTGGGTGTTTTGGTTTGGGAACGAATGGATCGTACTCGGCGCTATGCGGTCTTGAGGTTGAACAGGCGCTTGCAGTTGTAAGCGAGGGTGACGAGCAGCCACTCGGTTTTGACGTTTTCGATGCCCCTTAAGAAGAAGTGCTTAAATCCGAGGACGTTTTTGATGATGCCGAAGACCGGCTCGACGGTGTGTTTTCGCCGCTTGTATTTGGCTTTGGCGTCCTCGGTCGCCATTTTTCGCTTCATCGCCTTGCGCCATTCGGCTTTTGGCTCGGGTGGCGGCGTGGCGACCGGTTTGGGCGGACGGAAGTCGTAAACGCGGTGTTGGTCGGCGCGGGAGATAGCGACGAGCACCTCGATGCCGCGCGCCTCAAGAGCGCCGACCGCCTCGCCACTCGCGAAACCGGCGTCGCCGAGGATCGTCGCCGGTTGGCCGAGCGTCTCGCACAAGGTGTTGATCGTCTCTTCGAACGTCGGGGCGTCGCTCGGGGTTTGCGCGACGTTGGCCGTCAGAACCAATTGAGAGCCGTCGGCGTCGACCACGGCTTGGGCGTTATAGGATTGGCGGTATTCATGGCGTTTGGACTTGCGCATCAATTTGCTGTCCGGGTCGGTCAGATTGATCTGCGCGTCCGGCGGCGGCGTATCGTCGGGCGGTTTGGGGCCGCGTCCACGGCGGTTGCGCGCGTCGTGGGCGCGCTGCTTCGCTTCGAACGCAGGCCGCTCTGCCTCCGCTCGGGCCTTCGCTTCGGCCTCCAGGCGGACGCAAGCCGCGTCCAGTTTGGTCCGAAGCGCCTGGCGTCGGGCAAGATCATCGGGCAGCGCCTGGGGATCGGTGGTTTCCTCGCGGTCCGCCGCTTCGGCCCGCGCCATCAGCGCGGCGATGTCCCCGTCCAGTTGCGCGCGCAGCGCCTTCGCCCGATCATAGCGTACCGACTTGATCTTCGACGCATTGGCGTCGATCTTGGTGCCGTCGATGCTGACCATGCCGACCGACAGCAGCTTCAATTCTTGAGCCATCGACAGGACCCGCGCAAACGCCGCCGCAAAGGCCACCGCGTTCTCCCGCCGGAAGGCGGCGATCGTGTCGTGATCGGGATGGGTGTCGGCGGCGATGAAGCGTACCGCAACATCGCGGTGGGTGGCGCGCTCGATCCGCCGCGACGAAAATATCCCGTTGGCGTAACAGTAGATCAACAACGCCAACATCATGCGCGGGTGATACTGCGCCTTGCCAGCGCCGCGCCAATTGACCTTGAACGCCCGCATATCAACGCGTTCAACGGCCTCGATGATGAAATGCGAAAGGTCGTCGTCCGGTATCCAATCGCAAAGATCGGGCGGCATCAGAAAACCTTGCGTGCGGTCATAGGAAATGAAATTGGCCATGACCGTAGTCTATACCCATGAGGCTAAATCCGACAGACTGCTAGTCTCGTCCATTAACGTCCGTCGACATTCGGTATTCAAACATGGGAAGAAACATGGGTCGATCCGATATATTTTGAAATTTTCGTAATTCTTTCAATGCATTACGGGCAGGCGTTGGCGGAGGGGGTGTCCCCGGCGGCGACGGGATCGCGTCGTCGGTTTCGGTTTGACGGAAATACCGGCATTGATTATCAACCTCATTTGCGGCCGCATGCTTCTGGATGGGGCGCGGACGCCGGGCGCGGGCGTCGCGAGGACAAATCACCGCGCGCAAGGGACGGGGAGAGTTCATGCGAGATAGGCCGACAGGGCATCGCGGGCGGCTTCGCGCCGTTCGCCGCCATCCGGTCGCGCGCCTGTGCGCGGTCCTCGCGCTCCTTGCCCACGCCGTCGTCGGGCTGTCGCCGCTCTGGGTCCCGGCCGTCGAGCGCGGCGGGTTCGAGATCTGCACGGCCAACGGGATTGTCATCCTCCCCGCCGACCCCTCGTCTCCCGGCGAGACCCCCGACCAGCGGGATTCGAAAACCGACTGCCCGCTGTGCAGGATCCACGCCGACGCGCCCTTGCCGGCGGCCGAGCAGGCCGTTCAGGCCGTCGCGTTCGCTGAACCGGCGTTCGCGCCGCCCGGGTCCTCCCACCACATCGCCGGCCGCCCGGCCGGTTTCAATCGCCTGGTCCGCGCTCCTCCCCTCCTCTCCTGACGCCCCCCCCCAAGAATTCAATCCAAATCTTGCCCTTCGAAAGGAGAGGACATGCGCGTTCTTTTTGCGTCCATGTCGGCGCTCGGGCTTTGCGTGGTTTGCGCGCAAGCCGCCATCGCCGCCGACGATCCAGCCGCCCGGCCGTCCCCCGGGACCGGCATGCCCCCGGCCAGCCCCAACCCGATGATGATGACGACAACCATGCCGGCGGCGCCACCGCTCGGCGTCGGCGCCGGCCGCGTCGTCAAGCCGGGCCAGGTCATGCTCGGTTACCGCTACATGCGGACCCAGAAGAACCGCCTGGTCAAGGGCGACAACGGCGTAAGCACCGCCGAGGTCGCCACCATGCGGAACCACTTCGCCGACAAGCCGGGTCAACCGGCGACCTATCGCAGCGCGCCGGAGAACATGACCATGCAGGTCCATGCCTTCGGGGTCCAGGTGGGCATAACCAAGGACCTGTCGGCCATGGTCGGCGTTCCCTATGTGATCAAGGAGCGCAAGGCGGTCACCTTCAAGGGCCGCTCGGGCACCACCGAACTCGGGACCTTTCAGAACGAAACCTCTGGCATCGGCGACATCGCGGCGGCCGCGCTCTACCGGCTCCACGACGACCCGGTCCACCACGTTCACCTGATGGCCGGCGTCAGCTTTCCCACCGGCTCGATCCGGGAGAAAGGAACGACCCTGCAACCCGATGGAGCGACCGGCCGGCGCCGGCTCGCCTACGGCCTCCAGCTCGGCACCGGCACCTACAACCTGTTGCCGGGCCTGACCTACTGGGGCGCGGACGGCCCCTGGCACTGGGGCGTCCAGGGCTTCGGCCAGATCAACCTCGGCGAAAACGACGAAGGCTACACCTTCGGCGACCGCGCGTCCGTGGGCGCGTGGGCCGGCTACACCCTGGGTTACGGCGTCACCGCCTCGGCGCGCCTCGGCCAGGAATACATGGGCGACATCGACGGCAAGGACAGCCGGATCGTCGGCCCCTCGCCCACCACCGATCCGAACAATTACGGAGGGTGGAAGACCCTGGCCTCGTTCGGTCTCGACTTCCGGGTCCCGGAGGGTCCGTTGACCGGCGTCACCCCCGGCATCGAGGTCACGGTCCCGCTGTACCAGAACCTCAACGGCCCGCAGCTCGAGGACGCGTGGTCGCTGTTCGTCGGCGTCCGCAAGGTCTTCACCTTCTGAACCCAGGATCAAGGGGCGCGGGTCAACCGGACACGCGCCCCGACTGGCGTTCCGGGGGCCATGCCGGCGGCTGCCGACGGCCCCCATCCGCCATTCGCGAAACCGTCCACTCGCGGTGGCGGCCCCCCGCGGGCCGCCAAGCGCGGGACCTCACGCCGCCTCCGGCGATATCCGCTCCACCTCGATCTCGTCGGCGCGTTCCATCGCCCGGGCGAGGTCATGGGCGGCTTGCAGCCGGTACCACGTCTCCGCGCCGCCGCCGAAGGCCTTGTCGAGACGGATCGCCATCTCCGGCGAAAGACCGGCGTGACCGTTGACGATATCGGACAACTGCTTGCGGCACACGCCCAGGCGCCTCGCCGCTTCCGTGACGGTCAGCCCAAGCGGCACGATGCAGTCATGCCGGACGGAAAGCCCCGGATACGGTGGAGTCTTCATCGCCATGTCGGCTTCTCCTGGTGGTAGTCGATCAAATCGATATCAAAGGCATGCCCGCCGTCGAACCGGAACACGATCCGCCAGTTTCCCGAAACCGTCACCGACCAGAAACCCGCCAAATCCCCTTTCAAGGGGTACAACCGGTAGCCCGGCAGGTCCATGTTGCCGGGTTCGGAGGCCTGGTCGAGACGCGCCAGGATGCGCTCGAGCCTGTCCGCTTGATCCGCGCGCACCTTCCGCTCAACCGCCGGCCCGGGATCGCCGCGCCTCCGGCTCGCGAAGACGTATCGGTCAGCTTCGCGCCGCCCTTGTGAACCCGTTCACAGACACCAGGGCGTGAGACCTCCTAAAATCCGTCGTGGGCGGCTTGGAGGTGTTTGCCCCGTCGGTTGATCGCCGGGCGGCGCCCCGGAGGGCTGTTCCACCCTGACGAAACAGCCGGGAGAGACGAAAATGGCCGATCATGGAAGAGAAAAACCAAAGTTGCCGAAACGCTCCGATCCTCGGGGCCTGACGCCGCTGATTTGTGGGGTCGTCTGTGCCTCGCTCCTTTTGCCGTTGGCCGCCCGTTCGGCGGCTCCGGGATTGACGCCGGCAAGGCCCCCGGTTCCCATCGCCGACGCCGGGCAGCCGGTGGCGGAGGGACGGTTTCAACTCGTCGGGCAATGCCAGGAGCGGGTCGGGCCGTTCGTCACCCAGACCACGGCCTATCAGCGCCTGCAACAAGCGCAAAGCCAGGGATACGCCGTCAGCGGCGTTTTCCCGTGTTACGACGGCGGAAGCAGAGGCTACTGCTTCAACGTCTTCTATCAGTGTTGAGACGGGCAGTGTTGAGACGGGGTCCGGGCGCGGCGCCTGTTTCAACTCGCTTCGCCATCGCCACTATTGAAATGCCGTTCTCCGTCGGGGCTTCGGCAAGCTGATCGGCGATCACGCGCTTGATGGCGCGTTCGGGGCGCCTATCGGGGACGCAATCGCTTTACGCCCGCCACGCCACCAACAGCACCCTCCTCCTCGTCCTTGCGAGGAGCAAGGCGACGCGGCAAACCAGCCCGCCACCCGAAACGCGTCAACCGCCGGCCCTGGATCGCCGCGCTTCGCTCGCGAAGACGGTGGCCCCTGGCGATGACGTCGACTCCTCTTCGTCCCTGCGAGGAACGAAGCGGCGGGGCAACCCATAAAACCATCATGGGCGTCGATTCTCGGATATATATTTTATATTTCAATTAATTATGTGGCACTCCTCACATCATGCCGCGCTGATTTCGCAAAACAGCGGTATAACTAATTGATTTTACTTATTTCTGTCGGGTGGAAAAGGAAACCCTCCGGCCGATTTCTACTGTGCATGGGGTTGTTTTGCAAAAAACGCGTTACACCCCCCCCCCCCGCAACCCAGCTAAATGACGGAGACCCGGAGCCGGCGGTGGAACCGATCCACTTTGTCCTGGAACCCCTGAAGGGACGACACCCGCTCGTCGAGGGCGCGCACGACGCCGACAAGATGTTCGGTCAATCGCAGCGTGACCTCGGGATACCGGCGCAGCAATTGCGTAAAGGCGTCGCGGGGAATTTCGGCGAGAACGGCGGCCTCCTTCGCCCGGACGGCGGCGGATCCGGCCTTGCCGTCGATGGCCGCGAACTCGCCGAACCATTGCCCCCGCCCCAGTTCCGCGAGAACCACGGCGGTTCCGTTTTCCGTGGTCAGGTAGGTTTCGACCCGGCCCTCGAGGATCACGTAGACGCCGTGCGCCCCGGTCCGGTCCGGCTTCAGGACAGGCTCGCCGGGCTGAAACCGCATCCAGCGCGCCGTGTCTTCAAGGGCGACGATGGCGCCCGCCGGCAGCGCCCGGAACAGGGGAATGCCGGCGAGGCCGAAGGACTGGGGGAACTGGCTGTTGGCGAGCACCAGCCTCGCTTCCAGACGATCCATCACCCGCGTTTTTTCGGCGTATCCCATGCATTTCCTCCACGAGCAGGGTCCGATCGGATCGGCCCGACACGGACGGATGGCCATGCTCCAAGCAGTTTATTTTTCCAGCACGTCAATTCTACCGCGTGAGTCCGCGAGATCGGATATTCGTTCACGGGCACCCCAGGATATCGCGGAATGGTGAAGCTCGCGTGACCGTCGCGTGACAAGATGATGACCGCGCTGTCGATCGCGCCTCTTGCCCGGACGGGGCCGCGCGAACGGACCGGAAGAACGCGCCGCCGGGCCGCCAGGGCTCGAACGCCGGCGGCAACGCCTGGAATTTTAGGACTGGAATTTTAGGAGTTGCGCGCCGGTCGAACGCGCCTAAATTCAGGCATGTCTATCAACAGTTGATTTCTCGATTATACGTTTTCGGGAAGGGGAGTGGAAAAATGGGAATTTTTGATTTTGTAAAGGCCGCCGGCAGAGCCCTGGGCATCGGCGGCGACGCGGCGCCGAAATCCGAGGACCTGGTCAAGGAACTCAGCGGCCTCGGTCTCGGCGGCGACGGCGTCCAGATCGAAGTGGACGGAGACACCGTTCGGGTGAAGGGTTCCGCCGCAAGCCAGGAAGAGAAGGAGAAGATCGTACTCGCGCTCGGCAACGTGGAAGGCGTGGCCAAGGTGGAAGAAGACATCGCCGCCGCCGACGGCGCCGGCCAGGCGACCTTCTACACCGTCAAGAGCGGCGACACCTTGTCGGCCATTTCCAAGGCGCACTACGGCAGCGCCAACAAGTACATGGCGATCTTCGAGGCCAACAAGCCGATGCTGTCCAGTCCGGACAAGATCTATCCCGGGCAGGTGCTGCGTATTCCGGCCGAGGGCTAGGAAATCAAACAGGAAACCGGCGGGAAACAGGCCCGGCGCAACGCCGGGCCGCCGGAAATGGAGCGTGCAAGCGTGTCGACGTCGTTGATGAAAACGTTGGGAGTCCTCGTTCTCGTTGGAACGCTGGGTATCGCCAGTTGCCAGGCCCTCGTGGCCGATCACCGGGATACGCGCGAGCGCCCGCCGGCCCCCACCGAGCAGCGATCCTGAGCGATGAAGGACGCCACCGGTTCACGCCGACGCAAGATATACGCGGGCGTGAAGGGCATATTGCTGTTTCTGCTGCCGCTTCCGCTGCTGTTCAAGGCCATCGGCGGCCTGTGGGGCGGCCATCTGGAATCGGTCGTGGTCACGGGGGGCGCCTACGCCCTCTGCCTCGCCGGCGCGCTGCTCGTGCGCAAGGGGCTGCTGAACGAAATCCAGCACGACGACAGGCCCTTTTCGACGTCCAGCCTGCTGCCGCTCAAGACCGCCGGGGCCAGCCTGATCGGCATCGGAACCGTGGTGGCGGCGCACCTGGCGGCCGGACAGAACATGATCATCTCGCTGTTGTTCGGCATCGGCGCCATTGCCGGCACCTTCATGACCTACGGGTTCGACCCGAAGAAGAAGCCCATGGCGGCCGGCAATCACGGCGTCGGCCGGGACCAGTTCACCCAGACCCTGGCCGAGGCCTACGCCAAGATCGATCGCATCAATCAGACGCGTCTCCGGATCCAGTCGCGCGAGTTCCAGGAGCGGCTCGGCGGCATCGTCGACGGATCGCAGCGGATCCTGCGCGCCATCGAGGAGGACCCGCGCGATCTCCGGCGCGCCCGCAAGTTCCTGAACGTCTACCTCGACGGCATCGGCAAGATCAGCGAACAATACGTCCAGACCCATCACAAAAGCCAAACGCCGGTGCTGGAAGAGAACTACCGGAACTTGCTGGTGGACATGGAAAACGTGTGTAACGAGCAGTACGAGAGGCTCGCGCAGAACGATGTCTTCGATCTCGACGTCCAGATCGAGGTGCTGTCCACGCGGTTGAAGCGCGAAGGCGTGATTTAGGAGGGAACGATCCCATGAAAACAAAGCAGGAAACGGCCGTCACCACCCTGGAGGACGCGACCGCGTTGGTCCAGGCGTCCATCAAGGGCGACCTTCTCCCCTACGAGGACGCCGGCGCGGACCGGCGGACGCGGATTGACAATTTGATGTCCGAGATCGACATCAAGGACAGCAATTCCGTCATCTTCTTCGGCGCCAAGGCGCAGGAGCAGCTGACCATGATCTCCGATCAGATGCTGGAGGGCGTCCGCAACAAGGACGTGGGGCCCGCCGGCGGCGCGCTCAGCGAAATGGTGGTCACCCTTCGCGGGTTCGACGTGGACGACCTCAAGGAACAGGGGTTTTTCGCCCGGCTGTTCGGCGGCGCCAAGCCCATGGTCAAGTTCCTGCAGCGTTTCGAGGAGGTCCGCGACCAGATCGATTCCATCAGCAACAAACTGGATACGCACAAGACCGAGCTGCTCACCGACATCGCGTCCCTCGACCGGCTCTACGACGCCAACCTGGAGTACTTTCACACGCTCGCCGACTACATCGCCGCGGGCGAGGAAAAGCTGCGCGAGATCGACGAAACGGTGGTCCCGGCGCTCCAGAAGGAAGCGGACGAGAGCAAGGACGTGCTCAAGGCCCAGGCTCTCCGGGATCTGCGGTCCATGCGCGACGACCTGGAACGGCGGGTCCACGACCTCAAGCTGACCCGCCAGGTCACCATGCAGAGCCTGCCGAGCATCCGGCTGGTGCAGGAGAACGACAAGAGCCTGGTCAACAAGATCAACTCGACCATGGTCAACACCATCCCGCTGTGGCGCACGCAGCTTGCCCAGGGAATTACCATCCATCGGTCCCGCGAGGCCGGGCAGACGCTGAAGGAGGCCACCGACCTGACCAACGAACTGCTCACCGCCAACGCCGAGAACCTCAAGACCGCCAACGCCGAGGTCCGCAAGCAGATCGAGCGCGGCGTGTTCGACATCGAGACCGTCAAGCAGGCCAACCAGATGCTCATCGACACCATCGAGGAAAGCCTGCAGATCGCCGACGAAGGCAAGCGCCAGCGCACGGCCGCCGAGGCGGAGCTGGTGACCTGCGAGGCGGAACTGCGCAAGACCCTCGCGTCCGCCCAGGCCACGGCACGGGGCAAGCCAAATCCCGCCGCCTGATCGCCGCGGGTCCTCGTTTTTGCGATCATCGTTCCCCGACGCAAGCGGGAAAGGGGCGTTTGGAAAAGGAACGCTGTGCAAATCCGACTCACGCGCTATACTTAGTCAAAGAGGGCTGGAAAGGCCCCGCGCGGTACGGAAACGTGGGATGGGAGAATCCGCGAGGCGATACCCTCGCTGGACGCCAGGGAACATGGACGGAAGCGGCTCGGACACCCCGAAACAACGCCAGCACTCAGCCGCCGCCGCGGCGCTGAAGGATCCGTTCGGACGGCCGATCACCTACATCCGGGTGTCGGTGACCGACCGGTGCGATTTCCGCTGTGTCTACTGCATGGCGGAAAACATGACGTTTCTTCCACGATCCGACTTGCTGACGCTCGAGGAGTTGGATCGGGTGTGTTCCGCGTTCGTGCGCCACGGCACGCGGAAGCTTCGCATTACCGGCGGCGAACCGCTGGTCCGCCGCAACATCATGACGCTGTTTCGCAACCTTTCGCGCCACCTCCATTCCGGCGCGCTGGATGAACTGACGCTCACCACCAACGGCAGCCAACTCGCCCATTTCGCCGACGCGCTTTACGACTGCGGCGTGCGCCGGATCAACGTTTCCATCGACACCCTCGACCCCGACAGGTTCCGGGCCATCACCCGCATCGGCGATCTCGACAAGGTCCTGGCCGGCCTGGCGGCCGCCAGGCGCGCCGGCCTCGCGGTCAAGATCAACACGGTCGCGCTCAAGGGTATCAACGACGCCGAACTCGGCCATATCCTCGCCTGGTGCGGCGACCAGGGCTTCGACATGACCATTATCGAAGTCATGCCCATGGGTGACATCGGCGGCGAGGACCGTCTCGACCAGTACCTGCCCCTGAGCACGGTCCGGCGGAACCTGTCCGAGCGGTGGACGCTCACCGACATCGATTACCAGAGCGGCGGCCCCGCCCGCTACGTTCGCGGTGGAGGAAACCGGCCGCAAGCTCGGTTTCATCACGCCGCTGACCCATAATTTCTGCGAAAGCTGCAATCGCGTGCGGCTCACCTGCACGGGCACCCTGTTCATGTGCCTGGGCCAGGACGACGCCGCCGACCTGCGCGCCCCGATCCGCGCCAGCGCCGACGACGCGCCTGCTCGAGGAGGCGATCCGGGCGGCCATCGCGCGGAAGCCCAAGGGACATGACTTCGTCATCGAACGCGGCCGCCACGCCCCCGCCGTCAATCGCCACATGAGCGTCACCGGGGGTTGACGATGGCCGGGGACGGCCGGGCTGGAACGATGATAGTCCGCCGTTGGGCGGACTGCCGAACATGATGGTCCGTATCCGCGCGGGTTTGCTCTCGGCCTTGCTCGTATGGTTCTGGGCGTCGAGCTCGGCCGCCGCCGAGGAACGGCTCGTGCTGGTAACACCGGAAAACTCCGTCGATACGGTCATCGGCGAAGTGATCGTCCGCGAAGCCTATCGCCGCCTCGGCATCGACGTAATGATCAAGAAGTATCCGGCGGAACGGGCGGTCCGACTCGCCGACCAGGGCGAGGTGGACGGCGAGGTTCAGCGCGTCGCCGGCCTGTCGGAACGCTATCCGCATTTGATCCAGGTCCAGCCCGCGATCAACTTCATCGAGGCGACGGTGTTTTCCAAGACGACGGATTTCACCGTGGATGGATGGGAGAGCCTGCGTCCCTACCGCATCGGTCTGATCCGGGGAATCAAGTTCGCCGAAGAGAACACCCGGGGCATGAGCGTGGCGCCGGCCGATGGATACGACACGCTCTTCCGACTTCTGGACCGGGGCCGCGTGGACATCGCGCTGTCTCCGCGCGTCAACGGCTGGTACCACATCCGGCGGATGGGCATGGACGGGATCCATGCGCTCGAACCCAGCGTCGCGGTGGTCGACCTGTACCATTACCTGAACAGGAAGCACGCCGACCTGATTCCCCATATCAGCGCCATGTTCAGCCGCATGCGGGCATCGGGAGAACTTCCCCGCATCCGCGCGCGCGTCGTCGAGGTGCTGCTCGAGCGGGCCGCTCGGAACCTTGGCCCCTGCGACGATGACTATTCCTGTTTCGACCTCCCGCAAGGCAAACCGTAAGTCCCGAGGCCTCCGGATTCGGTATTTTCGTTTTCCATTGCGTCGAACGCTCGCCCTTTCGGTCGCGTCATCTGGTATGGTTCACGGACGCTTGAATTCCGCGCGGGACCACTTTGAATGGGGACCATAAGAGCAAAGTTGCTGGCCATTTACGTTCCGCTGGTGGGACTCAGCGTTCTGGCCGCCTTCCTGGTCCTCGCCGCCAACTATTACGTGGGCCAGCGCGAAGATCTGGCCGACCGGCTGCGCCGCGTCATGGAGCTTCAAAGCGCGGCCATCGCCGAGGCCCTCTGGCAATACGACACCGGCAAACTTACGGCCTTGCTCGATGAACTCGGCAAAATCCCGGACCTAGTGAACGCCGTCGTCTACGACCCGCGCGGAAACGTCATCGCAAGCGTGGGCCCACTCGGCGTGGAGCCAGAACGCCCGGAGTTCCGGGCCGAACAGCCGCTCGTTTACGTAAGCGGCAAGATCCGGGAGTCCGTCGGAACGTGGGCGGCGACCGTGTACAGCGGCCACATCCGCGCTGAAATTCTTCAGGGTTTCAAGTCCGACGCGCTGGTCGTCCTGGTTCTGATCGGCGCCCTGATCGGGGTCACCATGCTGGCGACGCGCCTGGTGATCGGCCGGCCGCTGGCTCTCCTGTATGGGTCCATCGAACGCATGCAGCGGGGAGAGCCCTGGGAGCCCGTGGCGTGGAAGAGCGACGACGAACTCGGCCGCGTCGTCGAAGCCTACAACGAAATGCAGGCACGGCGGGTCGAGGCCGAGCGACAACTGCGCGAGGCCCACGATCTCCTGGAGGCGCGGGTCCGGGACCGCACCGCTGAGCTAACGGAGAAGCAAGCGCAGTTGCGAACCGCCATGGACAGCATGCGCGGCGGCCTCTTCATGGTCGACAAGGACCTCAACCTGCGGGTGTTCAACAACCGTCTGCGCGAGTACTATCTCCTCCCCGAGGAGGTGGTCGGTGTCGGCTTGCCGATCCGCGATCTTTTGCGGTTCCGGGCGGAACGCGGCGACTACGGTCCGGGTGATGCGGACGAACTGGTGGCTGCGCACATCGAAGCCTATCGCGACACCAGCATCGAACGCTACGAAGACCAAACACCCGACGGCAAGGTCATCGAGGTTTTCCGCGCGCCGACCGACGACGGCGGGGTCGTCGCGGTATTCAACGACATCACCGATCGTAAGCAAATGGAGTCCGAACTGCTGGCCGCGAAGGAAGCGGCGGAAGCCGCCACCAAGGCCAAGTCCTCCTTCCTCGCGGCCATGAGCCACGAAATCCGCACCCCCATGAACGCGGTGATCGGCATGTCCCACCTGGCGCTGAAAACCGACCTTTCGCCGCGCCAGAAGGATTACCTCACCAAGATCCAGTCGTCCGCCAACGCCCTGCTCGGCATCATCAACGACATCCTCGATTTCTCGAAGATAGAAGCCGGCAAGCTGAGCATGGAATCGGCCGATTTCGCCCTTGACGACGTACTCGCCAGTGTTTCGACGGTTATCGGTCAACGGGCCGAGGAAAAGGATCTGGAGTTCCTGTTTTCCGTCGGACCCGGCGTGCCCCAGGATCTTCGGGGCAATTCCCTGCGCCTCGGACAGGTGCTGATCAACCTCGCCGGGAACGCCGTCAAGTTCACGGAAAAGGGCGAGATCGTCATCGACGTGCAAGTCGCCGAGCAAACGTCCAAGGAGCCTGGTGACCGGGTCAAGTTGCGGTTCAGCATCCGCGACACCGGCATCGGCATGAGCCCCGAGCAGGTGGGGCGCCTGTTCGAGGCGTTCACTCAGGCCGACGGATCCATCACCCGGAAATACGGCGGCACGGGACTGGGTCTGACCATCAGCAAACGCATCGTCGACCTCATGGGCGGCGAGATCTTCGCCGAAAGCGAACCCGGCAAGGGCAGCACGTTCACCTTTACCGCATGGCTGGAACGCGGCCGGAAACGTGAAAAGCGGCGCGCGAGCGTTCATCCCGATCTCCGGGGCATGCGGGTCCTTGTCGTCGACGACAACGAAACGGCGCGCGAGATCCTGCACGACGCGTTGCGGAACATGTCCTTCCGGGTCACCACGACGGATACCGCGGAAACGGCCCTGGACCGGCTCGCCGAGGCCGATGACGGGGATCCCTACAAGCTGGTCCTGATGGACTGGCGTCTTTCGGGAGGGATGGACGGGATCGAGGCCTGCCGGATCATCAAGACATCGGCGAAGCTGAAGTCCGTTCCATTCACGGTGATGGTCACCGCCTTTGGACGGGAAGAAGTCCGGAGCCGGGCGGAAAAGGCGGGGGTCGACGCGTTCCTCATCAAGCCGGTCAGCCCTTCGGTCCTGTTCGACACGGTGATGGGATTGTTCTCCGGGGACGAGCGGGCCGCAGGGTCCGTCGCGGCGCTCCGATCCGCCGCGCCCCTGTCGGAGAGCACGCTTCGGGGCGCCGCCGTGTTGCTGGTGGAGGATAATGCCATCAATCAACAGGTCGCCGCCGAGCTGCTGGTCAGCGTCGGCGTGCGCGTGGACGTGGCCAACAATGGCGTGGAGGCGGTCGCCAGACTGGCCGGTGCCTCAGGGCCCACCAAATACGACGCGGTGCTCATGGATTTGCAGATGCCGGAGATGGATGGATTGGAGGCGACCCGGCGCATTCGCGCGGATGCCCGGACACGGGATCTGCCCATCATCGCCATGACGGCGCACGCGCTGGAGGAAGAGCGCGAGCGATGCCTCGCGGCCGGCATGAACGACCATGTGTCCAAGCCCATCGATCCCGAGGTTCTGTTCCAGACGTTGAGCAAGTACGTCACTCCCGACGCGGCGTCTCCGTTACCGGCGCAGCCGCCGGCTTCCGAACCGGGCGGCGACGCACCCGCCCTGCCCGATTTGCCGGGTTTGGACGTCGAGAACGGGCTGCGTCGCGTGGCCGGCAACCAACCCCTTTACCTGGACCTCTTGCGGCAGTTCGTCGACGGGCAATCCGACGCCGCGGAAGCGATCGCCGAGGCGCTGGCGCGGGGCGAGACCGAGACGGCCGAACGCCTCGCCCATACGGTCAAGGGCGTTGCCGGAAACATCGGCGCCACGGGAGCCAGCGCCGCCGCCGCCGAGGTGGAGCAACGGATCAAAACCGATGACACCGGCGAGATCGGAGCGGCGCTGAAAACACTGGCGAACGCGATCGCGGGCGTATCCTCGGCCGTGACGCCCGTGCTGGGCGCGGAGGGGGAAAGCGTCAGCGAAGGCACGCGCGGTGCCGTGGCGGAGGTCGATGGAGGAGAACTGGGCGCCGATCTGGATCAACTTCGGGCGTTCCTCCAAGACAATGACAGCGAGGCGGTGGATTGCCTGGAACGGATCGGCGATACCGTGGCGGCGGTCCATGGCGCGGACCGGCTCGCGGCCCTGGAGAAAAAGGTCAAGAGCTTCGATTTCGAAAAGGCGCTCGAAATCCTGGCCGCCATGAGAACGCAAACGTAGCAAGAGGCACCACAATCGATGATCGACGCGACGGACAAAAAGACGGTTCTGGTGGTCGACGACACGCCGGACAACATCGCCCTCGTCAGCGCGCTCCTCAAGGACGCCTACAAGACGAAAATCGCCACCAACGGCGAAAAGGCGCTGTCCATTGCCGGCGCCGAAACGCCTCCCGATCTCATTCTCCTCGACATCATGATGCCGGAAATGGACGGCTACGAGGTTTGCGCGCGGCTGAAGGAGAGCGAGCAGACGCGGGATATTCCGGTCATTTTTCTGACCGCGAAGGCACAGATCGAGGATGAAGAGCACGGCCTCGAACTGGGAGCCGTCGACTACATCACCAAGCCCATCAGCCCACCCATCCTCCTGGCGCGGGTCAAGACCCATCTGGCGCTGAAAGCGGCCCAGGATTTCCTCAGGGACCAGAACGCCATTCTCGAAGAAAGGGTGGCGGAAAGAACGCAACAGCTCAGCGCGGTCCAGGACGTCACTATCCTCGCGATGGCGTCACTGGCGGAAACCCGGGACAACGAAACCGGCAACCACATCCGCCGCACCCAGAATTACGTCAGGGCCGTGGCCGTCAAACTGAAAGAGCATCCCCGGTTTTCCAACTTCCTGACCGACGAGAACATCGAACTGTTGTACAAGTCGGCGCCCCTGCACGACATCGGCAAGGTGGGGATCCCGGACCGTGTCCTCCTCAAGGCCGGCAAGCTGACAGACGAAGAGTTCGCGATCATGAAGACCCATACCACCATGGGCCGGGACGCCATCGCGGCGGCCGAGGAAAAGCTGGATGTCACCCATTCGTTTTTGCGGTTTGCCCGCGAGATCGCTTACTCCCACCAGGAAAAATGGGACGGAACGGGCTATCCGGAAGGCCTCTCCGGCGACGACATTCCGCTGCCCGCGCGCCTGATGGCCGTGGCCGACGTGTACGACGCCCTGATCAGCCGCCGCGTCTACAAACCACCCTTCTCCCACGAAGAGGCATGCAAGATCATCAAGGACGGCTGGGGAACGCACTTCGACCCCGACGTGGTCGACGCCTTTCTGGAAATCGCGGACGAATGCCACGAAATCGCCCGGCGGTTCGTGGACGCGGATTAGAGCCATGGCGATAGGACGGGGGGGGGGGGTAAAAGCATTTTTGCAAAAACAACCCCATGCACAGTAGAATATCGCTCGTGAAGACGCCGCCAAGGCACGGGTATCCCGGCCCTTCCCGATCCAATCACGGTCGCCCGATGGACCGTGTCACGACACCCCCTTCTTCGTGGTTCCGCCAAACGCAAAGGTCGCGCGACCGGAGATCGCGCGACCTGAGCGGGGCAAGGCCGGGGAGAGGACAGTCAGCGCCGTTTTCAGGCGACCTGCCGCCTCCGCCGGGCAAAGCCCACGAGGGCCAACAGCCCCGAGCCGAACAGCCACGCGGCGCCCGGTATGGGCACCGGCTGCACGGATTCCACCATCACGACGAAATCCTCGAAGTCGCCGTCGGCGATGTCGGCGTGCAGATCCTCCCACGCCAGGATGTACTCCGAGGGCGTCCAGATGCCCGGAGCCACTCCCGGCAGGTCCACAAGGTCGCCGGTTCCCCGGTACGCCGCCATGTGATCGAAACCGTCCTGGTTCAGGCTGGTATCGCTGAACCAGATTCCGGTGTTAGCCTCGCGGCTCGGCCTGGAGTCGAGGAAGAAGCCGAATAGATTTCCGGCAAAATCCACGCCCGTGTCGACGAAGTTCACGAACACGGATCCGTCGTCCTTGATGGACAGCAGTCCTTGTGCTCCGGCCGAAGCGGCCCCGTCGAAAATCGTGACCTGTTTCGACGGATCGGCCGCGTCGTAGACACCGAATACGGTCGTACTGGCCAATCCCGCGAGTTCGACGATCAGCGTGCCCACCGACGCGCCGGTCCCGGTGACCGACCACAGCGAATCCTGGGCGTCGGCGACCTCGTCGGTCGTGACGTCGATGCTGCTCGGCGGCGACACGGTGATGCCGTCGATCACGCCCTGAAGCGCCGCGCCCGCGTCGCCGAAGCTAACGGCCCCCGCGGGCCCGGCCCCTTGGAGGAGGAACGGCAGCCCGGCCGCGACTCCCAACAATGCCTTTCTCAGTTCCATAACAAAACACTCCCATAGGTAGCAATCCCGCCTATGAGGACAATACATGCGTTTACTGCAAGTTTCATTAAAAATTCGAACAATTTTAGATTTATTGAATAAAATCACTCAAATGAGCTAGTATTAGCCCAAATAGGTATAAATTTACTCTTGCATTTTATTTTGCTTCCCGACCGCTCGCCACGCGTGCATCGCCGACCCGACGTCGACGACGGGAGGCACGACAAGCTCGGGAACGCGGGAAACGAGGTCGTAGGGCGGGATTGCTCGAACGGCCACAAGCCGATCAAGTCACCGGCATCACCAGATTGAGCGTATCGGCGCCGATGAACGCCGACAATGGGAGCGCGGTGGCGATGTCTCCGTCGCACTGCACCAATTCGCCGCCAGGACCTTCGACCGTCACTTGCGATCCGCGCACGATCTCGATGTCGGACAACCGGTGGAGCCTGCCCATCATCAGGGCGGCGCTGTAGCGGGCAACGCTGGCGGGCCCGGAACTCTTGAACAGACAGACGTGAAATTCCGGAACCTCGATTCGGGCCTCCGGCGCGCACGTGTAGCGACCGCCGTAGCGGTGGCCATTGGCGATCACCACCGACGCGGCCTCATGGCGGGTCCCGTCGATGGTGACTTGATAGGTCGGGGAGGGAAACGTGAACGCGCTGATGGCGGTTTGAAGGACGTAGGCCAGCTTTCCCGTGGCCCGTTTGACGGTTCGATTGACGTTCGCCACCACGTGGGCATCGAACCCCAGTCCGGCCATCATGAGAAACCGGCGGCCGTTGGCGACCCCAGGATAAACCGGCCGCGTCTCGCCGGCCGCGATGGTCCTCGCGATGGCGGAGACGTTTCGCGGCAAGTCGATCTCCGCGGCCAGGACGTTGGCGGTCCCCAGCGGGATGATCGCCAACGGCAGCGGACTGCCGGCCAGGCCATTGACCACTTCGTTGATGGTGCCGTCGCCTCCGGCGGCGACCACCACGTCGAAGTCCCGTGAGGAGGCCGCCGCCGCGAACGCCTCCGCGTCGCCACCGTACGCCGTTTCGCGAATCGTCTCCTGGACGCCGAGCCACGAAAGGGACTGGCATACGCGAAGTCAGGCGCCGGCCGGGCAAGTAACCGGCCACCGGATTGTAGATGATCAGGGCGCGGCGGCGAAAAAGATACCCTTCCGGGTTCGGAATTTTTCGACGTGAAGCTTTTTTCACGTCGTTTCTGGAAAGAGAGCTCATTACTCATTTGCACTAATATTTGTGAAAAAACAGCGACAGATTTTTTAAGTTTTGATGAAACCATGATTTCGGCGTGTCTTATTGAAACTTTATATTGTATTAGCCCCGGCATGACATCGGAATATCTGCCCTGTTCATGGAACCGCCCATTTTGACATGAACGTGATTGCGCCGACGACCTATCACTACCGTGCCATCTGGATTTCGGACGTGCACCTCGGAACGCGCGGGTGCAACGCGGACATCCTCATGGATTTCCTGCGCCGCACCGAGTCCGACTACCTCTATCTGGTGGGCGACATCATCGACGTCTGGCGGATGCGCAGCAACTGGTACTGGCACCAGACCCACAACGACATCATCCAGAAAGTGATGCGAAAGGCCCGCAAGGGAACGCGTGTGATCTACATTCCGGGCAATCACGACGAGAGCTTCCGCGATTTCGCGCCGCGCCGGTTCGGGCGGGTGGCGATCCTGCCGGAGACCTTTCACATCTGCGCCGACGGGCGCCGGTTCCTGGTCCTGCACGGCGACCAGTTCGACGGCGTGGTCAAGCACGCCCGGTGGCTCGCCATCGTCGGCGACGGCGCCTACAACTTCGCACTTTCCTTGAACATCTGGTTCAACTACGCGCGGCGCAAGCTCGGGTTTTCCTACTGGTCGCTCTCCGCCTACCTCAAGCACAAGGTCAAGAACGCGGTCGAATTCATCTGCCGGTTCGAGGAGGCCGTGGTCGCCGAGGCGCGGCGCCAGGGAGCCGACGGGGTCATCGCCGGCCACATTCACACCGCCGAAATCCGCGAGATCGACGGCATCCTGTACTGCAACGACGGGGACTGGGTGGAAAGCTGCACCGCCCTCGTGGAGCATCGAGACGGCACGCTGGAGATCCTCCGCTGGGCGGAGATGGACGAGGTCAAGCAGATCTACACGGCGCACGCCGCCCAAACCAAACCCGACGAGAGCAAAGAATGCGAATCCTCATTGTCTCCGATGCCTGGTTTCCTCAGATCAATGGCGTCGTTCGTACGCTTGAAGCTCTGAGGTCGAACCTCGCGGGCGCGGGACACGAGGTCTCGATGATCACGCCGGATCAGTTCCGCACCGTCCCCTGCCCGTCCTATTCGGAGATTCGATTGTCGGTGTGCCTGCCGTCCACCATCGCCCGGCGGATCGACGCCGTCCAGCCGTGCGCCATCCACATCGCCACCGAGGGGCCGCTCGGCTGGATGGCCCGCCGCCATTGCCTGAAGAACCGCTATCCCTTCACCACGTCCTTCCACACCCGGTTTCCGGAATACATCCATGCCCGCTGGCGGGTGCCGGTGTCGCTGTCCTACCGGACGTTGAGACGCTTTCACGGACCCGCGTCGGCGGTGATGGTGGCGACCCAGACCATCGAGGACGGATTGAAGGCGCGCGGTTTCGCCAACATCCGCCGGTGGTCGCGGGGTGTCGACACGGAACTGTTCCAGCCGCGCCCCAAGACCTTCCTGTCCTATCCCCGGCCCATCATGCTGTACGTGGGCCGCCTGGCGGTGGAGAAGGGCGTCGAGGACTTCCTCAGACTGGATTTGCCCGGCAGCAAGGTCCTGGTCGGCGAGGGTCCGTGGCGGGCGGAACTGGAGGCCAGATACCCCGGCGCCCATTTCGTCGGCGCCAAGGTGGGCGAGGATCTGGCCCGCCACTATGCCGCCGCCGACGTGTTCGTGTTCCCCAGCCGCACCGACACCTTCGGCCTGGTGCTGATCGAGGCCCTGGCGGCGGGCGTTCCGGTGGCCGCATACCCGGTGCCGGGGCCGCTGGACGTGATCGACCATTCCGGCGCTGGCTGCCTCGACGAGGACCTCGGCGCCGCGGTGCGCGCGGCCCTGGCCATCGACCCGGCCAAGTGCCGCGCCCACGCCGAAACCTTCTCGTGGCGGGCCTGCACCGAGCAGTTCCTCGGCAACCTCGACGTCTTTCGCTGAGCGAGCCGCGAATTCCCCCTGCACCCCGGATACGGACCGCGCTATACTCCCCGCAACCGGACGCCGCGCGGCAAGCGCAGGGCGCCTTTGCCAGGGAGAAGACACGTGACCAAGGTCTACATGCTGAACAGACTCGGCGTCCCCGCCGATACCGTGTGGCGGATGATCGGCGGCTTCAACGCGCTGCCGGACTGGCACCCCGCCATCGAAAAAAGCGAGCTGGACGAAGGGGGCCGGGTCCGCAAGCTGAGCCTCGCGGGCGGCGGCGCCATCACCGAGCGGCTCGACGAGCACGACGACGCCGAGCGCACCTACACCTACTCCATCACCCAAAGCCCGCTGCCGGTGGCCAACTACACCGCCACCATCAAGGTCACCGACGAGGAGGGCGGTTGCGCGGTCGAGTGGTCGAGCCTGTTCGACCCCCACGGCGCCACCGAGGGCGAGGCGTCCCAGGTGATCGAGGGGATCTACAAGGCCGGGTTCGACAATCTCCGGAAGCTGCTCGGCGTCCCCACTACCTGAGTTCCGGACACCCGGCCGTCAATCGCGTTCATCTATTCCGGGGCGGCGTTCTTCAACTCCGGGGGCGCAGGGTCGGAAAGGCGATCACGTCGCGGATGCTGGGGGAGTCGGTGAGGATCATGGTCAGCCGGTCGATGCCGATGCCGAGCCCGCCGGTGGGCGGCATGCCGAATTCCAGCACGCGGACGAAATCGGCGTCCAACATCTGCGCCTCCTCGTCGCCCCGGGCGCGTGCTTCCGCCTGGCCCTGGAACCGCGCCAACTGATCCCCGGCGTCGTTCAACTCGGTGAAGGCGTTGGCGATTTCCCAACCGTTGACGTAGGTTTCGAACCGCTCGACCAATAAAGGATTATCGCGGTGGGACTTGGCCAGCGGCGAGATATCCAGCGGGAAATCGGTCACGTGGATGGGCTGGATCAGCCCCTCCTCCACCCGCTCGCCGAACACCGCCTCCACCACCTGGCCCCAGTTGGCCTTGGGATCGGTCTCCACGCCAATACTTTTGGCCGCGTCCCGCGCGGCGGCCGGGTCCGTGACCGACAGGAAGTCCACCCCCGTCGCCTCGGCGACCATGTCCACCATGGACTTGCGCGGCCACGGCGGGGTCAGGTCGATGTCGGTCTCGCCGAACCGCACGCTCAGCGCGCCGTCGTTGCTGGCCTTGGCCGCCGCCGCCACCGCCGACTCCACCAGTTCCATCATGTCGAAATAGTCGGCGTAGGCCACATAGGCCTCGACCATGGTGAACTCGGGATTGTGGCGGGTCGAGATGCCCTCGTTGCGGAAGCACCGCCCGATCTCGAACACCCCGTCGGCGAGCCCGCCGGCGATCAGCCGCTTCAGGTAGAGCTCCGGCGCGATCCGCAGGAACAGGTCGATCCCGAGCGCGTTGTGATGGGTGACAAAGGGCTTGGCGGTGGCGCCGCCGGCGATGGCCTGCAGCATAGGCGTCTCCACCTCCAGCAGCCCGCGCCCGGCGAAGGTGGCGCGCAGCGCCGAGACGATGCGCGAGCGTTTGACGAAGGCGTCGCGGCTCTCGCGGTTGACGGTGAGGTCCACGTGGCGCTGGCGGTAGCGCTGCTCGACGTCGGTGAGCCCGTGGTACTTCTCGGGCAGCGGTTCGAGGGTTTTCGTCAGCATGGTCAGGCGCTTGGCGTCCACCGTCAGCTCGCCCCGCTTGGTGCGCCGCACGGTCCCCTCCACCCCGACGATGTCGCCGAGGTCGATGAGCTTGAGCAGCGCCAGGTTGGCCTGGTCCAGGTGGTCCTTGTGGGAGAACACCTGGATCTTCCCGGACGGGTCGTGGAGGTCCATGAACATGCCGCTGTTCCGGTACGCCATCACCCGCCCGGCCACAGAGACCGGTCCCTCGGCCCGCTCCTCGGCCGCGAGCCCGGCATGCATCGCCTGAAGCTCTCCGGCGCCGTGGCCGCGGTGGAAGGTATGCGGATAGGGCTCGACCCCGAGCGCCCGCAGGCTTTCCAGATTGCGTGCCTTGGCCTCCCGCGCGTCCTTGGGCGACTTCGGCTGCGGATCGGGCGGATTTTTCGACGTGCGGTCGGCCATGGCGAGTGTCGCGTCCCTGCGATGATGAACGAAAAGACTATGGGACCGTTCTCATACACACTTCCCCGGCCGTCTCCAACCCCCGCGCCCGTGCGTCAAGGTGGCTTCGCGGCGGAGTTCGGCGCTCGGAACGGGTACATCCGGAACGACAGGGGGGAGGCGTTCGACGGTTTCTGCGGAAACAACTCCATGAGCAGGAAAATTTCCGCCAAAACGGCGCGCTTTTTTTGCCGTGATGTATAGGTAATCGGGCTTTCGGGTAACATATCCCCGTGCGCCACGATGACGGATCCGTCCTCTCCCCGAGCCGCTTTCTCATGGCACGGGGGCCGTCACAAGTCAGCGCCGGCGCAGACGGATTTTGCAGATTCGCGGCAAACCGCTTGACTTGTTCTTATTTTGTTCTATTTTACTGGAGGCACGGTTGGGCATGGATCCGGCGCAACCGGACCCTCGGGGGCAGGGTCGTGATTGGGACCCGTCTGAAAACGCAAGGAATTCCCGTCGCGACCATCCAAAAGTGCCATGAGCCGCGGGCCGGGGCCGGTTATTATGCGCAAAATCTTTATGGTTTATGGTATACGTTTGGCAATCGAACCAGGGTTCAAAAATACGACCATAAAATGAGGGGCCCTTTTCATTCGTCTGGGAATACAGGATTACTATTATGCTTAGTTTGGTTGATTTGAAGGATTTCGCGGAAATTTGCCGCGCGATCGAGGAGTACGCCGCGTCCGGAAACCGTCATGGCGGATCCATGGGGCCGGGCCGTCACGGTCACGCCTGGGCGCGCGGAGGCGAAGACTCGGCGATCGCCGACAGCGTCACGCCGTCGCACCGGTTGTAGAATTAGAGAAAGCCGGCGCGCTGGAACAACAGCGCAAATCGAGTAATACCGCCACAGTTCGAACGCGGCCGGGGCTTCCCGCGCCGGTCCCCGTTCGAGCCTTCGGAAACCGGGACATCGCCGGTGCTTCGTCCGGTTGCCGGCCGCTGGACGTCCAGTCGCGAGGGTTCGCGGACCGCGCGCAGTCGCTTGCCGCGCCTGTCAGGCGCGGCGACGCGGGCGTGTGCTCAGACTTCCTGCCAGTACTTCTCGGGCATGTCCGCCGCCAACGCCATGGCGCCGGTGGCGCCGCTGTAGAGGGGGTCGTTGACGCACGTCACCTTGGCCGGACCGAACTCCTTCAGGGCGTTCTCCAGATAGTCGCGCAGCCCGCGGATCTGGCTGCCGCCGCCGGCCAGCAGGATGTTGCCGCGGATCTTCTCCTGGTACTCCGGATCGAAGCCGGCGATCATCTCCAGCGTCGTCTCCACCAGCGCCGGGAGAATACTCTCGCAGGCGCGGCGCAGTTCGGCGGTGATGTCGTGCGCCGTCGGCTTGCCGTTGATAGGGATCTCCACCTCCACGCGCGCCGGCGGCTGCGCCGACGAAGCTGTATTGCTCCTTGAACCGGCGCACCATGTTCAGATTGAAATCGGAGTTGGGGTAGCGTTCCTGCAGGAAGCTGTTGAACTGCGCGTCGATATGGTCGCCGGCGGTCAGAACGGTGCGCTGGTCGTCCTCCGTCGGAACCGTGCCGTGCATGATGCAGAAATCGACGGTGCCGGCGCCGATGTCGATGACCATGGCGTTGTCCAGCATGTTCAATCCGTAAGCCACCGCGAACGGCTCCGAAACCACCATCGCGGCGGCAACGTAATCCCCCACCGCCTCCTTGATGGCCAGCCGGTTGGCCCGGACGATTCGGCCGGCACGCCGATCACCGCGCGCACGCGGTTGTTGGCGCGCGGTTCCATCAGGTCGATGAGATGATGGATCAACTCGCGCACCGCCTCCTGATCCCGCGTCCTCTCCTTGATGACGCCGCGCTCCAGCGGCCGGAACAGGTCCAGGGAGAGCCGAGTGTTCAGCGCCTCCTCGCCGAACAGCACGGGACTGCCGACGACTTTCTGAGCAATGAAATCCTTCGGCCACCGACGTAGCTCTCGATCCTTCTTCTGCCATTGTTGGCAACGATCGCGCTGCGTGACGTGCCGAGGTCGACACCGATCGATCAACTCGCTATCCGTCGCTTTTTCGGTCACTGATTTCTGCCTCATTGCTGTTTTCTTGAGTTATATCGTGCGGCTCCACCGGTCCTCAGCCGTCGTTGGGCGAGGTAGTTGACGATTCCGTCCTCAAGGAAGAAGCCACTTGTTCCCTGTTCCGAAGTCCGGAGCTTGGCTTCCTCCCTTCGATCGGTGATGCAGGAAATTTCGGCAAGTACACTGGCGCATCAACCCAGTGATACCGCCGATGGGGCTTCTTTCCCCCTTGTCAATCACGTCGCATCGTGACGTTTGACGTCATCGTATAGGCTCGCCTGAATATCGCGGGGCCAGCGCCAGGAGCTCCTGGCGTTTGAGCGTATCGCCGATCTTCTCGATCACCGTCTTGAACGCGCCGATGGGCCACTCGGATTCCTGGTTCTCGGCGACGGCCAGCTTCAAGGTGGCGGCGTCCTGCGGGGACCGAAGTAGGACGTTCCTCGATGATGTTGAACGGTCCGTTGGGCAGGGAGTTGACCAGGGATCGAATGAACAGGTCGGCGCCGCGGCGTTGGCGAGTTCGGCCCGGCGGGCCAGCGAAACCGTCTCGTCGCCGGACCGGGTCATCACCACCTGGTCGGCCGCCATTGCGCTCCAGCCGGGCCTTCAGCGGTTCGCCACATCCAGCGTCACGTCCTTTTCCCGCAGTCCACCGGCGCCGACGGCCCCCAGTTGGTCGCCGCCGTGCCGGCGTCGATCACGATCGCCCGGACGCCGAGGCCGACGATGCCGTTATCGGCGGGGCGTCGGCCGCGGGCGAGCAGATTGTAGTTGGCAGAGGGAGAAATTGTCCGCCTCCGGCCAGGATGGAAGCCCGCTGGCGGCCCGTGCCGGCGCCGGCCATGGCGGCGGGGCACTCGACGGATTCCGGCCTCGGCCGCCGCTGAGGCGGACGCCGGATTTTCCAGGGGTACCTCATCGTCGCGGATGCGCTCCGGCACCGCCTCCGCGCCGCTGGCGGCAACCTCGGCGCCAGCGCCGTCTCGGACGGCGGCGGCCATGGAAACCGGGGTCGAACTCAGGCCGACCGCGAGAACGGCGCCGGCAAGGACAAGGATCGGCAAGCGCGACCGCCGCGCGCGCGCCGAACGGCTGGCGGAGCCGGCGGGGACGACACCGGTCGCGGGCGCGATGGCGGAGCGGTTGCGAAGAGTTCTTGTTGTCCTCGCAAATCGCCTGCAGGATCGCGCCTCGCAGGATCACTGTTTCATTCGTTCCCGCGCCCATGGGATGTTTCCGAACCAGGCCGAGCGTCAGGGATTGACCGGCTTGAACCACATGAAAAACAAAGCCTTGCCCGGGTAAGAGGTACCACAAACGGGTGGTACGGTCAGAACGTTCACGGCGCCGCGACGGGAGCACCGTCAACGCGAGAGGACGACCGGTCCCCGACGACGACTGTTATCAATCCGGATGGCGGTCGGGCATGGGCTGGTCGAGGATGCTCTCGCGAACGGCGCTCACCAGTTCGCCGTGGCGGTAGGGCTTTACGAGGAGCCGATGGTCGTCGAGGCTGCTGCCCGTTTCTTCCGCCGCCTGGGCATAGCCCGATGTCAGCAGCGCCCGCGTTCCCGGCCACCGCTGGCGGACGACGGCCGCCAGTTCGGCCCCGTTCCCACCCTCGGGCAGCAGCACGTCGGTGAACAGGAGGGCGACGCGCGGCTCGCCGTCCAGCGCGTCCAGCACGTCTAGCGCCTCGGCGGCGCGGCTGGCCTCCATAACGCGGATCCCTGCGCCCTGAAGTCTCTTGACGGCGATACGTCGAACCCGTTCGTCGTCCTCGACCACCAGGATGACCTCGCCGGCCGCCTCGCGGCTCTCGGCATCGCCGGGCGTCTCCGGCCGGCTGTCCGCCAGCGTCTCCGCGATGGCGGCGGCGCGAGGCAGATAGAGGGTAATGGCGGTGCCGCCGCCGACGGCGCTGTCCACCGCGACATGACCGCCGGTCTGGCTGACGAAGCCGTACACCATGCTGAGGCCGAGGCCGCTGCCGCGGCCGAACCGCTTGGTGGTGAAGAAGGGTTCGAAGATACGGTCGCGGACCTCGGGGGCCATGCCGGTGCCCGTGTCCGCGACGCGGAGCGTCACATACGCCCCCGGGACCGCCTCGCCCCCGGCGACGATATGGCCCGGAGCGATTTCCACGTTGCCGGTGGTGACGCGCAGCTTGCCGCCGTCGGGCATGGCGTCGCGGGCGTTGACGGCGAGGTTGACCAGCGCGGTTTCGAGTTGGCCCCGATCGACCATGGCCGGCCACAAATAGTCGTCGAGGTCCGTCTCGACCTCGACGCCCTCGCCGAGCGTGCGTTTCAGGAGCCGGGTGACCGCGACGACCACCCGGTTGATGTCGGTGGAGGCGGGATACAGTGTCTGCTGGCGGGCGAAGGCCAGCAGCCCCCCGGTCAGCTCGGCGCCACGCTCCGCCGACCACAGCGCGTCGGCGATCAGTTCCCGCCGCTCCGTGGCGCCTTCTGATCGTGCAATATCCTCGTCGAGAAGCTGGAGGTTGCCGATGATGATCGCCAGGTAGTTGTTGAAGTCATGGGCAATGCCGCCGGTCAGCTGTCCGACCGCCTCCATTTTCTGCGCCTGGCGCAACTGGTCCTCCAGTTGCACCTGCTCGGTGACGTCCTCGCCCACGCCGAGATAGCCGATGATCTCGTCGCCGGCGTCCCGGAGCGGCGAGATCACGGTCGTCGTCCAATACAGGGTTCCGTCCTTCTTGCGGTTCTGTAGCCGCTTGGACCAAGTCTTGCCGGACGCGATGGTCGACCATAGATCGGCGTACAAGTCCGGGTTGTTCTGGTCGGACTTCAGGACGCTGGGGGTCTGGCCCGCGACCTCGGCCAGGGTGTAGCCGGTCACCTCGGTGAAGGCGGGATTGACATAGCGGATGGCGCCGGCGGTGTCGGTCATGACGATCATGGCCGGCGTCTGCTCCACCGCCTGGGCCAGCTCCCGCGCCCTCGACGCGGTCCGTTTCTGGCCGACGATTCGCCAGATCTGGTCGGTCAGGATCTTCAGGTCCTGAACGTCGTCATCGGTGTAGGCATAGGCCTTGTTGCCGACGCCGAGCAAGACCCTCACCTTGCCGCCTTCCAGCAAGGGCATGGAAATGAACCTCTCAAGACGGGCGTGGCCCTCCGGAAGACCCCGCTTGGCCGCCGATTGCGCATAGTCGTTGACGATGACGGGGCACTTGGTGCGCGCCGCCTCCGCCCAGATGCCAGCCTCCGAAATCGGGTAATGTCGGTTTAGTTCCTCGACGAGGCAATAGGCCTTCAAGGTGCGTTCCGACCATGTCACCAATTCGATGCTTTCCTGGTCGTCATTGACGAAATGAAAGAACGAAACCGTGCTCCCCGTGATCTCCTCGCACCACCCGAGCACCAATTGCAGAAGCGGCTCTTCGGCGAGCTGGTTGGCCTTGGTCGCGATGTCGAGTTGGGCATCGCGCAGCTTTTCCGCGCGGATATGGCCGGTGACGTCCACGAACGTGACGACAACCCGCTTGAGCCTTCCGGATGCGTCGTGTTGCGGATAGGCGCTGACGTTAATCCATCGGGTGCGGATGCTTCTGCGGTCGACGATGCCCAACAATCTGTCCTTGACGGCGGCGTTGCCGGCGATGACCTCGTTGACGGGGTAATGCTCCGGCCGCAGCGGCCGCCGGTAATTGTCGAGGAATTGCCAATGCGGATCGAACGCGGTTTTGCCAATGGCCTCGTCCGGTGTCAGGCGCAGCAGGTCGAGGGCCTTGCGATTTGCGTAGAGGATCGCCGTATCGGCGCCATGAACGACGATCCCGGCCTCGAGCGCATCCGCCAAGGTGAATGGGTCTATGCCGCCATGGTGCAGTTCGCCCAAAGATCCGTCCTCGCGCGCACGAAAACTATCACATGTGCATTGTTCCATGGATTTTGTAGGGATACACGCCAAATTGGCGCCACGGGGCCGTCGACTTGTGGCCGACACCGCCCAAGAGACGGAACCTCAAGCGCGATCGATGAGCCAGTCGCGGACGCGTTTCATGGAGTCCGACAGTTCGCGGGCCTTGGGCCAGACAACGTAGAAGCCCTTGCCCGTGCGCAGCGCGTGATCGGTGACCCGCGCCAGCAGGCCGGCGTCGATCAGGCGCTCGGTGAGGTGCCGCCAGCCGAGCGCGATGCCCTGGTCCTCGATCACTGCCTGGACGACCAGCTGTGGAAACAGACCCTCGCGGCATCCGTTCCGCCGCCCATCGACCCAGCCGTCGACGAGGCGCTTAGGGAATTCATCGCGGAAAAAGGCGTCCATGGACGACGCCTGTCACTGAGCCTTGGGATCCGCCCCCCTCTTTCGGCCGTTCCAACTCAAGCACCTGCGGCTCAAGAACCGCATCATGTCGACGGCGCACGAACCGGCCTATTCCGATGGCGGCATGCTAAAGAGGCTCCACCGCCTCTATCACGAGGAAAAGGCGAAGGGGCGGCATGGCGCTGAACATGACGGCGGGCTCGACCATCGTCTCGCCCGACAGCCCGGCGGCTTTCGGCAATCTGCAAGCCTACCGCGACGAAATCGTGCCCTGGCTTCGCGAATTGACGGAGAGCTGCCACGCGCACGACTGCGCCGTCATGATCCAGCTCACCCATTTCGGCCGCCGCACCATCTGGAACCAAGCGGACTGGCTCCCCGTGCTGGCCCCCTCGCCCGTTCGCGAGCCGGCCCACCGCGCGGCGCCGAAGGAGGCGGAGGACTGGGACATCGACCGACTCGTCGGCGACTACGCCGCCGCCGCCGAGCGCATGCGGGCCGCCGGCCTCGACGGGATCGAACTGGAAGCCTACGGCCACCTGATGGACTCCTTCTGGTCCCCCGGCACCAACCGCCGCGGCGACGATTACGGCGGCTCGCTCGACAACCGGCTGCGGTTCACCTGGCGCGTCATCGACGCCATCCGCGCCGCCGTCGGGGCCGATTTCATCGTCGGTATCAGCATGGTCGCCGACGAGGACTGGGACAAGGGCCTGTCGAAAGCCGAAGGCATGGAGATCGCCCGGCGGATCGCGAACTCCGGCCGGTTCGACTTCATCAACCTGATCCGCGGCCGTATCGAGACCGACACGATGCTGACCAAGGTCATTCCAATTCAGGGCATGGCGTCCGCGCCGAAACAAATTTTCCGGTGTTCCACGCGGCGCGGATTGCCGACGTCGCCACCGCCCGCCAGGCCATCGCCACCGGTAAGCTCGACATGGTGGGGATGACCCTCGCCCCCAGGCGCCGGGAAATGATCGGCATCGTGGATTTGCGGGTCGCCGAACTGGAGCACCTAGGTGTCCCCATCCGCTGCGACACCTGGGCCGAGAAGGACGACGTGCTGGCCCTCGAACCCGACGTCGTGATCGTCGCCACCGGCGGCATCCCCCGGAACCCGGAACTGGAGGAAGGAGACGACCTGGTGACCTCTTCGTGGGACATCATCGGCGGCGCCGCGAAGGCGGTGGACCGGGTGCTCGTCTACGACGACTTCGGTGGATTCCAGGGCATGACGGCGGCGGAAACGGTCGCCAATTCGGGCGCAAAGTTGGAACTGGTGACGCTGGAGCGCTTCTTCGCGCCCGACATGGGCGGCATGAACCACGTTCCCTATATGCGGACGTTTCACGAAAAGGGCGTGAGGATCACCATCAACACGCGGCTGTCCGGCGTGCGCCGCGACGGCAACACCCTGGTCGCCTCGCTCTCGTCGGATTTCGCGGACGGCTGGCGCGAGGAGCGCCGCGTCGACCAGGTGGTGGTCGAGCATGGCACGATGCCCATGGACGAACTCTATTTCGACTTGAAGCCGCTGTCGAAAAACCGCGGCGCCGTCGCGTATGACAACCTGGTCAACGGCGGGGAGATCTTTCCCCTCGTGGACGCCGGGGCCGGGTTCATCCTCTACCGCATCGGCGACGCCGTGGCCTCGCGGAACATCCACGCCGCCATCCATGACGCCATGCGGTTTGGGATCCGGTGGTGAGGGTGAGCAGGAGACCCATCAGGCACAAGACGTGCTGATGGCGTGGATGGTGCGAAAGTCGATCGAGGGATCGCCGTTTTCCGGGCGGATGGAAACGGACATGGCGGTGGGAACCACTTCGCCGAAGACGGTGGCAAAGGAAACCTCGGCCGCGTCCCGTCCGACGCCGATGCGCACCAGTCCGTCGAGCACGGCCTGGCGGGTGGGATCGAACAGGTACCAGCGGTCGCCGAGATAGGCCTCGAACACGGCATGGAAGTCCGGCGGCTCCAAACCCCAGGCGTAGGCGCTGACGAACCGCGCCGGGATGTTGAGGGCGCGGCAGAAGGCGATCCCGAGATGGGCAAAATCGCGGCACACGCCCGCGCGTTCCACCAGCGTATCCTGGGCCGTGGTGAGGTTGTCGCTGCTGCCCGCGATGTATTCCACGTGCTCGTAGATCCAGTTGCAGATGGCGGTCACCCGCGCGTGCCCGGTCGCGAAATGGGCGAATTCCCGTGACGGCCAGCGCATCAGGAGGTCCGACGGGCAATAGCGGCTGGGATAGAGATGCGGCAGCAGTTCGAACGGCAGGTTGGCAACGGGAATTTCGCGGACGCCGCCCGGATCCACCGCGTGGACATCCAGTTCCACGTCGGCGTTATAATGGATGGCGATCTCGCCGGCCGGGACCTCTAGCCTCAGGTAGCGGTTGCCCGTTTCCGGCGTGACGTAGGATTGCAGCGGACAATCGGGCGTAATGTTCAAGGTCTCTCGAAGGATCCGCTGTTGCGGAATGCGCGCGGCCTGGATGTTCAGGATCATCGTGGACGGACCGGCCGAACGATACCCGAGGTCGCATCCGACGGAAAACTTCATGGAACGGGGTGTCCTTTCGCCGGTTTTTGAGCGGATGACGCCATGGGAGCGACCGGTATCCTGGCCGCGGGACGGAGGCGCGCTCGCGCGCCAATGCAATGGCGAAACTCCTTGTGACACACTCCCGTTCCGTATCCGAGCCAATTTTCGGGTGCCCGATCCCGGACGGCACTGCCCGGACCAACGGTTTGAGCCTCGCCGCCAGAAAAAAGCGTGGAATGATGATCCGGACCGCCGTGGTCGTCGTAACGACTGATCAGAAAGGAGATCGCCATGAATATCATGCTTTCCACACTGACATCCGCTATTCGTGATTTACCTGGAATTTTTCATGAGCGGCGGCAGCCATTGAGCTACGACGAGTTGTTCAAGGACAGTAAGGACGGTTGCGCCCTTTACGACGACGTTTGGGGCGGCTGACCTTCGGCGGTCTCCTTTCGTCTTTTTAGGCATTACGCTCAACACTCCTTCGCGCTGTTTTGCTCCTCCTCCTCCGTGGTTCCCCCAAACTCGGGCCGTGACAGTCGTCACGGCCTTTTTGTTTGCGGTGACCCGTGACGCCGGACGCGCGGCGCGGCGCTACAATATCCCGGCGGCGGTGACCCGATCGGACGAGGACGCCGTATACGGTGCATGGAGGTTTACATGCAGACACTGGATCAGATGATCGACAGCCTCAGCGGGCCCCGGGGCCGCGCCGCCCACCACTTGGTGGAGAGGTATATGGATCATCTCTTGAGCCGCAAGACCTTGGTCAAGCAGGTGGCGCTCGGGACCTACGACGTGCGGGACGCGCTGGTGCGATACATCGAACTGGACCGGCTCGCCGATCTTCTGGTGACCTTGTCGCCGCCCACCAAGGACGAGGCTTTCCACCGTGCCCGAAGCACCCTCGGATACGATCGGGAAGCGTTCGACCAAGCTTGGCACGAAATCATGGTGCTCGGCCTTCTGCCCGAGGATTTTTTCGCCGCCGAGCGCGCCCGGTAGTCCCCGACGCGCACCCCTTCCCCTGGCCGCAGTCCTCGCTTGCCTACCCGGACGGCCGATCGGGAGCACACGCGCCGCTTGCTGCCGGGTGGCTTGATCGCCAGGCGGCAATCCCTGCTCTCGCGCTCCCACAGGGCGAACAGCCCGTCCAGCGCGCGGCCTATGACCTCGCTACCGTGATCCGCCGGGAACACCACGTAGGCCGGCCGCTGGAACAGGGGCGCGTCCGGAACGACATGGATCCGGCCCTCGTCGATGAACGGTTTGGTCATTCGCACGGGAAAGTAGCCGGCTCCCCCGAATTCAAGGATATGGCCAAGGGCGAGCGTTCCCAGTCCGACGCGAAAGGCCGGGGTGTCGAGGTCCGGAAAGGCGATGCCGTGGCTGACGCGGAACTCCGGGCCCCAATCCACGTAAACATAGTGCGCGGATCGCATCTCGACGGAACCCGGCCGGGTCGAGACCAGAACCAGCTCGTCATCCAGGAGTTTCTCCATCCGCAGTCCGGGCCGGGCCTGGGGCTCGTACATGACGCCGATATCGAGAATGCCGTCGACGAGTTGTCTCATCAGCCCGTCCGGCTGCCCGACCTCGGCGCGAAGGGCCACGTCCGGCACCTCCGAGCGAAGCCAGCCCATCCACTGGAGAAGCAGCCGGTCCCACAGGCTGAACTGGGCTCCGACGGTGAGCAGCGCCCGGAAATCCGGCGGCAGCCCCACCTCCTGGCGCGCCTGTTGCCAAACCCGCACCAGCGTGACCGCGTGCGGATGGAAATGCCAGCCGGCCGCGGTCGGCGTCGCGCCCGCCTTGCTGCGGGAGAACAGTCGCCGGCCGAGCACCGTTTCCAGCTCCTTGACCCGCATGCTTACCGTCGACTGGGTGACGTTCAGGCGCTCGGCCGCCCGGATGAAGGTTCCGGCCTCGGTGATGGCCAGGAAGGTTCGCGCCAGTTCGATATCCACCGCTCGGATTTCCCGTCGCCCAGGGTTTGCCGCTCGCGACCCGCGATCGTTTCGTATTCCGATTACCGATATCATCATTTAGAAAATTTCGTTTGTACAATAACAGCTTTTTTTGAAAGATCCCGACCGCCTGACCATCATGGACCGGCGGTATGGAGATCCCCCAAATGAATACGTCTTCGCAAAAAGCGCCGGCCGCGCGCATCCGCGCGGCGCGCCACCCACTGAAAAACGTGACGGTCCCGGCGGTAACGATGCCCTCCCGAACCTGGAGAGAATGCAGCGTTCTGTCGCCGGCGCGCGCCGGCCGCCTGATGGCGGCCTCGTTGATCATGGCCGGGGGCCTCGTCCTTGGCGGCGCCGCCTCGGCGGTGGAAATCGTCAACGAAGACGAAGCGGATTACACCGTGATCGTTATCGAGGGCGCGGTGTCGCGCGAGGTGGTGGTCCCCGCCGGCGACGGGGTGATCGTCGATTGCGGGAATTGCATGATCAAGCTCGACGACGAGATGATCGAAGCGACCGCGGAGGACGACATGATCTTCATCAACCAGAGGATGCTCCAGAAACCGAGCGAATGAAGCCGAATGTCCCGCCACAAGAGAATACACGCGACTTCGCTTCATCGGCGCGGGATACCCGAGAAAATTGATTAGGCGTTGCGTTGGACGGCGCCGGCGATATATCGTTAATGCAACTCATTCGCGTTCGTTAACGCATTTCGGGGAGGCTCCAATATGAAATCCACCAAGTTCAAACTGCTGTCCACCGCCGCCACACCGCTTGCCGCCGCCGCGATGTTCGCCGTCGGCATGGCCGGTCCGGCCACCGCCGCCGGATCCGGTTGCGGTTATGGTCAACAGTCGGCGGCACTGCCCGAGGCACAGGCGCGCGAGGGTGAGATGATCCTCGCCATGAGCCACGGGAAGAAGGCAACGTGCGCGCCCAACCCCTGCGCCGCCAAGGACGAGGCGATGGGCAAGGCCAAGGACGCGGCCAATCCTTGCGCGGCCGTCGACAAGGCGGCGGAGGAGGCGAAGAAAGCGGTCAATCCATGCGCCGCGAAGCCGTGCGCTCCCTGCGCGCCGAAGTCGCAGTAGGCGAAACCCGAACGAGGCGGCATGGGGCTTGGCGTAGACGTCGACCTGTTCCATGCCGATCCTCTTCCACATTTGCGCGACGCACGAATGGCTCCCTGACGCCAAGTCCTATCGCGGCGATACACTCGATACCGAGGGGTTCATTCACTGCGCCACGGCTGGCCAGTTGGTTCCCGTCGCCAACCGGTTTTTTCACGGACGCCGGGACCTGATCGTTCTCGTCATCGACGAAAGTCGCGTCCGCGCCAACATCGTTTATGAAAATCTGGAAGGGGGAACGGAACCGTTCCCCCACATCTACGGGCCTCTCGACACCGAGGCCGTCATCGGCACATTTGCCTTGCCGCCGTCCGAGGACGGACGATTTTCCGAGCCCGGCGAGCTGAGGACATACCAGGGCGAGACGGCTTTCCGCCCGTAGGCAAATCGTCCCAACCCCGGGG
>CAVPAM010000042.1:0-25679 GCA_963701445.1 uncultured Alphaproteobacteria bacterium
TGATGGTCATGTCGAAGTCATGCCCATGGGTGACATCGGCGGCGAGGACCGTCTCGATCAGTACCTGCCCCTGAGCACGGTCCGGCGGAACCTGTCCGAGCAGTGGGCGCTCACCGACATCGATTACCAGAGCGGCGGCCCCGCCCGCTACGTCCGCGTTCAGGAAACCGGCCGCAAGCTCGGTTTCATCACGCCGTTGACCCACAATTTCTGCGAAAGCTGCAATCGCGTGCGGCTCACGTGCACGGGCACCCTGTTCATGTGCCTGGGCCAGGACGACGCCGCCGACCTGCGCGCCCCGATCCGCGGCAGCGCCGACGATGCCCTGCTCGAGGCGGCGATCCGGGCGGCCATCGCGCGGAAGCCCAAGGGACATGACTTCGTCATCGAACGCGGCCGTCATGCCCCCGCCGTCAACCGCCACATGAGTGTTACCGGAGGTTGACGATGGCCGGGGGTGGCCCGAGCGGCGGGTTGATGGTCCGCCGTCGCGTGGATCGTCGGGCATGACGACCGTCCGTGCCCGCGCCGGTTTGCTCTCGGCCTTGCTCGTATGGTTGTGGGCGGCGAGCCCCGTGGCCGCCGCCGAGGAACGGCTCGTGCTGGTAACACCCGAAAACTCCGTCGATACGGTCATCGGCGAAGTGATCGTTCGCGAGGCCTATCGCCGCCTCGGTATCGACGTGGCGATCAAGAAGTACCCGGCGGAACGGGCGGTCCGGCTTGCCGACCAGGGCGAGGTGGACGGCGAGGTCCAGCGCGTCGCCGGCCTGTCGGAGCGCTATCCGAACCTGATCCAGGTCCAACCCGCGATCAATTTCATCGAGGCGACGGTGTTTTCCAAGACAACGGATTTCACCGTCGATGGATGGGAGAGCCTGAGCCCCTACCGCATCGGCCTGATCCGGGGAATCAAGTTCGCCGAACAGAACACCGGCGGCATGAGCGTGGCGCCCGCCGATGGATACGACACGCTCTTCCGGCTTTTGGACCGGGGCCGCGTGGACATCGCGCTGTCTCCGCGCGTCAATGGCTGGTACCACCTCCGGCGGATGGGCATGGACGGGATCCATACGCTCGAACCCAGCGTCGCGGTGGTCGACCTGTACCACTACCTGAATCGGAAGCACGCCGACCTGATTCCCCAAATCAGCGCGATGTTCAGCCGCATGCGGGCATCGGGAGAACTTCCCCGCATCCGCGCGCGGGTCGTCGACGTCCTGCTCGAGCGGGCCGCGCGGAACCTCGGCCCCTGCGACGACGACTATTCCTGTTTCGATCCCCCGCAAGGCAAACCGTAAGTCCCGAGCGCCGGATCCGGTATTTCGTTTTCCATTGCGTCGAACGCTTGCCCTTTCGGTCGCTTCATCTGGTATGATTCACGGACGCTTGAATTCCGCGTGGGACCAGTTTGAATGGGGACCATAAGAGCAAAGTTGCTGGCCATTTACGTTCCGCTGGTGGGACTCAGCGTTCTGGCCGCCTTCCTGGTCCTCGCCGCCAACTATTACGTGGGCCAGCGCGAAGAGCTGGCCGATCGGCTGCGCCGCGTCATGGAACTTCAAAGCGCGGCCATCGCCGAGGCGCTCTGGCAGTATGACACCGACAAAATCACGGCCTTGCTCGATGAACTGGGCAAAATCCCGGACCTGGTGAACGTCGTCGTGTACGACCCGCGCGGAAAGGTCATCGCAAGCGTGGGGCCACTCGGCGTCGAGCCAGAACGCCCGGAGTTCCGGGCCGAACAGCCGCTCGTTTACGTAAACGGCAATATCCGGGAGCCCGTCGGAACGTGGGCCGCGACCGTGCACACCGGCCATATCCGCGCTGAAATTCTTCACGGTTTCAAGACCGACGCGATGGTCGTCCTGGTTCTGATCGGCGCCCTGATCGCGGTCACCATGCTGGCGACGCGCCTGGTCATCGGCCGTCCGCTGGCTCTCCTCTATGGGTCCATCGAACGCATGCAGCGGGGAGAGCCCTGGGAGCCGGTGGCGTGGAAGAGCGACGACGAACTCGGCCGTGTCGTCGAAGCCTACAACGAAATGCAGGCACGGCGGGTCGAGGCCGAGCGGCAACTGCGCGAGGCCCACGATCTGCTGGAGGCGCGGGTCCGGGACCGCACCGCCGAGCTGGCGGAGAAGCAGGCGCAGTTGCGAACCGCCATGGACAGCATGCGCGGCGGCATCTTCATGGTCGACAAGGACCTGAACCTGCGGGTGTTCAACGACCGTCTGCGCGAGTACTATCACCTCCCCGACGAGGTGGTCGGTGTCGGCTTGCCGATCCGCGATCTTTTGCGGTTCCGGGCGGAACGCGGTGACTACGGTCCGGGCGATACGGACGAACTGGTGGCGGCGCGCATCGAAACCTATCGCGACACCAGCATCGAGCGCTACGAGGACAAACACCCGACGGCAAGGTCATCGAGGTGTTCCGCGCGCCGACGGACGACGGCGGCGTCGTCGCGGTGTTCAACGACATCACCGATCGTAAGCAAATGGAGTCCGAACTGCTGGCCGCGAAGGAAGCGGCGGAAGCCGCCACCAAGGCCAAGTCCTCCTTCCTCGCGGCCATGAGCCACGAAATCCGCACACCCATGAACGCGGTGATCGGCATGTCCCACCTGGCGCTGAAAACGGACCTTTCGCCGCGCCAGAAGGATTACCTCACCAAGATCCAGTCGTCCGCCAACGCCCTGCTCGGCATCATCAACGACATCCTCGATTTCTCGAAGATAGAAGCCGGCAAGCTGAGCATGGAATCGGCCGATTTCGCCCTCGACGACGTGCTCGCCAGTGTTTCGACGGTTGTCGGTCAACGGGCCGAGGAGAAGGATCTGGAGTTCCTGTTTTCCGTCGGACCCGGCGTGCCCCCGGATCTCCGCGGCGATTTCCTGCGCCTCGGACAGGTGCTGATCAATCTCGCCGGAAATTCCGTCAAGTTCACGGAAAAGGGCGAGATCGTCATCGACGTGCAGGTCGCCGAGCAAACGTCCAAGGAGCCTGGTGACCGGATCAAGTTGCGGTTCAGCATCCGCGACACCGGCATCGGCATGAGCCCCGAGCAGGTGGGGCGCCTGTTCGAGGCGTTCACTCAGGCCGACGGATCCATCACCCGGAAATACGGCGGCACGGGACTGGGTCTGACCATCAGCAAACGCATCGTGGATCTCATGGGCGGCGAGATCTTCGCCGAAAGCGAACCCGGCAAGGGCAGCACCTTCACCTTTACCGCGTGGCTGGAACGCGGCCGGAAACGAGAAAAGCGGCGCGCGAACGTTCATCCCGACCTCCGGGGCATGCGGGTTCTCGTGGTCGACGACAACGAAACGGCGCGGGAGATCCTCCACGACGCGTTGCGGAACATGTCCTTTCGGGTCACCACGACGGATACCGCGGAAACGGCCCTGGACCGGCTCGCCGAGGCCGATGGCCGGGATCCCTACAAGGTGGTCCTCATGGACTGGCGTCTTTCGGGAGGCATGGATGGGATCGAAGCCTGCCGGACCATCAAGACATCGGCGAAGCTGAAGTCCGTTCCGTTCACGGTGATGGTCACGGCCTTTGGACGGGAAGAAGTCCGGAGCCGCGCGGAAAAGGCCGGTGTCGACGCGTTCCTCATCAAGCCTGTCAGCCCGTCGGTCCTGTTCGACACGGTGATGGGATTGTTCGCCGGGGACGAGCAGGCCGCCGGGTCCGTCGCGGCGCTCCAATCCACCGCGCCCCTGTCGGAGAGCACCCTTCGGGGCGTCACGGTGTTGCTGGTGGAGGATAATGCCATCAATCAACAGGTCGCCGCCGAGCTGCTGGTCAGCGTCGGCGTGCGCGTGGACGTGGCCAACAATGGCGTGGAGGCGGTCGCCAGACTGGCCGGTGCCTCGGGGCCCACCAAATACGACGCGGTGCTCATGGATCTGCAGATGCCGGAGATGGATGGATTGGAGGCGACCCGGCGCATTCGCGCGGATGCCCGGACACGGGATCTGCCCATCATCGCCATGACGGCGCACGCGCTGGAGGAAGAGCGCGAGCGATGCCTCGCGGCCGGCATGAACGACCATGTGTCCAAGCCCATCGATCCCGAGGTTCTGTTCCAGACGTTGAGCAAGTACGTCACTCCCGACGCGGCGTCTCCGTCACCGGCGGAGCCGCCGGCTTCCGAACCGGGCGGCGACGCACCCGCCCTGCCCGATTTGCCGGGTTTGGACGTCGAGAACGGGCTGCGCCGCGTGGCCGGCAACCGGCACCTTTACCTGGACCTGTTGCGGCAGTTCGTCGACGGGCAAACCGACGCCGCGGAAGCGATCGCCGAGGCGCTGGCGCGGGGCGAGACCGAGACGGCGGAACGCCGCGCCCATACGGTCAAGGGCGTTGCCGGAAATATCGGCGCCACGGGAGCCAGCGCCGCCGCCGCCGAGGTGGAGCAACGGATCAAAACCCATGATACAGGCGGCATCGAAGCCGCGCTGAAAACACTGGCGAACGCGATCGCGGGCGTATCCTCGGCCGTGACGCCCGTGCTGGGCGCCGAGGCGGGAAGCGTCAGCGAAGGCACGCGCGGCGCCGTGCCGAGGGCCGATGAAGGAGAACTCGGCGCCGATCTGGATCGGCTTCGGGCGCTTCTCCAGGACAACGACAGCGAGGCGGTGGATTGCCTGGAACGGATCGGCGATACCGTGGCGGCGGTCCATGGCGCGGACCGGCTCGCGGCCCTGGAGAAAAAGGTCAAGAGCTTCGACTTCGACAAGGCGCTCGAAATCCTGGCCGCCATGAGAACGAAAACGTAGTAAGAGGCACCACAAGCGATGATCGACGCGACGGACAAAAAGACGGTTCTGGTGGTCGACGACACGCCGGACAACATCGCCCTCGTCAGCGCGCTCCTCAAGGACGCCTACAAGACGAAAATCGCCACCAGCGGCCAAAAGGCGCTGTCCATCGCCGACGCCGAAACGCCTCCCGACCTCATTCTCCTCGACATCATGATGCCGGAAATGGACGGCTACGAGGTCTGCGCGCGGCTGAAGGCGAGCGAGAAAACGCGGGACATCCCCGTGATCTTTCTGACCGCGAAGGCACAGATCGAGGATGAGGAGCACGGCCTCGAACTGGGAGCCGTCGACTACATCACCAAGCCCATCAGCCCGCCCATCCTTCTGGCGCGGGTCAAGACCCACCTGGCGCTGAAGGCCGCCCAGGATTTCCTCAGGGACCAGAACGCCATCCTCGAAGAAAGGGTGGCGGAAAGAACGCAACAGCTCAGCGCGGTCCAGGACGTCACCATCCTCGCGATGGCGTCGCTGGCGGAAACCCGGGACAACGAGACCGGCAACCACATCCGCCGCACCCAGAATTACGTCAGGGCCGTGGCCGTCAAACTCAAGGAGCATCCCCGGTTTTCCGACTTCCTGACCGACGAGAACATCGAACTGTTGTACAAGTCGGCGCCCCTCCACGACATCGGCAAGGTGGGGATCCCGGACCGCGTCCTCCTCAAGGCCGGCAAGCTGACGGACGAGGAGTTCGCGATCATGAAGACCCATACCACCATGGGCCGGGACGCCATCGCGGCGGCCGAGGAAAAGCTGGATGTCACCCATTCGTTTTTGCGGTTTGCCCGCGAGATCGCTTACTCCCACCAGGAAAAATGGGACGGAACGGGCTATCCGGAAGGCCTCTCCGGCGACGACATTCCGCTGCCCGCGCGCCTGATGGCGGTGGCCGACGTGTACGACGCCCTGATCAGCCGCCGCGTGTACAAACCACCCTTCTCCCACGAAGAGGCATGCAGGATCATCAGGGACGGCTGGGGAACGCATTTCGACCCCGACGTGGTCGACGCCTTTCTGGAAATCGCGGACGAATGCCACGACATCGCCCGGCGGTTCGTGGACGCGGATTAGAGCCATGGCGATAGGGCGGGGGGGGGGTAAAAGCATTTTTGCAAAAACAACCCCATGCACAGTAGAATTTCGCTCGTGAAGACGCCGCCAAGGCACGATATCCCGGCTCTTCCCGATCCAATCACGGTCGCCCGATGGACCGTGTCACGACATCTACGTCTTCGTGGTTCCGCCAAACGCAAAGGTCGCGCGACCGGAGATCGCGCGACCTGAGCGGGGCAAGGCCGGGGAGAGGACAGTCAGCCCTGTTTTCAGGCGACCTGCCGCCTCCGCCGGGCAAAGCCCACGATGGCCAACAGCCCCGAGCCGAACAGCCACGCGGCGCCCGGTATCGGCACCGGCTGCACGGATTCCACCATCACGACGAAATCCTCGAAGTCGCCGTCGGCGACGTCGGCGTGCAGATCCTCCCACGCCAGGATGTACTCCGAGGGCGTCCAGATGCCCGGAGCCACCCCCGGCAGATCCACAAGGTCGCCGGTTCCCCGGTACGCCGCCATGTGATCGAAACCGTCCGGGTTCAGGCTGGTATCGCTGAACCAGATTCCGGTGTTGGCCTCGCGGCTCGGCCTGGAGTCGAGGAAGAAGCCGAATAGATTTCCGGCAAAATCCACGCCCGAGTCGACGAAGTTCACGAACACGGATCCATCGTCCTTGATCGACAACAGCCCTTGTGCTCCGGCCGAAGCGGCCCCGTCGAAAATCGTGACCTGTTTCGACGGATCGGCCGCGTCGTAGACACCGAATACGGTCGTACTGGCCAATCCCGCGAGTTCGACGATCAGCGTGCCCACCGACGCGCCGGTCCCGGTGACCGACCACAGCGAATCCTGGGCGTCGGCGACCTCGTCGGTCGTGACGTCGATGCTGCTCGGCGGCGACACGGTGATGCCGTCGATCACACCCTGAAGCGCCGCGCCCGCGTCGCCGAAGCTGACGGCCCCCGCGGGCCCGGCCCCTTGGAGGAGGAACGGCAGCCCGGCCGCGACTCCCAACAATACCTTTCTCATTTCCATCTCAAAACACTCCCATAGGTAGCAATCCCGCCTATGAGGACAATACATGCGTTTACTGCAAGTTTCATTAAAAATTCGAACAATTTTAGATTTATTGAATAAAATCACTCAAATGAGCTAGTATTGGCCCAAATAGGTATAAATTTACTCTTGCATTTTATTTTGCTTCCCGACTGCTCGCCACGCGTGCATCGCCGACCCGACGTCGACGACGGGAGGCACGACAAGCTCGGGAACGCGGGAAACGAGGTCGTAGGGCGGGATTGCTCGAACGGCCACAAGCCGATCAAGTCACCGGCATCACCAGATTGAGCGTATCGGCGCCGATGAACGCCGACAATGGGAGCGCGGTGGCGATGTCTCCGTCGCACTGCACCAATTCGCCGCCAGGACCTTCGACCGTCACTTGCGATCCGCGCACGATCTCGATGTCGGACAACCGGTGGAGCCTGCCCATCATCAGGGCGGCGCTGTAGCGGGCAACGCTGGCGGGCCCGGAACTCTTGAACAGACAGACGTGAAATTCCGGAACCTCGATTCGGGCCTCCGGCGCGCACGTGTAGCGGCCGCCGTAGCGGTGGCCATTGGCGATCACCACCGACGCGGCCTCATGGCGGGTCCCGTCGATGGTGACTTGATAGGTCGGGGAGGGAAACGTGAACGCGCTGATGGCGGTTTGAAGGACGTAGGCCAGCTTTCCCGTGGCCTGTTTGACGGTTCGATTGACGTTCGCCACCACGTGGGCATCGAACCCCAATCCGGCCATCATGAGAAACCGGCGGCCATTGGCGATACCCGGATAGACGGGCCGCGTCTCGCCGGCCGCGATGGTCCTCGCGATGGCGGAGACGTTTCGCGGCAAGTCGATCTCCGCGGCCAGGACGTTGGCGGTCCCCAGCGGGATGATCGCCAACGGCAGCGGACTGCCGGCCAGGCCATTGACCACTTCGTTGATGGTGCCGTCGCCGCCGGCGGCGACCACCACGTCGAAGTCCCGTGACGAGGCCGCCGCCGCGAACGCCTCCGCGTCGCCACGGTACGCCGTTTCGCGAATCGTCTCCTGGACGCCGAGCCAGGAAAGGGACTGGCATACGCGGGTCAGGCGCCGGCCGGGCAAGTAACCGGCCACCGGATTGTAGATGATCAGGGCGCGGCGGCGAAAAAGAGACCCTTCCGGGTTCGGCAATTTTTCGACGTGAAGCTTTTTTCACGTCGTTTCTGGAAAGAGAGCTCATTACTCATTTGCACTAATATTTGTGAAACGACAGCGACAGATTTTTTAAGTTTTGATGAAACCATGATTTCGGCGTGTCTTATTGAAACTTTATATTGTATTAGGCCCGGCATGACATCGGAATATCTGCCCTGTTCATGGAACCGCCCATTTTGACATGAACGTGATTGCGCCGACGACCTATCACTACCGTGCCATCTGGATTTCGGACGTGCACCTCGGAACGCGCGGGTGCAACGCGGACATCCTCATGGATTTCCTGCGCCGCACCGAGTCCGACTACCTCTATCTGGTGGGCGACATCATCGACGTCTGGCGGATGCGCAGCAACTGGTACTGGCACCAGACCCACAACGACATCATCCAGAAAGTGATGCGAAAGGCCCGCAAGGGAACGCGTGTGATCTACATTCCGGGCAATCACGACGAGAGCTTCCGCGATTTCGCGCCGCGCCGGTTCGGGCGGGTGGCGATCCTGCCGGAGACCTTTCACATCTGCGCCGACGGGCGCCGGTTCCTGGTCCTGCACGGCGACCAGTTCGACGGCGTGGTCAAGCACGCCCGGTGGCTCGCCATCGTCGGCGACGGCGCCTACAACTTCGCACTTTCCTTGAACATCTGGTTCAACTACGCGCGGCGCAAGCTCGGGTTTTCCTACTGGTCGCTCTCCGCCTACCTCAAGCACAAGGTCAAGAACGCGGTCGAATTCATCTGCCGGTTCGAGGAGGCCGTGGTCGCCGAGGCGCGGCGCCAGGGAGCCGACGGGGTCATCGCCGGCCACATTCACACCGCCGAAATCCGCGAGATCGACGGCATCCTGTACTGCAACGACGGGGACTGGGTGGAAAGCTGCACCGCCCTCGTGGAGCATCGAGACGGCACGCTGGAGATCCTCCGCTGGGCGGAGATGGACGAGGTCAAGCAGATCTACACGGCGCACGCCGCCCAAACCAAACCCGACGAGAGCAAAGAATGCGAATCCTCATTGTCTCCGATGCCTGGTTTCCTCAGATCAATGGCGTCGTTCGTACGCTTGAAGCTCTGAGGTCGAACCTCGCGGGCGCGGGACACGAGGTCTCGATGATCACGCCGGATCAGTTCCGCACCGTCCCCTGCCCGTCCTATTCGGAGATTCGATTGTCGGTGTGCCTGCCGTCCACCATCGCCCGGCGGATCGACGCCGTCCAGCCGTGCGCCATCCACATCGCCACCGAGGGGCCGCTCGGCTGGATGGCCCGCCGCCATTGCCTGAAGAACCGCTATCCCTTCACCACGTCCTTCCACACCCGGTTTCCGGAATACATCCATGCCCGCTGGCGGGTGCCGGTGTCGCTGTCCTACCGGACGTTGAGACGCTTTCACGGACCCGCGTCGGCGGTGATGGTGGCGACCCAGACCATCGAGGACGGATTGAAGGCGCGCGGTTTCGCCAACATCCGCCGGTGGTCGCGGGGTGTCGACACGGAGCTGTTCCAGCCGCGCCCCAAGACCTTCCTGTCCTATCCCCGGCCCATCATGCTGTACGTGGGCCGCCTGGCGGTGGAGAAGGGCGTCGAGGACTTCCTCAGACTGGATTTGCCCGGCAGCAAGGTCCTGGTCGGCGAGGGTCCGTGGCGGGCGGAACTGGAGGCCAGATACCCCGGCGCCCATTTCGTCGGCGCCAAGGTGGGCGAGGATCTGGCCCGCCACTATGCCGCCGCCGACGTGTTCGTGTTCCCCAGCCGCACCGACACCTTCGGCCTGGTGCTGATCGAGGCCCTGGCGGCGGGCGTTCCGGTGGCCGCATACCCGGTGCCGGGGCCGCTGGACGTGATCGACCATTCCGGCGCCGGCTGCCTCGACGAGGACCTCGGCGCCGCGGTGCGCGCGGCCCTGGCCATCGACCCGGCCAAGTGCCGCGCCCACGCCGAAACCTTCTCGTGGCGGGCCTGCACCGAGCAGTTCCTCGGCAACCTCGACGTCTTTCGCTGAGCGAGCCGCGAATTCCCCCTGCACCCCGGATACGGACCGCGCTATACTCCCCGCAACCGGACGCCGCGCGGCAAGCGCAGGGCGCCTTTGCCAGGGAGAAGACACGTGACCAAGGTCTACATGCTGAACAAACTCGGCGTCCCCGCCGATACCGTGTGGCGGATGATCGGCGGCTTCAACGCGCTGCCGGACTGGCACCCCGCCATCGAGAAAAGCGAGCTGGACGAAGGCGGCCGGGTCCGCAAGCTGAGCCTCGCGGGCGGCGGCGCCATCACCGAGCGGCTCGACGAGCACGACGACGCCGAGCGCACCTACACCTACTCCATCACCCAAAGCCCGCTGCCGGTGGCCAACTACACCGCCACCATCAAGGTCACCGACGAGGAGGGCGGTTGCGCGGTCGAGTGGTCGAGCCTGTTCGACCCCCACGGCGCCACCGAGGGCGAGGCGTCCCAGGTGATCGAGGGGATCTACAAGGCCGGGTTCGACAATCTCCGGAAGCTGCTCGGCGTCCCCACCACCTGAGTTCCGGACACCCGGCCGTCAATCGCGTTCATCTATTCCGGGGCGGCGTTCTTCAACTCCGGGGGCGCAGGGTCGGAAAGGCGATCACGTCGCGGATGCTGGGGGAGTCGGTGAGGATCATGGTCAGCCGGTCGATGCCGATGCCGAGCCCGCCGGTGGGCGGCATGCCGAATTCCAGCACGCGGACGAAATCGGCGTCCAGCATCTGCGCCTCCTCGTCGCCCCGGGCGCGTGCTTCCGCCTGGCCCTGGAACCGCGCCAACTGATCCCCGGCGTCGTTCAGCTCGGTGAAGGCGTTGGCGATTTCCCAACCGTTAACGTAGGTTTCGAACCGCTCGACCAATAAAGGATTATCGCGGTGGGACTTGGCCAGCGGCGAGATATCCAGCGGGAAATCGGTCACGTGGATGGGCTGGATCAGCCCCTCCTCCACCCGCTCGCCGAACACCGCCTCCACCACCTGGCCCCAGTTGGCCTTGGGATCGGTCTCCACGCCAATACTTTTGGCCGCGTCCCGCGCGGCGGCCGGGTCCGTGACCGACAGGAAGTCCACCCCCGTCGCCTCGGCGACCAGGTCCACCATGGACTTGCGCGGCCACGGCGGGGTCAGGTCGATGTCGGTCTCGCCGAACCGCACGCTCAGCGCGCCGTCGTTGCTGGCCTTGGCCGCCGCCGCCACCGCCGACTCCACCAGTTCCATCATGTCGAAATAGTCGGCGTAGGCCACATAGGCCTCGACCATGGTGAACTCGGGATTGTGGCGGGTCGAGATGCCCTCGTTGCGGAAGCACCGCCCGATCTCGAACACCCCGTCGGCGAGCCCGCCGGCGATCAGCCGCTTCAGGTAGAGCTCCGGCGCGATCCGCAGGAACAGGTCGATCCCGAGCGCGTTGTGATGGGTGACGAAGGGCTTGGCGGTGGCGCCGCCGGCGATGGCCTGCAGCATGGGCGTCTCCACCTCCAGCAGCCCGCGCCCGGCGAAGGTGGCGCGCAGCGCCGAGACGATGCGCGAGCGTTTGACGAAGGCGTCGCGGCTCTCGCGGTTGACGGTGAGGTCCACGTGGCGCTGGCGGTAGCGCTGCTCGACGTCGGTGAGCCCGTGGTACTTCTCGGGCAGCGGTTCGAGGGTTTTCGTCAGCATGGTCAGGCGCTTGGCGTCCACCGTCAGCTCGCCCCGCTTGGTGCGCCGCACGGTCCCCTCCACCCCGACGATGTCGCCGAGGTCGATGAGCTTGAGCAGCGCCAGGTTGGCCTCGTCCAGGTGGTCCTTGTGGGAGAACACCTGGATCTTCCCGGACGGGTCGTGGAGGTCCATGAACATGCCGCTGTTCCGGTACGCCATCACCCGCCCGGCCACCGAGACCGGTCCCTCGGCCCGCTCCTCGGCCGCGAGCCCGGCATGCATCGCCTGAAGCTCTCCGGCGCCGTGGCCGCGGTGGAAGGTATGCGGATAGGGCTCGACCCCGAGCGCCCGCAGGCTTTCCAGATTGCGTGCCTTGGCCTCCCGCGCGTCCTTGGGCGACTTCGGCTGCGGATCGGGCGGATTTTTCGACGTGCGGTCGGCCATGGTGAGTGTCGCGTCCCTGGGATGATGAACGAAAAGACTATGGGACCGTTCTCATACACACTTCCCCGGCCGTCTCCAACCCCCGCGCCCGTGCGTCGGAGGCTTCGCGGCGGAGTTCGGCGCTCGGAACGGGTACATCCGGAACGACAGGGGGGAGGCGTTCGACGGTTTCCGCGGAAACAACTCCATGAGCAGGAAAATTTCCGCCAAAACGGCGCGCTTTTTTTGCCGTGATGTATAGGTGGCTTCGCGCCAGAGGTCGGCGCTCGGAACGGGGACATCCGGAACGACAGGGGGCAGGTGTTCGACAGTTTCCGCAGAAACAACTCCATGCGCGGGAAAATTTCGGTGAAGACTAAGCGCTTTTTTGCCGTGATGTCTCGGTAATCCGGCTTTCGGGTAACATGTCCCCATGCGCCACGATGACGGAGTCGCCCTCTCCCCGCGCCGCTTTCTCATGGACCGGGGGCCGTCGCAAGTCAGCGCCGGCGCGCGGATTTTACAGATTCGCGGCAAACCGCTTGACTTGTTCTTTTTTTGTTCTATTTTTCTGGAGGTACGGTTGGGCATGGATCCGGCGCAACCGGACCCTCGGGGGCCGGGTCGTGATTGGGACCCGTTTGAAAATGCAAGGAATTTCCGTCGCGACCGTCTAAAAGTGCCATGAGTCGCGGGCCGGGGCCGGTTATTATGCGTAAAATCTTTATGGTTTATGGTATACGTTTGGCAATCGAACCAGGGTTCAAAAATACGACCATAAAATGAGGGGCCCTTTTCATTCGTCTGGGAATACAGGATTACTATTATGCTTAGTTTGGTTGATTTGAAGGATTTCGCGGAAATTTGCCGCGCGATCGAGGAGTACGCCGCGTCCGGAAACCGTCATGGCGGATCCATGGGGCCGGGCCGTCACGGTCACGCCTGGGCGCGCGGAGGCGAAGACTCGGCGATCGCCGACAGCGTCACGCCGTCGCACCGGTTGTAGAATTAAGAGAAAAGCCGGCGCGCTGGAACAACAGCGCAAATCGAGTAATACCGCCACAGTTCGAACGCGGCCGGGGCTTTCCGCGCCGGTCCCCGTTCGAGCCTTCGGAAACCGGGACATCGCCGGTGCTTACGTCCGGTTGCCGACCCGCTGGACGTCCAGTCGCGAGGGTTCGCGGACCGCGCGCAGTCGCTTGCCGCGCCTGTCAGGCGCGGCGACGTGGGCGTGTGCTCAGACTTCCTGCCAGTACTTCTCGGGCATGTCCGCCGCCAACGCCATGGCGCCGGTGGCGCCGCTGTAGAGGGGGTCGTTGACGCACGTCACCTTGGCCGGACCGAACTCCTTCAGGGCGTTCTCCAGATATTCGCGCAGCCCGCGGATCTGGCTGCCGCCGCCGGCCAGCAGGATGTTGCCGCGGATCTTCTCCTGGTACTCCGGATCGAAGCCGGCGATCATCTCCAGCGTCGTCTCCACCAGCGCCGGGAGAATACTCTCGCAGGCGCGGCGCAGTTCGGCGGTGATGTCGTGCGCCGTCGGCTTGCCGTTGATGGGGATTTCCACCTCCACGCGCGCCGGCGGCTCGCCGACGAAGCTGTATTGCTCCTTGAACCGGCGCACCATGTTCAGATTGAAATCGGAGTCGGGGTAGCGTTCCTGCAGGAAGCTGTTGAACTGCGCGTCGATATGGTCGCCGGCGGTCAGAACGGTGCGCTGGTCGTCCTCCGTCGGAACCGTGCCGTGCATGATGCAGAAATCGACGGTGCCGGCGCCGATGTCGATGACCATGGCGTTGTCCAGCATGTTCAATCCGTAAGCCACCGCGAACGGCTCCGAAACCACCATCGCGGCGGCAACGTAATCCCCCACCGCCTCCTTGATGGCCAGCCGGTTGGCCCGGAACAATTCGGCCGGCACGCCGATCACCGCGCGCACGCGGTTGTTGGCGCGCGGTTCCATCAGGTCGATGAGATGATGGATCAACTCGCGCACCGCCTCCTGATCCCGTGTCCTCTCCTTGATGACGCCGCGCTCCAGCGGCCGGAACAGGTCCAGGGAGAGCCGGTGTTCCAGCGCCTCCTCGCCGAACAGCACGGGACTGCCAACGACTTTCTGAGCAATGAAATCCTTCGGCCACCCGACGTAGCTCTCGATCCACTTCTTCTTGCCATTGTTGGCAACGATCGCGCTGCGTGACGTGCCAAGGTCGACACCGATGATCAACTCGCTATCCGTCGCTTTTTCGGTCACTGATTTCTGCCTCATTGCTGTTTTTTGAGTCATATCGCGCGGCTCCACCGGTCCTCAGCCGTCGTTGGGCGAGGTAGTTGACGATTCCGTCCTCAAGGAAAGAAGCCACTTGTTCCCTGTATTCCGGAGTCCGGAGCTTGGCTTCCTCCCTTGGATCGGTGATGCAGGAAATCTCGGCAAGTACACTCGGCGCATCAACCCCCAGTAATACCGCAAATGGGGCTACTTTCACCCCTTTGTCAATCACGTCGGCATCGTGACGTTTGACGTTATCGTAAAGGCTCGCCTGAATATTGCGGGCCAGCGCCAGGGACTCCTGGCGTTTGAGCGTATCGCCGATCTTCTCGATCACCGTCTTGAACGCGCCGATGGGCCACTCGGATTCCTGGTTCTCGGCGACGGCCAGCTTCAAGGTGGCGGCGTCCTGCGGGGGACCGAAGTAGAACGTTTCGATGATGTTGAACGGTCCGTTGGGCAGGGAGTTGACGTGGATCGAAATGAACAGGTCGGCGCCGGCGGCGTTGGCGAGTTCGGCCCGGCGGGCCAGCGAAACCGTCTCGTCGCCGGACCGGGTCATCACCACCTGGTAGCCGCCATTGCGCTCCAGCCGGGCCTTCAGGCGGTTCGCCACATCCAGCGTCACGTCCTTTTCCCGCAGTCCACCGGCGCCGACGGCCCCCAGTTGGTCGCCGCCGTGCCCGGCGTCGATCACGATCGCCCGGACGCCGAGGCCGAACAATGCCGTTATCGGCGGGGCGTCGGCCGCGGTGAGCAGATTATAGTTGGCAAGGGAGAAATTGTCCGCCTCCGGCCAGGATGGAAGCTCGCTGGCGGCCCGTGCCGGCGCCGGCCATGGCGGCGGGGCACTCGACGGATTCCCGGCCTCGGCCGCCGCTGAGGCGGACGCCGGATTTTCCAGGGGTACCTCATCGTCGCGGATGCGCTCCGGCACCGCCTCCGCGCCGCTGGCGGCAACCTCGGGCGCCAGCGCCGTCTCGGACGGCGGCGGCTCCATGGAAACCGGGGTCGAACTCAGGCCGACCGCGAGAACGGCGCCGGCAAGGACAAGGATCGGCCAAGCGCGACCGCCGCGCGCGCGCCGAACGGCTGGCGGAGCCGGCGGGGACGACGCCGGTCGCGGGGCGCGATGGCGGAGCGGTTGCGAAGAGTTCTTGTTGTCCTCGCAAATCGCCTGCAGGATCGCGCCTCGCAGGATCACTGTTTCATTCGTTCCCGCGCCCATGGGATGTTTCCGAACCAGGCCGAGCGTCAGGGATTGACCGGCTTGAACCACATGAAAAACAAAGCCTTGCCCGGGTAAAGAGGTACCACAAACGGGTGGTACGGTCAAACGTCCACGGCGCCGCGACGGGAGCACCGTCAACGCGGAGAGGACGACCGGTCCCCGACGACGACTGTTATCAATCCGGATGGCGGTCGGGCATGGGCTGGTCGAGGATCTCGCGAACGGCGCTCACCAGTTCGCCGTGGCGGTAGGGCTTTACGAGGAGCCGATGGTCGTCGAGGCTGCTGCCCGTTTCTTCCGCCGCCTGGGCATAGCCCGATGTCAGCAGCACCCGCGTTCCCGGCCACCGCTGGCGGACGACGGCCGCCAGTTCGGCCCCGTTCCCACCCTCGGGCAGCAGCACGTCGGTGAACAGGAGGGCGACGCGCGGCTCGCCGTCCAGCGCGTCCAGCACGTCTAGCGCCTCGGCGGCGCGGCTGGCCTCCATAACGCGGTATCCCTGCGCCCGTAGAGTCTTGACGGCGATACGTCGAACCCGTTCGTCGTCCTCGACCACCAGGATGACCTCGCCGGCCGCCTCGCGGCTCTCGGCATCGCCGGGCGTCTCCGGCCGGCTGTCCGCCAGCGTCTCCGCGATGGCGGCGGCGCGAGGCAGATAGAGGGTAATGGCGGTGCCGCCGCCGACGGCGCTGTCCACCGCGACATGACCGCCGGTCTGGCTGACGAAGCCGTACACCATGCTGAGGCCGAGGCCGCTGCCGCGGCCGAACCGCTTGGTGGTGAAGAAGGGTTCGAAGATACGGTCGCGGACCTCGGGGGCCATGCCGGTGCCCGTGTCCGCGACGCGGAGCGTCACATACGCCCCCGGGACCGCCTCGCCCCCGGCGACGATATGGCCCGGAGCGATTTCCACGTTGCCGGTGGTGACGCGCAGCTTGCCGCCGTCGGGCATGGCGTCGCGGGCGTTGACGGCGAGGTTGACCAGCGCGGTTTCGAGTTGGCCCCGATCGACCATGGCCGGCCACAAATAGTCGTCGAGGTCCGTCTCGACCTCGACGCCCTCGCCGAGCGTGCGTTTCAGGAGCCGGGTGACCGCGACGACCACCCGGTTGATGTCGGTGGAGGCGGGATACAGTGTCTGCTGGCGGGCGAAGGCCAGCAGCCCCCCGGTCAGCTCGGCGCCACGCTCCGCCGACCACAGCGCGTCGGCGATCAGTTCCCGCCGCTCCGTGGCGCCTTCTGATCGTGCAATATCCTCGTCGAGAAGCTGGAGGTTGCCGATGATGATCGCCAGGTAGTTGTTGAAGTCATGGGCAATGCCGCCGGTCAGCTGTCCGACCGCCTCCATTTTCTGCGCCTGGCGCAACTGGTCCTCCAGTTGCACCTGCTCGGTGACGTCCTCGCCCACGCCGAGATAGCCGATGATCTCGTCGCCGGCGTCCCGGAGCGGCGAGATCACGGTCGTCGTCCAATACAGGGTTCCGTCCTTCTTGCGGTTCTGTAGCCGCTTGGACCAAGTCTTGCCGGACGCGATGGTCGACCATAGATCGGCGTACAAGTCCGGGTTGTTCTGGTCGGACTTCAGGACGCTGGGGGTCTGGCCCGCGACCTCGGCCAGGGTGTAGCCGGTCACCTCGGTGAAGGCGGGATTGACATAGCGGATGGCGCCGGCGGTGTCGGTCATGACGATCATGGCCGGCGTCTGCTCCACCGCCTGGGCCAGCTCCCGCGCCCTCGACGCGGTCCGTTTCTGGCCGACGATTCGCCAGATCTGGTCGGTCAGGATCTTCAGGTCCTGAACGTCGTCATCGGTGTAGGCATAGGCCTTGTTGCCGACGCCGAGCAAGACCCTCACCTTGCCGCCTTCCAGCAAGGGCATGGAAATGAACCTCTCAAGACGGGCGTGGCCCTCCGGAAGACCCCGCTTGGCCGCCGCTTGCGCATAGTCGTTGACGATGACGGGGCACTTGGTGCGCGCCGCCTCCGCCCAGATGCCAGCCTCCGAAATCGGGTAATGTCGGTTTAGTTCCTCGACGAGGCAATAGGCCTTCAAGGTGCGTTCGGACCATGTCACCAATTCGATGCTTTCCTGGTCGTCATTGACGAAATGAAAGAACGAAACCGTGCTCCCCGTGATCTCCTCGCACCACCCGAGCACCAATTGCAGAAGCGGCTCTTCGGCGAGCTGGTTGGCCTTGGTCGCGATGTCGAGTTGGGCATCGCGCAGCTTTTCCGCGCGGATATGGCCGGTGACGTCCACGAACGTGACGACAACCCGCTTGAGCCTTCCGGATGCGTCGTGTTGCGGATAGGCGCTGACGTTAATCCATCGGGTGCGGATGCTTCTGCGGTCGACGATGCCCAACAATCTGTCCTTGACGGCGGCGTTGCCGGCGATGACCTCGTTGACGGGGTAATGCTCCGGCCGCAGCGGCCGCCGGTAATTGTCGAGGAATTGCCAATGCGGATCGAACGCGGTTTTGCCAATGGCCTCGTCCGGTGTCAGGCGCAGCAGGTCGAGGGCCTTGCGATTTGCGTAGAGGATCGCCGTATCGGCGCCATGAACGACGATCCCGGCCTCGAGCGCATCCGCCAAGGTGAATGGGTCTATGCCGCCATGGTGCAGTTCGCCCAAAGATCCGTCCTCGCGCGCACGAAAACTATCACATGTGCATTGTTCCATGGATTTTGTAGGGATACACGCCAAATTGGCGCCACGGGGCCGTCGACTTGTGGCCGACACCGCCCAAGAGACGGAACCTCAAGCGCGATCGATGAGCCAGTCGCGGACGCGTTTCATGGAGTCCGACAGTTCGCGGGCCTTGGGCCAGACAACGTAGAAGCCCTTGCCCGTGCGCAGCGCGTGATCGGTGACCCGCGCCAGCAGGCCGGCGTCGATCAGGCGCTCGGTGAGGTGCCGCCAGCCGAGCGCGATGCCCTGGTCCTCGATCACTGCCTGGACGACCAGCAACGTCAACGCCAACTCGCCGCTGGTGTGGGACGGCACGGTCACGCCGGCGCTCCGCGCCTACGCGAGGGCCAATCAGTGCGTCGTGGTGGTGCCGTTCATTCTCGGCGGCGCCATGGGCCCGGTGACCAACGCCGGCGCCATCGCGCTCTCGCTCGCGGAGTCCATGGCCGGCTGCGCGCTGGCGCAACTGGAGCGGCCGGGCGCGCCGGTGGTGCTCGGCAACTTCCTGTCGTCCATGTCGCTCCGCAGCGGCTCGCCCACCTTCGGCACGCCGGAACCGGCGGCCGGTTCGCTCGTCTACGGCCAGCTCGCCCGGCGGCTGAAGCTGCCGCTCCGGTGCTCGGGCAGTTTCACCACGTCGAAGCTGCCGGACGCCCAGGCGATGACGAGAGTCCACCATGTCCATGCTGGCGGCCGTCCACTGCGGCGCCAACTTCGTGCTGCACGCGGCGGGCTTCCTCGACGGGCTGCTGTCCATGTCCTATGAGAAATTCTCATGGCTGTGGAAACAGACCCTCGCGGCATCCGTTCCGCCGCCCATCGACCCAGCCGTCGACGAGGCGCTTAGGGAATTCATCGCGGAAAAAGGCGTCCATGGACGACGCCTGGTCACTGAGCCTTGGGATCCGCCCCCCTCTTTCGGCCGTTCCAACTCAAGCACCTGCGGCTCAAGAACCGCATCATGTCGACGGCGCACGAACCGGCCTATTCCGATGACGGCATGCCAAAGAGGCTCTACCGCCTCTATCACGAGGAAAAGGCGAAGGGGCGGCATGGCGCTGAACATGACGGCGGGCTCGACCATCGTCTCGCCCGACAGCCCGGCGGCTTTCGGCAATCTGCAAGCCTACCGCGACGAAATCGTGCCCTGGCTTCGCGAATTGACGGAGAGCTGCCACGCGCACGACTGCGCCGTCATGATCCAGCTCACCCATCTCGGCCGCCGCACCATCTGGAACCAGGCGGACTGGCTCCCGGTGCTGGCCCCCTCGCCCGTTCGCGAGCCGGCCCACCGCGCCGTCCCGAAGGAGGCGGAGGACTGGGACATCGACCGCATCGTCGCCGACTACGCCGCCGCCGCCGAGCGCATGCAGGCCGCCGGCCTCGACGGGATCGAACTGGAAGCCTACGGCCACCTGATGGACTCCTTCTGGTCGCCCGCCACCAACCGCCGCGACGACGATTACGGCGGCTCGCTCGACAACCGGCTGCGGTTCACCTGGCGCGTCATCGACGCCATCCGCGCCGCCGTCGGCGCCGATTTCATCGTCGGTATCCGCATGGTCGCCGACGAGGACTGGGACAAGGGCCTGTCGAAAGCCGAGGGCATGGAGATCGCCCGGCGGATCGCCAACTCCGGCCGGTTCGACTTCATCAACCTGATCCGCGGCCGCATCGAGACCGACGCGCTGCTGACCAAGGTCATTCCGATCCAGGGCATGGCGTCCGCGCCGCACCTGGATTTCGCCGGCGAGGTGCGCGCCGAAACAAATTTTCCGGTGTTCCACGCGGCGCGGATCGCCGACGTCGCCACCGCCCGCCACGCCATCGCCACCGGCAAGCTCGACATGGTGGGGATGACCCGCGCCCACATGGCCGACCCGCATATCGCCAACAAGGTGATGGCGCGGCGAGGAGCACGCATCCGGCCCTGCGTCGGCGCCACCTATTGCCTCGATCGCATCTACGAGGGCGGCGAGGCGCTGTGCATCCACAACGCCGCGACCGGCCGCGAGGCGACCATGCCGCACGTCGATCCCGAAGGCCGCGGGGCCGGCGCAAGCGCGTCGTCGTCGTCGGCGCCGGACCGGCGGGTCTGGAGGCGGCGCGCGTCGCCGCCGAGCGCGGCCACCGGGTCACCGTGCTGGAAGCGACCTCCCAGGCCGGCGGACAGGTGCGGCTTGCTGACCCGCGCCCCGGCGCCGGGAAATGATCGGCATCGTCGACTGGCGGGTCGCCGAACTGGAGCACCTCGGCGTCCCCATCCGCTACGACACCTGGGCCGAGAAGGACGACGTGCTGGCGCTCGAACCCGACGTCGTGATCGTCGCCACCGGCGGCACTCCCGCGGAACCCGCAACTGGAGGAAGGCGACGACCTGGTGACCTCGTCCTGGGACATCATCGGCGGCGCCGCGAAGGCGGCCGACCGGGTGCTCGTCTACGACGACTTCGGCGGATCCCAGGGCATGACGGCGGCGGAAACGGTCGCCAATTCGGGCGCAAAGTTGGAACTGGTGACGCCGGAGCGCTTCTTCGCGCCCGACATGGGCGGCATGAACCACGTTCCCTATATGCGGACGTTTCACGAAAAGGGCGTGAGGATCACCATCAACACGCGGCTGTCCGGCGTGCGCCGCGACGGCAACGCCCTGGTCGCCACGCTGTCTTCGGATTTCGCGGAGGGCTGGCGCGAGGAGCGCCGCGTCGACCAGGTGGTGGTCGAGCATGGCACGATGCCCATGGACGAGCTCTATTTCGACCTGAAGCCGCTGTCGAAAAACCGCGGCGCGGTCGACGTACGACAACCTGGTGAACGGCGGCGAGATCTTTCCGGTCGAGAACGCCGGGCGGCGCGTTCATCCTCTACCGCATCGGCGATGCCGTGGCCTCGCGCAACATCCACGCCGCCATCCACGACGCCCTGCGGTTCGGGATCCGATGGTGAGGAAGGGAAAGAACGGGAGCCCTGTCAGACGCGTGACGTGCTGATGGCGTGGATGGTGCGGACATCGATCGAGGAGTCGCCGTTTTCCGGGCGGATGAAAACGGACATGGCGGTGGGCGCCACCTCGCCGAAGACGGTGGCGAAGGAAACCTCGGCGGCGTCCCGTCCGACGCCGATGCGCACCACGCCGTCGAGCACGGCCTGGCGGGTGGGATCGAACAGGTACCAGCGATCGCCGAGATAGGCCTCGAACACGGCATGGAAGTCCGGCGGCTCCAACCCCCAGGCGTAGGCGCTGACGAACCGCGCCGGGATGTTGAGGGCGCGGCAGAAGGCGATCCCGAGATGGGCGAAATCGCGGCACACGCCGGCGCGCTCCACCAGCGTATCCTGGGCCGTGGTGAGGGTGTCGCTGCTGCCCGCGATGTATTCCACGTGCTCGTAGATCCAGTTGCAGATGGCGGTCACCCGCGCGTGCCCGGTCTCGAAATGAGCGAATTCCCGGGACGGCCAGCGCATCAGCAAATCCGAAGGGCAGTAGCGGCTGGGATAGAGATGCGGCAGCAGTTCGAACGGCAGGTTGGCAACGGGAATTTCGCGGACGCCGCCCGGATCCACCGCGTGGACCTCCAGTTCCACGTCGGCGTCATAATGGATGGCGATCTCGCCCGCCGGGACCTCGAGCATCAGGTAGCGGTTGCCCGTTTCCGGCGTGACGTAGGATTGCAGCGGACAATCGGGCGTAATGCACAGGGTTTCGCGGAGGATCCGCTGTTGCGGAATGCGCGCGGCCTGGATGTTCAGGATCATCGTGGATGAACCGGCCGACCGATAACCGAGGTCGCATCCGACGGAAAACTTCATGGAACGGGGTGTCCTTTCGCCGGCTTTTGAGCGGATGACGCCATGGAAGCGACCGGTGTCGTCGTCGCGGGACGCAGGCGCGCTCTCGCGCCGATGCAATGGCGAAACTCCTTGTGACACACTCCCGTTCCGTATCCGAGCCAATTTTCGGGTGCCCGATCCCGGACAGCCCTGCGCCGGATCAACGGTTCGAGCCTCGCTTCCGGAAAAAAGGGCTCAATGATGATCCGGTCCGCCCTGGCCGTCGTAACGATGAGTTCAGAAAGGAGATCGCCATGAATATCATGCTTTCCACACTGACATCCGCAATTCGTGATTTACCTGGAATATTTCACGAGCGGCGGCAGCCATTGAGCTACGACGAGTTGTTCAAAGACAGCAAGGACGGTTGCGCCCTCTACGACGACGTTTGGGGCGGCTGACCTCCGGCGGTCTCCTTTCACCCTCTTCACTCCGATTTGCGCTGTTTTCCTCCTCCCCCTCCGTGGTTCCCCCAAACTCGGGCCGTGACAGTCGTCACGGCCTTTTTGTTTGCGGCGATCCGTGACGCGGGGCGCGCGGCGCGCCGGTACGATACCCGACGGCGGTGACCCGATCGGGCGCGGGCGCCGTATAAAATTCGTTGGAGGTTTACATGCAGACACTGGATCAGATGATCGACAGCCTCAGCGGGCCCCGGGGCCGCGCCGCCCACCATTTGGTGGAGAGGTATATGGCTCATCTGTTGAGCCGCAAGAACCTGGTCAAGCAGGTGGCGCTCGGGACCTACGACGTGCGGGACGCGCTGGTGCGATACATCGAACTGGACCGGCTCGCCGATCTTTTGGTGACCTTGTCGCCGCCCACCAAGGACGAGGCTTTCCACCGTGCCCGAAGCACCCTCGGATACGACCGGGAGGCATTCGACCAAGCTTGGCACGAAATCATGGTGCTCGGCCTTCTGCCCGAGGATTTTTTCGCCGCCGAGCGCGCCCGGTAGCCCCGGACGCGCACCCCTCCCCTGGCGGGAGCCCTCCTCGCTTACCCGGACGGTCGATCGGGAGCACCGCGCCGCTTTCGACCGGGTGGCTCGATCACCAGACGGCAATCCCTGCTCTCGCGCTCCCACAGGGCGAACAGCCCGTCCAGCGCGCGGTCGATGACCTCGCTTCCGTGATCCGCCGGGAACACCACGTAGGCCGGCCGCTGGAATAGGGGCGCGTCCTCGACGACGTGGACGCGGCCCTCGTCGATGAACGGTTTGGTCATCCGCACGGGAAAGTAGCCGGCTCCCCCGAATTCAAGGATATGGCCAAGGGCGAGCGTTCCCAGTCCGACGCGAAAGGCCGGGGTGTCGAGGTCCGGGAAGGCGATGCCGTGGCTGACGCGGAACTCCGGCCCCCAATCCACGTAAACATAGTGCGCGGATCGCATCTCAACGGAACCGGGCCGGGTCGAGACCAGAACCAGCTCGTCATCCAGCAGTTTCTCCATCCGCAGTCCGGGCCGGGCCTGGGGCTCGTACATGACGCCGATATCGAGAATGCCGTCGACCAGTTGTCTCATCAGCCCGTCCGGCTGCCCGACCTCGGCGCGAAGGGCCACGTCCGGCACCTCCGAGCGAAGCCAGCCCATCCACTGGAGAAGCAGCCGGTCCCACAGGCTGAACTGGGCTCCGACGGTGAGCAGCGCCCGGAAATCCGGCGGCAGCCCCACCTCCTGGCGCGCCTGTTGCCAAACCCGCACCAGCGTGACCGCGTGCGGATGGAAATGCCAGCCGGCCGCGGTCGGCGTCGCGCCCGCCTTGCCGCGGGAGAACAGGCGCCGGCCGAGCATCGTTTCCAGCTCCTTGACCCGCATGCTCACCGTCGACTGGGTGACGTTCAGGCGCTCGGCCGCCCGGATGAAGGTTCCGGCCTCGGTGATGGCCAGGAAGGTTCGCGCCAGTTCGATATCCACCGCTCGGATTTCCCGTCGCCCAGGGTTTGCCGCTCGCGACCCGCGATCGTTTCGTATTCCGATTACCGATATCATCATTTAGAAAATTTCGTTTGTACAATAACAGCTTTTTTTGAAAGATCCGGCCCGCCTGACCATCATGGACCGGCGGTATGGAGATCCCCCAAATGAGTACGACTTCGCAAAAAGCGCCGGCCGCGCGCGGCCGCGCGGCGCGCCACCCCCTGAAGAACGCGACGGTCCCGGCGGTAACGGTGCTCCCCCGAACCTGGAAAATATCCAGCGTTCTGTCGCCCGCGCGCGCCGGCCGCCTGATGGCGGCCTCGTTGCTCCTGGCCGGGGGCCTCGTCCTTGGCGGCGCCGCCTCGGCGGTGGAAATCGTCAACGAAGACGAAGCGGATTACACCGTGATCGTTGTCGAGGGCGCGGTGTCGCGCGAGGTGGTGGTTCCCGCCGGCGACGGGGTGATCGTCGATTGCGGGAATTGCGTGATCAAGCTCGACGACGAGATGATCGAAGCGACCGCGGAGGACGACATGATCTTCATCAACCAGAGGATGCTGCAGAAACCGAGCGAATGAAGCCAAATGTCCCGCGACGGGAGAGTACGCGCGACTTCGCTTCATCGGCGCCGAATACCCGACAAAATTAATTAGGCGTTGCGTTGGACGGCGCCGGCGATATATCGTTAATGCAACTCATTCGCGTTCATTAGCGCAGTCCGGGGAGGCTCCGACATGAAATCAACCAAGTTCAAACTGCTGTCCACCGCCGCCACACCGCTTGCCGCCGCCGCGATGTTCGCCGTCGGCATGGCCGGGCCGGCCACCGCCGCCGGATCCGATTGCGGTTATGGTCAACAGTCGGCGGCGCTGCCCGAGGCGCAGTCGCGCGACGGCGAGATGATCCTCGCCATGAGCCACGGAAAGAAGGCGGCGTGCGCGCCCAACCCCTGCGCCGCCAAGGACGAGGCCATGGGCAAGGCCAAGGACGCGGCCAACCCTTGCGCGGCCGTCGACAAGGCGGCGGAGGAGGCGAAGAAAGCGGTCAATCCATGCGCCGCGAAGCCCTGCGCTCCCTGCGCGCCCAAGTCGCAGTAGGCCAAGTTCGAACGAGGCGGCATGGGGCTAGTGGTCGAGGTCGACCTGTCCCATGCCGTTTCTTTTTCACATCTGCGCCAAGCACGAATGGCCCTCGGCCACCTCATCCTATCGCGGCGATACGCTGGATACCGAGGGGTTCATCCACTGCTCCACGGCCAGCCAGTTGGTCCCCGTCGCCAACCGGTTTTTTCATGGACGCCGGAACCTGATCGTTCTCGTCATCGACGAAAGTCGCGTCCGCTCGAACATCGTTTATGAAAATCTGGAAGGCGGAACGGAACCGTTCCCGCACATCTACGGCCAGCTCGACACCGAAGCCGTGATCGGCACGTTCGCTTTGTCGCCGGCCAAGGACGGACGATTTACCGAGCCCGGCGAACTGAGCATATACCAGGGTAATCCGGGTTTCCGCCCGTAGGCAAACCGACGCAATCTCGGG
>CAVPAM010000043.1:0-51594 GCA_963701445.1 uncultured Alphaproteobacteria bacterium
GCACGCTCGTTCAGAATGACGAGATCTGCGGCAAGCTGCTTCATCCGCAAATATTCGTGGGTCCGCAACAGCTGGCGCACGATACCGAGGTCCTCGGTTTCGGAGATTCGCAGGAGGACGATCGGCAGATCGCCGGAAATGCCGTGCGACCACAGTCCCGGCTGTCCACCAGCGCCGCGCCGGATCGAGTTGGAGGACGGGCGCAATGTCGGCGCGGCATAGAGCAGGTGTCCAGCGAGACGCTGGAACAGGGTGGCTTCGCCCGGATCGATCCGGAGGTGATGGAGCTGCACCTGGGCCTGCGTCCACGCGAGCGTCGCCGCCCGCTCGAAGGCGGTGATATCCCGATGCTTGTCGGCGAGGTCGACCACGCCCTCGCGGGTCGAAGCGATCATCGTCCAGAAGGCGATGCGCACAATCGCCCCCGGTGCGACGTGTATGCGGCGGCGCAGGGCGAAGACCGGGTCGAGCACCGTGCCGACCGTATTCGAGAGCGGCCGCCCGTCAATCACTGCGATCGGCGTTCGGACGCTGGAGCCACGGCCGAGGAAACGCGCTCTGTCGGTCTCGACCTGCGGCTTGCCCACGGCTTCGCCGTCGATGACGGCGAGGTGTGCGGCCCAGATCTCGGGCTCGTTCGGCGTACGCCGTCGCCGCGTCGCCAGGAGGAGGCCGGCATCCGCGACATACTCGGTTTCGACGAACAGGTTGGAAAAGACCGGATGCGCCACGTCACCCGCCTGGGGCCCCAGCACCAGTTCGGCATAAGAGGTGATGTCGATCACGCGCATCCGGTCACCGGAATTCAAGACCGAGACGCGCCGTACTTCCGCAGCGTCTTCCGCCGAGACAAGCACCTCCATGGTCGTCGTGAGGGCTCCGTCGCGGCGGATGAATTCGGCGCGATCCTCTTTGAAGATGACCTCATAAGCGTCGGGTTCTGCACCGCTCGGCTGAAACCCCGCCGACCACATTTGTCCGCCGTCGACGTCTCTGAGGAAGACGTACGAGCCCCAGTCGTCGCAGGTCGCATCCTCTCGCCACCGGGTCACGGACAGATCCCGCCAGCGACTGTAGCCCGAACCGGCGGCCGTCAGCATCACCGCATACTGCCCGTTCGACAACAGGTGCGTGGCGGGCGTGGTGCTGTGCGCGGTGGTGAGCCGCCGGCCGCCAGCCGGCTCGATCTCCAAAATTTTGCCGGTCGACCTCGCCTCTGCATCCAAGGGGCGGGCGACCGCGACGTCACGCGGTGTGCGCTCCTGCAAGAGTAACTCCGTCGCCTGGACAATGGGCTCGGCATGGAACCGCGTCCGCATCAAGCCATCCAGCAACGCGTCGGCGATGGCGACGATCGTCATGCCCTGATGGTGCGCCATGAATGCCCGCACGATCACGACTTTCTTACCCTCCGGCACCCTGACCGGTGTGTAGTCGAGGGCCTCATAGAAGCCGTAGCGGCCGCGCGCGCCGACGCCTGCGAGCCCCTCGAAATTTCGTGCTGCCGCCAGCGGATTGACCATGGCCGCCAGGGCCGTTGCGTACGGCGCGATGACGGCGTTTGCGCCGAGGCCGCGCTTCAGCCCGAGGCCGGGGACGCCGAAGTTGGAATACTGGTAGGTGAATTCCAGGTCTCGGGCATTGTAGGCTGATTCCGAAATGCCCCACGGTACGCCGAGCTGCGCCCCGTAGTCGATTTGGCGTCGGACGATCAACCGGTTTGTCCGCTCGATGAGGCTTCCTGCCGGCGCACGCATGATCAGCGACGGCATAAGAAATTCGAACATCGATCCCGACCAGGAGATCAGTGCGGCGCCGTATGCGACAGGCGTCACGGTACGGCCGAGGCGGAACCAGTGGCGAGCCGGAACGTCGCCCTTGGCGATGGCGATGAAGCTTGCGAGCCGCGCCTCGGAGGCGAGGAGATCGTAACAGCTCGGGTCGAGCGACTTCTCGGTCACCCTGTAGCCGATCGACAGCAGCTTGCGCTTGCGATCGTACAGGAAGCCGAACTCCATCGCGAGCGCCGTCGCCTGAGCGGTCTCTTCCAGGACCGAGATGCGCGTCGCCAAGGAGTTGGCTCGATCCGCCGGCAGACCGAGGTCACGTCGGTGGCTTTCGATCGAACGTCGGATCGCCCCCGCCCAGAACAGCATATCCGTGCCGATATCGTCGTCCCGCTCGTTTGCCAGCGCGCGCGCGATGTCGATCAAGGTCTCGGCCTGAGCGGCAAGCGCTTGGAGCCGCTCCGCAATGTCCTCGCCGTTCCCGGGCGCCTGGGCCGTGCCGGCCGCAAGAACGGCGAGGGCTTCGTCGAGCTGATGCCACGTCACCGTCTGCGTTCGGCGCCCGTCATCCAGGCGGCCCGCCTCTTCACGCGCGAGCCCTAGCGCGTCCGCGATACCGGCAAGACGCCTCGCATCCGTGAGGGGATAGCTTCGCCACTCCCGCAGTGCATTGGCGAGCGCGATCAGGTGGCCGGCGAGATTGCCGCTGTCGACGGAGGAGATATAGCGGGGATCAAGCGGCCGGAGATCGCGCGTGCCGTACCAGTTATAGAAATGGCCGCGGAAGCGATCGAGGCGGCTCATGGTTTCAAATGTCGCTTCCAGCCGCTCGATCGCCTCGGTCGATCCCACCCACCCGAAGTCGCGGGCAGTTGCTGTCGACAGGAGATACAGGCCGAGATTGGTCGGCGACGTCCGATGGGCGATCGCCGGCAGCGGATCCTCCTGGAAGTTGTCCGGCGGCAGCATGTTATCGGCCGACGTCACGAATCTCTCGAAGTACCGCCAGGTTCGACGCGCGATCAGCCGCAAGGCGCGCGCGTCGCCGTCCGACATCGGCAGTCGACCTGCGACGCGGGGAGAGAGACTGACCCAGCGCGCCATGGCCGGCGAAGCGATCCAGAGCGCCGCGAATGCTGCCGCCAGATGCCAGTTTCCTTGCCCCGCAAGCGAGGCAACGACCACTGCCAGGACGGCGATAAAGAGCGCGCTGGACATCCGGCGATAAAAGCCGAAGAGGCCGAGGTGGGGACCGACCGTCGACTGCGCCGCCGTCACCCATTCGAGCAGATGCCGGCGTGTGACGAACAGCCGGATCAAGGTTCGCCCGATCGCGTCGCTCATCAGCCATGCCTGATGGGCGAGAAATGTCACCTGCAGGGCCGATTGGATCAGGGCGAGCTTGATATCGCCGCCCAGGGCGCGCAGGTGACTTTCGGGCGTAATCCCGGCGCGGCGCGGTACGATCGCGGCGATCACGGGAATCAGGGTCGGCAGCACGATCGTGCCGAGCACGAACCCGGTCCAGATGAGCGAGTCAGTGAACGGCAAGGTCCATCCGCCCAACAGGGCTAGGACCGCCGCGGGTGCCGAAAGCGTCCGCCGCAGGTTGTCGATGATCTTCCAACGCCCGATCGCCGGGATCGCGCCGCGGCTCCGAGCGGCAGGCGCCAGTGGTCCGTGTCCGATAATCCAGGGCAGGAGCTGCCAGTCGCCGCGCGCCCAGCGATGGTGACGCAAGGCATCGACGTCGTAGCGGGCGGGAAACTCCTCGACGACCTCGATGTCAGAGGCGAGGCCGGCACGGGCGAAAACGCCCTCGAATAGATCGTGGCTGAGGAGCGTCGAGTCCGGGACACGGCCGGAAAGAGCGGCTTCGAAGGCGTCGACGTCGTAGATGCCCTTACCGACGTAGGAGCCCTCGTCAAACAGATCCTGGTAGACATCGGAAGCGGCGGAGGCATAGGGGTCGATACCGTTCATGCTGGAGAAGGTGCGCTGGAACAGCGAGCCCTCCCGTCCGATCGGCAGCGACGGCGTGACCCGCGGCTGAATCACCGCATGGCCTTCCACGACCCTGCTGGCCGCAACGTCGAAACGTGGCCGGTTGAGCGGATGCGCCATCTTTCCGATCAGCCTGTGCACCGTGTCGCGTGGCAGCCGCGTATCCGCGTCGAGGGTCACGACATAGCGAACATTCGCAGGCACGGCGGGCGGCTGTCCATCGAGGCTCCGGAAGGTGGTGTCGGTCGCGCCACGCAGAAGCCGGTTTAACTCGTGAATTTTGCCGCGCTTGCGCTCCCACCCGAGCCATCGTCCTTCGCCTTTGTTCCAGACCCGCCGGCGATGAAGCAGCAGGAAGCGTTCGCCGGCGAGGGCGGGGCCGTGGCGCCGATTGAGCCGGGCGATTCCATCCACCGCGGCCGCGAGGAGGGTCTTGTCATCCTCGGCATGCTCGGTCTTGGCATCGATCCAGTCGGACAGCAATGCAAAATACAGGTCGCCTTCCGGGCTCGCCAGGTAGTGCACCTCAAGGCGCTTGATTTGCTCCTCGATCGCCTCCGGCGTGGTCAGAAGCGTCGGTACGGCGACGAGCGTACGCAGATGTGGGGGGATGCCTTCGCGAAGGTCCAGGGCGGGCAGAAGCGTCGCGCCGAAGCCCCATGCGACTCCGCGGTTGACCAGCGCGATCGCCACATCGACGGCCGGGATCGCTCCCAGAACGCCGAACAGGCAGATCGATGCCCCGCCGAGCCCAGTCGCGGCGAGGGCGAGCAGGGGGAACGCAACGAGGGCAGCGGTGACAACTGCGACGGCGGTTGCGTAGCCGCCGATGCCGAAAGCCTGGTTCAGGCGCCCGGGCCACACGCGCAACGGCGGATCGAAGCCAATCATCGCTTCGAACGCACGCCGTCCGCCGGCGAGGAGATAGTAACCGGGATCGCTTCGGCGGTGGTCGTCCGGGTTTGCCTCTGTACACCCGACGTCCTTTGCTGCCATGACGGCATGGCGCGCGATGTCGATCTCCGTATGGTTCGAATGCCGCGCCAGCTCTTCGACAGCGCTCCGATAGAGATCGCGCGTCGGGAAATCCATGTCCGGAAAAGCGCTGCCGGCGGTCAGCACGTCGTCGACGTGGCTGAGGCGCTCGACCAGCTCCGTCCAATCGACGTCTGCGATCAGGCGCATGCTGGTAATGATGTTGCGCACGGTGACGCTCGATGCACCCTGCCTCTGGTGCATGTCACGGACGACGGCGTCTGTTGTCGTTCCCTGCAACTCCAGTCGCTCGTCGAGCCAGGTCAGCGCAGGAGTAACCTTTGGATCCTGATCCCGCAGCCGGTACACGAGTTGCACCGCGAAGGCATCCGGCAGCGGCTCGCGGTCATAGTCCGCAAGCACCGCCGGCGCCGGTTCGGCGGCGCGCCCGCCGGCGCCCACCAATCGGTCGGCGACAGCGTCCGCCTCCTGCCGGGCGGCGCGATTGCGCACGATCGACTCGGCGAGACGTCTAAGGTTCTCGATGAGCACGATCCGCATCGTGATCGGAATTGCCCAAAGCTCGCCGATCATCAGCGGCTGAACTTCCTGGTAGGCCTGCACGAAGCGACACAGGATCTCGGGATCGAAGTGGCTGTCGGTGTGAGCGACGAACGCCCATGTCATGCCAAACACCCGCGGATATCCGGTGAATGGCCCGTCGGCGAGCTTGGGCAACTGCCGATAGTAGCCGGGCGGCAGATCGGAACGGATGTCGTGGATCTGCCTCGCGACCAGATAGTAATTATCGAGCAGCCACTCCGCCGCCGGGGAGATGGCGCGATCCTCGTCCGTCGCCTTGGCGATGGTGCGATGTGAATCGAGGAGCACTGCCGCGTTTTCGGCGAGCCGGCCCGCCAGCGGATGGCCCCTGATCGGCTTTGGCGTCACTAGCTGGGCTGCCGCCAGGCTCCGCGCGTGCTGTTCGATGCGCTCGACGCTGAAGAGCTCTTCGCGAATGGGGTCCCGGCTATCCCACGGTGACGTCGGGCGCGCGCGTCCGAAGGCGCGGCGGAGGAGAGACGTCAACTGGGCCCTGTTGCATGGTCGCGTCAAACTCGATCTCCTCTGCGCTCCGCTCATCCGTGCCGCATGATCGCGGATCCACACCCTCTTCAAGAATGCCGAAGGGCTCAAGCTTGGCTGCCGGCGAGCGGTGTCCCGGTATTATTCGTATGGTGACCGCATTCCGCGCGCCCATGGCCACATTCGGAGACGACCGCTGCGCGCCGAAGCCGTGCGGGCGGCCCTCGCTACTTGACGATCAGGTTGTTGCGCACCTGCTTGACCCCCTTCACGCCGGCGGCAACCGTGCCGGCGCGGTTCTTGGCCGCCTGCGAGTTGACGAAGCCGCTCAACTGGACGACGCCCTTGTAGGCTTCGACATCGATCTGAAAGATGCTCAGGTCCTTGTCGCCGACAATCTCACCACGCACCTTGTTGCTGATGACCGAGTCGTCGATGTACTCGCCGGTGCTTTCGCTTGTCCGCGACGAGGTACAGGCCGTGATGGAACCGGCGAGCAAGCCGCCGAGCGTCAGGGCCGTGACGAGAGTGAGGGTGGCGAAGCGACGTGTTTTGTTCATGGCTATCTGTCTCCAAATCGGCAGGAAAACCGGCCGCTCTCCTGATCCGCGTTGTGTGGCGCGCAGCCGGCTCCGCCTTCCAATCGACCCGTCGCCGGCGATTCCGGCGCTGATAGGGTTCTCTGGCGGTTAAGGAACGCCCGTGAAGCGGACCGAGCATCACGGGACGCCGCCGCCCAACCGTTTTGTTTACTTCTTGTCGATCGCCTCCCGAACAGTGTCCTTCATGCCGCCGACGGCGCTTTGAATTTCGCCCTCGGTCTTCTCGGCCTTTCCTTCCGCTTCCGTCTTCTTGTCGCCCACAAGCTTGCCGGCGGTTTCCTTGATGCTACCGGAAAATTGCTTGAACGATCCTTTGATCCGATCCTTGTCCATGACGCAGGTCTCCTTTGGTTAAGTCAGACGTGGTTAACGGCCGATCTGGATATTCGTCAGCGATCCAAGCACGCCGAACGCACTCAGCAGCCAGAGCACGACCGCGATCACCACCACGACGTTCATGATGGATTTGATTTTGCCGTCCATCGGTATGTAGGTGTTGGCGGCCCATAGCAGCACGCCAACCACGATCAAGACGACGACGACAGAGATGAGAGACATGTAATTCTCCTATTCGGCTCTTGGGATGGGAACGGTGCTCGCCGAGTTCCCGCAAGCCGAATGAATGCGGTTATCGGATCAGGCGAGATGAGCCCTTGTCCCGCGCGGCCCGACCAGAAACCAGGCGATCAAACCAATGACCGGCAAGATCAGGATCAACAGGACCCAGAGCAGCTTCGTGCCGGTCGTCGCGCCGCTCCCGATCACGTTGATGATCCCCCAGAGATCGAGGACCAGAACAATCAACCCGATCACTCCATATCCAATAGTCATCTCGAGTGCCTCCGCACCTCAACACCGTGTTGGTTGTTTCGTCGCATAAGCGAACTCGGGCAGCGCCTTGACCGCGTCCTCCGTATCGCCCGACAACACCTCTTCGTTGCCGGCGACCGAAGACGCTCCTGTCACGACCGTGCCCTCTCATCTGTCGCAGAAGGATCAAACCCGCTCGCCAAGTCGCTGGCCCCGGGGCGCAATCCTTCCCAAGAAAACTGAACAGACCGAGCCTATGCTTGTGGCAAGAGGGGCGCACTAATCCACATCAGTATGTCAGGAATGTTTTGCCGCTGGTCGTGACCGCAAGCATGGTCTTCAGGCGAGCAGAGTGCCGATCATCGCGTCCGTCCTCCACCGCAAGGACGCGGCGCGCCCTCAGAGGTTCCCTTCGCCTCCGGCACCACCTTCGTTCAACCAGATTTCGATCTCGGCGTCCTTAATGCCGCCGACGCCCTTGTGAGTCCCGCCCCGGGTTTTCTCCGACCTTTCCTCCTGTCGCCGATGCCCCGAGACGCACGAAGCGGCCCTGGCGCTCGGCGCACGCAGACCATGAAGGTCGAACGAAGGGCGCGTTCGGATGGCTCTGCGGAACTTCCGCGGCGTTATCGAGCCACCGGTCGCGTTCGTAGAGCGCTCAACGCTACCAAGCTATTGACTTGTTCATCGCTGAGATCGGGCTCTGCATTCGGCCAAGAGCCTTTGCAGCATCCGGGTCCAGGCCGAGGCGCCGCCACAGGAGGCCGGCGAGAACGTCCAACGCCGCACCTTTCTCCTTTTCTGTCGAACTCGGGTGTCAGCGAAGCCCGAAAAAGCCCAACACGAAAACAACGACGACAACCACACCAATAAGCCAGAAGATATTGTTCATTTTTGTCTTCCGTTCACTTGCGGAGTTGTTCCGCTTGCCCAACACATTGTCGATGCCCTTCCGGCTCAGCCGCGCCGGAGTCATCGGACAAGCGGCAACCAAAGCCCACCGGGCGGGACATTAGAGCCGCAACCGTTCGCCCGGCGCACTAACTTGGATCAGTAACCCACAAAAATTCACGAGGCCATGGCGGAAACGCGGCATGTCGATTTCAGAGCTTAAGGTTATGCCAGAGCCGGCGCGGAGACTTTGCAGTGTCAAAATTAAAAAGCTTTATTATTGACGACGATCTTGCCGATGCCTCTACAGGGGCAATGGAGGTCATTGTGACCCTGGAAGATGGTAGTCGAAGATGGTGCTACTTCTTTACGCCGGAAGCATTGTCCGTTTGTGGAGATTGGGTGCCGGGTACGCGAGTTCGCTACCATTATGGTTCGTATATGATCATTGTCTCTGAGATCGACGAAGAGATCGTTGGAAAAGTCTTGCGCGCCCTCGATCAGGACGGAGAGCTGATCGCGTCGACGATGGCTATCTGAAATTTCTGGCCAAAAAGGTTACTGGCTCTGATTTGCTGGACGCTTCTGCGCTCGCTACCAGCAATGTCGATTGCAAGGCCAGGGTCCGTTTCGGGTCAGGCACGGCGGTCGACGCCATGAACAAGGTGGGTCCGCAGCCGAAGGTACGGCTGACCAAATTCGTCAGGTAGCCGACATTCAGCGGAGTGGTTAAACCATCCACTCGGCCAATTTCGACCACCTTCGAGTCTCGACCTTCCCTTTAACGGCCATCCCGACAGCCTTTTTTTGGCCGACAATAACAACCAACTTCCTGCCCCTGGTAATGCCGGTGTAGAGGAGGTTCCGCCGCAGCATCATGTAGTGCTGCATCATCATGGGAATCACGACGGCCGGGTATTCTGAACCCTGCGATTTATGGATGCTGACAGCGTAGGCCAGAGCCACCTCATCGAGTTCGCCAAATTGGTACTCGACTGGCTTGTCGTCAAACTCGATGACGAGTTCCTGAGAGTCGGGGTCAATACGACGGACGTAACCGACATCACCGTTGAAAACTTCTTTGTCGTAGTCGTTATCGGTCTGCATCACCTTGTCACCGGCCCGATAGGTGAAGCCAAAACGTTCGATGAAAACCTCATCAACGGCTGGGTTCAGAGCTTTTTGGAGTTCGACATTCAACGCCCTCGCACCAAGGCCACCACGGTTCATCGGGCACAACACTTGAATGTCCTTGATGGGATCAAAACCGAAGCGTTTGGGCAGGCGGTTCTTCACGATCTCGACAATCTTGGATACACCGTCTTCAGGATCGTGGGCCTCGACGAAATAGAAGTCCGACTTGTCGCTTTTCGTGACATCCAAGTTGGGCATGTAGCCGGCGTTCACCCTGTGGGCGTTGATGACAATCTGGCTTTCCGCAGCCTGCCTAAAAATTTCGGTCAAGCGAGCCACAGGTACGGCACCGGACTCTATGATGTCGGCGAGAACCTGCCCTGGTCCCACCGAAGGAAGTTGATCGACGTCGCCAACCACCATGAGCGCCACTCTGCCCGGTGCTGCATTTACCAAGGACGCCATCAGCGGCACGTCAACCATCGATGCCTCATCCACGACGAGCAGGTCGCATTCGAGAGGATTGTCGAGGCCTCGTTTGAATCCTCCATGCTTCGGGTCCACCTCCAAAAGACGATGGATGGTCTTCGCCTCCATCCCTGTGCTTTCCGAGAGACGTTTGGCTGCCCGTCCTGTCGGGGCAGCGAGAGCGACAGAGACGCCTTTGACGATCAAAATGCGGAGGATGGCGTTCACAAGGGTCGTCTTGCCGACACCGGGTCCGCCGGTGATTACCATTACCTTCGACGATACCGCGATCTTGACGGCCTCCCGCTGGCTTTCAGCCAAGGTGACGCTGAGTTTTTGCTCCACCCACGGTATCGCCTTCGCGGTGTCAATTTCCGGCCAAAATGGCCGACCCGTCGCCAACGCTTTCAGTCTTTCGGCGACTACCTTCTCCGCCTTCCAGAGGTAGCCGAGGAAAATGCAGCGTCGCTCACCGATAGTGTCGGCAACCACATTCTCATCTTGGAGTTCCTGTTGAAGGGCATCTCGAAGAATGTCGGCGGGTATCCCCAAAAGTTGCTCAGCCATCGGCATGAGATCATCCTCAGGCAGCCCGCAATGCCCCTCCGATACGGCTTCGCTCAGGGTATATGAAATGCCAGCTCTTGCCCTGATCATGGCTGTCTTCTCGATGCCGAGTTTTTCCGCGATCTGGTCAGCCGTCAGGAACCCAATGCCCTTGATGTCCCGCGCAAGGCGATATGGATTTTCACTAACCAGGGGGATCGCGTCTGCACCGTAAGTCTTGTAGATGCGCACTGCTCGTGAGGTGCCGACACCGTGGGATTGCAGAAATACCATGATCTCCCGGATGGCCTTCTGATCGGCCCAGCCGGAGGTGATTCTCTCGACCCGCTTGGGGCCGATGCCATCGAGTTTTCTCAGCCGCTCGGGAGTGTTCTCGATGACATCGAAGACCTCCTCACCGAACGCCTTGACCAACTTCTTGGCGAAATGCGGGCCGATACCTTTGATCATGCCGCTCCCGAGGTACTTCTCGATGCCATCGAGGGAACTAGGCGGCATCACCTTCAGGAAGGTCGTCTTGAACTGAATACCGTGATCACGATGATTATCCCACCGACCACTGGCCTGGATGAACTCTCCCGGCTGGATGGATGCGGCCGACCCGAGGACGGTCACGAGTTCACGGTGGCCTCGAACCTTGACCCGTAGGACGCAAAAGCCGGTTTCCGGGCTGTGGAATGTGACGCGCTCGACGAGACCGGAGAGGGGTTCCCGATCCTTGGCGGCGATGTGGGGAGCCATGCGATCCACAATGCCTTATCACTGTTGAAAATGCTATGCCTGCACTGGTTAGCTATGGGTAGATTGGCAATCCAAGGCCCGAGGCTAATACCTTCGCTTGTCCGACAATGATCCGCTTCGCACACCGTAATTGCCGTCTCCCGCACTCCGGTGAATGCTCTAGTCGGCTCAGGGCAAAGAACTGACGCGGAAGCGCGGGCGGACGCCGTATGACGCAAGCTTACGATCGCTTATCGGGCAATAAGCCCATGGCAAAGCAAAGCCACGATCATGCCGGCCCCCGCTCCTATTGAACCGACGATGAAGGCGGGAAAGATTAGGCGGTAAGCCAAGAGAATGTGACCCATGTAAATCGGGTATCCGTCGAACACCTTCGCCAACGGCAGCGCGTGCATGATGGCGAGCGAGAGAGACATTCCGGCAAAGCCACCCGCAACCTGCCACGAACATGAAGGATCGCCGGGATTCCGCAGTAAAAGCTTCTGGCTATCAGCGGCGTAGGCGAAGAAAGGCAGAAAAATGGAGGTGAACGTGAAGAGAATGAGTTGCGCTGGTCCTGGGACATCGAATCCTGCCAACGCGGCCCGAGCTTCCCTGGCGATCCACGGTATGCTCGCCGCGCTCAGCGCGGCCTGCAAAAGGCCGACCGAGATCACCACGTGATACCACATGCGCGGTTCGACCATCGCTCCACCCTCCAAATTTGCCAATCGCGCCCCTCGACAAGATTGCGCGACGATGGAGTGCCGCGCAACGTGGAGCATCGCTTCATCCGGCCAAGACCGCATGGAACGAACGAGCCACCATTCAGAGTGACGTCGGGCTCTGCTACATTCCAGCTACCATAGTCCTTCCAAGTCGTATCAGCGGAAGGCGATCAAGCCATTCTCGAGAAATGGCCGCGCCCCGGATAGCGGCACCGGCCGCCCACTTCCGCTTTGGCCAGTTTCCACTGTTTCGCTCTGCCTCCGCCAGCGTCCGCCCTCGGATGTAGAGCCGACTCGGCGGGGCCTCAACTAGATGCCTGTCGGCGAGGCATCCCTGCTCGAGACGCTTGACTGAGCTATAGCGCTCACCGCCCCCCATACCCGTAGTACCCCGCCAACACCCCCAACGCCGCGACGAGAATGCCCTGCGCCTGCTCGATCCGCACCGGCCGGCCGCCCCATCCCTGCCGCATCGCCCACTCGCGGATGGAACGCTGAAGCCCCAAGATGTGCCAGACGCAGCTTCCAGCCGGACTACCGAGAGCGCCGAGGGCAGTTCGAGGTAGTCCAAACTTGGCAAGACGGATCGTGTTACTCTCGCCCATGGCCCATTGCCGAGAAGAGGACGATCTCATAGCGTTACGCTTGTGGTTTCTTAACGAGGAGCTTTTGCCATTAGGTATGCGGCAATCGAGCGTCGGCTGCGGACCGGCGACATAATCATTCTTGACGGGGGGACCGGTACGGAGCTGCAGCGGCGCGGCGTGCCCATGGACCCAGAAGCATGGTGTGGACCGGCCACGTTAGAGAATGCGGGTGTTCTCGAGGGCATTCATCGCGATTACATCGCGGCAGGGGCAGACATCATCACGGCAAATACTTACGCGTCCTCGCGTTTGATGCTCGGCCCAGCCGGGTTCGGTGACCTTTTCGAAGAGATCAACCGGATCGCCATCGCTTCAGCACACCGGGCGCGAGAGGCGAGCGGGCGGGACGACGTACTAGTCGCGGGTTCCTTGTCTCACATGTGCCCGTTCTTCAGCGGGACCGGCCGACACGATCTGGCTCGGGCGCCCTCGTCGGCCGAGATGGCGGACGCGTTTGGAGAGCTGGCGCTGCTCCTGCGCGGCGAAGGCTGCGACCTCATCCTTCTGGAAATGATGTATTACCCGGAAAGGTTCGATGCCGCATTCAGTGCAGCGACGGAGACCGGACTGCCCGTATGGGCCGGTTTCTCGGCGCGGCGCGGTGAAGGCGGTCAGGTCCTCAGTTTTGCGCCGGAGAGAGACATCCCGTTTGAGGACTTGGTTCAGGTGCTCAAAGATTTTGACGTGGCAGCGGCTGGCGTCATGCACACGCCGTCGAATGTTATCAGCGATGCAATCACCGTTGTGCAGGCCACCTTCGCGGGAGCCCTCATGGCCTACCCGGACTCCGGCTACTTCAAGATGCCTCAATGGCAGTTCGAGGACGTGATTCCGCCGGACGAACTCTTGCGATTTGCGTCGCAATGGGTTGAGAGTGGCGTACAGATCGTCGGAGGCTGTTGCGGTCTTTCGCCCGAGCACATCGCTGCCCTCGCGCCGCTCAAGGATCGGCGCGTGCTCTAATAACTTATTTGACCCAGCCTCAGTTGACCGGCCTTCAAATGTGGAACACCGCTGCAAGCGACGTCCGCCAGAGCCGGAAAGGTCAGCGTTTCCCATATCCGTGGTACCCCGCCAGCACTTTCAGCGCTCGGCGGCCAGGCGCAGGAAACGTCGTTTCATCGCATTGACATTGGCAAGATATGTCGCGACCGGATGGTCGCCGCAACGCTCGCCGGCCAACAGATGAAAGCCGCGGCGCGCAAAAGCGCGGGCGGGGCCCGCGCCGCAGAGATGGATGACGGCGGCAAGATCCTGCTCTTGTTTCGGGCTCGCCCGAACGTTGCGCTTGGGTGCGAGAATTGCTGTGACATTGCGGTCGAGGAATACCGCCGTCAGTTCGATGGCATTGCTTGGCGCGATCCGGGTGTAGAGGCTGTTGAACCGGCAGCCCTCATCGACGACGGCGTGCCGACGTATGCAATAGTGGCGCGCCTCGGCAAACGCGGCATCGGTCATCTGATACATGCCGACGGCGCTCGACGCGGGCTTGTAGATCGCGAAAGGGTGCCAGGTCAGCCGCCAACGCCAGTAGGTGCGCGCAACCGGATCACCGTCGCTCTCCACTTGCGCAAGAGCCGCTAATAGCTCGGGTGTTATCGAGCGCGTTGAATACTCGCGGAACAGCGTTCCGTATTGCCGCCAAGTCTCGGTCGGCATCTTGGCGAATGCACGGCTCACGGGAAAGAACAGCTCCGTCGGCTTTCGCGCCACCTGATAGACAGCGTTCGTGGCAAAGAAGGCCGAAAGGACCATTGCCATCACGACAACAATACGAACCGACAGTGGTGCCGTGCTCAATCTGCGTTGGACGCGGCGCGCGTACTTGGGCCAGCGTCGAATCCATTGGCGCGGAGCATTCCGGTTTCGGCGGATCCGCGTCCTGGGAGACCGGACTGTGGCAACGCGCGGTGAGGCCATGCGACGCCGGCTATGGCGCGACAATCTGGATAAACCGGCATATGGCCTCACTCGTGAATGCTCCCAGCTTGCCCGGTCAGTGCCTTACCGGAATTCTCGCCGTGCATCATAGCTTCGTTCCCGTTTCCGTGTACCACGGCGTCATTTCACCGGCCAGCGGCGCCCTGAACACCATCCGGTGTACCATCAGCCTTTCCCATACCCGTAGTACCCCGCCAACACCCCCAACGCCGCGACGAGAATCCCCTGCGCCTGCTCGACACGCACCGGTCGTCCGCCCCATCCCTGCCGCATCGCCCACTCGCGGATGGAACGCTGAAGTCCCAAGATGTGCCAGACGCAGCCTTGGCGCCGAGGAGACGTTTGCACGACAGAACAGTGTTGTCGAAAACCTCGGGCGGAACAGCATTGATGTCGAGATCGATTTCGTCGCGGGACTGCAATGGCCGGAGTTGCTCGATGTGCTTCGCCCGAGTGGACGGTATGCTGTTGCGATGGCCGTGCACGGACTTATTCTGTTCCAGAAATTTCCGGTGACAGCTCATTAAAGGAGAGACGCGATGATATCCGTGATTGAAGGTCTTCCGGACAACGTCATCGGGATAAAGGCGACCGGGGTCGTTACTCACGAGGATTATTTGAACCGAGTGATCCCGCTGGTCGAAAGGACGCTGGCGGCCCACAGGGAGTTTCGAATCCTCTACGAGATCGGCGACGACTGCAAGGCGTTCGAGGTAGTGGCGCTATGGGATGACACGAAGATCGGATTGCGGCACTACGGCGAGGTTCAACGCATCGCTATCGTCACCGACAATCCCTGGGTCAGGGGCGCCGCCGTAATGTTCGGAAAGCTGATGAAGGCCGAGGTCGACGTCTTTCCTTCGCACCGCCTCGAGGAGGCGAAGACTTGGGTTTGCGCGTAGCAACTCGCCACGACCTCCGATCGCAATAGCGTGCGGGCGCCTCGTGAAGCTCCTCCAACACGATGAGGATGGGATGTTCACACTCGTGTTTCGCAACGCGTCCGCCAGTTTCCACCATCGAAGCTTAGAGACGACAGAACACCGGGCAAGGCGCCAGACGCGAGCGATTGCGGCCGGAGATGCTCACAGGGATGATGGTTCGTATGCCGTCGATCTCCCACCAAAAGCGCGCTTTGTTAGTACACGAGCAGGTTGAACGGCTGAGGGCACTGGGAGGGCCTCTCTCTGCGGACTTGGATGCCCTGAACCCCGCCATGCTGCACGAGATCTTCGGCAGCCGGGAAAGGGCGGCGTGACAACGGTCCGGCCTATTTGTCCGGCGCCGCTCCGGCCCAGAGCTTCGTCTCAGGGCTCGGCGTTCGCTTGCCATTTGCAAGGTCGAAACGCAGCAAGCCGGCCTTTCGGTTCGTCGCCGCGATCTTATTGAGATGGGTCGTCCGCACGGGCACCTGCTCCATCACCTCGCTGGCGAGCTGCCCGAATGCGATCCCTGGTCTCTGTGAAACCGTGCGCAGCAGTAGTTCGGTCGCCCAGCCAAGATGGACAGAGCATCCGACTCCGTCGCGACCGGTCTCGAAAGCGATGATCTGGTCCTCGGGAAACAGCTGCGACTGCCCGCTTTCCTCCGTCTGGATGGCGTGGCGCGTGCGGACGGCCTCCTTCTCCACCTTTTCCTGAACGGTCCGGAAAACCTCGACCCCAAACCCGCTATGGGTGCCGAGGATCAGCCGCATCTTGATCCGATCCTCGCGCGGCTTTCGGATGGCCATATCGGTCAGGTAGGTGGCGACCCGGGCCTCCTTCATCTTGGCCTTCAGGAGCTGCAGGATCTTGGTCTCGTTGGAGCCGTCCGGCATTGCCTCGAAGGCATCCTTCCAGGCAGGGTCCGCCAGGAAACGGCCAACGGATGCCGCGACGCCATCCCAGCCGGCGTGCCTGTTCACCTCTTCGGCCATGAAGTTGAACAGGAATTCGCCGTTCAGGCTCCGCAGGAACTCAAAGACCTTGGCGGATTCGACGTTCCAGCCGGTAGGGTCGATGAACGTGAAAGTGAAACCGTCTTGGCAGACAGAACGTATGCCGTCGAGGTTGTCCTCGAACGGGCCGGAGAACACCTGAATATCGAATTCCGGCTTCTCGGCCGCGAATTCCCGTAGCTTAGCGACTGAGGCAGGATTACGTTCGCAAAATCGAAAGCGGACTTTGAGCCCAGTGCGTCCCATATCGAGTAATGACCGGCGCACCGTTTCCAGTGTTTCGATGGCCTGCGAGAACGAGGCGTCCGAATACCTGCTCGTGTCCGAGACCCGCCAAGGACCCGCGAACGCGTCCACGAAGTTGAAAACCGGCGATCTGCCTTGGAAAAGCTTGTAGGCCGCAGACTCAAGATACTTGTTTAGAAACAGGTGCTTGATGAAGGATTGTTCGCGGCCTTGGTAGTTCTCGATCCGCGGCGGCATCAGGCATCCTCAGGCTGCAGAGCGCGGAGGATCGGTTCGGGAACGACCCGCCAGGGAAAGCCATTCCACTCTTCGCCGTCGAGAAGGCGACCGCCGGATTTCGGCCTGGCGCCGCCCCACTGCTTGAAAAAGAACGCAACGTCGTCACGGTCGCAGATATCCCGAAGTTGGCGGGCCCAGCTTTCCTTCATGGGTCGAGCCCGAGGCCCGCTTTCTCCCCCGACGATGGCCCACGCGACACCCACCAGGTCGACGTCCCCGATCGACCCGAGCAGCGGCTCGAACGAGATGAAGCGTGCGTCGGAATTGATCTGCTTCACGTGCTCGATCCGGCTCGTGTGCGCGGCATCCTCAACCGAGACGCCGAGCCAGATATGGCGAGGGACTGGCCCACCCTCATACCGCTTCCGGACATAGTTGCGCATGAGCGAGCTGCGCTTGGTCAGAACCTGGTAGACGTGCCAGTCTGCCTGCTCCATCGCATCGAACACCTTGTCGACGAAAACGCGGTCGATGTCCTTGTGGAACAGGTCGCTCATCGAATTCACGAAGATCATCCGCGGCTTCTTCCAGAGCGCGGGCTGCTTCAGTCTCGACGGCCACAGCGTCAGGTCGAACCCCTGTTCGTAGGGATGTCCGGAAATCCCGCGCCAACGCTCTGCGAAGCGTTCGGCATAGCAGTTGTCGCAACCCGGACCGACCTTCTTGCAACCGGTCACTGGGTTCCAGGTCGCATCCGTCCATTCAATGTCTGACTTCTGGGCCAACTGCTCGCCTCAAACTTTTTCACGATGCTACCATGCGGTTGACTCAGCACAAAGCACGAACGGCCGCTGTGGCGGGATCGATCGCAATTTGCAGCAGCCCTATTCTGCAGGTTACAGCGTTCGATCTCTGTTCCATCTGCCGTCCAGATGGGTTTACCAAAACGCAAGCGCCGGAACGTCCAAAAAATCATTTGGAAGCAACGGCTTGCGGCTGTTCACCGGAACGACGGCGGTTAACAGGTCCGGAGAAATTCGGCCCTGAGAGACCGCTTCCGGGCCTCCTGGCGCGAGGGCCAGTGCTAACCAGTGCTAAGCCCTTCCCGCATAACCCTTGAAAACAACGCAAAAATCCGGCCGCAGCCGAATCGGGAGACACCTTTTGCAAGGGCAGGTGGCGGAGGGAGTGGGATTTGAACTCAAGGTGTCTGACATGAGCGGTGCCACAAAAAAACTGTTCGGCAAAGGTGGTATCCTGCCCCCGCAACCAAACTATTAAATATATCAATGAACTAAACACGCCGTCATCGCGGCGCCTCTTTCCGTGTCCGCATGGTGTCCACTTTCTGGTCGCTCTGCGGTAATCCTCCGTGAGGTAGTGGCTGGTATTCGCCCCCATTTAATTTATACCACCGAGCATTGATCAGAACCCATGTACCCATTTTCTCTGTCCGATGGACATGATTTTCCAGGGTTGCTCGATGAGCTTGTTCCAGGCATCGCAGCACAAGGCAACGATCTCATCGTAGGAATTGAAAATCCGATTGGACAGCCAGTTGTCGCGAATGAACTGCCAGATGTTTTCGACGGGGTTTAACTCGGGGGCTCGCGGCGGCAAGGGCAATAGCGTGATGTTTGGCGGAACGTTGAGCTTGCCGGTGGTGTGCCACCCGGCCCTGTCGAGGATGAGCACCGCGTGAGCGCCCGGCGTCACCTGGGACGCGATCTCATCGAGATGCCGTTGCATGGCGTCGGCGGTGCAACGGGGCAGGACGAGGCCCGCACCGACGCCACGCGCGGGACAGATGGCGCCGAAGATATAGGCCGACTTGGTGCGTTGGTCCTTGGCCGCCGTGGGCCGGCTGCCGCGTTTGGCCCAGCGCCGCGTGAGCTTGGTCTTACTGCTCCTCGGGCCTGGCCGACCCTGGCTTCATCCTGCCACCAGATTTCTATGTCGGTGTCGGCCGGGAGGACGGCGCGGACCTCCGCCAGCTCGGCGGGAAACTTTTTTTAAAATCCTCGACGGCGAACTCGTTCTGCCCCTTGTGGCGCGGGCGCGCCGAAATCTTGCGAAACCCCAGCGCCCGCAATTCACGGCCCACGGAAGACTCCTCAAGCGAAATCCCAAATTCCTCAAAGATCCAATGCGCCAGGTCCTTCCGACGCCAGCGCACCACCCCGTCAATCGCTGGGATCGGCCCATCCTCGACGATCCGGGCAAGCGCCTGACGTTGAGCGTCGTCGAGCTTGCATGACTTGCCCGGCGCCTTGCCGTCAATCAGGCCATTCGGTCCCTCGGCGTTGAAATGCAACACCCAGTCCCTGATGACTTGAAGCCCGACATCGCCAATCCGGGCCGCGTCCGTGCGCCGGCCGCCATCGTAAATCTCCGCCAACGCAAGAAGCCGCCGGCTCTGACCCGCATCCCTCGAACCCTTGGCCAACCGCCGCAACGCCGCCCCATCGAAATCTTCCCGCAGCGCAATCGCTCTACCCATGGCAAACCTCCGAATCCATTCCCCCCATCGATTCAGATTTTTGCCCGCGTGGGAATCCCCTAAATGAGTCTCACTCAATGCTCGGTGGTATAAGCCGCACTGACGAACCACCCCATCCCTTTGTTCGACGCCAACGGCCATCCCTTCGTCCCGACCGCAGCCGCAGACAGCACCGCGCGCAGGAGCGGTCCAGGATGCCGCTCCGCGGCACCGGCACAGCCGGCGCGAAGCGTCCTGGACGGACCCCGAGCACGGCGCTAAGGTGCTCAACCAGGGACATCATCCTCAATCACATCCGTGGGGTTACAGCCCCCCAAAACAAACCTTGATCAATGGTGGGGAGTTCCCCCTCCCCCTTCCCTTCGCCCACCGGGGGCCGTGGCCGCGTCCGCGAAGGGGTAGCCGAGGCCGCCGGCGACCGCCTTGTCGCCCGTGCCCATCTGTGCCTTTTCCGGCGCGGGCGCGCCGGTCGAGTGGTCCGTGAATAACGCATGGGCACCATATGTCGGACAAGGACCGCTGGTGGTCCGCGTCACGGGTCCGGCGGGGTGAGTTCGCCGCGCAGGTTTCGTTGCATCAGGGTCTTGACCCGGTCCGCGTCGAGGCCGAGCGCGAACAGGTAGTGGAGCTTGGTCACGGCCGCCTCGCGGGTCATGTCGAAACCGCTGATGACGCCGCGCTCGGCCAGCGCCCGGCCGGTGGCGTAGGTTCCCATGGACACGCCGCCGTCCTGGCACTGGGACGTGGCGACGATGACCACGCCCGCGTCGACGGCCCGCTGGAGGGCGGCGAGGAATTCCCTGTCGGCGTCGGGCGCCGTGCCCAGGCCATAGCATTCGAGCACCAGCCCCTGAAGCCCGGCGCCGGCGAGGCTGTCGATCACCGTCGAGCTCAGCCCCGGGACGATGCTCAGGACCGAGACGGAAACCGGACGGTAGGCGGGACAGGCGACCGGCTCCTCCGGCGGGCGGCCGTCCGGTTCGCCGCCGGGCCGGAAATGGATATCGGCGCCGATGTCGGCAAGCGGCGCGAAGCCCGGCGAGTTGAAGGCGTCGAACGCGCGGGCGCGCATCTTGGTGGTCCGGCAGCCGAGCATCAGGCGGCTTCCGAACAGGACGCTCACCTCAAAGGGGCGGTCGAGGGCCGCGACCTCGAAGGCGGCGAGCAGGTTGGTGCGGGCGTCGTTGCGGGCGGCGAACAGGGGGACTTGCGCGCCGGTCACCACCACCGGCGCGGCGAGGCCGCCGAGCAGGAAGGAGAGCGCCGAGGCGGTATAGGCCAGGGTGTCGGTGCCATGAATGACGATGAAACCGTGATAGCGGCCGGACAGGTCGATGATGCGCCGCGCCAGGTCGTACCACTGGTCGGGCGTGACGTTGGCGCTGTCGATGGGCGGCTCCCATTCCTCGATGCCGTAGCCGGGCATGGCCGGGTCGTCGAGCTCGGGAAGCTTCTCGGCGAGCAGGCCGCGGATGTTTCCGGCCGGAACGTAGCCGCGCGGCGACGGCCGCATGCCGAGCGTCCCGCCCGTATAGACGATACAAAGCTGCCTGCGGTCCCTTTCCACGACGGCCCACTCCCCTTTAGAATTTTATCGACAGCTTAAGACATGGGGACGGGCTTGGGAAATGCCGCCAATGGATCACCTGATGTACGCGCTCGATCTCCTCGGGGTCGCGGTGTTCGCCACCAGCGGCGCGCTGAAGGCGTCGCAGAAGCGGATGGACCTGTTCGGTTTCATGCTGGTGGCGACCGTGACCGGGATCGGCGGGGGAACGCTCCGCGACCTGCTGCTGGGGATCCGGCCGGTGTTCTGGGTCGTCCAGGTGGAATATCTCGCGATCTGCGCGGCGCTGGCGGTGGTGGTTTTTTTCGTGGCGCACCGCCTGCGGTCGCGGCAGCGCTGGCTGGTCTGGGCCGATGCCGTCGGGCTGGCCACGTTCTGCGTCGTCGGCGCCCAGGTCGCGTTGGCGGCTGGGACGCCGATGGCGGTGGCCGTGCTGATGGGGGTGATGACCGCCACCTTCGGCGGCGTGATCCGCGACGTTCTCTGCGGCGAGATCCCGCTCATCCTGCAACGCGAGATCTACGCCACGGCCGCCGGCGCCGGCGCCCTGGTCTACGTCGGGGCGATGGCGGCGACGTCCAACGAACCGCTCGCCACGGCGGCGGCGTTCATCGTCGCGCTGGCGGCGCGCGCCGCCGGGATCGTCTTCGGGCTCTCGCTACCGAGCTACGGCGGGGGCGACAAGGAGTGACCGCCGCGCGCGTGCCCTCGCCGTCAGTCCGCGACGACGGCGTCGGCCTCGATTTCCACCAGCCATTCGGGATCGATGAAGCGCGACACCTCGATCATGGTGCTGGCCGGGCGGATGTCTCCGAAAATTTCCCCGTGAACGCGGCCGACGGCTTCCCAATCCTCGATCCTGGTCAGAAAGGTTCGGGTGCGGATGACGTCGTCGAGGCTTGCTCCCGCCTGTTCCAGCGCGTCCGCGATGATCTCGAAACACCGCCGTGCCTGCGCGGCCGGATCGCCGGCGCCGGCGGTGCGGCCATCCCGCCCGATGGGCGCGGTCCCGCCCACCGCGATGATGTTGCCGACGCGGACGGCTCGCGAAAACCCGATGATCGGCTCGTACGGGCTGCCGGTGGATACGGTGCGCCGACTGATTTTTGACATTTTGCCCCTCCAAGGTTGGCGCCGGCCACATATCGCAACCGGATCGCCGGCAAATGCATTACCATGCCGGACGTTTCATGTTTAGGGGGGAACGATGAAACACGTCGTGGTTACGGGGGTATCCAGCGGCATCGGCTGGGCCACGGTCTCGGTGCTGGCGAAACAGGGCGTTCATGTTTTCGGCGGCGTGCGCACCCGCGACGACGGGCAACGCCTTGTCGCCGCGTTCGGCGATCGGGTGACGCCGTTGATGTTCGACGTCACCGATACGCAGTCCATCGGCCTGGCCGCCGCGCGGGTCCGGGACGTGCTCGGCGGGCGGACGCTGTATGGACTCGTCAACAATGCCGGCATCGCCGTGCCCGGCCCGCTCCTTCACCTGTCGGCCGGGGAAATCCGCCATCAGTTCGAGGTCAATGTCGTCGGCCAGATCATGGTCATCCAGGCGTTCGCGCCGCTGCTGGGCGCCGATCCGGCTTTCACCGGCGCGCCCGGGCGAATCGTCAACATCAGTTCGATCTCCGGCAAGATGGCGAGACCGTTCGTGGGGATCTACGCCGCTTCCAAGCACGCGCTCGAAGCCGTTTCCGAAAGTTTGAGGCGGGAAATGATGCCCTACGGGATCGACGTCATCGTCGTCGGTCCCGGGGCGGTGGTGACGCCGATCTGGGACAAGGGCAGGGCGGCCGCGAACGGGCGCTTCGACGAGACCGACTATGGCTCCGCCTGCCGGGCCTTCCAGGATTTCGCCGAGCAGATGGCGCGAACGGGATTGCCGGCGGAGCGGATCGGCGCGGTGATATGGAAGGCATTGAGCACGCCGCGACCGCGGGTTCGCTACGCCGTTGTCGGTAGGCCAATTCTGGACTGGTTTCTGCCCCGGCTGCTGCCCGCGCGGATGGTCGATCGAATGGTCGCCAGGCGGCTGGGTTTATCGCCGTCGTCGGATGGCCGGGCAAAACCGTAAAGATCCTGGGGGTGCTGGACGCTCTCCATCCCTTGGTATTTAATGGGCGACGGTCACGACGGCACAAGAACAAGGGGAACGCGGTCATGGGAAAAGCGAACGAGAAAGCGGGGAAGGCCCTGGCGTTCGTGGACGGCGCCTGGCGCGAGGGCAATCCCAGGATTCTCGGACCCCAGGATCACGCGGTGTGGCTCTCGTCGGTGGTGTTCGATGGCGCGCGCGCGTTCGGCGGCGTGGCGCCGGATCTCGATCTCCACTGCGCGCGGACGGTGACCTCGGCCAAAATGATCGGGCTGGAGCCGCCGATGACCGGGGCCGAAATCACGCGACTGGCGTGGGACGGGATCGGCCGGTTTCCGAGCGGTTCGGAGCTGTACATCTGCCCCATGTTCTACGCCGAGCACGGATTTGTCGTCCCCGATCCCGCCAGCACCCGGTTCGTGATGACGGTGTACGAGGCGCCGCTGCCGGAGCCCACCGGTTTCAGCGCGTGCCTCTCCAGTTTCCGCCGGCCCGCCAAGGACATGGCGCCCACCGAGGCCAAGGCGTCGTGCCTCTATCCCAATGTGGCCCGGGTCGGCCGCGAGGCCGCGCAAAAGGGGTGCGACACGGCCGTCGTGCGCGATCCCAACGGCAACGTCGCCGAGTTCGCCTACACCAACCTGTTTTTTGCCAAGGACGGCGTGGTTCACACGCCCGCTCCCAACGGAACCTTCCTCAACGGGATCACCCGCCAGCGGGTCGTCGCGCTGTTGCGCGAGGCCGGCGTCGAGGTCGTGGAGCGGGCCATCGATTTCGCGGAGCTGCTCGACGCCGACGAGATCTTCTCGTCCGGCAACTACGCGAAGGTTCAGCCGTGCGTTCGCCTCGAGGACCGCGCGTTCCGGCCCGGACCGGTCTATGCCAGGGCTCGCGAACTGTACTTCGCGTTCGCCAAGTCCGGCGCGGGCGGCTCGAAGCCGGGCTGAAGCCGAGGGAGGGGCAATGCCGAAATCCATCGCCATCGCCTGCCAGGGCGGGGGCAGCCACACGGTCTTCAGCGCCGGCGTGCTGCAGGCGATCCTGAACGAGAACATCGACAACGATGCGTTCGAGATCGTTGCGCTCAGCGGGACGTCCGGCGGGGCCGTCTGCGCCCTGCTTGCCTGGTACGGCCTGCTCCGGGACGGCCACCCGTCGCCCGGCGGCGCCATCGACGGCAAGCACGAGGCCATTCGTCTGCTCAACGACTTCTGGACCCGGGGCTGGCCGGAGGGCAACAGCGCCAACACCTACCGCGAGGCCGTGCGCAAGTTCGCCGAGGCGCTGCGGTCGATGCAGCCGTGGGAGGCGGGGGTGCCGCTCCTGGACCGGGCGCGCAACGACTTCGTGCAATGGGCCGGGCGATGGACGACCTCGCCGGCGGTGGCCGTTCATCCGGAGATCAGCCCGTACTTCCTGACCGCGCTTCTCGATGTCCCCGGGCTCGCGTGGATGCCCTGGTTCGAGACCCTGAAGCGTGAAATCGACGTGCAGGAGGCCTTGAGATCCCTGGTCAACGCCTACGTGGATTTCCGGGAGGTCAAGGACATCGCGACCCAAGACGGCTACCGCCCGGCCTTGCTGATCGGCGCGGCCGATGTCCTGGCGGGCCAGTTCAAGCTGTTCAGCAGCCAGACCGAGCCGTACCTCTGGCCCACCGGCGGAATCACGGCGGACGCCGTGGTCGCGTCGGCCGCCATCCCCACGGTGATGCGCGGCGTGCAACTCGGCGGGAGCGTGTTCTGGGACGGCCTGTTCAGCCAGAATCCGCCGGTGCACGACCTCCCCGGGATTCACCTGGATCGCGATCCCGCCAAGACCCCCGACGAGATCTGGGTCATCCGCGTCAACCCGGTGCGCATTGGCGAAGAGCCCCGGAACATCGCCGATATCCAGGATCGCCGCAACGAGCTGGCGGGCAACGTGTCGCTCGGGTTCGAACTCCGGGCCATCCGCAAGATGAACGAATTCGTGGACTCGGGCTTGATCCGGGACCCCCGGTACAAACACATCGAGATCCGCGAGATCGAGATGAGCGACTCGACCGCGCGGGACCTGGACTCCCTTTCGAAACTGGATCGCAAGCCCGGTTTCCTGGCCATGCTCATGGACCACGGCAAGCGGCAAGCCGAGGCTTTCCTCCACGAATGGACGTCAAGCCTCGGCTCGTAAACGGCCTGTTGGTCAGGCGACGCCCAGCAGTTCGTGAACGTTGTTCACCGTTTGCTGGTTGAGCCCGAGGCCCTGGGCCAGCCTTCGCATGTAGTCCTTCTCGGCCGCGGTATCCACCTCGATGGCGAGAAGCGACGCGGCATAGACCTGAACCGCCACCTCGGGGCTTTTCACCTGGCGCACCAGAGCGTCCATGTCCAAAGGTTTGTTCAGTTCCGCCTCGAGAAAGGCGCGCTCCTCCTCGCTGATCCCGTCCTTCTTGAGTTTCCCGACGATACGCTGCATTTCGGCGCCGTCGATCTTGCCATCGGCCTTGGCCGCGTTGATCATTCCCTTGAGGACCAGAAGGGCCGTGTCCTCCAGCTCCCGCTCCTCGGCCGGGTTGGCCGGCGGGCGGACGCCGACCGGAGCCTCCCGGAGGAAATCCTCGGCGCTGGCCGGCGCCGCCTGTCCCGCGTTCCAGTTGCGAAGCGCCGACACCGCCAGGGTTCCGAGCAGGGCCATGCCTCCGCCCTTCAGCGCGCCGCTCATGGACCCGCCGCCCAGCACGGCGCCGGCCAGCGCGCCCAGTCCGCCGATGGCCATGGGATCGCCCCGCTTCACGGCGCCCGTGGCACCGCCCAGAAGTCCTCCCAGCATGTCCCCGAGGCCGCCGGCGCCACCGCCGCCACCGCCCAGCAGATCGCCGAGACCGCCGCCCCCCTGTCCGCCGCCGAAAATGGCCGCGAGCGGATTTCCCTGCCGCCCAAGCCCTTGAGGTCCCATGGCATGGCCCATGCGGTTCATGCCCGAATTGCTCATCCCGGACCCGAGAAGCTGGCCGAGGAGACTACCCGCGTCGATCATCTTATCCTCCCGTCTGTTGGCGTTGCCGGCGCTATTTCGCCGCTTTTCATTATTTTCGTTCGTTTTTGCGTCTCTGTGTGTGAAATGTTGGATACGGGAATGCCGTTCGCAAGCGTTCTCGTTTCCGGATCGCTAGAAACTGGCTCCCTCGAACGTATTGCAGGCGTTCAAATTCCCGGTTTCCAGGCCCTGTTTGAACCAGTGAACGCGCTGCGCCGAGCTGCCGTGGGTGAAGGAGTCGGGCGTGACGTAGCCGCCCGCCTGACGCTGCAGGCGGTCGTCGCCGATGGCGCTGGCGGCACCCAGTCCCTCCTCGATGTCGCCGGCCTCCAGGATATTGCGGGTCCTGTGGGCGTGATGCGCCCAGACCCCGGCCAGGCAGTCCGCCTGGAGTTCCAGCATGACCGAAAGCTGATTGGCCTGGACCTTGCCCACCTGGCGGCGCATCTCGTCCACCTTGGGAAGGATGCCAAGCTGGTTCTGCACGTGGTGGCCGATTTCGTGGGCGATGACGTAGGCCTGGGCGAAGTCGCCGGGCGCGCCGAGGCGATCGCGCATCTCGCGGTAAAAGCTGAGGTCGATGTAGACCTTCTCGTCGCCGGGACAATAGAAGGGGCCGGACGCGGCCGTGGCATACCCGCACGCCGAGCGGACCTTGCCCGAGAACAGCACCAGGGTCGGCTCCCGGTAGGCCCGGTTCATCTGGCGGAACAGGGCGTGCCAGGTATCCTCCGTTTCGGCCAGGACCACGGAAACGAAGTCGGCGAGTTGGTCGTCGCCGGCGGGCCGTTGCGTCGGTTGGATCTGGGACGAGGACGGGCCGGTGGCCGGCACGTCCTGGACGGAGCTTCCGAAATCGCCTCCGAAGATCAGGAAGATCCCCAGGAGGATGAGCAGGCCGATGCCGCCGATGCCGCCGCGGCGGACCCCGCGCGACATGCCGCCGCCGCCCATCCCGCCCGGGAACCGCATTCCCCGGCCGAAGCCGCCGAACGATCCCGTGCCGCGGCCGAATCCGCCCGACGGGCTCGCGCCCCGCCGATCCTCGACATTGCTGCTTCGCCGACCCGTTCGCCACCGCATGACGCGATCCTTTCCGCTGTTCAGCCCGATTTTGCCGTTGGACCTCGCTCTCCGGGAAATGAGATTAGCCAACCCATTGCCGCCCGGCCACACTTTCCTCGGCTCGGGCATCCGTAGAGGGGAACCGCGACGGCCGATTGGAACCGCGCCCGGATTGTATGGTATGAATCGTCCGGACGGTAAGGATGAGGCGCCATGACCCAGAAGGAACACGGAACCCAGCGTCGCCGCCACCAAGCGCGACCTCGACAAGGCATCGGCCGCTCTCGAGGAGCCCGGCGCGGGCGCCATCGGCAATCTCGAGTGCCGGGTGAGCGACCTGCGGGTCCGGCTTATCTCCACCCCGGCCACGACCCTCGCCGATATCGAGGCGCGTCTCGATGTGATCCGGACACTGGTCGCGTCCCTGGGTCCGGCCGGCTATCTCCTCAACGTGGTGGACGCCACGCTCGAGGATGTGCGGAGCATGCGAACACGCGGCGAAGACCCGCCGCCGCCTCGTTCATGAGGACCGAGGCATTCGCCGGGGTATTGTATCAAAAATTGTATGGACGGCGATCTGACAACATACGGGGTTGTGATTTGCTCGCAAAAGTGGTGTAATGCCGGTTGACACACCGTGTTGCCCAGACTCCTGGGGGGAGCAGCAATGAAGGTTCTTTTCGTTCACCAGAATTTTCCCGGTCAATACAAGCATTTGGCGGCGGCACTCGCCGACGACGACCGGAACGAGGTGATCGCCATCGGTGAGCAGGGGAATCTCGGGCGGCTGCGGCACCCCAAGATCAAGGAGATCGGGTACGAAAAGCCCCGGGGCGCTGGCCCCCAGACGCACCACTACGTGCGCGGCATGGAGGCCGCCGTCCGGCGCGGCCAGGCGGTCACCCGCGTCGGCATGGATCTTCTCCGCCGGGGGTTCGTCCCCGATGTGATCTGCTGCCATCCCGGTTGGGGCGAGGGGTTGTTCCTGGCCGATCTGTGGCCCAGGAGCAAGCGGCTTTACTTCATCGAGTTCTTTCATCATGCCCGTGGGTTCGACGCCGGTTTCGATCCGGAGTTTCCCCAGGAGTTCGACGAGATCTTCAAGATCAGGGCGCGGACGGCCACCATGCTCCTCAGCTTAGAGGCGGCCGACTGGGGGCTGGTGCCGACCCGGTGGCAGTTGTCGAGCATCCCGGAAGCGTACCAGGGCAAGATCAGCACCATTCATGACGGCATCGACACCGAACTTGTCCGGCCGGACCCCGACGTCAGCCTGTCGTTCAAGAGCGGGGCGACCCTGTCGAAATCCGACGAGGTGATCACGTTCGTCAACCGCAACCTGGAACCGTACCGCGGCTATCACATGTTCATGCGGGCGCTGCCCGAAATCCTGCGGCGCCGGCCCAACGCCCAGGTGCTGATCGTCGGTGGCGACGAGGTCAGTTACGGCCGGCGTCCGGCGGACGGAAAGTCGCACAAGGAAATCTATCTGAACGAAGTGAAAGATAAACTGGACATGTCGCGGGTGCGCTTTCTCGGCCGCATCCCCTACGAACAGTTCGTGAAACTGCTACAGGTCTCCTCGGTGCACGTCTATTTGACGTATCCGTTCGTGCTGTCGTGGTCCATGCTGGAGGCCATGAGCGCCGGCTGCCTTGTGGTGGGATCGCGGACGCCGCCGGTCCAGGAGGTGATCTCCGACGGCCACAACGGTCTGCTGGTGGATTTTTTCAAGCCCGGCGAGATCGCCGATGCCATCGACCGGGTCCTCGAGCACCCGGACAAGATGCGGAAGATCCGCGATCAGGCGCGGAAAACGGTGGTCGAACGCTACGATCTCAAGACCCGGTGCCTGCCGAAGCATATCCAACTGGTGAAGACCTTGGCCATCGGCAAGCGGCCCCGGGTAAAGGCGGCCTGAGCGGTGGACGGGGAGGGCGGTTTTTCCGGTGAGGATGTTCGCGTCGCGCCGCCGAGGGTTGCCATGACGTCCGGCCTGTCCATCGAGCCGTGTCCCCCGGGAACCATTCCGGACGTCAAGGTCGTGGAAGCCCGGGCCTACGAGGATTCGCGCGGCTATTTTTCGGAAGTCTTCAAGCAGTCGGTTTTCTCCGGAGAGGGAATAGAGCTGACGATCCGCCAGATGAGCCAGTCGTATTCCATCCATCCGGGAACGGTGAGGGGGCTGCACTTCCAGACGCCGCCGCACTCCCAGGCCAAGCTGGTCAGGGTTCTCCACGGCGCGGTCTGCGACGTGGCCGTGGACATTCGCGCCGGCTCGCCGACCTACGGCCGGTGGGTCTCGGCCACGTTGAGCGCGGAGAACCGCCGCCAGTTCTTCGTCCCGCATGGGTTCGCTCACGGGTTTTTCACGCTGAAGCCTCATACCCTGGTGGTCTACGCCGTCGACCGGGAGTACGCGCCGGACCACGAGGCCGGAATTACTGTGGAACGATCCCGATATCGCGATCGATTGGCCCGGGGCGGGTTCCGGCGTTATCCTCTCCGAAAAGGACAGGCATCTGCCGCGATTGGCCGACCTGCCCCGGTACTTTTCTCATGAAGGCTGAACAACGGGTGGCCGTCGGATGAACATCATCGTTACCGGTGGCGCCGGCTTCATCGGATCCGCGGTCGTCCGGCATCTTCTCGACGAGAGCGATCACCGCGTGATCGTCGTCGACAAACTCACCTATGCCGCCGATCCCGGCTTCGTGGCCTCGGTTTCCGCGAACCCGCGTTTCGCCTTCGAGAAAGTGGACATCCGCGATGGCGCCGCCATTTCGGAGGTCTTCCACACCCACCAGCCCGACGCGGTCCTGCATCTCGCCGCGGAAACCCACGTGGACCGTTCCATCGAGGGGCCGGCGGCGTTCGTTCAAGCCAACGTGGTGGGTACCTGTACGCTGCTGGACGCCGGCTTGCGGTACTGGCGCGGGCTGAAGGGCACCAGACGGGACCGGTTCCGGTTCCAGCATATTTCCACGGACGAGGTGTTCGGTTCGCTGGGGGCGGACGGAGAATTCACCGAAGAGTCGCCCTACCGCCCGAACTCGCCCTACGCGGCCAGCAAGGCGGCCTCCGACCATTTCGTTCGGGCCTGGCATACGACCTACGATTTTCCCGCCATCGTCACCAACTGCACTAACAACTACGGCCCCCATCAGTTTCCGGAGAAGCTGATCCCGTTGATGATCATCAAGGGGCTGAGGGGCGAACCGCTTCCCGTCTACGGCCGGGGCGACAACGTGCGCGATTGGCTGTTCGTCGAGGATCACGCGCGGGCGCTCCGCCTGATCCTGGAGCGCGGCGCGGTCGGCGAGACCTACAACATCGGCGGCCGGTCGGAACGCACCAACCTCGACGTCGTGCGGCGGCTGTGCGTCCTGCTCGACGAACTGCGTCCGGACTCGCCCCATGCCCCCCATGACCGCTTGATCGACTTCGTGGCCGACCGCCCCGGACACGACCTGCGCTACGCCATGGATTGCGGCAAGATCGAGCGCGATCTCGGCTGGCGGCCGCGGGAAACCTTCGAAAGCGGCCTGAAGAAGACGGTCGCCTGGTATCTGGACAACAGCGACTGGTGGCAATCCATCATGGCCAAGACCTACACCGGCGAGCGTCTGGGAATGGCGCTCAAGGCCGCGGGCAACGGATAGTCCATGCCGCGTATTCTCGTCACCGGGGTTCCCGGTCAATTGGGAACCGAGCTTCTGCGCCGGGCGCGGCCGGAAGCCATGGACATCCAGGGCTTCACCGTGGACCAGATGGATATCACCGACGCCGTGGCCGTGGCCGCCGCGCTCCCCGGCTTCGACCTGGTGGTGAACGCGGCCGCCTACACGGCGGTGGACCAGGCCGAAACCGACCGCGAGGCGGCCTTCGAGGTCAACGCGCGGGGGCCGGGCATCCTGGCGGCGGCGTGTGCGTCCCGCGCCGTCCCGCTGATCCATATATCCACCGACTACGTCTTCGACGGCGCCAAGGACGGACCGTGGCACGAGGACGACCCGGTCCATCCCATCAGCGTTTACGGCGCGTCCAAGGAAGCCGGCGAGCGCGCCGTCCGGTCGGCCCACGACCGCCACGTCATTCTCCGCACGAGCTGGCTTTATGCCGCGCACGGCCAAAATTTCCTCCGCACGATGCTGAGGCTGGGCGGCGAACGCAAAAGCCTCCGCGTGGTCGATGACCAGATGGGCGCGCCCACCGCGGCGGGCGATGTCGCCGCGGCGATCCTCGTGATCGCGGACAGGATTCTGGCCGATGGCGGCGCGCCTTTCGGCACCTACCATTACACGTCGATAGGCAGGACAACCTGGCGCGGTTTCGCGGATGCTATTTTCGAGTGCGCCGAACGGCGCTGGGGATGGCGCCCGCGAGTGGAGGCTATCCGGACCGCGGACTATCCGACCCCCGCCGCGCGCCCGGCAAACTCGGTGCTTTCGTGCGAGCGGATCGTGAGAGCGTTCGATCCGCCGAGGCGGTCCTGGCGGGCCGCGCTCGAAGAGGTCATGGCGGACGTGTTGGACCAGGAAACGGTTGGGGGACAGGCATGAAGGGCATCATTCTCGCCGGCGGATCGGGGACGCGCCTCTATCCCATCACCAAGGCGGTCAGCAAACAGCTCATGCCTATCTACGACAAGCCGATGATCTACTATCCGCTGACCGTGCTGATGCTGGCGGGCATTCGCGATATCCTCGTCATCACCACGCCGCACGAGCAGCACCTGTTCCGGACGCTGCTCGGCGACGGCGGGCAGTGGGGGGTGCGGTTCTCCTATGCCGCGCAACCGAAGCCCGAGGGGCTGGCCCAGGCCTTCGTCATCGGCCGCGAATTCATCGGCGGCGATCGCTGCGCCCTCGTTCTGGGCGACAATATTTTTTACGGCCACGGACTGACCGCGCATCTGCGGGAGGCCGCCGCGCGCGAAACCGGCGCCACGATCTTCGCCTACTTCGTGAAGAAGCCGCAGCGCTACGGCGTCGTCGAGTTCGACGCCGAGGGGCGCGCCCTGTCCATCGAGGAGAAGCCCGCCAAGCCGCGCTCCCGCTGGGCGGTCACGGGGCTCTACTTCTACGACAAGGACGTGGTCGATATCGCCGCGTCCCTCAAGCCGTCCGCGCGCGGCGAGTTGGAGATCACCGACCTCAACCGGATCTATCTGGAGCGAGGGGCGCTGGCCGTGGAGCGGATGGGGCGCGGTTACGCCTGGCTCGACACCGGCACCCACGCATCGCTGCTGCAGGCGTCGGAATTCGTCCGCACCATGGAGGAGCGGCAAAGCCTGAAGATCGCCTGTCCCGAGGAGATCGCGTATCGCATGGGGTTCATCGACGCCGCCCAATTGCGAACGCTCGCCGAGCCCCTGACGGTGAGCGGCTACGGACAGTATCTCATCCAGCTCCTGGAAAATCCGCACTGAGGCTTTCCCATTCGCGAACGCGGGTGCCGGGTCGCCATTCGGAATCGCGCGGCCGGGCCGGACAAGATGTCCGGGAGTTTAAGCATTTTCTAATGATGCTGGGTCACAATATCGCTCGCCGTTGCGTTTCCGGGCTATGAGCCTCGAACGACAGTCCAGCCCACTGGAACCTGCCCGTTACACGGCGATGGGCATGTCCGCCGCGGAGAGTGAAGCATGTTTTACGGCCTCAGCCAAAACGAGGGCAAGGTTCTCAACCATGTCCTCGGCATAACCGACAGTCTGTTCAAGAAGGTCTTCCACGCCGACATGCTGATCACCTGTGAGCGCTGTCTGGGGTTCATGGAGGACCCGAAATTCGTCGAGACCCTCAAAAAGGTCGCGACCAACGCTCAAGAGCGCAGCCTGGTGTGGCGGCTGCATACGCAGATGTGGGCGGCCAATCAATGCCTCGGTCTGCCCGGCGACTTCATGGAATGCGGCGTGTACAAGGGGTTCTGCAGCCATTTCATGGTCGACTACCTGGACTTCGCCAAGTCCGGAAAGACCCTGTATCTGCACGATACGTTCGAGGGTATTCCGGAGGACCAGCGCGCGGGCTCGCCGGTCCGCCCGGGGGGATACAACGAAGAAGGGCTCCACGAGAGCGTCGTCGCGCGGTTCAAGCCCTATCCCAACGTCAAGGTGGTCAAGGGCAAGGTGCCCGACGTGTTCCGGGACTTCTGTCCCGATAGGATCGCCTACCTTCATCTGGACATGAACTCCGCCGCCGCCGAGATCGGCGCGCTGGAGGCGGTGTTCGACAAAATCGTGCCCGGCGGCATGATCGTGCTCGACGACTACGGCTGGCAGTGGTACCGGGCGCAGAAGGATGCCGAGGATATCTTTTTCGCGGCGCGCGGTCACCGGGTTCTGGAACTGCCGACGGGGCAGGGGCTCGTCGTCAAGCAAGGGTAGGGATTCGCCGGACGATCAGCGGTCCGGGTCGATCGTCACGTCGCGCTCCACGGTGACGACCGGCTCGCCGCCGCGGGTAAGGGTGTAGGTGCCCCGGTACGCGCCGGGCTTCCACCCATCGCTGGGTCTCCGGACCCCGCTGAAGGCGAACCAGCTGACCTTGCTGGCGTCAAGCACGTTTTCCGTTTCGTGGATCGGCCGGCCGTCGGGGCCGTCGATGCGAAAGCGCTGTTTGTCGCCTTCCATCGCCCCGAACAGATCGACCCACATGACAAGCGCGGCGGCGCCGGCGGGCAGCCGGCCGCCGGCGTAGCCTCCGTCGCGCGCGGTGTCGGCGTCGGGCCGTTCGGCGGCAAAGCCGGCGATGAGTGGACCGGTCGCCCGGTAGTCCAGGTGTTTCAGGGCGCCGGCGGACCACAACGGCTGGCGACGGCCGTCGCAGGTGTCGAACGGTCCCGTCCCGACAAAGGGATCCAGTTCCTTGCCGTTGTACCGGACATCGAAGTGCACATGCGGAAACGCCGCCCTGCCGGACATGCCGATATACCCGAGACGCTGCCCGGTCTTGACCGTCTCTCCCTTGTTGACGGCGACGCTGCCGTCGCGGAGGTGGCTGTACTGGGTGACCCATCCGTTGCCGTGATCGATGACAACGCCGTTGCCCGCGTCGCGGCCGAGCAACGCCGCCCGGCCGATCTTGCGGACGTCGATATCGGGCATGCCGTCGCGCGTCCCCATGACCACGCCCGGCGCGGCGGCGACCACGGGGACGCCCTGTTTCATGGTGGGCAGGTCCGGCACGCGGAAATCCGTGCCGTCGTGGCCGTCGTAGCTTAACCGGCCGCACGCGTAGTCGACGCGGTCGGGGCCGGGGTCGTGATCGAAGTAGTTCTGGATGGCGCAGACGGTGCCCATTTGGCAATCCACCGGCAATTCGAACCGGAGGTCGGCCGCCGCCGGGAACGCCAGGGTCGAAAGACCGGCGCAGAATACCAGCAGCCGTCCGTATCGGGTTTGGGCGTGTCGCATGCAACCGATCCCGTGGTTCGTGGTCACCGCTTCGGCGCCCGGCGCAACGAACCCGGGCGTTGGATGGAAAAAGCCGAAAATCATGGACATTTTATGGTCGATCGGCGCTCGTGTCCAACGGCGGCGTGTCTCCGGAAGGACCGGAGGATCGAGGATCTCCACGATATCCGGCTCTTCGGACTTGACGGGCGGGCAGGTTTCCGGGAGGAGGACACGCTCGAAATCTTCGGTGTTCTTGCCGGTGAGAGGGGGGTTCCGAAGCGTGCGATGCTCAAGTGCAATTCGGTGTCGATCCCGCCGGTGCCGGACCAGTCGGCCACGGCGGCGGCGTCGAGAAAAACTTCTCGCCGTTGAGCGCACACAAAGGAAAAGCGGTGGGGCCTGTTGAGGCCCCACCGCCCGTCTTCGAACTTACCGCTTAAGATCGTGGCGAATTACCAGATCTCGGGCGGGCTGACTTCCGCGCACTCGTCGGGATCGGCGCACTCAACCGGCGGGCAGGTGTCCGGCAGGTGGACGAGGTCGAAGTCGTCGGCGTTCTTGCCCGAGGTGAGCGGATCGCTGAAGGACGCGATGCCCATGTCGAACTCGGTCTCGATGTACGGGGTCCACTTGACCACGGCGGCGTCGTCGAGGAAGATCTTCTGGCCGTTGGACAGAAGGATCATGACGTCGTCGGGGAGCTGGTTGCCGTCACCGAAGAAGGCGCCGAACTGGATCTTCACCGGCACGAATTCCGGCTGGCCGCACAGGCGGATCACGTCGGCGTCGCCGCTGGATCCGTTGTTGGCGTCCCAGTCCTTGATGACGTCGACGGCGTTCTGGAACGCGAAGAAGTCGACGTCGTCCTGGTGGAACTCGAACGTGTCGGAACCGGTTCCGCCGTACATGGTGTCGTTGCCCGAACCGGGAACGATGCGGTCGTTGCCCGCGCCGCCGTCGAGGACGTCGTTGCCCTCGTTGCCGGCAAGTTGGTCGTTGCCCTTGCCGCCGGACACGTTGTCGTCGCCCTGGCCGCCGATGACGGTGTCGGCGTCGTCGCCACCGTCGAGAACGTCGTTGCCGTAGCCGCCCTTGAGGCAGTCGTTGCCCGCGCCGCCGCTCATGACGTCGTTGCCGTTGCCGCCGCTCATGACGTCGTTGCCGTTGCCGCCGTCCATGACGTCGTTGCCGTCATCGCCGTTCATGTGGTCGTTGCCGGCGCCGCCGGACAGGTTGTCGTTGTCGTCGCCACCGGAGATGGTGTCGCGGCCCTTGCCGCCCTCGATGACGTCTTCGCCCTTGCCACCGTTGAGGCAGTCGTTGCCGTCACCGCCGTCGATGGTGTCGTCGCCCTTGCCGCCGCTGACATAGTCGTCGCCGGAACCGGCATAGATCAGGTCGTCGTCGTCCTCGCCCCAGATCTGGTCGTCGCCGCCCTGGCCGAGGATGGTGTCGTCGCCCTTGCCGCCGCGGATGACGTCGTTGCCGTCGGTCTGGTTCTCGAGGACTTCGTCGTCGCCGGAGATCCAGTCGTTGCCGTCGCCGCCGTCGACTTCGTCACCGTCGGCGCCCGCGATCACCTTGTCGTCGCCGCCGCTGGAGCAGATGTCGTCGGTTCCGCCGCCGGTCTTGATGAGGTCGGCGTCGTTGGTGGACTGCATGATGCCCACGCCTTCGGGGATTTCCCAGCCGGCCGGAACGATGATGTCGGGACCATTGGGGTTGGTCCGGCGACCGCTCGCCACCGACTCGTAAGGGGTATAGTTAGCCATTGTCGTATCTCCTCCGTTTGTGTTCGGTATAAAGACGCGCGCACCAGATGGAGCGCTCACTTGCAGGCTGTAGAATGAATGCCTGCACACTCATAACGCGCATATTACGCATGACCACTACCGGCTCTCCCCCCAATTTGTGTAGGAACATTTTCCGATCGAAAAACGCGACGGCCCCACCGCCGATCCCAGTTGGGTGCACACAAAAGAAAAGCGGTGGGGCCTGTTGAGGCCCCACCGCCCGTCTTCGAACTTACCGCTTAAGATCGTGGATTAAACTACCAGATCTCGGGCGGGGTGACTTCCGCGCACGCGTCGGGATCGGCGCATTCCACCGGCGGGCAGGTATCCGGAAGATGGACGAGGTCGAAGTCGTCGGCGTTCTTGCCCGAGGTGAGCGGATCGCTGAAGGACGCGATGCCCATGTCGAACTCGGTCTCGATGTACGGGGTCCACTTGACCACGGCGGCGTCGTCGAGGAAGATCTTCTGGCCGTTGGACAGAAGGATCATGACGTCGTCGGGGAGCTGGTTGCCGTCACCGAAGAAGGCGCCGAACTGGATCTTCACCGGCACGAATTCCGGCTGGCCGCACAGGCGGATCACGTCGGCGTCCTCTTCGACGCAGCGAACATCGCTCTGGCCATTGCAGGCCGAATGATTGCTGGCGTCCCAGTCCTTGATGACGTCGACGGCGTTCTGGAACGCGAAGAAGTCGACGTCGTCCTGGTGGAACTCGAACGTGTCGGAGCCGGTGCCGCCGTACATGGTGTCGTTGCCCGAACCGGGAACGATGCGGTCGTTGCCCGCGCCGCCGTCGAGGACGTCGTTGCCCTCGTTGCCGGCGAGTTGGTCGTTGCCCTTGCCGCCGGACACGTTGTCGTCGCCCTGGCCGCCAATGACCGTGTCGGCGTCGTCGCCACCGTCGAGAACGTCGTTGCCGTAGCCGCCCTTGAGGCAGTCGTTGCCCGCGCCGCCGCTCATGACGTCGTTGCCGAGGCCGCCGCTCATGACGTCGTTGCCGTTGCCGCCGTCCATGACGTCGTTGCCGTCATCGCCGTTCATGTGGTCGTTGCCGGCGCCGCCGGACAGGTTGTCGTTGTCGTCGCCACCGGAGATGGTGTCGCGGCCCTTGCCGCCCTCGATGACGTCTTCGCCCTTGCCACCGTTGAGGCAGTCGTTGCCGTCACCGCCGTCGATGGTGTCGTCGCCCTTGCCGCCGCTGACATAGTCGTCGCCGGAACCGGCATAGATCAGGTCGTCGTCGTCCTCGCCCCAGATCTGGTCGTCGCCGCCCTGGCCGAGGATGGTGTCGTCGCCCTTGCCGCCGCGGATGACGTCGTTGCCGTCGGTCTGGTTCTCGAGGACTTCGTCGTCGCCGGAGATCCAGTCGTTGCCGTCGCCGCCGTCGACTTCGTCACCGTCGGCGCCCGCGATCACCTTGTCGTCGCCGCCGCTGGAGCAGATGTCGTCGGTTCCGCCGCCGGTCTTGATGAGGTCGGCGTCGTTGGTGGACTGCATGATGCCCACGCCTTCGGGGATTTCCCAGCCGGCCGGAACGATGATGTCGGGACCATTGGGGTTGGTCCGGCGACCGCTCGCCACCAACTCGTAAGGGGTATAGTTAGCCATTGTCGTATCTCCTCCATACACTCGGTTGTCATGCGCGCGCGTCCAATCCAGTCAGCCAACCAAAGGCTGCAACGTAGATACACGCACAATTAATGAGAGTATTTTATGAAAGAATACGTCGTGTCCTCCCCCTCATTCATGTAGGAAAATGTTCTGGTGTAGGAAAAGGCCGAAACCGGGGGATGGGCCGGAAACGGGACGTCCGCGCATGCGGCCGGACGTCCCGACTTGAGGTGAAAGGCTTGAAAAGCTCAGTTGACGGGCGCGACGGAGCGGATTGCGGCGCGGGAGGCCGGCTCCATGGGAGCGGTCATGCGCTGTTCCATCCCCGGGTCGGTGCGAAGTTGACCGGGACCGTCGACCAGCCGCCGCACCATGGCGGCCTGCCGGTTGACCCCCATCTTGAGGAAAACGTCCTTGAGATAGGCGCGTACGGTGTGCACGCTGATGCGCAGTTTCTTGGCGATTTCGTCCGGGGTCAAACCCTGGCACATCAATACGGCCAGGCGCGATTCCACCCGGGTCAGTCCGTAGAGGTCCTGGAGCCATTCCTCGCGCGGCGTGCCCAACTGCTCGGGATCCGACAGGAAGACGGCAATCAGGTTCCGGCGGTCGCCATGCGCGGCGGTGCCGTTGGTTACGCGCGTTAGAATCAAGTGGAGCGGCGCCTTGCCGTCGGGGCGCGAAACCGCCAACGCCTTGCTGCTCTCCGCCGGTTGCTCCGGCGAGGGAGACTGGAATTCCTCGATGATCGCCTGCAGTTGCAGGTTTTCCCGAGGCAGGCTCAACGAAAGACTGCCGTTGTAGGCGGTCAGCGGATCGCCGCGTTTGAGAACTTCGAGCGCCTTGAGGTTCAGCGCCGCGATCTGACCGGCGTGGTCGAGAAGAATGATTCCGAGGGTCAGCCGGTTGAGCACGTTCCAGGCGGCGCCGGTGTGAGCGACGCGCGCCCGGGCCGACCGCTCCATGCGCCAGGCGCTGCCCACCGCTCGAAGCATGACGCCGAGGCGGGCGGCCTCCTCGTCGGTAAACGGCGGCTTGTCTTCCCTCCGCGCGAGGACCAGGCAGACCACCGTCTTGCCCTTTCGTTCGATGACGCCGAACATGTGATGCACCAGCCCCTGGGGCCGGGTCCACTCGTTGTGGAACGTGCTTTCGGAGAGCTCGGGGCGGGTCACGAGCTGCTTGTCTATCCATACGGTTCCCGGGATACGGAAGCGCTCTTCCTGACCGAGCCAGATGTCGGCGCGCGCGTAGCGGCTCTCATAAGATGCCACGTAATCGGGGTCGATGCCCGATGCATGGGTAAACCGGCCGCGGCCGGTCTCGTAGTAATGAACGGCAATGGCGCAGACGTCGGCATTGATGACGTCCTTCAGTTCGCCGACCGCCTGTTGCCAGGTCGCGAGATCCTGGCCGGTGGCGGCGTTACCGTTGGCGCCGGAAGGCGCTTGATCGACCAAACAGGTTGAAATCCCCATGGCGTTTCCTGTGTCTATGATTTTATGCGGATGGCCGGGAACATGAACCCTGCCAGGATTTGAGCGACGGCTGCCGGCGCATGTTCAGATGAAACGCGGCGCCCCGATTGCACAACCAGAGGTATATCAAATAGCCTGGCCGATACATACCTAAATATTTGAATTGTTAAGCGCTTATAAAAAATATAATTCGAAATCTACTTTATTAAAATAACATAAGAATAATACAAAACCAAATATGTATGAATAAAATTCATAAGTTAATGTTTTGTTCGTGCTGTTCAGGCGGATTATCGCCATTAAATCCGATAATTACAAGAAAAATATTGTTGTTGTACTACCTCAAGACCTACCTGAATTGGTTAATTCGGCAAAGAATTTGACCCTAATGAGGCAAGGCATGGGTTATTTGGGGCAGATAAACATAAAATTGCGAGAGTTTTGCCTTGGCTATCAATTTAAAGTATGGACAATTCAAAAATATGCTCGGTAAGAGGGAGGCGTTCCGCGAAGGCGGCCCCCGCGCCGCGCCGCGCGAGCGCGACACCGGCGGCGAAACCGGTTGTTAACCGCTCGCTTGTTACGGTGATGCGTGGCGGCGTCGACGACCGCGACGGGTCCGGGATCGGCGGCCGTTGGCACGAATGTTGGCGCGGGGCTGCGATCGCACGTGAACGATTCTTCCATCGAGCGTCAGAAGGCGCATTTCGACCGCATCGCCGGGACGTACCGCGCGGCGCGGCGGGACGCCAGCCACGTCCTGCTCAAGAACCTGATGTGGAGCGACTTCCTGGCGGGGAAGGCGCTGCCGGGGCGGGATCGGCCGCGGGTCCTCGAGGCCATGTGCGGATTTGCCGAGGGCAAGGACATCCTGGAACGTCACCTGGGTATCGATATCGACTATACCGGTTTCGACTATTCGGACGCGGTGATCGGGTATCTTCGCGGCGCCCGGCCGGATCTCCGCGTTTTCCAACGGGACGTGACCGCCTTCGAGGCCGACGAGCCCTGTGACGTCGTCGTTCTCCTGGGTGGGCTGCATCATGTTCCGGAACACGCCCGCGACGCGGTGGCGCGCCTGGCGGCCGGCCTGACCCCGTCCGGACTGTTTCTCAGCCTTGAGCCGACCCATGGCAACCCCGTGTTCAAGAGGATCCGGGAGCACGTCTACAAAAAGAATGCTTTGTTCGACGAGACCACGGAACGGGCGTTCTCGGTCCCCGAGCTGTTCGGCCTGTTCGAGGCCGCCGGGCTCGATCTCGTCGACGCCGCTCATCCGGGACCGATGTCCTATGTGCTCTATTACAACCCGGATGCGTTTCCCGCCCTGAACCGCGGCGGGCCCGGCGCCGTCAGAACCCTGTATGCGTTGGACCGGCGTCTGTCGCGCACGCGTCTCGGGCGAGCCCTGTCGTTCGCGACGCTGAGCCTGTGGAGAAAACCGTCCGGACAGGGTCGCGGCCAGGGCCTGGGCGGCCCGGCTATGGCGAATAGGATGCCGACGGGCGGCTGATCTCGGCGGCGCTTGTGGGATGGATGTCCTCGATGGTTTCGGCGACGATGAACCTCGGCCGGCATTGCAGCGCTTCGTGAATGCGGGCCAGGTAGACGCCGTGAACGCCGACGAGGACGAACAGGATGCCGAACAACAGCGATACAATGCCCACCGTCGACGCCCAGCCGGGAGACGTGCCGCCCGCGTGGTACCGGATCAGCACGTAGATCAACTCGAGAAAGGCGAGGGTGCTTGTCACCACGCCGATGCCGATGCCGATGCGGAGCGGCATGGTGGAGAAGGAGACGATGGCGCTCGACGCGAACTTCAGCATGGGAAAAACGGTGTACTTGGAGGTTCCGCCGGCCCTGGGCGCGGCGCGAAACGGCACGACGGCGGTCCGAAAGCCGAGCCATTGCACGGCGCCGCGCAAGAACGGGTCCGTATCGCGAAATCTCAGCAGTTCGTCGAGGACCCTCCGGTCCAGCAGGCGGAAGTCGGACGTGCCTTCGCCCACGTCGACCTCGCAAAGCGCGGAGAACAGGGAGTAGAAACCCCGTGATGCCAGGCGCTTGAACGCGCCGGTCACGGCCCGGTCGAGGCGCCGGGTCGTGACGACCTCGAAGCCGTTTTCCCACTGACGAAGCAATTTCGGGATCTCTTCGGGAGGGTGCTGGAGATCCCCGTCCATGCTGACGATCACGTCTCCGGAAGCCTGGCTCAATCCGGCGAGCAGCGCATGCTGGTGGCCGAACCGCCGCGCCAGCCGGCTCGCGCGCAGGCACGGCATCTCGCCGGCGCGTCTCTCGATCTCGTTCCAGGTTCCATCCCGGCTGCCGTCGTCCACCAGGACGATCTCGAAGCGGTACCCGCAGCCGCCCAGGACCGCGCCCAGGCGTTCGAGAAGCGGGCCGACCGTTTCGATTTCGTTGAATAGGGGCACGACGACCGAGAGCAGCGCCGTTCGACGCTGCTGATGTGCTTTCATGTCCATGACCGTGGCCGCCGTCTCTCAACCGTCCCCCCGCTGTTCGGGAGGTTGCCGCCCACTATGACCCCCGATTTCATTAAATTCGGTAAATCGCGGACGTGAAAATCGCTTCCGTCCGGCCCCGTGGCGGCGGCCAAGCTGGCGCCGTCCCGGGCGGGAGACGCGCCGGTTCCCCGATGCTCGACGAGGCGGCCAACGACGGAGGCTTGGGTTTTCACGATTTTTTAATAGGATAGCGCGTATTCTTGCGAAACCGCATCGACTTCGAGGGACGCGATAGTTGAAAACGCGGAATAATTATATTTCCCTAAATGGCGCGTGCAAAAGCAAGAAATGATCGATGTTGCGTTACCGTAATATACAGTTATTACAAAATCGTAAACTCCTAACTCGTTATCTTTTTCTTTACAACCCAATTGGGCCTGTTACAATTTTGTTATAAATAGAAAGTTCGCGTCAAAGTTATTTGGCGAATAAAAAATCAATGTGAGGTCGCAAATCGGCGAACAGGATGGACGGCCGCACACCAGAACCGTGTTTGCGAGGAAAACAGCCATGTACTACCCGGGTGTTTCGGGGGGGGTCCAGGACTCTTCCGTAGAGACGCAGCCAGACAAGCGCTGGCTCGGAACGTTGCTGTGTTGCCTTTCGGCGCTTGTCACGACCGTCTTCATCGTCCTTCTGACCGCCGCCATCGTGTCGAACGACGACAAGGACATCGCCAGGGGTGACGACCAGGGCGTCGAGAACTTGTCGCCGCCCGACGGTGTCGGTCGGTACTAAGCAACCGGCCCCGTAGTCGCCGAGGGCAAGAGCGGCCCGGTCGCGGGTGCCCGTAGGGCCCGCGTGGCGCGGCGCCCCGTGCCCGGGGCGGCTTCCGATGTCCCTTATTCGTTGATATTCCGTTGAACGCCTCCGCGTGGCCGGCCGGCGCGCGGATCGCTGTCCGAAGCGCCTTGGCAAGCGCGGCGGCTTCTGTATGATACCCGGCCATCCCCATGGCGGAGGCGGCATGACCATAAAAGAGGCGCTGGCGTTCGACGATGTGTTGCTGGTGCCGGCCGCGTCCAGCGTTCTGCCCGCGCACGCGGACATCCGGACACACCTTACGCCGTCGGTGGAATTGAGAATTCCGCTGATCTCGGCGGCCATGGACACCGTGACCGAGAGCGGGTTGGCCATCGCCATGGCGGTGGCCGGCGGGATCGGCGTGATCCACAAGAACATGGACCCCGAAACCCAGGCGGGGGAGGTCTGGCGGGTGAAAAAGTTCGAATCCGGAATGGTGGTGAACCCCGTGACCATCGGACCGGCGGCGACGTTGGGCGACGCCCAGGCGCTGATGAACGCCCACCATTTTTCCGGCGTTCCGGTGGTGGAGGAGGGCAGCGGCCGGCTGCTGGGTATCCTGACCAATCGCGATGTCCGGTTCGCCACCAACCTCCGCCAGCCGGTCAGCGAGTTGATGACGCGCGACACGCCGGAAAAGCCCCTGGTCGCGGTGCGCGACGGCGTCGACCGCGAGGAGGCGAAGCGGCTGCTGCACAAGAACCGGATCGAGAAACTGCTGGTGGTGGACGAGCAGTACCGGTGCGTCGGCCTGATCACCGTCAAGGACATCGAAAAGGCGGAACGCTATCCCAACGCCTGCAAGGACGAGCACGGGCGGCTACGCGTGGCCGCCGCCACCGGCGTCGGCGAGGACGGGGTGCGCCGGGCCGAAGCGCTGATGGACAGGGACGTGGACGTGGTCGTCGTCGATACCGCCCACGGTCATTCCCAGGGCGTCATCGAGGCGGTGGCGCGGATCAAGAAGCTCAGCAATTACGTGCAGGTGGTGGCCGGCAACATCGCCACGGCGGACGGAGCCAGGGCGCTGATCGACGTGGGCGCGGATGCCGTCAAGGTCGGAATCGGGCCGGGGTCCATCTGCACCACCCGCGTGGTGGCGGGTGTCGGCATGCCGCAGTTCACGGCGATCCGGGAGGTGGCGGAGGTTTGCCGGCGCCAGGGCGTGCCGGTGGTCGCCGACGGCGGCATTCGCTATTCGGGCGATTTCGCCAAGGCGATCGCGGCGGGCGCCGACAGCGTGATGATCGGCTCGCTGCTCGCCGGCACCGACGAAAGTCCCGGCGACGTCTTCCTCTATCAGGGCCGTTCGTACAAGGCCTATCGTGGAATGGGCTCCATCAGCGCCATGGCGCGGGGTTCGGCGGACCGCTATTTCCAGCAGGAGGTGGCGGATTCCCTGAAGATGGTCCCGGAAGGCGTCGAGGGGCGCGTGCCCTACAAGGGCCCGGCCGGAACGGTGGTTCACCAGTTGGTGGGCGGGCTCAGGGCGGCGATGGGCTACACCGGCAACGCGACCATCGCCGAGATGCAGCGCAACTGCGCTTTCCGGCGAACCACGCTGGCCGGACTGCGCGAAAGCCACGTTCACGACGTGACCATCACCCGAGAGGCTCCCAACTATCAATCCTCCGACTGATACCAAATCCTCATGAATTCGTTCGGAGTTATGGTTTGGGCCACCAGTGCCAGAGGGTTGCGGATCGGATGGCGGCGGGGGTTTCGCAGAGTATCCGCCGCCATGACCAAATTGCTGAACTTGACGCACATAACCGCGAGCCGGCGGGGGCAAAAATCCTTTGGCGATTTTCACCGTCCGGCGGCAATATGCCGGATACTCGGTGTGGGGGAAGCCATGGCCGACATTTTCATCGCTTACGCGCGCCAGGATCGGGCACGGGCGCGGACGCTCGCCGAGGCTCTTGAGCAAAAGGGCTTCTCGGTGTGGTGGGACGACCAAATGCGGACCGGTCAACGTTTCCGGAATGTCATCGTCGAGGAGCTTGGCAATGCCAACTGCATCGTCGTCTTGTGGTCGAAAACCTCCACGGAGAGCGATTGGGTGTTGGACGAAGCGGAACGTGGCAAAGAGCGAGGTGTCCTTGTGCCGGTCTCGCTGGATGGTGTTAAGCCTCCACTTGGTTTTGGCGGAATCCAAACCACGGACCTTGCCCATTGGCCACATAATGTTTCGCAGTCCAAATTCGGGCAACTCATCGCGCATATTTCAGGCGCTTCTGGCCACGCCCAAAAAAACGCCCGAGGACCCGAATCTCCAGGATCCGAGACGCTGCCGATAGATCCGAACTCGACCGGGGCACTGCCCCACCCGGTCGGATGTGCCGCCCACGACGACCGTTGGCGCGGACCCCACGAGGTCTCCAGCGGATGGAGCTGTCTTCCGCGATGGCGGCGAACGGTGGTACCCTGAGATGGTGGTGCTATCGTCCGGAACCTTCACGATGGGCTCGCCGCATACTGAGCCCGACCCGTCCAAACGCGAAAAGCCCCAGCACGAGGTCAGCATCGGCCAGCGGTTCGCGGTGGGGCGGAATGCGGTGACCTTCGAGGAATACGACCGGTTTTGCGACGATACGGGGACGCGACAAGCCCGGCGATCAGGGCTGGGGGCGCGGGCGGCGGCCGGTGATGAATGTGAGCTGGGAGGACTCCAAGGCCTATGTGGGTTGGTTGAGTAAGATAACGGGCAAGGAGTATCGTCTGCTCAGCGAGGCGGAGTGGGAATATGCCTGCCGGGCCGGAACCGAGACGCGGTACTCGTGTGGCGACACGATGAGCAAGAAGGATGCCCATTTTGGGCAAATCGAAAATGCATCGACGAAAGAGGTGGGGTTAAATAAGCCGAATAAATGGGGCCTTCATGACATGCATGGGAACGTCTGGGAGTTAGTGGAGGACGTCTGGCACGAGAACTACGATGGAGCGCCCTGTGATGGCAGTGCATGGACGACGGGTAATGACAAGCGGCATGTTCTGCGCGGTGGCCATAGGGGGGTCAACCCGGACGGCGTCCGGTCGGCTGGCCGAACCAACACGGGCCGCATAAGGACAGGGTGCCGTGGGTTTCGAGTCGCCCGAACCCTTTAGGCCGAAGGGCTGAAGGTTACCCCTGGACCCTCTCCTCCTTTAACCTCTGGCGGAAATCCGAAGGCGCGGCCCCTCCGTTTGGCCGGTTCACGGCCGACTTGACGCCGATGATCCGCACGGCCCCTTTCTCTCCCCCCAAACCAGGACTCCCGGTTGGCGCGGGTGGGGGATCTGTGTTACGGTCTCCGACCCTTAAGGTGGGAGAATGTGACATTATGGTTGCGATCAAGTGGTCGGAGGCGATGAGCGTGGGGGTGCCGGCCGTCGATCACGACCACAAGATCCTGGTCGGATTGATCAACAGCCTCGGCGAGGCCACGCGCGGCGACGAAGACACGACCCAGGTCATCGCCGGCGCGCTCGCCACCCTGATCGCCTACACCCAGTATCATTTCGAGCGCGAGGAGAAGATGATGGAGGCCTGCGGCTATCCCGATCTTCCCACGCACCACGACGAGCACCAGGCCCTGACCCGCGAGGTTCTGACCCTCAAAGACCGCTTCCTCGAGAGCGAGTCGGGTCTCTCCGTGGACGAGTTGCTGACGTTCCTCACCGGATGGCTCAACCACCACATCCTGCTGCAGGACATGGAGTACCGCACGCACGTGGAAGGCAACGCGGCGGCGGAAGCCGCGGCCCAGGCCTACGGCGAGTTCGATTTCGCCGCCATCGGCGCCGCCCAGGTTTAAAAGGCCCGCCGTCCGGCCGCTTTTCCCCGCCGATCGATTGCTTGCGTTTTCGGCCCGCTCGCCGCGGGCCTTTGACCAGTGGCGGCATATGGCCGCCGACCCGCGTCCGCCACACGCGCCAACCCTGTTCGGGGAGGGTCGGGCCGCGCCGCCCCCCTTCCCGCGGCGCCGCCCGACCGTTCCTTTCGGTGTGTCGGGTGTCAGACCGGGTTACGCACCTTCCCCGCCGACCCACCGTTTGAAAAAGGAACGATCGATTATTCCTAGCTTCGGAACGACGATCTACCCAAGGAACGAAACACCGTGACCTTGCGTTTTCTGGCCAAGGGTCCCTATCAGTGCTCGTCGGTATTAGCGCGTCGCCCGCGCCAGCGTTTGCGAGGGGGCTTCGCCAAACATATCCTGGTATCGACGGGAGAACCGGCCGAAATTAAAGAAACCGCACGCGGTGGCGACGTGCGTGACCGTCGTTCCGGGAGCGGCCTGGCTCAGCAACCGTTGGGAGGCTTCGAGCCGTCGGCGCAGGACGGCCTGCATCGGCGTGCAGCCACGCAGGCGGCGAAACGCGGTTTGCACGGATCGACCGCTCACACCCGGAATGCGGGCGAGATCCTCGATTCCGATGGGATCGGCGAAATGGGCGTCGATCCAGTCTTCGATCTGCCGGACGCGCCGCTCGCCGAGGTCGTCGGCATGACGCCTATCCACCGGCGACCGATGAGACACACAATCGAGAAACAACGTGAGCAACGTCCGCTCCAGGCTGCGCGCGGCGCGGTCGGATTTCACGATCCAAGCCTCGGGACGATCGAGCTCCCCCGCCGTCCAACGGGTCAACTCCTTCAGCGCCCTTCCCGAAGGCGTGGTCAACGGGAAGTCCGTCGGCCAAACCGCGTCCGGCGACGTGCCTTCGAACCGCTCTTCCAGGCTCTGGCGCACAAAGGAACCGTCGAAGGTGAGCAAAAACAGCGCGAAGGGTTCGGTTTCGAGCTTCAGGTCCTGCCCGGGCCTGTGTACCACCGCTCGCCCCGGCGTGGCGACCGCTTGGCGGCCGTCGACCCAGTGAGTCAAACGGCCCGAGTGGTGGATGGATACGCGAAACGCGTCACTGATCGGCCCGCATTCGATGTCGAGGCAGCTGGGCGTACGACCATAACTGAGGGTCGTTCTGGCCAGCCCGGCCTGATGCCATCGCAATGCGTACTTGCGGCCGCGTTTCAGCACGGACCGGTGACGTTCCCACATCTGGCCCATGGCCTCTCGGGCCTGATCCAGGTCCCGGGTCTCCAACCAGCAATGATTGACGAGGTATGAGTCTCGCCTACCCAATGACGTTGCGTCCACGAACGTGCTCCACCCATGGCTCTTTCCGTGAAGGCGTGTCGCTTGCCGCCTACACGCCGCAATCGCGGTTACGGGCATCTGCGTGCCCTTTGTCAGCACATGATAGTTGGCGATCGGACATGGTCAAGTTCGGCATAAATCTGCCGCTGGTTGGTTTTCAGCCGAAATCCTTCACCGCCTGTATTTGACGAAAGGCGTCAGATGGCCGACGCGGTCGTAGAGTTCGCGGGCGGTGGTGTTGGATGCCTGGGTGAACCAGTAAACCTGGTCGGCGCCGCGCGCGTCGGCCGCGGCGTAGACGGCTTCGATGAGCCGGCGACCGGCGCCGCGACCCCGGGCGGCCTCGGCGACGAACAGGTCTTCCAGGTAGCAGCGGTCGCCCGTGGACCAGGTCACGGGGTGGAAGAGGTAATGGACGAAGCCGAGCAATTCGCCCGCCGGATCGAGCGCGCCGAGGCCGTGGAGATCCTGCTCCCGATTCACCAGGCGTCGCCACGTGGCGTCCGTCACCTCCGAGGCGAGATCCTGGGCGTAGAAGTCGAGATAGGCGGACCACAGGCGGTCCCAGGCGGCGCGGTCGCCGGCTTGCAGGGGGCGTATGAGCATGGACCGTCGGACCCTCCGTTCGAATTCGCGGCTTTGCGGTTTTGGTTTCGCCGTTCAAGCGCTATGTAGATAGTCAGAAGCAGGTTCCAAATACGGAGACGAAATGATGAAACGCTCACGGTCGGTCGCGCTGGTGATGATGGGAAGCGGAGCGCTGGTGCTCGGCGCGTGCGAGGAGCCGCAAGTGGACGCCAGCATCTACGAGAGCGTGGAGCAATGCATCGACGCGCCCGGCGCCAGCCGTGCCCAGTGCGAGGAGCAGTACAAGATCGCCGCCGACCAGCACGCGGCGGTGGCGCCCAAGTACACCGACCAGGCCGCCTGCGAGGCCGATTTCGGGGCGGAGCAGTGCGAGGTGGCGCCGTACCAATCGGAGGGTGGCGGCTCCATCTTCATGCCGCTGATGATGGGCTACATGATGGGCAGCATGCTGGGCGGGCGCGGCGGCGCGGCCACCCAGCCGCTGTACCGCACCGCCGACGACTTCAAGAATTTCCGCACCGCCGACAACAGGAACGTGGGCGCGAGCACCGGCAAGACCACCGTCGCCAAGTCGGCGGCCGCGCGCCCCACCACCAAGGCCTACACGGTCTCGCGCGGCGGGTTCGGGTCGGGCGCCCGGTCCTACGGCTCGGCCAGCGGCTGATCCGGGGAGAGCCGGACCGCCCGATGCAGCGCATCCCCGTCGCCGAGCGCGAGGACTGGAAGAAGACGGCGCGCGAGCACGGCTTCGATTTCCATACCATCGACAACGATCGCTACTGGGACGAAAGCGCCTACTACCGGTTTTCGCTTCGCCAGATCGAGGACGACCTGGAGGAACCGCTGGAGGAGCTGGAGCAGATGTGCTTCGCGGTGGTGGAACGGGCCGTCGGCGACGAGGAGATCCTCCGCCGCCTGGCCATCCCGCCGCCGTTCTGGGACTACGTGGCGGCAACCTGGACCGAACGGCACCGCAACCTCTACGGCCGGATGGATTTCTCCTACGACGGCACCGGCCCGGCGAAGCTCCTGGAATACAACGCCGACACGCCGACGACGCTCTACGAAAGCGCCATCTTTCAATGGACGTGGCTGGAACAGGCCATGGAGCGCGGCCTGATCCCCAAGGGCTGCGACCAGTTCAACTCGCTGCACGAACGGCTGGTGGACGCTTTGCGCGCCTTCGGCGTCGAGGGGCCGCTGCATCTGGCGTGCGCCCGCGGCTCGACCGAAGACAAGGGCACGGTGGACTACGTGGAGGATTGCGCCCGCCAGGCTGGGCTCAAGACCCACTTCGTCTACATGGAGGACATGGGCGTCGACGCGGAGGGCCGGTTCAGCGACGTGGAGGACCGGTTCATCCACACGCTGTTCAAGCTCTACCCGTGGGAATGGATCATGGCCGAGGACTTCGGCCTGCAGGTGCTTTCAAGCGGCACCCAATTCATCGAACCGGCTTGGAAATCGATCCTGTCGAACAAGGGACTGCTGCCGCTTCTGTGGGAGATGTTCGAGGGCCATCCCAATCTCCTGCCGGCCTATTTCACCGGCGATCCGCGCGCGGCCGAGCTCGGCGGCACGTACGTCCAGAAGCCGCTGCTGTCGCGCGAGGGCCGGAACGTGGAGATCGTCCGGAACGGCGAGATCGCCGCGTCCAACGACGGCCCCTACGGCGACGAGGGATCCATCGTCCAGGCGTTCCATCCGCTGCCCGCGTTCGACGGCAATTACCCCATGGCCGGCTGCTGGCTGGTGGCCAGCCAGGCGGCGGGAATGTGCATCCGCGAGGACCGCGCGCTCGTTACCTCCGACAATGCCCGCTTCGTTCCCCACGTCATCCTCGATTGACGGCCGGCTCGATTGACGGCCGCCTTGTCCCGTCGTTTTAGAATCGTTATGATTTTTCCGACACATGAACTTTGTCGGGAACAGCGATACTCATGCGCATGAGCGGCGAAAAACGCATCTCGGCTGCCCGCGAGGCCGTATGGGCGGCGCTCAACGACACGGACGTCCTCCGCCGAAGCCTTCCGGGCTGCGAGACCATCGAACGGATTAGCGACAACGACCTTGTCGCCGATGTCACCGCCGTGGTCGGTCCGGTCAAGGCCAAGTTCAAGGGCAAGATTCGATTGAGCGAGATCGATCCCCCCAACGGCTGCCGCATCTCCGGCGAGGGCCACGGCGGATCCGCCGGGTTCGCCAACGGCGCCGCCACCGTGGCGCTGGTTTCCGACGGAGATGGCACCGTGGTCAAATACGACGTCGAGGCCACCGTCGGCGGCAAGCTGGCGCGGATCGGATCGCGGCTGTTGGACGCGGCGGCGCGCAAGACGGCCGACGATTTCTTCGCCGAATTCTCCCGGATCGTCGCGCCCGAGCTCGCGTCCGGTGCCGCGCCCGACCTCGCGCCGGCGATGGCGCCGAGCGCCGCCGCCCACCAGGGCGTTTCGCCCCTGGTCTGGGTCCCGACGCTCATCGTCACGGTCGCGTTCCTGACCCTGCTGTTCGCGTAGCGGCCTGCCGGTCCGCGATCTGTTCGGAAAAGCGTTTGGCGGCGCCGGGCGGGCGTCTTATTCTGGTGCGCGTTACCCCTCGACGCTCAAGCCTTGGAGGCCTCGCGGCATGGCGACCGTTTCGATGACGGTAAACGGCAAATCGGTCTCGCACGACGTGGAGCCGAGAACCCTGCTGGTTCACTACCTGCGGGAGAACTTGCGGCTGACCGGCGCCCACGTGGGATGCGACACCAGCCAGTGCGGCGCCTGCGTGGTGCTGGTGGATGGAGTTCAGCGTCAAGTCGTGCACCATGCTCGCGGTTCAGGCCGACGGCCGCGAGGTGACCACCATCGAGGGTCTCGCCTCGAACGGACGCCTGCATCCGATGCAGCAGGCGTTCCAGGATCACCACGGGCTGCAATGCGGCTTCTGCACGCCGGGGATCGTGATGAGCGCAATCGAGTTGGCGCGGCGGAACCCGGACCCCAGCGACGCCGATGTCCGGACGTGGCTGCGCGGCCATCTTTGCCGGTGCACCGGCTATCAGACCATCGTCGAGGCGGTCAAGGCCGGCGCCCGCGCCATGGGCGGTAGCGCATGTACGGCTTCTCCTACCGGCGCGCCGCCACCGTTTCCGAGGCCGTCGCCGCGCTGCGGGGCATCGGCGGACGGCAAGTTTCTCGCCGGCGGCATGTCCCTCATTCCCGTCCTCAAGCAGCGTCTCGCCATGCCG
>CAVPAM010000044.1:0-36661 GCA_963701445.1 uncultured Alphaproteobacteria bacterium
CGTGGTCGGCGGCGTGGGTTTGGCAGATTTGCAGGATGGACTGGCCGTAGCGTTCCAGTTTGGCGGCGCCGATGCCGGGGACGGCGCTCAGGCGCCCGAGGCTGCCGGGACAGGCGCGGGCGAGTTCGAGCAGGGTGGCGTCGTGGAAGACCACGTAGGCCGGCACGCCATGGGCTTTCGCGGTTTCGCTCCGCCAGGCGCGCAGGCGCTCCCACAGCACGGTCTGGACGGCGTCGAGGTCGGCGGCGGTGGCACCGGCGGCGGTGGTGGAACGCGCCACCTTCACCTTCGCGGCCCGGCCCTTGGCCGGCTTGCGCAGGGTGATCGCGCGGGTCCCCTTGAGCACCTCGCGGCTCCCCTCGCCGAGCCGCAGCGCGCCGAAGGCGTCGTGGTCCACCTCCAGCATGCCGAAGGCGACAAGCTGGCGGAACACGGCGCGCCATTCCTTCTCGTCCAGCTCCTTGCCGATGCCGTAGGTGCTCACCTGGTCGTGATTCCATTGGCGAATGCGCTCGGTATCGCGGCCCAGCAGCACGTGACAGAGATGCGCGGCGCCGAAGCGCTGGCCGGTGCGGTAGACGCACGACAGCGCCTTGCGCGCGGCCTCCGTGCCGTCCCAGGTTTCGGGCGGCTCCAGGCACACGTCGCAGTTGCCGCACGGCCCGCTGTCCTCGCCGAAGTAGGCGAGCATGCGCTGGCGCCGGCAGGTGGCGCTCTCGCACAGCGCCAGCAGCGCGTCCAGCTTGGCGTGGGCCAGCCGCTGAAAGGTGTCGTCGGCCTCGGATTCGTTGATCATGCGGCGGTGCTGCACGGCGTCATTGAGGCCGTAGGTCATCCAGGCGTCGGCGGGCAGGCCGTCGCGGCCGGCGCGGCCGGTCTCCTGGTAATAGCCCTCGACGCTTTTGGGGATGTCGAGGTGGGCGACGAAACGCACGTCCGGCTTGTCGATGCCCATGCCGAAGGCGATGGTCGCGACCACGACGATGCCGTCCTCGCGGAGGAAGGTATTCTGGTTGCGGCGGCGCGCGTCGGCGTCCATTCCCGCATGATAGGGCACCGCCCGCACGCCGTGGCCGGTCAGCCACTGGGCGGTTTCGTCCACTTTGCGGCGCGACAGGCAATAGACGATGCCCGATTCTCCGGCGTGCTCGGTGGTGATGAATTTGAGCACCTGTGCCCGGGCGTTGTCCTTCTCGACGATGCGGTAGCGGATATTGGGCCGGTCGAAGCTGGAAACGAAAATGCGCGCGCCCTGCAACCGCAGGCGTTGGACGATCTCCTCGCGGGTGGTGGCGTCCGCCGTCGCGGTCAGGGCGACGCGCGGCACATCGGGGAAGCGTTCGTGCAGCACGGAAAGCTGGATGTAGTCCGGCCGGAAATCGTGCCCCCACTGCGACACGCAATGGGCCTCGTCGATGGCGAACAGCGCGAGCCCGGGGCCGGCGGCGACACGGTCCAGCAGCGCCATGAACCGGGGAGTCAACAGACGCTCGGGCGCCACGTACACCAGATCGAAGTCGCCGCCGGCGACACCGCGCTCGACCGCGGTGGATTCGTCGAACGACAGCGACGAATTGAGACAGGTGGCCTTGATGCCCAGTTCCTGGAGCGCCGCCACCTGATCGTGCATCAGGGCGATCAGCGGAGAGACGACGATCCCGACCCCCTGCCGCGCCAACGACGGGATCTGGTAGCACAGCGACTTGCCGCTCGCCGTCGGCATCAGCACCAGCGCGTCGCCGCCCGCCGTCACATGATCGACGACCGCTCCCTGCCCGTCGCGGAAAGCGGGATAGCCGAAGACCGTATTGAGAATGGCGAGGGTGTCGGACATCGGCCGGAGTATAGCGATGACGCCGGTCCGGAACCATGGTCGACAGCGCCCGAAACGCGATTCCTCACGGCTCCGCCGGGCGGCCGCGCCGGAGCTCGAAGCATCCGAGGGCGAAGATCACCGCGGCCACCGGCATGAAGGCGAGCCATGCGAACTCGTTCCATTCCAGGACCCCCGCGAGCACCGCGCCGGCGGCGTAGGTCCCGAATATCGCGATCTGCACCTTGGTGGCGGATCGAAACTCCAGGGTGTCCTTCCGGCGGAGGAGAATATCGGTCACCGACTGGACGATCCCCGCCAATGTGGAGGTGAAGACGATTGTGCTGATACCCGGCACATTGACGCTTTTCGCGGCGATTCCCTGGATCCCCATTCCGATGGAACACAGCAGGATCAGGACATAGAGGATCACCCCCTGGGTCGGGTCATCGGCCAATTGCCAGACGATGGCGAACGCGCCGAGACACGCGATCTCGAACAGCAAGAGGTCCGCAAGATGACCGGTTGGCGCGCCGCCGGGACGTCCGGGCTGTAAATCGCCGAAGCGAACGCGGCGCCGACGACAAAGCCCAACAGCGGCGCGAACGGCTTCGACGCCGCGAGCAGGTCGCCCTCGCTGATGGCGATGCCGAGCAGCGCGGTATTGCCGGTCATCGCCGAGGCGAACACCTGCCCGAGCAATAGGAAGGCGATGACGTCCGAACCGCCGGACGCGATCGCCAGGAATGCCGCGCCGAGATGTCTGCGAATGGTATGCGGATGCTGCTTTGGTGTTGGCCATCGGATTCGGGAGTCCCCATGCTGTCGCCTGTGTCGGCGGTCATGGTGGCCCGGCCGCGAACGGCGCGCAATGGGCGGCGCGAACTGGGGCGGGGTCAACAGATCCGAGGCAGTTGCTCGCCGGCGAGCCAGTCGACGATGCGGTCGCCGCCGAAGGCCGTCTCCATCCGAACGAAATGGTGGTCGTCCTCGATCACCTCGCCGATGATGGCGGCGTTCCGCCCCAACGGATGGGCGCGCATGACCGACAGCAGCGCCTCCGCGTCGCCGGCGGCGCAGAACGCCACCAGCTTGCCCTCGTTGGCCACGTAGAGCGGATCGAGGCCCAGTAGTTCGCAGGCGCCGCGCACCGCCGTGGCGATGGGGACGGCGTCCTCGCGGATCTTCATGCCGACCCCGGATTCGCGGGCGATCTCGTTGAGCACGGTGGCGACGCCGCCCCGTGTCGGGTCACGCATCATGTGGATGTCCGGGACCGCCCTGATCATGTCGGCGACGAGGGTGTGGAGCGCGGCGGAGTCGGAGACGATCTCGGTCTCGAAGGAGAGATTTTCCCGCCTGGACATGATGGCGACGCCGTGATCGCCGAGGGTGCCGCTGACCAGGATCCGGTCGCCGGGCCGGGCGCGATGCGGGGCGACCCGGACCCCGTCGGGCACCATGCCGACGCCGGTCGTGGTGATGAAGATGCCGTCGCCCTTGCCGCGCTCGACGACTTTCGTATCGCCGGTCGCCACCGGCACGCCGGCATCCCGGGAGGCGGCGGCCATGGACTCGACGATCGCCTTGAGGTCGGCGAGCGGAAACCCCTCCTCGATGATCATGGCCACCGAGAGAAGCATGGGCCACGCGCCGCCCATGGCCACGTCGTTGACGGTCCCGTGCACCGCCAGCGAACCGATGTCGCCGCCCGGAAAGAACAGCGGCGAGATGACGAAGCCGTCGGTGGTCATCACCATCCGCCCCGCGTCCACGTCGAAACAGGCGTGGTCGTTGTGCTGCGCCAGGTAAGCGTTGTCGAAATTGGCCTCGAACAGTTCCTCGATCAATTGGGCCATGGCCCGCCCGCCGCTGCCGTGCGAAAGATCGATCCTGCCCTTTTGGATGTCGAGCGGCCGGCCGTGGAATCTTTTCGGCGCGGTCATGGCGCTATGCCGTCACCGGCCGCGTCTGCTCGCGGAAGCGGCCGAAGCTGTAGTACGCCGCGCACGCGCCCTCGGAAGACACCATGCACGAGCCGATGGGGTTGTCGGGCGTGCAGACGGTGGCGAAGATCTTGCAGTCGGTCGGCTTCTTGACGCCGCGAAGCACCGCGCCGCATTCGCAGGCCTTGTTGTCCGGAACCCGGGTCTCGGTCAGCGCGAACCGCTTCTCGGCGTCGAACGCGGCGAATTGGTCCTTGATGCGGAGCGCGCTGTAGGGCACCTCGCCGAGACCGCGCCATTCGAAGCTCTTGCGCAACTCGAACACCTCGGCCACCAGGGCCTGGGCCTTGAGATTGCCCTCGCGGCTAACCACCCGGCTGTATTCGTTCTCCACCTCGGCCCGGCCCTCGTTGAGCTGGCGGACCAGCATCAGGATCGCCTGCATCACGTCCAGCGGCTCGAACCCGGCGATGACCACCGGGCGCTGGTATTCCTCGGCGAAGAACTCGAACGGACCGCTGCCGATGACGGCGCTGACGTGCGCCGGCCCGATGAAGCCGTCGAGCGGGACCGTCCCGTATTCCCGCACCTCCGGGCTCTCCAGGATGTTGGAGATGGCCGCCGGCGTCAGGACATGGTTGCAGTGGATGGTGAAGTTCTCGAGACCCCGGGCGGCGGCCTGCTTGAGAGCGGCCGCCGTGGGCGGGGTGGTGGTCTCGAAGCCGATGGCGAAGAACACCACCTGGCGGTCCGGATTCGCCTCGGCGATGGCGAGCGCGTCGAGGCTGGAATAGACCATGCGCACGTCGCAGCCCTCGGCCTTCGCCTTGAGCAGGGTGGTGCGCTGGACCCCCGGCACGCGCAGCAGGTCGCCGTAGGTGCAGAGGATCACGCCATGGTCGCGGGCGAGCTGGACCGCCTGGTCTATCCGGCCGATGGGCAGGACGCAGACCGGACAGCCGGGACCATGGATCATGTGGACGTTGCCGGGCAGGAGGTCCTGGATCCCGTAGCGGAAAATGGCGTGGGTATGGCCGCCGCAGAATTCCATCACGTTGTAGTCGCGGCCGGCGACGCGCCTCGGCGCCGATGGCCGACGCGAGATTGCGGGCGAGGTCGCGGTCGCGGAATTCGTCGACGAACCGCACCGTCATCGCGAGGCGTCCCCGGTCCCGTCGCCGGCCAGTTCCTCGGCCACCTCTTCCAGCACGCCCGCCTCGGCGAACAGGGCCAGCGTCTGTTCCGCCTCCTCGGGCTCCAGCTTCGACAGCGCGAACCCCACGTGGAGAATGACATAGTCGCCGACGCCGACGTCGTCGACGAGGCAGAGGCTGACGGTCTTGCCGATTCCGCCGACCTCCACCTTGGCCATGTCGTGGTCGAGCAGTTCGGTCACGCGCGCGGGGATCGCCAGGCACATGCTGTTTTATCCTTCTGCCAAGGCGGCGACCCAGGCCTGGCCCACGCTGATCGCGGGGTCGCCGGGACCGAGCCGCAAGGGCGTCAGTACTTCCATATCACGTTCCATCAGGGCCGCCGCCAGCCCCGACGCCAGCACCTTGTTGAAAAAACATCCCCCGCAGAACGCCACGCGGCGAATGCCGGAGACCTCCGCGGCCCATGTCACCCAGTCGGTCATGGCCGCGACGAGGGTCCCGTGGAACAGGTCGGCGCCGTCGGCCGGATCGCAATCGGCAAGCCGGCGCAGCAACGGGGTCATGTCGAGCACGCCGTTTTCCAGTCCCCATCCGCCGGGATCGCTTCTGGGACGCCGGACCATGCTCTCCAGCGCCATGGGGGCCTCGCCCTCGAAGCGGGCGACCGGCATGACGCCCAGCAAGCCGCACGCCGCGTCGAACAGCCGCCCGCAGCTCGACGTGGGCGGGCAGTTGACGTTCCGTTCCAGCATCGCCGCGATCACGTCGGAACCCCCGATCGGGCGGTAGCGCTCGCCGATCTCGCCGTTCCGGCCCATGGCGTGGAGCGCCGCCGCGCCCATTCGCCAGGGCTCTCGGGCCGCCTTGTCGCCGCCCGGCTGGCCCAATTCCCTCAGATGGCCAAGCCGGCGGTAGCCGCCCGGATCGACCAGCAGCAACTCGCCGCCCCATGACTGGCCGTTTTCGCCGAGACCGAAGCCGTCGAGGGCCAGTCCCAGGACCGGCCCCGCGATCATCGTGCTCGGCCATCACCGCCGCGACGTGCGCGTGGTGGTGTTGCACGGCAAGCGCCTCCACGCCCAGCCGGACCGCCGCCGCCTCGGCATACCGGGTGCTGTGGAAGTTCGGGTGCAGATCGTGGGCGATGACGCCCGGCGCGGCGCCGGCCCGTCCCAGAAACGCCTCGGCGGAGTCCTCGAAGGCCTCGACGGCGTCCACCGTTTCCAGGTTGCCGTTGTCCCGTGAGACCAACGCCTCGGTCCCCCGGATCAGGCACACGGTGTTCTTCAGGAAGGCGCCGACCGCGAGCACGGTCGGCTGGGAGCGCGAAAACCGGATGGTCGCGTCGACGGTGCTTTCGGCGCGGCTGAGAGCGGCGACCCCCATGGCCTATTCGCCCGCCCCGGCCACCCGTTCGCCGGACTCCGCGAACGCCGCTCGGCGCCCGCCGATCCAGTCGAACCACGCGTCCATTCCCTCGCCGCTGGTGGCCGAGAGTTGCATCACCTCGATCTCGGGATTGATCCGGCGCGCGAACGCGACGCACCGCTCCACGTCGAAGGACACATGGGGCAACAGGTCGGTCTTGGTGATCACCATCAGATCGGCCGCGTGAAACATGTCGGGGTACTTGAGCGGCTTGTCGTCGCCCTCGGTGACCGACAGCATGACCACCCTGTACGCCTCGCCGAGGTCGAACGCGGCCGGACACACGAGGTTGCCGACATTCTCGATGAACAGCACCGAGCCCGGCGGCGGGTCGAGGCTCGAGGGCGGCATCGCCGACCATGCGCGCGTCCAGGTGACACCCCTTGCCGGTGTTGATCTGCAGCGCCGGCACGCCGGTGGCGCGGATCCGGTCGGCGTCGAAGCTGGTCTGCTGATCGCCCTCGATCACCGCCACCGGAAAGCGTCCGGCGAGGGTCTCGATACCGCGCACCAGCAGCGTGGTCTTGCCCGAACCCGGACTGGAGACCAGGTTCAAGGCCAGCACGCCCCGCTCGGCGAAGTATGATCGATTGATGTCCGCCAGCCTGCCGTTCTCGCCGAGGATGTCGCGCTCCACCTGAACGATGCGCGCCTGGCTCATGCCGGGCACGTGCGCGCCGCCCGGACCCGTCCCGTAATCGAAGACGTCCGCGTCGCGGTCATGGCGATGATCGTGGTGATCGTGGTCGTGGTCGTGGTCGTGGTGATGATGATGGTGGTCGTGGTGATGAGGCGCGCGAAGCCCGGGCTCCCGGGTCGTCGGAACGCCCTCCCGCGTTGCTTGCCCACATCCGCAGACCGTGCACATTATTCCACCTCCAACTCCTTGATGCGCAACTCGTCGCCGCTTGTCACGTGCAGTTCGAAGGTGCCGCACCGTGGACAGGGATCATGGCGCTCGCCGATGGCCACGGTGTCGCGGCATCTCATGCACCACGCCCGGCCGGGCGTTCGGACGAATTCGAGCCGGGCGCCGTCCGCGAGCGTCCCCCTGGTCACCGCCGTAAAGCAGAAATCCAGCGCTTCCGGCGCGGCGCAGGACAGGGCGCCAATCTGCAGCCAGACGGTCTTCACGCGATCGAACCGCTGGGTCTTCGCCTGCTCTCGAAGAATGCTGAGCACGCTCTCGCAGAGCGCCAACTCGTGCACGCCTTCCCTCCCTGGCGGGTTCGCCATTCTTGTTCTTGCCGGCCCGCTCGGCCGGACACTCAAGGGGCACGACGTCAAAAGCCGCGCGTCTTGCCCCATTCAATCAGCAAGGGAAGTGTACCGGATTTTCGCCGGACCGCTATTCACAATTTTCCCGGGGTCCCCGTGTCGCGTCCGGGAAACCGCCCGGCGTCACTCGCTTGTGAGCCGAAGAACCACCGCCGCGAACGGGGGCACGTTGATGCTCACCGAATAGGGCCGCCCGTGCATGGACACCTCCTCCGCGGCGACGCCACCCAGGCTGCCCACGTTGCCGCCGCCGTACTTCTCCGCGTCGCTGTTCAGCACCTCCTTGTAGAACCCGTCTTTCGGGACGCCGATGCGGTAGCCTTTCCGCACCACCGGCGTGAAGTTGCAGACCACGGCGACGAGGTCGTCGTCTTCCTTGCCGTGCCGGAGATACGTGATGATGCTCTGGTCGGCGTCGTTGGCGTCGATCCACGAAAAGCCGCCTTCCTCGCAGTCCCGTTCGTAAAGCGCCGAATGGGACCGGTAGACCTCGTTGAGGTCGCGCACCAGGTGCCGCACGCCCGCGTGCATGGGATCGTCGAGCAGATGCCAGTCCAGGCTGATCTCCGGATTCCATTCCCGTTCCTGGGCGATCTCGTCGCCCATGAACAGCAGCTTCTTACCCGGGGACGTGTACATCAACGTGTAGTACAGGCGCAGGTTGGCGAACCGCTGCCATCGGTCTCCCGGCATTTTCCGCAACAGGGCGCCGCGTCCGTAACCAACCTCCTCGTGGGAGAGCGGCAGGATGAAATTTTCGTGAAAGGCGGTCGCCGGCCGATGGGTCAGTTCGTCGTGGTAGTATTTTCGATGGATGGGATTCCTCGACATGTACCGGAGGGTTTCCCGGATCCAAGTGTCGTTCCATTTGAAGCCGAAACCGAGGCCGCCCAGGTCCGTGGGATAGGACACGTTGGGCCACCCGGAGTTCTCCTCGGCGACCGTGAACGCGCCGGGGTGGTTCTCGGACACCACCGTGTTCAGCCGTTTCAGGAAATCGATCGCCTCGAGGTTCTCATGGCCCCCGTCGCGGTTGGGAGTCCACTCGCCCCGGGCCCGGCCGTAATCGAGATACAGCATCGAGGCCAGGGCATTGATGCGCAGCCCGTCGAGATGATACCGGTCGAGCCAGAATAGCGCGTTGCTGAGCAGGTAGTTCGCCACCTCGCGGCGGCCGTAATCGTACGTCAGCGTGTTCCAGCCGGGATGGCGCCGTTGCCGCGGATCGGGATGCTCGTACAACGGCGTTCCATCGAAGTTGCTCAGCCCGTTCGGATCGTCGGAAAAATGAATGGGAACCCAGTCGGCGATGACCCCGATGCCCGCTTGGTGACAGCGATCGACGAACAGCCGGAATTCGTCGGGCGTCCCCCACCGGCTGGTCGGGGCGTAGGGGGCATACGGCTGATACCCGAGGCTTCCGTCGAAATCGAACTCGCTGACCGGGAGAAGCTCCACGTGCGTGAAGCCCATCTCCTTGACGTAATCGACGAGGTCGTCGGCCAGTTCCGCGTAGGTCAGCCACCGGTGGCCTTCCTCGGGCTTGCGCCGCCAGGAGCCGAGGTGAACCTCGTAGATGGCGATGGGCGCGTCGCGCCTGTTCCTCGCGGCCCGCGCCTTCATCCACTTGCCGTCGCCCCATGTGTAGGCATTCAGATCCGAGACGATGGACGCCGATCCCGGGGACCGTTCCGACAAGAACGCATAGGGATCCCCCTTGTCGGTCAGCTTGACGCCCGCGCCGGACTTGATCTCGTACTTGTAAAACTGGCCGACCCGCGCGCCGGGAAGAAACAACTCCCAGACCCCGCAGTCGTGGCGAAGCCTCATTCCGTGCCGACGGCCGTCCCAGTCGTTGAATTCGCCCACCACCGAAACCCGTCCCGCGTTCGGCGCCCATACGGTAAAGGCGACGCCGGTCACGCCGTCCATGGTCGCCGGGTGCGCGCCCAGTCTCTCGTAACTCTTCAGATGGTTGCCCTCGGCGAGCAGCCGCACGTCGCGGTCGTCGAGGATGGGCGGGAACCGGTAGGGATCCTCCATCTCGGCCACGCCGCTCTCCGTCGTGACACGCAACCGGTAGGGAAACCGCTGTTCGATCCCCTCGACGACACCGGCGAACAGCCCCTCGATGTGAATTTTCGAAAGCGTGGCGACCACCTTTCCCGAACCGCCGTGGACGACCTGAACGGTCTCGGCCTGGGGAACGAAGGCGCGCACGACAAGCGGACCTCCGGGCATGAGTTCGTGCATGCCGAGGAAACCGAACGGATCGCGGTGATCGGCGGTGACGATGGCGGCGATATCACCCTCGCCCGCGAGCGGCGGCAGCGGTCGAGGCTCGGCTTTCGGTTTCGCCGCCACCGGCGGTGCCGGGGGTTTCGGTTCCACCGTCCTTTTCGGCGCGGCCGTCTCCCTGCCGGCGCTCTCGCGGCCGCCCGCGGGGTGCGGCGGCGGCGGGCGGCGCCTTCATGGCGGAAGGTTTCGCCGATGCGCCGGAGGCTGGCGGAGGCGCCGGTCGCGAGGTCCTTGGCTCCGGCTGCGGCTTGACTCCGGACTTGGCGGCGCTCGACGGCGCCGCCGACGGACCACCGGTGGCGGGCTTGGTTTTTCCGGGAGCGGCAACGCCGGACCGTATCGACGGCGCCTCGGGACGTTTGGTCACGCCGGAAGCGGACGGGCGGGCGGGCCGGCTCCCCTCGTCTATTTTCCCGGCGACATCCGGCTGCTCCCGATCCCGGGGATCCGTTTTCTTGCCGGCCGCGCGAACCGGCGGGCTCTTGGAACCGGATTTATCCTTGCCGCTCATGTCAGTGTTTCCTCTTCCGTACGCCTTCGGCGGCGCCCCGCCACCTCCGCAATCGCACCTACTACGATCGCCCGCCCACGCCAATGATATTCAGGCCATGCTCATCGAAAAACATCGCCCGGCCCATGATCGGGACCCCCCCAGGGAAAACCTCCCCCGTGAAATCATGCCCTGGACGGCATCGCGCATTTTTTTACCCCCTAACCGCTTCGCTGTGAAGCCGGTGACCATCGATCGACAGCGCGAAACCCGAGCCGGCTTTGTCGCGAACCCGGATTCCCTCGCCGCGGCCTAAGATGAAACCGAGGGCGCATCTCCATGAAAATTTGTTGCGCGTTCGCATTCCCTCTTTAACCGTGACACCTTTGCTCGTATCAAAGGCCCGTTCGAATATATAAAGGCCATTCGATTGCGAGGATTTGAGCCATCGGTGATGGCGGTTCAAAATAACGGGCAAAGACCGAAAGCGGCCGACAGGACGGATTAAATCGGGGAGACTTAAACAAATGGCGCGTCAGAAGACTTCGAATGCAACCGGGGAGACGGACCTGCACCAAATTGCCTTCCGCGCGGCGGAAGGCATGGATGTGGACAGCCTGATCCGAAGCTTCAATTTCCACTTGAAGTTTACCCTGGCGAGAGACGAGTACTCGGCCACGATCCAGGATCGCTACCAGGCGTTGGCGCTGGCGGTCCGCGACCGCCTTATCGGCCGCTGGATCGACACTCAACAGGCCTACCATCACAAGAACGTCAAACGGATCTGCTACCTGTCCCTGGAGTTTCTTATCGGCAGGGCGATGGGTAACAACGTGATCAACCTCATGTTCGAGGACACCTGCCGCGAAGCCATGCAGAAGCTCGGCCTCGATTGGGATGTGTTGCGGGACGTGGAAGAGGATGCCGCCCTCGGCAACGGTGGCCTCGGGCGCCTTGCCGCGTGTTTTCTGGACTCCATGGCAACCTTGAAACTGCCGGCGTTTGGCTACGGAATCCGCTACGACTACGGCGTCTTCAAGCAGCGAATCGAAAACGGCTGGCAGATCGAGGAACCCGACAACTGGCTGCGATGGGGCAACCCCTGGGAAGTTGGCCACCCCGAAGTCTCGTATACCGTCAAGTTCGAAGGCTACGCCGAACCCCGCCGCACCAACGGCGCCACGCACTGGCATTGGGGGGGCACCAGGCCGATCGTCGGCATGGCGTACGACACGCCGATCGTCGGCTACGGATCGTACAACGTCAACTCTCTGAGGTTGTGGACGGCCAAGGCCACGCAGGATTTCGACTTCCAGGATTTCAGCCGAGGGTCCTACGTCGAGGCCGTGGAAGACAAGGTGATGGCCGAAAACCTCACCAAGGTTCTGTATCCGAACGACAGTGTCTACGCCGGGCGCGAGCTGAGGCTGCGGCAACAGTACTTCTTCGTGTCCTGCTCCATTCAGGACATCATCCGCCGCTTCAAATCCGACAACAGCGACTGGAACGCGTTCCCGGACAAGGTGTTCATCCAGATGAACGACACCCATCCGGCCCTGGTCGTGCCGGAACTGATGCGGATCTTCATGGACGAAGAGGATCTCGATTGGGATCAGGCGTGGGAACTCACGGTCAATTCCACCGGTTACACCAATCATACGCTTCTTCCGGAGGCTCTCGAGCGGTGGCCGGTCGGCATGTTCGAACGCCTGCTGCCCCGGCACCTGAACATCATCTATGAGATCAACAGCCACTTCCTGCGCAAGGTCGCGACCCACTATCCGGGCGATTTCAACCGCCTGGAGCGCATGAGCATCGTTCAGGAACAGCCGGAAAAGGCGATCCGCATGGCGAACCTGTCCGTGGTCGGCAGTTCGTCCACCAACGGGGTCGCCGCGCTGCACACCCGCCTGCTCATGGCCGGAACGCTGAATGATTTCGCGGATTTCTACCCCGAGCGGTTCAACAACAAGACCAACGGCGTCACTCCGCGCCGGTGGCTGTTGAAGGCCAACCCGAAACTGGCGGCGCTGATAACGGAAAAGATCGGAGACGGCTGGATCACCGACCTCGATCAGCTCAGGGGCCTGGAGAAGTTCGCCGGCGACAAGAAGTTCCGCGAGCGCGTGAGAGCCATAAAACGCGAGAACAAGGTTGTTCTCGCCGACTTCATTCAGCGCAAGCTGAATGTGACGGTTTCTCCGGATTCCATGTTCGACGTACAGGTCAAGCGGATTCACGAATACAAGAGGCAGCTTCTGCTGGCCCTGTACATCATCGTTCTTTTCAATCGACTCAAGGCGAACCCCTCCCTGGATATCGTGCCGCGGACCTTCATCATCGGAGGCAAGGCCGCGCCCGCCTATCACATGGCCAAACTGATCATCAAACTGATCAATCAGATCGGCAGCGTCATCAACTCCGATCCGGATCTCCAAGACAAGCTCAAGGTCATTTTCATTCCCGACTATCGGGTTTCGCTGGCCGAGAAGATCATGCCGGCGGCCGACCTGAGCGAGCAGATCTCCACGGCCGGGATGGAGGCGTCGGGTACGGGCAACATGAAGTTCGCGATGAACGGCGCGCTGACCATCGGAACCCTGGATGGCGCCAACATCGAGATCAAGGAGGAGGTCGGCGACGAGAACATCTTCATTTTCGGCCTGACCGCCGCCCAGGTTGATTCGCTTCGCGACAATTACAACCCAGGCGAGATATACATGACCGATGAAGAAATCCGCCGCGCCATCGACCTGATTCGCGACGACTTCTTCTGCCTCGAGGAGCCGGGCACCTTCCACCCCATCGTCTCGAATCTGCTCGAAGGCGGCGACTATTACATGCTGTTGGCCGACCTCCGCAGCTACCTCGAGGCGCAGTCCCGTGTCGAGGAAGCCTATCGCGACCAGGACCGATGGGCCGAAATGGCGGTGATCAACGTCGCGCGGACGGGACGGTTCAGTTCCGACCGAACCATTGCCGAATATGCCCGCGACATTTGGGGCGTCAAACCCGTCGAGGTGGTGCCCGACTAGCGTTGTTGCCCGACCCCGATCGCCCTGGAACCCGGGATGGCGAGATATTTCCGCCATCCCGATACCGGCCGCGCGGGAATTCCGCGCGCGGTCCCGAGGGCGGGCGTCAACGAGTGCGATCCTCGTGAATGCCGGAAGAAACAGTGTCGGAAAGGCGAAAACACCGCTCTTTCCTTCCGACGCGGAAGGCTGTAAACCATCCAAGGAGAATATTGCTGCGACGCACAAACATCGTCTGTGTCCCAAGGTCCGCGGGGATGAAGATCCGGGCAACGCCGGATGGACGGTATGGATGGTGAGTATTGCTGTCGACCCGGAAAAGCACGAGTGCTTCCTCCGGGCGATTTCCGGAAGTTAAGGCAAGAGACGATTTAGCATGTACATAGTGATGGTCTCCGCCGAACTGGCTCCCGTGGCGAAGGTCGGCGGACTGGGCGACGTGGTATTCGGACTGAGCCGCGAACTGGAGGTTCGCGGGCACTCGGTCGAGATCATTCTGCCGAAATATGACTGTATGTGGTATGACGAGATCTGGGGTCTCCACAAGATCTGGGAAGATCTTCCCGTTCCGTGGTATGGTGGATCCGTCTCCTGCTCGGTCTGGTTCGGCTTCGTTCACGGCCGTAAATGCTTCTTCATCGAACCGCATTCGCAGGACAACTTCTTCAATCGCGGGTCCTTTTACGGTTTTCACGACGACACCTTGCGGTTCACCTTCTTTTCGAAGGCCGCGATGGAGTTCATGCTCCAGTCCAACAAGCGCCCGGACATCATCCATTGCCACGACTGGCAGACGGGCCTGGTTCCGGTTCTCCTGTTCGAAATCTACAACCGGCTCGGCATGGAGAATCAGCGGGTGGTGTACACCATCCACAATTTCAAGCATCAGGGCGTAACCGGCGAGGCGGTCCTGTGGGCCTCGGGGTTGTGCCGGCCGGAATACTACCTTCACCACGACCGGCTGCTGGACAATGTCAGCCAGGGCGCCCTCAACATCATGAAGGGCGGCATCGTTTACGCCAACCATGTCACCACGGTGTCGCCTCACCACGCCTGGGAGGCCCGTTACACCGACCAGGGCCACGGTCTGGCGCAGACCCTCGCCAACCACCACTACAAGTTCACCGGCGTGCTGAACGGTCTCGATTACGACGTCTGGAACCCGGAGATCGACCGGTTCATCCCGAATCACTACACCGTGTGGGAACTGGACGGCAAATACGCGAACAAGGAAGCTCTGCGGGATCACCTCTGGATCCGCAAGGACTTCAAGCCGCTGATCGGTTATGTCGGGCGGCTGGATGCCCAGAAGGGCGTCCATCTCATCCAGCACGCCATGTTCTACTGCCTTGAGCATGGCGCCCAGTTCGTGCTGCTGGGCGCCGGCGGCGAAAGCGGCATCAACGACCATTTCTATCATCTCAAGCACTACCTGAACGACAACCAGGATTGTCATCTCGAGATCGGCTTCAACGAGCAGTTGGCCCACCAGATCTACGCCGGCTGCGACATGATGATCGTACCGAGCCTGTTCGAGCCGTGCGGCCTGACGCAGATGATCGCCATGCGGTACGGCAGCGTTCCCGTGGTGCGGGGCGTGGGCGGTCTGGTGGACACCGTGTTCGACCGCGACCACTCGGACAAGCCGCCGGAGGAACGCAACGGCTACGTGTTCCAGGACGCCGATTTCGCGGGTTTGGAATCCGCCCTGAGCCGGGCGATCGGGCTCTGGCGCGATTTTCCCAAGGAATTCAGAAGGCTGGTCACCAACGGGATGGCCAATGACCTCTCCTGGGCGCAATCCGGCGACCATTATATCGGAATCTACGAGAACACCCGCCAGAAGCTGTAGCGCGGACCGCCTCGGCCGCCCTCACCCGGCCCCAAGCGGGGCCGCTGGAACGGCGTTCCTCCCCTATCCCAGCCGGTTCTTGGCTTCCTGGAGGTGGAAAAGGACCGCGTCGAGGTCCTGATGGGTCCGGTAGACCCACGCCTCGCCCCAGTAGAAATTGCAACTGGTTTCGGCGCGAAGCAGCCGCCAGTGCGCCTGCCCCAGCTGGTTGTGGAACTCCGGATCCTGGATTCCCCGCGTCCAGGCCTCGTCCTTGACCTCGTGGAACATCTTGCTGATGTCGTGGACACGGGCCATCGCGTCCCTTTGCGTCTGGGACCCCTGCCACTGATGGAAATCCCAGCCGTGGTGCTCGTCGGTGGGCCAGGCGCCGCGGCGAACCGTCACGCGCCCATGGGCACCGAAGCGATCCAGGTACTCGGTAATGAACGTCGGACGCATGGACGAGTTGCCCGCGCGGATCTCGTCCAGCGCGGTCTTGTAGAAATATGACCAGAAATTCGCCTGTGGATTGACGTTGCGGAACCAACCGCCGTTATCGCCGTCGCTGACGGTGGTGACCAGCGGCGGGAAATCGCACCACTTCGTCCGCTCCTGGATCTCGTGATAGAACCAACTGTATTCCATGCCCGCCAGCTGCGCCGCGGACAGATCGCGATCGCGCACGACCACCACGATTTCCTCGCCCTCGTATTCGGCGATGTGGGGGCGATAGCGCACCTCCTGCCAGGTCATCTCGTCGATCGGATCCACGTACTCGCTGTCCACCAGGACGTAACGGTAGCCCGCCTTCTTCAAGTGAGGAATGAGCTTCATGTCAAAGCCCATTTCCGGCGGCCAGAAGCCGTTGAAATGATCGCGCCAGAAAACGTTCCGTCCGATGGCCTGCCACCGGGCGATGTGCTCGTCCCAATCCGCCTCGGGCGTCAGCGCCAAAACGGGATGGTAGTATCCGGTGCCCAGGATCTCGAAAAGCTTCTCGTTCTGCAGCGCCCAGAGCAGGGTTCCGCAATCCACGGAGCCGTAGACCTTGCGCTGAAATTCGGGATGCGACAGCGTTTCCAGCAGGGTTCCGGAGAACGAGACGTTGACCCGCGCGATATCCTCGTACGACCACAATGTCCGTGGCATCCGGTCGTAGGCGAACAGGATCTCCTTGACCTCCCATTCGTTGGCCTCCAGCAGTTCGTCGAGATTGCTTGGCGGCTGATGCATGTTGAGCACCAGCGCGTGAAAGATCTCTTTCATGGTTTTCTCCGACCCCTGTCCCACGGATTTCGCGCGCGCAGCAAAATGCTACCTCCCGCGCCCCTCGCGAGCAACAAGGGAATCAAGCCAAAAAAGCCTTTGTTGCCCCGGCTCCGGTCCAGGCTCAACCAGCGGGAGTTTTCGCTCCGGCGGTAAACGCGTCGAACACCGCGACGCCGCCGGGCCGGGAGTCGCCGCCGGTCCGCCCCGCCTCGGCATTTCGCGGCCGCAACGAACGAAGGTTGCCGAAACGGGGCCAAAAGGTGTAGTTCGTTATATTCCGACCGCTTATTGGGGAGACTCGTCAAGAACGTGCCTCGCCGGTTGAAGGGGACGTGGATTGGACAGGATCTTAGGGACCGGACGTTGTGGGTGAGAGATATTACAACATAGGCTTGGAGCCTCCCCGCGACACGAACGCCGAAACGACCGGCCCGAATCTCGATGCGCTGTCATCGGGTCTGGCGCCCCCCCCGCGCCCCCCGGTCGAACCCTCGCCCCAGATTCTCCGCGACGTCGCCGAAGCCGTCAGGGACAGTTTTGTTCGCGCGATCGGAAAACCCGGGCTCGTCCTGATCGAGATCGATCCCCACCGGCTGCACGCGTTCTGGACGGTCAGCCGGGAGGCCATGGAATCGGCCCGGCAACAGTTGGGAGACGGCGGCGCGACCGCGTCGATGACGTTGAGAGTCGTGGAAGACGAAGGGCACGGGGACGGATCTATGCCGGGTGCCGCCTTCGACGTGGACGTCGGCGGTCTGCGAAGCCGATCGTACGTGGACGTCTTCGGCGACGCGCGTCGTTACCGGGCCTTTCTGGGCCTGCGCTCGGCCGACAACCGCTTCGTGACGTTGGCCACGTCCAATCCGGTCGAACTGCCGCCGGTGTCGTCCGCCGGGTCGAACGCGGTTCGGCAAATCGACGTCCAGGCGCCGGAGAACGGCATCTTCGATCTCCAACCGTCGGGCCCCGATGGCCAGGCGGGGACCGCCTTGCATTTTTCGCATGCGCCCCGCGGCGAAACCGCCCCGGCGCGTTTCCCGCTGCCTCCGGGCAGCCCCGGGGTCTCGAAAACACCGTGGAGCGACGGGTCGCCGGAAACCGTGGCGGAGCCGTCGCCCGGCGAATCGGCCCCGGGCACCGAAGTCCCGGCCGCCCGGCCTCCGCTCGTGCTGGAACAGGCGCTGACGTCGTCCAGTTACGGCCTCGGGCGCGGCGGCGGTTTCGAGGTGGCCGCCGAGCTGCACGTTTACGGACACGCGGATCCCGACCAGGAGCTCCGCCTGTTCGGCCGGGCAATCCCCTTGCGCCCCGATGGCAGTTTTTCCATCCGCCGCCTGCTGCCCAACGACCCGTCGCTGATCGAGGCGCTCCTCGACAGCGACGACGCGTCGACCGACCGGGGCGACGGCTGATGGCCAAGGGCTATCTCGCGCTCGTGCTGCACGCGCACCTGCCGTACGTCCGTCATCCGGAGTACGAGAGCTTTCTCGAGGAAACCTGGCTGTTCGAGGCGATTACCGAGGTCTACATTCCCCTGCTTCGGGTGTTCGAGGGCCTGCGCGAGGACGGCGTCGACTTCCGGATCACGCTGTCGCTTTCGCCGCCGCTGCTGGCCATGTTGCAGGACGATTTCCTGCAACGGCGCTACCTCGCGCATCTCGAGCATCTGACCCGTCTCGGCGACCAGGAAATCCGTCGCCACCACGAGGATAGCCGTTTTCTCGAGACCGCGCGGATGTACCATCGTCTGTTGCTGGAAACCCGCGACCTGTACGAGAACAAATACGGCCGCGATCTGGTGGCGGCGTTCGGCCGGCTGCAGGAGGACGGCTGCCTCGAAATCATCACCGCCGCGGCCACCCACGGCTACCTGCCGATCCTGCGGACGCAGCCGGCGGCGGTCAACGCGCAGCTCCAGGTGGGCGCCGATGCCTACCGCCGGGCCTTCAACCGCCCCCTGCCCGGCTTCTGGCTTCCGGAATGCGGCTATTTTCCGGGACTGGAGGAGTCCGTCCGGAACGCCGGCGGGAGCTACTTCTTCGTCGAAACGCATGGCATCATGAATGCCACCGACAAGCCGCGTTACGGGTACCTGGCACCCCTCGCGTGCCCGAACGGCGTCGCCGCCTTTGGCCGCGACCCGGCCTCCGGCCGCCAGGTGTGGAGCGCCAACGAGGGGTATCCGGGCGATCCCTGGTACCGGGATTTCTACAAGGACATCGGTTTCGAGTTGGATTTCGACTACATCAAGCCGTACATCCTCGACGGCGAGACCCGGATCTTCACCGGTTTCAAATACTACCGCGTCACCGGCGACACCAACGAGAAGGAGCCCTACGAGCCGGACCGGGCGCGGGAACGCGCGGCCGTCCACGCCGACGATTTCATCAAGCGCCAGAACGAGGCCGTCGAGCGCTACGCCCCCTCGCTGGATCAACCGCCGCTGATCGTCGCCCTCTACGACGCAGAGCTGTTCGGACACTGGTGGTTCGAGGGCCCGCAGTGGCTGGATTTCCTGATCCGCAAGCTGGCGCGCGACCGCGACGGCGTGGAACTGGTCACGCCGAGCCAGTACCTGGAACGCCACCCCGTTCAGCAGTGCGCTCAACCCTCGGCCTCGAGCTGGGGCGACAAGGGCTACAGTGATTTCTGGCTCAATCCGGGCAACGACTGGATCTATCGCCATCTCCACGATGCGGCGGGACGGATGCAGGAGATCGCCCGCGACAACCTGGAGACCGCGCCCGGCACCCCGGCCCATCGCGCGCTCCAGCAGGCGGCGCGTTCCCTGCTGCTGGCGCAGGCGTCCGACTGGGCGTTCATCATGAAAACCGGCACCGCCGTGGACTATGCCTACGGCCGGACCCGCGATCACCTCGCCCGCTTCCACTATCTGGCGGACGCGGTGACCTCCGGCGCGATCGACGAACAGCGGCTCGAGGCGCTGGAAGCCATGGACCGCATTTTTCCGGATATCGACTACCGCGTCTTCGCGTAGGACCGTGGCGGGGCGGACGCGGGGAGCGATCCCCGCGGTCTACGATTCGCGGCAGGAGAACGAGAACGTCGCCGTCGCGTAGTTTTGCGCGAGGTCGTGCAGGATCAAGGTGCATGTGCGGCCGGGTTGCTCGAAGACGCGGACCGAACCGATGCTCATGGGGACTTTCCGCCCGTCCCGCCGCACGTAGATGGTATCCGGACGTTCGGATCCAAAGGGCTCCAGGACGGCCAGGGAATGGCCGCCGCCGGGAAGGAAATGGGCCGTGCCCGGCCGCAGGGTAAACTCGCGGCTGGTGAGTTGATACTTGGAGATGGGCACGTCCTCGATGAGCGCCCCCAGGGATTGGCCGAGGCCTTGGATCTGGCTCTCGCCCAAATCTCCGGTGGCGAGGCCGCTGACCAGCGCCTCGATGATCCCGAGCACCTTGTCCCTGAAGTCCTTCTTGGCCCCGGCCAATTCGGTCGTCGCGCGCATGACCTCGAGCTTGAACTCGTTGTTGAAGTGGAAGACGTTGCGGGTTTCGGGCGCGCCCGAACCGGCCGCGCCGGTTGCCGGGCCCGCGTCCGGACCCGGGCCCGACCCGGCCGACGGCTGAATATTGATGGTGGTATTGATGGCACGGGAAATCCCGCTCTCGTCGAAGCTGACGGCGTTCCTCTCGACGATCAGGTAATAGGTGCCCGAGAGACTCGCGGCGGCGCCGACGATCACGACGGCGATTCGGGACGCAAGCCGGCGCCTGGATGGGGATTCTCGCACGGTCAATGGCATCGGTTCCCGAGTTTGCACAGGACAGTCCGGTGGATGCCGGCGCCTGATCCTGGGCATATATAGGTATTTTAACCTATTTGTCAAGGACAATGGCCGGCTGACCATGCTGCTTTAGGCATTTTATCGCCATCGCCACCGTCTCCGCTCCATCTCAAGCGCGGCGGGCCCAGACCGGTTTAACGGTTCTTCAACCCGGCGAGGAATAGAGTGAGGCGCTTTCAGGTCGCTCACTCTCAACACCGGAACAGGTGGATGACAGCCGGTCCGGCGATCAAATCCGGTCGATACCGCATGAAATTCACGATACCGGCGCGAACGGCGTCCTGGGGCCCAATCAATCGGCAACGGACCCGGGTTTTCCCGGGCCGGATCAGTCTGGGGCGCTTATGAATCACAACCGGTTCGACCGGCATCCATACGGCGGGTCACATCTGTCGCGCTACGTATCGCGTGCTCAGGATCAGCGACAAGACACCGCGTCGGGCCTCTCGGCGGATCCGGCGCTCAGGCCGCGCCGGTCCGACGCCCTGATGACGGCGGTATTCGAGAGCAGTTTCGACGCGGTCATGGTGATCGGGAGAAACGGCCGGATCGAAGTGACCAATTCCGCGGCCGCCAAGCTCTTCGGCTGTCCGCCCGAGGCACTGGTGGATTGCCCGGCCTCCGAACTGATCGGCGACCTCCAGTACCGCATCGAGGAAGAGGCCGGAGCACCCCGGGCCGCCGGGCGTTACAGCGAGACCCAGGCCCGGCGCTTCGACGGCTCGTACTTTCCGGTCGAACTCGCTCTCGGCGCCATCGAGTTCGAGGGCGAGCCGCTGCACGTGGCGATCGTGCGCGACATCACCGAGAGGCGACGTCAACAGGACCAGCTCACCCACCAGGCCCTCCACGACGCGTTGACGGGGTTGCCGAACCGCATTCTGCTCAACGACCGCCTCGAGCAGGCCATCCGCGGGGCCTCGCGGGGAGGCACCCCGCTCGCGATCGCCCTGCTCGTGCTCGACCTCGATCGCTTCAAGGACGTCAACGACACGCTCGGGCACCACGTGGGCGACCTGCTCCTGACCGAACTGGGCCATCGCCTTGTCGGCGTCGTCCGCAAGACGGATACCATCGCCCGCCTCGGCGGCGACGAATTCGCCGTGGTTCTGCCCGCGATCAGCGATCTTCGCCGAGCGCGGCGGGTGTCGGCGCGCATGCTGCGCGCGATCCAGGAACCGTTTCATCTCGACGACCTTTCCATCGACTTGGGCGCGAGCATCGGTATCGCTCTGTTTCCCGATCACGCCGAGGAGAAGGAAGCGCTGCTGCGGTGCGCCGACGTGGCCATGTACGAAGCGAAAACCGGTCCCAACTCCATCGCGCTCTACGACAGCGAAAAGGACCACAACAGCATCCGCCACCTGACCTTGACCGGCGAGCTGCGCCGCGCCATCGAGGGGCGGCGCCTGTATCTCGACTACCAGCCGAAGCTCGACCTGAAAACCGGGCGCGTTTGCGGCGCCGAGGCTCTCGCCCGCTGGGATCACCCGACGCTCGGCCCGATCCCGCCGGACGAATTCATCCCGCAGGCGGAGCGGACGGGCCTCATGAGTTCGCTGACCCAACTGACGCTGAGCACGGCGTTCCAGCAGCTCGCGGAATGGTGCGCCAACGGTCTCGGATATTCACATGGCCATTAACATCTCCGCCGGAGCCTGCACGACTCCGCCCTGCCCGGGATGTTGGCGGAACTGCTGGCCGAGTGGCAGGTGGATGCTCATCTCGTGTCGCTGGAAATCACGGAAAGCGCCATCATGATCGATCCGGACAAGGCGCTCAGGGTGGTCCAGCGGATCGCCACGATGGGCTTTCATCTGTCGATCGACGATTTCGGCACGGATATTCGTCGCTGTCGTATCTGAGCCGTCTCCCGGTTCGCGAACTCAAGATCGACAGGTCGTTTGTCGTCCGAGCTCATCGACTCGAAGGGAAGACGCGACGATTGTCCAGTCGACCATCGACCTCGCGCACAATCTCGGACTGAAGGTGGTGGCCGAGGGTGCGGAAAGCGAAACGGTCCTCACCCGATTGAGCGAAATGGGATGCGATCACGCCCAGGGGTATTTCATTGGCCGCCCGATGTCCGGCGATGATCTTCGCCATCGGTTCGGCGAGGAGATCGCTTCCCCCTCGCGTTGGCCGACCACATCCGGCAACGAACACGCTCGGCCAACACACCAACTGACGGGTTCCCTGCTAGGCTTCAGCCGCCGTGAAGTAGAACAGTCCTCGCGTTTATCGCCTTGCGCCCCGATCCAATCGCTGTATGAATCGGGCCACGTGTGACATGCGCGCCGTCGGCGCATCCTTTTCTTCGTAGGGCAAGAAAAAACGGTCCCCCCTACTCCATAGCCAAACCCCAACGGAATGAAAGCGTGATGCCATGACCGCTCTACCCGAATACATCAACGGCACGCTCAATCTCGCCGGCTCCGAAAAACTGATCGACAAGACGATCCGCGACGCCGCCAAGAAGCCGGTGTATGGACCGGCCAGCACGGTCGATTTCGGACACATCAAGGCCGCCTGCGCCATCGCGCTCCACATGCACCAGCCGTTGATCCCGGCCGGCGGCGGCGACCTGCGCACCGCCGAGATCATCAGCAACCTCAAGGACATGTGGGACAACCAGCACATCGGCGACAACTACAACGCGCCCGCGTTCGCCTGGTGCTACAAGCGCATCGGCGAGTTCATCCCGCAGCTCATCGACGAGGGCAAGCAGCCGCGCGCGATGCTCGAATATTCGGGGACGCTCCTTCACGGCCTCCGGCAGATGGGCCAGAACGACGTCATCGACGCGCTGAAGACGATCACGTGCAATCCCCAATACTGGCACGCCGCCGAATGGCTCGGGTGTCCGTGGGGGCACGCCGTCGCGCCGTCGACGCCGGTCCAGGACTTCCGTCTGCACGTCAAGGCCTGGCAACACCACTTCGCCGCCCTGTTCGGGCTGGAGGCGCTCGGCCGGGTGCGCGGTTTTTCGCCGTCGGAGATGGCGCTGCCGAACCATCCCGACGTCGCCTACGAATTCGTCAAGACCCTCAAGGACTGCGGTTTCCAGTGGGTGCTGGTCCAGGAGCACACGGTGGAAAACCCCGAGACCGGCGGCGGCGTGGAGCAACGGCACCTGCCCCACCGCTTGTCCTGCACCAACTCCGAGGGCAAGACCGCCGAGATCATCGCCATCGTCAAGACCCAGGGCTCCGACACCAAGCTGGTGGCCCAGATGCAGCCCTATTACGAGGCCAAGTCGCTCAGCCGATGGGAATTGGCCGGCAAGAGCGTTCCGCCCCTGGTGACCCAGATCGCCGACGGCGAGAACGGCGGCGTGATGATGAACGAGTTCCCCGGCAAGTTCATGGAAGTGGTGCGCGAAGCCTCGGGTTCCGACACGCCGATGATGAATGCCACGGAGTACCTGGAGCACCTGTTCGCGCTCGGCATCAAGGAAAAGGATCTGCCGGTCGTCCAGCCGCTGTTCCAGAAAATGATCTGGGACCGCGTCAAGCCGGGGGCCGGGTCGGAAAAGCTGGCGAAGGCCATCGAGGACTGCAAGGGCGCCGATCACCGCTTCCACATGGACGGCGGCAGTTGGACCAGCGACCTGTCATGGGTCAAGGGCTACGAAAACATCCTCGGCCCCATGGAGAAGCTGAGCTCGCGCTTCAACGAACAGGTTCTGGCGAAGAAGGCGCCCACCGACGAGGACCGGTTCCGCAACGCCCTGTTCCACCTGCTCTCGGCCGAGACCAGTTGCTACCGCTACTGGGGCCAGGGCATCTGGACGGACTACGGACGGGAACTCATTCGCCGCGCCGACGAGATCATCGCCCACGACTATACGTGAGCTCCTCGACGATCCGGTCGACGAGGGTCCGGGCGGCCCGCTCGACGGCCGGGGACAGGGGATCGCCGAAACGGTAAGACCCGCCCTCGATCCCGAAGACGATCAAAATTGGCGGCAGACGGCCCAACGCACGGGCCGTCTCCACCGCTTCCAGCGGCCCGAACAGATGGCTGGAGACGCCGAACGCGCCCTTCGGCAGGCGTTCCCGGCTCGCGTCGAAGCGGCGGATCGTCCCTGCTTGGACGCCCGAGCGCATCGCATCGACGAGGATCACTCTGCCCCGCCCCGCCCACAGCGTCGAGGAGGGCCGCGCCGTCGTGGGAGTGCTCGACGGCGTCGATCCCGCTCGCCGCCAATCGCTCCGCCACCACCGGGCCCACGGCGTCGTCTCCGCGATCGCGGTTGCCGACGCCGATGACGAGGGCCGGCGGGTCGTCCGCGTCACCCACGGTCGATCGTCAGGTTGAGAAAATGGGTGGAACACGAAATGCACGGATCGTAGTTGCGGATGGTCTGCTCGCAACGCCACTGGAGGTCCGGGTCCGGCAGGTCGATGTTGGCCTGGACGACGCCCAGCAGGTCGTTTTCGATCTGCTTTTGGTTCTGCGACGTGGGCGGGACGATGGTCGCATGCAGAATGCGGCCTTCGCCGTCCAGCCGGTAGGTATGGTAGCAGATGCCGCGCGGCGCCTCGGTGCAGCCGTGGCCCTCGCCGGGACCGGCGGCCACCTCGACGCAGGAGGCATCCGGCACCTCGTAGGCCTCGGCCAGCCGCAGCGCCTCCTGGCAGGCATACACCACCTCCACCATGCGCACGATGAGGCTCTGGAACGGATTGGTGCAGACCGGTCCGAGACCGGCGTCGCGGGCCGCGTCCTTGGCCACGTCCGAGAGCTGATGGAAATTGTTGCTGTATCGCGCCAGCGGCCCGACCAGATAGCGCTCGCCGCCGGCCGTCATCCCGTGCAGGGCCGTCGAGTGCTTGACGTGCTCCTCGTTGAAGTGCGCGAGAAACGCGCTCGGCGCGATGTCCAGTCCGCGGTTGGAAACGATCCTCCCTTCGTGGATGGCGTATTCGTCCGGGTGCCGCATCGAGACGAACAGGTAGTCGTGATGGTAGTCCGGGAAATCGAAAGCGGCGAAAGCCCGGGTCAGCTCGAGCGCGGCGTCCACCGCGCCCTTCAGCGGTTCGGCGAGGGCGCGGATGGCCGCCCTGGAGGGCGCCTTGTAGAAGCCGCCGACCTTGAGGTTGACTGGGTGGACGGCGCGGCCGCCCACGGCCTCGATGATCTCGTTGCCGAGCTTCTTCAGCGCCAACGCCTTGGTGACGATCTCGGGATGGGCGCGGGCGATCTCGAAGGCGTCCTGCATGCCGAGAAAATCGGGGGCATGAAGCATGGACGCGTGCAGGACGTGGCTCTCGATCCACTCGCCGCAATAAATCAGCCGGCGCAGGTCCCGGAGCGGACCCACGACCCGGACGCCGAGCGCGTCCTCCATCGCCTGGCTGGCGCCCAGCATGTAGGCGATGGGGCAAATGCCGCAGATCCGGGCGGTAATGTCGGGCGCCTCGGTGAACATGCGCCCCCGGAGCAAGGCCTCGAAAAAGCGCGGCGGTTCATAGATCTGGAACCGGACGTCGGTGACCTCGCGATCGCGGATGCGGACATACAGCGCGCCCTCCCCCTCCACGCGGGCCAGGGCGCCGACCTTGATGGTGCGCGTTCCGGGTTCAGTCATGCCGCTCGCTTTCCGTCCGGAACGAGTCGGCCGCGGCATTGAAGCTCCGGAAGAGATCGCGAACGTGCGACCTCGACGCTCCATTGGTCGCCCAGCCACTGGCTCAGACTGGCGGTGTTCGGCGTTTCCATGGGACCGAAACAGCCGTAGCAGCCCCGGTCGCGCGGGGGACAGAGGTTGCCGCATCCCGCCTGGGTGACGGGACCCAGGCACGGGGTTCCCCGCGCCACCATGACGCACACCGTTCCCCGCCGCTTGCATTCGAAGCACTCGCTGTAAGCCGGTATGTTGGGGCGGCGTCCGACGAGATACGCGCTCAGGACTTCCAGGAGCTGGCGCCGGTCGATGGGGCACCCCCGGAGTTCGAAATCGACCGTGACGTGATCCTGGATCGGCGTCGACGTCGCCAAGGTGTCGATGTACGCGGGATGGGCGTAAACGGCGTCGATGAAATCCTCCACCTTCGCGAAATTGCGCAGCGCCTGGATGCCGCCGGCCGTCGCGCACGCGCCGATGGTCACCAGCCGTTTCGATTGCCGGCGGATCTTTTGGATCCGTTCCGCGTCGTGCGGCGTGGTGATCGAACCTTCCACCAGGGAGAGGTCGTAAGGGCCCCGGGCCGTCGCGCGGCTGGCCTCGAGGAAGTAGGCGATCTCGAGACTGTCCACCACCTCGAGGAGCGCGTCCTCGCAATCGAGCAATGACAGTTGACAGCCATCGCACGACGAGAACTTCCATACCGCCAGCTTGGGTTTGCGCGAGCGCCGCATGATCAAAGCTCCCTGATCCTGAACATGTCCTCGATCCGGTCGAAGCGGAAGACGGGGCCGTCGCGGCAGACGAAATGCCCGCCGAATTGACAGTGTCCGCAGAACCCCACGGCGCACTTCATGTTGCGTTCCATGGAAACATGGATCCGGTCGTCGCGCACGCCTTCGTCGTTGAGCGCCCGGATGGTGAACCGCATCATCGTCTCCGGTCCGCAGACCATGGCCACCGTGTTGTCCGGATCGAACCCCCGGCGGACGAGGAGCTTGGTCACGACGCCCACGTTGCCGTGCCAGTCGCCCGACGCGCGGTCGACGGTGACATCCACGAAGGTGTCGAGACGGCTGCTCCATCTCTCCAATTGGTCCCGGAACAGGATGTCGCGATGGGTCCGGGCGCCATAGAGAATGACGAACCGTCCGTAGCGCGAGCGGTTCGCGAGAATATGGTAGATCGCCGGTCGCAGCGGCGCGAGGCCGACGCCGCCCGCCACGAGAACCACGTCGCTGCCTTCCGCCGCGTCGACGGGCCAGGCGCTCCCGAAGGGGCCGCGCACCCCCAAGACGGCGCCGCGCTTCAGCGCCGCCATCGCTTCGGTGACCGGACCGACGGCGCGAATGGTATGGACCAGCGTGTCCGGTTTTCCGGGATCGCCGCTGATGCTGATGGGAACCTCGCCGACACCGAATTGGTACAGCATGTTGAACTGACCGGGCGCGAAGGAAAACGACGTCTCCCCCTCCTCCGCCCGGAGATCGATCGTGAAGGTATCGCTCAGGTTTTTCACCCTCCGCTCGATCCGGAACGGAACGGGCACCATCGGTTCGGCGATATCGGTCACGACCGGAACCTGTCTCATTCGCCGGGGTGACCGTAGAGGTCGATCAACTGGCGGCGCGCCGCCGCCAGGCGGGCCGCCACCACGGGGGCGAAGCGCTTATGCAGTTCGTAGCCAAGCGCCGAGTCCTTCTCCATCTTTCCGCGCAGGCACGCGGCATCCAGGCTGACGAGCCGGGTCAGCTCCTGCGCCCGCGCATCGAAGTTCGCGCGATACGGCGGGACCAGCCAGGACCATCCCATCAGGTCGTCGCTCTTCAGGGTCTCCACGATGATGGGCGTCTTTCCCGGAACATGCACCTCGAGCGCCACGCGGCCGTGGCGTATCAGATAGAATTTGTCGGCGGGATCGCCTTCCCGGTAGACGTAGGCCCCGGCGTGAAACACCTCGTTGGCCGCGCACCCGGCGACGAGTTCCCGGTAGGCGTCGTTCATTCCCTCGAAAAAGGGATGCTCGCGAAGAACGCGGTCCAGCCCTTCGATTTGCACCATGCTCAGGGATCCTTCTCGCTCGAGCGGATATTGCGGGCTTCCTCCGTGATGTCGATCCCCACCGGGCACCAGGTGATGCACCGCCCGCAGCCCACGCAACCGGACGTTCCGAACTGATCCCGCCAGAAGGACAGTTTGTGGGTGATCCATTGGCGGTAACGGGAAGCGCCCTCGCGGCGGATGCTGCCGCCATGGATGTAGCTGAACTCCATGGAAAAGCACGAATCCCACTTTCGCCACCGCTCGGCGACATTTCCGGACAGATCGGTCACGTCCTCGACCGTGGAGCAGAAACAGGTGGGGCAGACCATTGTGCAGTTACCGCACGTCAGGCACCGCTCCGCCACGGCGTCCCAATGGGCGCTGTCCAAATTCCGCCTCAACACGTCGCCGGCGTCCGCGATCATCTCCCGTCCCATGCCCGCCGCCGTTCGCGCGACGATGGCGTCGGCGCGCGCCGTATCGTCGTCGGACGCCGGACGCCGTTCGATCCGCTCTAGCACCTCGGCGCCCCGGTCCGATCCGGCCTCGGCCAAGAAAACGTGCCGGGTGTCGTCGATCAGTTCGGTCAGCGAGATATCGAACCCGGCGTCCGCCCGGGGACCGCTCCCCATGGACACGCAAAAACAGGTTCCGCCCGCGCGCCCGCAGTTCACCGCGATCACGAAGGCGTCCTGGCGCCGGGCGACGTAGCGGGGATCCCCCTGCCCGTCCCGGTCCAGCACGGTGTCCAGGATGTCCATCGCCCGGAGGTCACAGGCGCGGACGCCGAGAAACGCATACCGGGGCGCTTCCGCGCCGTCCTCCTCGATCGTGATGCTGTCACCCTCGCGACGCGCGCGCCACAGGCGTTCCCGCGCGGGATACAGGTAGCGTTTCCAGGCGTGCGGTCCGGGACCGTATTCGAACAGTCCGCGCCCCCCGCCGGCAACCAAGCGGTAGTGGCCGCCGTCCTGCTCGTCCTCGAAACCGGCGGGCAGGTCGTCGAGACCGGTGACCGGCTCGAGGACAATGGCGCCGTCCGACACCCGTGGACCGATCACCTCCCGACCGTCGCCGGCGAGCGCCTCGATCAGGTTCCGCAGGCCATCCGTGTCGATGACGACCCTGGGATGGATGAGTTGCCGGGCGCGCGGTCAATGGTTACTCTCGTTCTTTCGTTGCACGAGGTGAATTAATATTGTGATCCACGCCTCGGTCGGCGTAAACGTAGTTTTTTAGGGTTTTTGTTCGTTAGGGACTCGACCCTGGGGATGGGAAGCAGGTGAAACGGCCGACGCGCCACGATACGGATCGAGCGCGACATTTAATATTCGTTTCGCGCGAACACCTTGCGTGTCCGGCGGCCTCCCTTGATTTTTCCCGTCGAACCTTGAGGGCAGTTGTCCTACCATTCGGGTGATCGCGGTTGCGTTGGCGACCGGCGATTCCGCATCGGGGGAAACCACCAATGGCAAAAGAGAAACGCAGTAAGGTTGAAATCCGCGCCTACGAGATCTGGGATCGGGAAGGCCGCCCGGACGGCAAGGCATTGGAACACTGGAACCAGGCGGTCGCCGAAATCGCCCGCGAGGAAGCCGAGGCCGAGGCGGCCAAACCGAAAAAGGCCGGGGGTCCGAAAAAGGCCGCGAAAGCCAAGCCCGCCGCGCCCGCCAAGAAGGCGGCGAGTGCGTCGGCCGCCAAAAAGCCTTCAGGCGGTCAACGCGGGAAAGCGTCCTCCGCCACGAAGACCGACGCCGCCAAAAAGCCCAAAAAAACGACGAAATGAGGCTGGCCTCTCGCTTTCCTCGGCCATCTGAACCATTATGCCCACGCGGTCCGAAACATTCCGCCAGCATTCCGGCGCGATGAACAAAAAGGACCGGCGCCATACGGGGGTGGTTGATCTGGGCACTGGCAAACTCTGGCTCGAACAAGAATAAAGCAACGCTCGACGGGATTATTTAGATCATGAAAAAGAATAAGCTGGATACAGAGATCGACCGCATCATTCATGCCGACCACGGCGACCCATTCTCGGTCCTGGGTATGCACACCGAGACCGCGGACGGCGAAACGCAAGTGGTGGTACGGACCTATCAACCGCAGGCGCGCGCCGTCGCCGTCGTCGACTACAAGACCGGAAAGACGGTCGCCGATCTGCCGCGCGTGCGCGACGAGGGGTTCTTCGCGGGAGTCGTCGAGGGCCGCAAGAAGCCGTTCAAGTATCGCCTTCGCATCCAGCCCAACGACGGCGAGGAGTACGACCTCGAGGACCCGTACCGGTTCGGACCGGTGCTCGGCGAGTTGGACATTCATCTGCTGGTCGAGGGAAACCACCTGCGCGTCTTCGAGAAACTCGGTTCGCACACGACGACGGTCGACGGTGTCGACGGCACGTCGTTCGCGGTCTGGGCGCCGAACGCGCGGAAGGTGAGCGTGCTGGGCGATTTCAACAACTGGGACGGACGGCGCCATCCCATGCGCGTCCGCCTCGAGTGCGGCGTGTGGGAAATCTTCCTGCCCGGCGTCGGGGTCGGCGCCATCTACAAGTACGAGGTCAAGGACCGGTTCGGCAACCTCATGGCCGAAAAGGCCGACCCCCTCGCCCAGCAGGCCGAACACCCGCCAAAGAGCGGATCCATCGTCCCCGATCCGACGCCTTACAAATGGAACGACAAGGATTGGCTGAGCCGGCGCGGCCACTCTGAACGACCGCGACGCGCCGGTCTGCATCTACGAGGTCCATCTGGGGTCCTGGAAACGCAAGCCGGAAGACGGCGACCGCTACCTCACGTATCGCGAACTCGCCGACGACCTCGTCCCCTATGTCAAGGATCTGGGCTTCACGCACTTGGAATTGATGCCGGTGCACGAGTACCCGTTCGACGGATCCTGGGGGTATCAGCCCACGGCATTGTTCGCGCCCACCAGCCGGCACGGCACTCCGGCGGATTTCAAGTATTTCATCGACCGGTGTCACCAGGAAGGATTGGGAGTGTTGATCGACTGGGTCGCCGGCCACTTCCCCGGCGACGCGCACGGCTTGTCCTATTTTGACGGCACCCACCTCTATGAGCATTCCGACCCGCGCCTGGGCAAGCACATGGATTGGGACACCCTGATCTACAACTACGGCCGGTCGGAGGTGCGCAACTTCCTTCTGTCGAACGCCCTTTACTGGATGGAGGAATTCCACGTCGACGGTCTCAGGGTCGACGCGGTGGCGTCCATGCTCTACCTCGATTACAGCCGCGAGGAAGGACAATGGATTCCCAACATGTTCGGCGGGCGCGAGAACCTGGAAGCCATCGATTTCCTCAAGCGCATGAACGAGCTGGTGTACGGCCACCACGAGGGCGTGATGACCGTCGCCGAGGAATCCACCGCGTGGCCCATGGTTTCCCGGCCCACGTACCTGGGCGGCCTCGGGTTCGGCTACAAATGGAACATGGGGTGGATGAACGACACCCTTCGCTACATGAGCAAGGAGCCGGTCCACCGCCGGTATCATCACGACCTCCTGACCTTCGGATTGCTCTACTCCTTCACCGAGAATTTCATCCTTCCGCTCTCCCATGACGAAGTCGTTCATGGAAAGGGGTCGCTGCTGTCGAAGATGCCCGGCGACAGTTGGCAGAAGTTCGCCAATCTCCGCACCTATCTCACCTTCATGTACATGATGTCCGGCAAGAAGCTGCTGTTCATGGGCATCGAGATCGGCCAGGGCGACGAATGGGACCACAACCACAGCCTCGACTGGCACCTGCTCGAATACCCGCTGCAGAAAGGGATTCAGACCCTGGTCCGGGATCTCAATCACCTGTACCGGTCGCACCCCGCCCTGTACGAGCTGGACTGCCTGCCGGAAGGGTTCTCGTGGATCGACTGCCACGACTCGGACAACAGCGTCATCTCGTTCATCCGGCGCGGCAAGAACCCCGACGACTTCGTCGCCATCATCTGCAACTTCACGCCCGTCGTTCGGGACGGGTACCGGATCGGCGTTCCGAGGGGAGGCGCCTACGCGGAAATCCTCAACACCGACGCGGGGTGCTACGAGGGCAGCGGCGTCGGCAACGCGGGCCGGGTCGCAATCCTTCGAGCAGGAAGCGTTCGGCTATCCGTTCTCGCTCGACGTGACCTTGCCGCCGCTGGGGACGGTCGTCCTCAAGCCGATGGAGCCGCCGAGACCGATGGTCGTGGAAGCGCCGGCGGCGGAAGGAGAAGCGGCGGAGGCCGCCGGAACCGAAGCCGAAACGCCCGCCCCGGAAGCGGTGGCCACCGACGCGGCGGCCGCCGGAGAAGCCCGTGCGAAACAGGATTGAACCCGGAAGTCCCTCGCCCCTCGGCGCCACGTGGGACGGCCGGGGGGTGAACTTCGCGCTGTTTTCCGCGAACGCGGAGAGCGTGGAGTTGTGCCTGTTCGACAGCAGTGGCCGCAAGGAGCTGGAGCGGATCACCCTGCCCGAATACACCAACGAGATCTGGCACGGTTACGTGGTGGGCATCGAGCCGAACCAGCTCTACGGTTACCGGGTGTACGGCCCGTACGATCCGCGCAACGGCCATCGGTTCAATCCGAACAAGCTTCTGATCGATCCCTACGCCAAGGCCATCGAGGGCAAGCTGGAGATCACCGACGCGCATTTCGGGTTCCGGCGCGGCAGTTCCCGGGGCGACCTTTCCTTCGACCGCCGCGACAGCGCGCGCGTCATGCCCAAGTGCCGGGTGGTCGAACCGGCGTTCACCTGGGGGACCGAACGGCTCCCCAACGTCGCCTGGTCGAAGACCGTCATCTACGAACTCCATGCCAAGGGATTTACCATGCTGCATCCCGAGGTTCCGGAGGCTCATCGCGGCACCTTCCCGGGACTGGCGACCCCGGCGGTCGTCGACCATCTGACCAAGCTGGGCGTCACCGCCGTCGAGCTTCTGCCCATCCACGCGTGCGCCAACGAACCGCACCTCGACGAGAACGGCCTGCGGAATTACTGGGGCTACAACTCCGTCAACTTCTTCGCGGCGGACGCCAAGTTCTACAACAAGCAACGCGTCCATGAATTCAAGACGATGGTGGCGCACTTCCACGCCGCCGGCATCGAGGTGATCCTCGACGTGGTCTACAACCACACCGGGGAAGGCCACGAGTTCGGCCCCACCGTCTCGTTTCGCGGCATCGACAACGCGTCGTACTACGCGCTGGCGGCGGACAAACGGAAATACGCCGACGTGACGGGATGCGGCAACACACTCAATCTCCCCCACCCCCGGGTGCTGCAGATGGTCATGGACTCGCTGCGCTTCTGGGTGGAGGAGATGCACGTGGACGGTTTCCGGTTCGACCTGGCCACGGCGCTGGCCCGCGAGGCGAACGGCTTCGACACGTACTCCGGTTTCCTCGACGCCGTGACCCAGGACCCCACCCTGTCGAAGATCAAGCTGATCGCCGAGCCGTGGGACGTGGGCTGGGGCGGCTACCAGCTCGGCAACTTCCCCCCGGCGTGGACCGAATGGAACGACCGGTTCCGCGATGGCGTGCGGCGTTTCTGGCGCGGCGACGGCGGCATGATCGGCGAACTGGCCGGCCGCCTCACCGGGTCGGCGGATTTCTTCGAGCACAAGGGCCGCCGCCCCTGGACGAGCGTCAATTTCGTCACCGCCCATGACGGCTTCACGCTGCACGATCTGGTCAGCTACAACCAGAAACACAACGAGGCAAACAAGGAAGGCAACCGGGACGGCACGGACAACAACAACAGTTGGAACTGCGGCGTCGAGGGGCCGACACAGGACCCGGCGATCCGCGCGTTGCGCGAACGGCAAAAGCGCAACCTTCTGGCCACGCTGGTGCTGTCGCAGGGCACGCCCATGCTGACCGGCGGCGACGAATTCGGCCGAACCCAGAACGGCAACAACAACGCCTATTGCCAGGACAACGAGATCGGCTGGGTCCGCTGGGACGACCAGTCGCCGGAGAACCGGGCGTTGGAGGAGTTCGTTCGCGCGCTCCTCAAGATCCGCAAGGACCACCCCGCCTTCCGCCGCGCCAAGTTCCTGACCGGCACCGAGGTCGGAGACACCGGCGTCAAGGACGCGATGTGGTTTTCCCCGGAGGGCCGGGAAATGACCGTCGCCGATTGGAACAGGGCCGACGCCAGGTTCCTCGGCGTGCAGCTGTTCGGCCGCAAGCAGGTTGCCAAGGACGGCGACCCGGGCGAGCTCTTCGTGATGCTGCTCAACGCCCACGACCACGACATCGCGTTCCGGCTGCCGGACGCCAGGATCGGCGATGGATGGAAACCGATGGTGGACACGGCCCGGACCGGGGCCGAGGATACCGGCGAGACATACACGGGCGGGAGCACCTATCCGGTCCTCGCGCGCTCGTTCGTCCTATTGATGAACACATGACCGCAGTCGCGGGGAGGCGGCACCGATGACCGATTTGGATAACCTGGAATCCCTTGCCAAGCTGGCGGGCATCGAACCGGATTATTGGGATATCTGGGGAAACCATCACGAGGTATCGAGCGAGGGCAAGCGCAGCATTCTCGGCGCGCTCGGCGTTCCCGCCGGCGACGACGCGGCCGTCGCCGCCGGCATTCTCGCCCTCGAGGAAGCGACGTGGCGCGCCCCGCTGCCGCCGGTCAAGGTTGTCCGCGAGGGAAAGAAACCGTGCATTTCGGTCGTCATCGCCGCCGAGGCGGCGGACACCGACCTGACCTTCCAGGTCATCGAGGAGGGCGGCGCCTATCACGCGTTCGTCATCAAGCCGGCGGACGTGCCGCTGGCGGGGACCCGGACGATCGGCGACCGGCGCTTGGAACGGCGGACCGTCGAGCTGCCGAAGACCTTTCCCCTCGGCTACCACGGGGTGCGGGTGAAGGAACTGGGAGACGATATCCTCCAGCTGATCGTCGCCCCGAAAACCTGCTACCTGCCCGAAGAGATCGCCGATGGCGGCAAGATGTGGGGAATTGCCACCCATCTTTATACCGTCCGCTCCAAGCGGAACTGGGGAATCGGGGATTTCACGGACCTCGCCGAACTCGTCGACGTCGCCGCCAAACTCGACGCCGCGGTCGTCGGCGTGAACCCGCTCCATGCGCTGTTTCCGCAGGAACCGGACCGCGCGAGCCCCTACTCGCCGAGCAGCCGCCTGTTCCTCAATCCCGTCTACCTGGACGTGGAAGCCATCCCCGACTTCGCCGAAAGCGCCGATGCGCGGTTGGCCGTGGAGGAATTGGCGCGCGACATCGAGGCGGCGCGGAGGCCGGCGTTCGTCGACTATGACGCGGTCACCAAACTCAAGCAGGGCGTCCTCGAGATCCTGTACGAGAGCTTCCAGCGCAATCACGGGGTGCTCGGCAAGGAAGACCCGCGCAAACGCGATTTCATGCGCTTCCAGGAGGAGGGCGGAGACGCGCTCCACCGGTTCTCCATCTTCGAGGCCCTGTCGGAACACTTCGACGGAAAGTCCTGGCAGGACTGGCCGAAGAGCTACCGCCAGCCGGACTCCAAGGCGGTCGTCAAATTCGCCAAGGAGAACAAGAAGCGGGTCCAGTTCTTCCAGTATATCCAGTGGCAGGCGGACCGTCAGCTTGCCAGCGCTCAGGAGCGGGCGACGGAAAACGGCGTGTCCATCGGCCTGTACCGCGACCTGGCCATCGGCGCCGCGCCGGACGGCGCGGAAGCGTGGAGCGCCCAGGACGTGGTGGTGCAGGATGCTTCCGTGGGGGCGCCGCCCGACCCGTTCAACATGCTCGGCCAGGATTGGGGAACGCCGCCGCTGCACCCGCACCGGATGTTCGAGAAAGCCTACGAGCCGTTCATCAACATCGTCCAGGCGAACATGCGCCACGCCGGCGCGCTCCGCATCGACCACGTGATGGGGCTGATGCACTTGTTCTGGATCCCGGCGGGCGAGTCTCCGGCCTCCGGCGCGTACCTGAAGTATCCCTTCGAGGACATGCTCGCCATCGTCGCCCTGGAAAGCCGCCGCAACCGCTGCCTGGTGATCGGCGAGGACCTGGGAACCGTCCCCGAAGGCTTCCGCGAGCGCATGGCCGCCGCCAATGTCCTGTCCTACAAGGTGCTCTACTTCGAGAAGGACGGCGACCGGTTCAAGACCCCCGGCGAGTACCCGGCGCTGGCGCTGTCGTGCATCTCCACCCACGATCTCGCCACCCTGTGCGGGTTCTGGAGCGACGCGGACATCGAGCTCAAGCATCGCCTCAAGCTGTATCCCTCGCCGAAGGCCGAACAGGGCGAGCGCCAGGGCCGGACCCACGACCGCTGGCTTCTGCTCTCCGCCCTCGCCGCCCACGGCCTCCTCCCCGAGGGCGTCAACGTCGACGACCCCGACGGAACGCCGATGACGCCGCAACTGGCGGCGGCCATCCACGGGTATGTGGCCAATTCGTCCGCCTGCCTGTTGATGGTCCAGATCGACGACATCATGGAGGCCATGGATCAGATCAACCTGCCGGGCACCGTGGACGAACGCCCCAACTGGCGCCGCCGCCTGCCGCTCGCCACCGACCGGCTGCCCAACACCCCGATGATGAAGGCGCTCAAGAAAGCCCTCTCGGACCGCGCGGCCTCCCCCGCGAAGGCGTCCTCGGCGG
>CAVPAM010000045.1:0-78294 GCA_963701445.1 uncultured Alphaproteobacteria bacterium
GGCTTCGGCCAGATCATCGGCCCAGCGGTCGCCGGCGCCGCCGCCGCCACCACCGGCAGCTTCTCCTCGAGCTTCGCCCTGTCGGCCCTCGCCATCGTGCTCGCGCTGTTCCTCCGGAAATCCGCCTGAGCCCGGCGGGAAGCGCCGGCACCCATTCCGGAAATTCCGATCTGCCCGCCTTGATCCCGTGTCCGTACCCGAGCTCTGGTGTGTCGGGATTTTGCGCGCATAAAATCCGTTAAGCCGATATTCTTCCGGTTTCGCAACGGATTCGCGCCCGTGCGCTTGGGCGATCAACGTCAGGAGAAAACGTTCCGTGGAAACAGCGAGCTTGGATGTGGAGTTGACCGAGAGCGAAGCCCTGTGTTTGGAGGCGCTCCGCGCTGGCCTCGAAGGCAAGACGGCTATCGCGCTTGCGACCAAACGCGACCTGAAAACCGTTGCGAAGGCACTGGAGAGCTTCGGAGTTCAACACCAACTGATCCGGCGGCATCGCCGCGTGAATTGGCGCGCGACCCGGCACGGCCAGTCCTGTGAGATCCGTGTGATCCCCGATCCCGTGCGCGGGCGGCGTGGGCGGACGCCCGGCGGGATCGTCGAAGGTTCGGCGGGCGAGGGCTTGTTGAGGCTCCTCGACCGGCCTCGGCACGGCCAGGAGTTGTTGACGCGCCTGGGCATCTCGCGACAACGGCTGCATCAGTTGATCGTCCGTTTCCACGCGGAGGGCCGGCTGCGATTCGGCGATCCGGTCTTCATCACGCATATCTTGGCTGGCGGCGACGATCGGTCGGTGCTGCTGACCCGCCGCGAGGAGCGACTGTTGTCGGCGATACCCGAGGGTGTCGCGGCAACCATTTCCCGCCTGACGGCCACGACTGGTATCGGCGGCCAGGACGTATCGGCGGTCGTGGCGTCACTGGTGGAAAAGGATCTTCTCGTGGCTTGCGGGAAGCATAAGAACCGCGCGCTGTACCGGTTGACGGCACAAGGGAAAGAGCACTTCCAGCGGGACGAGACGGCGCGCGCGATCGAACCCGGGCCGCTCGAGGTCAGGTCCGATGAAGTCTATTCCGTGCTCACGTGTCTTGCGGAACACCGGCAAATGAGAACCCGGGACCTGGGAGAATTGCTCGATGTTCCCCGCCGCAGCATGAATGCGCTGATGCAATACCTGAAACGGAAAGGCTTGGTCGAGAAGACCGGCGACGCGATGTTCGCGCCATACATGTTGGCGAAAAAGGGTCAGGAGGTCTTGGACGAGATGACACGCCGGCGCCTGCCATAGGCGTCGCCGCGTACCGGGTACGGGGGACATGTTACGGATCTACTGGGAGCGACGCCGCGTGCGAGCCGTGCGATGGGCGCCCCATGGGTCTACCGAACGGATGTAAATTAGATCGCATGTCCCGAAACCCATGCCGTGCCGGGGCCATGGTTGGTCTCCCGTCGCGGGCGCTGTTCGGCGCCTTGAAAACCGCCCGAAATCGCGTTTCGCGGCGCGTATTTGGCGATTTTTCCCCCGATTTCACGCAAAATGGCGGTCTCGGAAGCCGGTCGTTCCCGGATCGCATCGGAATGTTTCGTTTGATATCAACGGCTTATGCCGTTGCGGTATGCCAACGAGCGTTTGAAACATACAGTTATTTCAATGGCTTGCGCAAAATTCTACTGTGCAGAGGGGTTGTTTTGCAAAAACGCGTTACCCCCCCCCCCCCGGTACCGCTCCCGAAATCGCCATTCGGACTTGAGGTGGACATGGCCGGCCACGCGGAACACGCCTTCGAGCCGCCAGGAAAAGGCGGCGTCAATGGCGTTCAGGCCACGCTTCGATGGCTGATGGTGTGGGTGCCAGGACCGAGGAAAACGCGTTTCGGAACCGCTCCGGGACGGCCCGGAGCGGCTACTCCGGAACCACGACGGTCAGATACGGATCGCTTGGCGTCTCACCGTCCTTGAACGGCCCGGGAACCCTGTTTTTCACCGGGGGAAGACTCTTCAGATAGGCCGCGACCGCCCTGGCGTCTTCGTCGCTCAGGGCCGCGTAGGAACGCCATGGCATGACGGGGACGAGTTCCCGGCCGTCGGGCCGCGAGCCGCCGCGTACCGCCATCATGATTTCGTCCTCGCTCCACTTTCCAATTCCGGTCTCCATGTCCGGGGTGAGGTTGGGAGGAAAGAACACGCCGAACCCGGGCATCTCGAACCCGATACCCGACCCGGCGAGATACCGCTGAAGATCGGGATTTCCGGCGAGCGCGCCGGGGGTGTGGCAGCCCGTACAGTCCATGATGCTTGTCAGGTATTCGCCTCGCTCGACCACGCTGTCCGCGAGCGCGGCCGATGGGCGCACGGTCGACGATGTCGAGACAACAACGGCGAAGGCGACGCCGATCCAGGCATACTCTTTTCCAAGCATCTCCGACCTCCGCGATCCCCCATGCGACGCTGGGTGTGTTACAGGGAACGTCATCACGCAGATACCATTGCGCCGCGGCTTTTTCCATTGAATTTGCTCAAGCGGCGCCGGCGGCGGGCCGACGACCTGGAACACCGCATGAACCGGGTCGGACAATTGACTTTGCAACACAGAGGACGCACATCCGTCGCGTTGCGTGTATGCTGAGAGCCTCGGGACAAAGGCGACCCAGGCCCGGGAGACAACTTTGAAAGGCGAGCACGACATGACCAAGGAAAGGGCCCGCCAGCGGGCCAAGTCCAGAGCGGCCGGCAAGACCGGCGAGCGCAAGGCCGACGCCGGCGGACACGACGAGACGACCCGTCCGGGGCGGTTCGATCCGGAAGCGAGTTCCATCAAGAGCCCGGGCCGGAACGCCGGCAACGTCATCTTCGGCGGGATGAGACGAGGCGCGGCGCGATCGAGATAGGCCGGGCTCCCCGCCCCGTTTCTCGCGAGGACCAGGACGACGCGAACACGGCAGATGGTTGACAAACGACCCCCGCGACGCCTCGCGGCGATCCTCGCGGCCGATATTGTCGGCTATTCGCGGCTGCTGGGCGCGGACGAGGCCGGGACGCTCGCCGCCCTGCGCGACATCTGGACCGCGCGCTTCAATCCGGCCGTGGCCGAACACGGCGGCCGCGTCGTCAAGATGATGGGCGACGGCGCGTTGGTCGAGTTTGCCAGCGCCGTGGACGCGGTGGAATGCGCCATCGCCATTCAGACGGCGATGGCCGACCACGCCGCCTCGCGGCCGGACCGCGACCCAATCGAACTGCGCATCGGCGTCAATCTCGGCGACATCGTCATCGACGGAGACGACATCTTCGGCGATGGCGTCAATGTGGCGGCCCGGCTGGAAGCGCTGGCGCCAAGGGGCGGCATTCTGGTGTCGGACGCGCTGCACGCGCAGATCAAGGGCAAGGTCGGCGCCGCCAGCCGGAATTTTTGCGCCGGGCCGCGGGCCATTCGGGCGGCGTGACGTCAACGCGGAAATTCATTCGTAGATCGAGATGATCAGCACACTTGCCATGATCCCCGCGCGCATGGGATCCTAGCGATTGAAACAGAAGAACCTGCGGGAATTGGATGGCGTTCCGCTGATCGTCCGGGTGATCCGCAAATGCCAGGCTGCCGGTTGTTTCGACGAAATCTTCGTCAACTCCGAGGACGAGGCGTTCAGGCCCATCGCCGAGGCCGAGGGTGTACGGTTCTACCAGCGCCCCAAGGCCTTCGGAGGCAATGACGCGACATCGGAGGAGTTCCTCGCCGACTTCTTCCAGAATATCGACTGCGATCGTTTGGTCCAGGTCCACTCCATCGCGCCCTTGCTGACCGCCTCGGAAGTAGCCGGCTTTGTGGAGACTTGGACAAAGACAGACCACGACGTGATGCTGTCGTGCATCCATGACCAGATCGAGGTGGCCTTTCAGGGCCAACCGGTCAACTTTACCTTTGCCGAAAAAACCAATAGTCAGGACCTGATCCCGGTCCAGCGTATTACGTGGCCGATTACCGGGTGGAGACGCGCCACGTTCCTTGCCGCTCTCGCCGCCGGGCGGACCGGTTCATATGCCGGCTCCATCGGTTTCTACCCGGTCAGCGCCATCTCGGGGCATGTCATCGAGACCGAGCGGGATCTGAAGATCGCCGCGGCGTTGCTTCCGATCGTCCTTGCCGAGTGCGGCGCGTAGACTTCAGCCGCCCGCGAGGTTTTTCTACTCACCCTGCTGTAGCAGCAGGCCGCGCGCGCGGGCGACCCGGAACATGTACAGGAAAAAGGCGACGGCGGCGGTGAAGTGAAGGGCGTTGAGGGCCACCGCCTTGAAGAACAGGTCCAGGCGGAATACGCCGTCGAACAGGACCGAGCGCATGCCCTCGAACACGTATGACGAAGGCAGCGCCCAGGCGACCGGCTGCAGCCATGGCGGAAGGGTATCGATCGGATAATAGATGCCGCTGATGGGCGCGACCGCGAAGATGGCCACCCACGCCAGGTTTTCGGCGCCGAGCCCCAGCCGCAGCACCGCCGCCGAAACCACAAGGCCGATGCTCCAGCCGAACACCAGCAGGTTCGCGAAGAAGGCCACCAGCGGTGGGCCCAGCGAGAACACCCAGACGTCGAAGAACGGCAGCGCCAGGAGGGCGGCGGGCGTGACGCCGATCAACGTCCGGACGAAACTGAGCAGCGTCATGCCCATGACCATTTCGATGGGCCGAAGCGGACTGACGAACAACTGCCCGAAGTTGCGCGACCACATCTCCTCGAGGAATGTCAGCGACACGCCGAGGTTGGCGCGAAACAGAATATCCCACAGCAGCACGGCGCTGATCAGAACCCCGGAAGCCTGTGCCACCCACGACGAGTGGCTCATGAAGAACTGAGTGACGAAGCCCCACAGGACCATTTGAACCGTGGGCCAGTAGGCCATATCGAGAAGGCGCGGCCAGGATCGCCGGAGGACGTACGCGTGGCGAAGGAAAACCGCCAGAATACGGCGCACCGACAACCCGATCTCGCTTTGTTGCCTCTTGCCGACGCCGGTCATGGGGCTGCGCTCGTCCGGTCCGGCCTTCCGGCCGCCGCGCGGTTGCGCGCGATATCCAGGAAGACCTCTTCCATGGTTTGGCGGCCGTAACGCGAAATCAGCGAGGCGGGGGCGCCCCGGTCGATGATCCTGCCCGTCTTCATGATGAGCACATGGTCGCAGAGCCGCTCCACTTCCGCCATGTTGTGGGACGCGAGCACGATCGTCATGCCGGATCGATCGCGGTGGCCCTCCAGGTATGTGCGGACCCAGTCGCCCGTATCGGGGTCGAGGGACGCCGTCGGCTCGTCGAGCAGAAGCAGCTCCGGCTGGTTCAACAGGGCCTTGGCCAGGGCGACGCGGGTGCGCTGGCCGGATGACAGATCGCCGGTGGGCCGCCGCAGCAACCCTTCGATATCGAGATCGGCGGCAAGCTCGCCAATGCGTTGGCGCACGTTCGGAACGCCATAGAGGCGGGCATAGACGGTCAGGTTTTCCGTGACCGTGAGGCGGCGCGGCAGGTCCACGTACGGCGACGAGAAATTCATCCGGGCGAGAACGCGGTGGCGGTGGCGCACCATGTCCTCGCCAAGAACCCGGACGGCGCCGGACGTGGGCAGCAAAAGCCCGAGAAGAATGGCGAGCGTCGTGGTCTTGCCCGCGCCATTACCCCCGAGCAACGCCGTCACCGAGCCCCGAGCCACAGAAAAATCGATGCCGTCCACCGCCGCGACGTCCTTGAAGGTCTTCGAGAGCGATTCCACCTCGATGATCGGCTTATCGGCGAACGGGTGCATCAGGGGCTGCCGTGAAATGGCGGGGGTTGATTGAGCGAGCCCTATATCTGGACGCGCGGCGACCGAACGTCAACGCGTACCCGGTTGGTCCCCTCACCCGGAAACCTGGAACCAGGTGACCATGCCGGCCGCGTGATGCTCGAGCATGTGGCAATGCAGCAGCCATTTGCCGGGGTTGTCGGCGACGAAGGCCCAGGATACCTCTTCGCGGCGCTCCATCAGCACGGTGTCGAGCCAGGTCGCGGGGGCGTTGCCGGTGTCCGGGGTTTGCAACGGCCGGCCATGGTGGCCGTGCATATGCATGGCGTGCGGCCAGCTCGTTCGGTTGACCATGCGAAGCACCACCGTCCGTCCCCGCTGGACGTCGAACAGCGGTTTTTCGGGCCGGCCGGCCACGCCATTGAAGGCCCACGCCACGCGATTCTGGACCAGTTCGCGGATGTCCATGGACTGGTTGCGGTAAACGGCTTCGCGCAGGCCGCCCATGGCGCCGCCTTCCATGACCAGATCCACGCGAAGGGCGCCGTCCAGATCGAGCGTTTTCGCCAGCGGATTGGCGGGAAGAGCGATGGGCGCGTCGAGCGGATTGTCGCGGGCCACCGCGGTGGGGTCGTATACGAAGGCGCCGCCCACCAGCCGTCCGCCGCCGGTAACCTCGGTGATGTCGGCGCGGGAGCCGGGCTTTAGGGACATGTCGACCATGACGTCCAGCCGTTGCCCCGGCGCGAGCGTTATCTGGCTGTCGCCCAGAGGATAAGGCGCGACGGGTTGCCCATCCGTGGCGATCACCATCGGCGCGTGATCCTCGATGCGTAGGTTCATGACCCGGGCGTTGGCGGTGTTGCACAGCCGCAGGCGAACGCGCTCGCCGGCCCTGACCGGGATCTCCAGGGCGGGGCGGCCGTTGACGGTCAAGGCATTGCCCAGGCGTCCGCCATGACTCCAGTCGTGCATGTTGCCGAAGCTGGCCTCGTCGATCTGCCCCCGCTCGTCGATGCGCCAGTCGTCGAAAACGAGGACCGCGTCCTGGTCCACGCGCGGCGGCTCCGCCTCGTCGACGACGAGAACCCCGTACAGCCCACGCGCCACCTGTTCCCACGACCGGTTGTGGGGGTGATACCAGAAGGTGCCGGCGTCGGGCACGGTGAAGGTGTAGTCAAGGACGCCGCCCGCGCCCACCGCGTCCTGGGTCAGGCCGGCGACGCCGTCCATGGCGTTGTCGATGCGGACGCCATGCCAGTGAATGGTGGTGGGGGACTCGATGCCGTTTTCCAGCCGCGCCCGCACCGTTTCGCCCTGACCGGCGCGGATCAACGGACCGGGGACGGAGCCATTGTAGGCCCAGACGCGTGTCCGGGGTTCGTCATCGGGCAGAAGCTGGGCTTCGGCGGGGGCGGGGCGCAGGGTCATCGGGTCCGGGATCGGAGAGGGGCTGGAGCGCGCGCGCCGTGGCGAGAGAACCGAGAGCCCCGCCAGCGCCGCCCCGGCCACCACGAACGTCCGGCGGTCGAGCGGACGGGCGAAGGGTGGAGGTGTTGGCTTGTCTTTCATAACCCGTTGTCCCATTTGATCCCGAATACGTCCCGGAAATCAGTGAGCATGGGGATCACCCGGGCGTCAGCGGAGTGATCGAGTAGATGTCCGCGGGAGTCACCGCCAGGCCATAGGCGATTTTTGCGGCAACGGCGATAACCAGCAGGGCCAGAAGGATCCGGAGCTGTTCGGCGCGAAGTCTGGCGCCCAGACGCACGCCGATTTGCGCTCCCACCACCCCTCCGACCAGAAGCAGCATGGCGAGGACGATGTCCACGGACTGAGTGTTCACCGCTTGCAGCACCGTCACGTTGGCGGTGACGAAGACAATCTGGAACAGGGATGTGCCGACCACGACTCCGGTAGGCATTCCGAGCAGATAGATCAACGCCGGTACCATGATGAAGCCGCCGCCAACCCCCATGATCGCCGAAAGCACGCCGGTCAGGACGCCCACGGCCAACGGGAGTGTGGCGCTGACGTAGAGCCTCGATTTGCGGAACCGCGTTTTCAGGGGCAGCGCGTCCGCCCACCGGGGCTGCCGGCGACCCTTGGAGGGCTTCGCGCCACGCGACCGCCGCGCCCGAAGCAGCGCGTTCACGCTTTCCAGGAGCATCAGGCCGCCGACGCCGCCGAGCAGAAGAACGTACGAGAGCGCGATCGCCAGGTCGATATGGCCGAGTGTCTTGAGCGCGCGGAACAGCCAGACCCCCAGCGAGGAGCCCACCAAGCCCCCGATCACCAGGAAGATGCCCATTTTGATGTCGACGTTGCCGCGCCGCCAGTGCCCGATGATGGCGGAAACGGACGTTCCGACGACCTGATTGGCGCCCGAGGCCACGGCCACCGGCGCGGGAATGCCGATGAACAGCAGCAGGGGCGTCAACAGGAAACCGCCGCCAACCCCGAACATTCCCGAGAGCAGACCGACGACGCCGCCGGCGCCCAGCAAAACGAGAATGTTCTCGTCTATGCCGGCGATGGGTAAGTAGATGTCCATGGGTTGCGGCGTTACCGAGCCTCCACCACCGTCTTATTGGCAACACTCGTTCACAATGAGTCATTATGAGCGACCGTTGGTATTGAGGCAGGACAATACCGATCTTCTCATAAAGCATCCGCTTGCGGAGCGGTATGGAAGATATCTCCCCCGTGTTCACGGCCGAGCGCCCGATTCCGCTTTTTTGTCGCGCTTTCCCGGGGCATCGGCAATAAAGGACGTGGACCCCGCCGCGCGATGATGGGATGGTTTGCGCGCGGATGGCAACCCAAATTGACGTGGGGAGACGATTCGATGCGGACGATGCGACTTCCGGCCGGTCTGCTGGTGGCGGTTCTGCTTTGCGGCGCGGGCTGGGCGCGGGCGCAGGCCCCCTCGGTTCAGGCGTTCTTCGGATCCTACCAAGGAACCACGCTGTTCGACCAGGAGCAATCCGAGGACCGTGAACTGACCGTGATCATCCGGCCGTTCGACGAGGACGGGTTCTCGATACGATGGCGGACGATGATCTTCGAGGCCGGCGCGGAAACGCCGCGGGGCCGGACACAGGTCATCTACTTCGAGCCGTCGGCCTCCGCCCCCGGCGTTTTCGCGGCCACGCCGCCCGAGGACGCGGCCGGCCTCGCGTCCAACGTTCCCTTCGAGGGGCGGCCGCTGGCGTGGGCGCGCGTCATCGGCAAGACCCTGACCGTCAACGTGCTGACAATTTCGGAAACCGGAGACTACGTGATGCAGACCTACGACCGGACCTTGACCGGCCAGGGCATGGCCCTCCGGTTCGTCCGGATTCGCAACGGTGAAGAGGAACAACGGATCCTGGGCAAACTGGAACGCGTCGGCGATTGAGCGCTTCATTCGAGCACGCTTCGAACGCTTTTTTTGACGAGGAGCGGGACTGTTCCCGACAGAATGGCGCGCCTTGACGGAGAAAGTTCGAACTCCTGCGAGGCCCTTTCCGAAGAATTAGCGGAGTGGGAGCAGCAGCTAAAGCATGTTAATCCAGGGGAATCGCATTTGGAAATCTGTTGACAGAGCACAGGGTTCTTGAGTTGCCGAGGCGGATCGATTCTACCTCCGTGAGAGGGATTGACGGACGGTGGAGGGTTAGATGGAAGCGTTTGCGGCGTGCTTTGAGAATCTCGAGGATCCGCGGCGGGGCAATGCCGGGCGGCATGATCTTTTGGAGAGTCTGATGATTGCGGTGTGCGCGGTGCTGTGCGGCGGACAAACGGCGGTGGACATGGCCGAGTTCGGCGAGGCCAAGGAGGGCTTTCTCCGCCGTTTTTTGAAGCTGGAGCATGGCATTCCGAGCCACGACACCTTCAGCCGGGTGTTCCGCTTTGTGGACCCGGAGCAATTCCGCGCCTGCTTCATCGTTTTCATGGCGCGCTTCGCCGAGGCGGCCCAAGGGGTGATCGCCATCGACGGCAAGACGCTGCGCCATTCCTTCGATACCGCCTCGGCCACCTCGTCGTTGCACATGGTCAGCGCCTGGGGCTGCGAACAGCGCCTGGTTCTCGGCCAACGCGCCACCGACGCCAAGTCCAACGAAATCACCGCCGTGCCCAAGCTGTTGGAACGGCTCATGCTGAAGGATACGATCGTTACCGTCGATGCCATGAACGGCCAGCGCGACATTGCCAGGCGGATCATCGACAAGGGCGGCGATTACGTCTTCGCGCTCAAGGCAAACCAGGAAACGCTACACGACGATATCCGCCGTTTTCTCGGCGATCCCGACACCGCCGGTCTCAAGCGCCATACCACCGTCGATGGCGATCACGGCCGCATCGAGACGCGCACCGCCGTCGTCTCGAGCGACATCGCCTGGCTCCAGGACATCCACCGCTGGCCGGGGCTCGAAGCCATCGGCAAGGTGATCCGGACCCGCGAGGTGAACGGCAAGGTCACCACCGAAACCGCCTTTTATCTGGCCAGTTCCCCGTTTTCGGCCGAACGCTTCGGCCAAGTCACGCGCGCCCATTGGGGCATCGAGAACAGCCTCCACTGGGTGCTCGATGTCGTCATGAACGAAGACAACGCCCGCAACCGCAAGGACAACGGCCCAAACAACCTGGCCGTCCTCCGCCACATCGCCCTCAACATCATCCGCAAGGAAAAATCCAAAGGCTCGATGCGCGTCAAATTCAAACGCGCCGGATGGAACGACGAGTTCCTCGCCAACCTCCTCACTCAAATCTGAAATGCAATTGCCATGGTATTCGGAAGAAGGACTGGCGGTAGGTTTTCGTAGTGCTCGCTGCGCAACTTGTGCAGCAGCACCGCGTCGACGATGGTGTAGAGCGTCGGCCGCCAATCGGTGCGGTCGTACAGCAGGTTGATCTTGTTGGACGCGACGGAGGGCAGGTGTCCCAAGGACTCGAGATCCTCGGAGGTCAGGCTGGGGCCGTTACCGACAACGAGCCACGCGTAATGACCGGAGTGAGCCTCGCGAAGTTCGTTCCACTCGTGAGCTTTTTCCCGGACTGTTTTGCGAACAAAGGGCCCCCTGATCTTGCAATTCACCAAGCTGTTGGCGTAATACCCTGCCAGAAAAAGCGCGGCCGACAATTTCACGGGAGTGATCCTTTTTCGGTGTCTCAGACGCAGAAATGAGCCGTGAGCCTTTCTTCGGAGCCCTTCACCAACACGGCGATGGGGGAAGAGAGCTCGGTCTCGACGAGTTTCCTGAACACACCGGCCTTTTCAGCGCCGAACAGCATCAAGTGCTGCGCCCTGACCTGGGTCAACGCCGGAAGGGTCGCGGTGATCCGGGGCCACGGCGCCTCGTCGGGCAGTGGATCGGGCTCGGTGGCGCAGAAGGGTCCGGGCGCGCTCCGGGCATGGTCCATGCCCGCGCCGTTCGGAAAAATCGACGCCGTGTGCCCGTCCATTCCCATTCCGATCAGGGAGACGTCAAAGGGCATCAGGCCGGAGAGCGACGCGTTCACCCGTTCGACAGCCGCCCGACCATCCGCGTCGCCCCGCTCCCACAGCGGCACCGTCCGCGCCAACCGCGCATCACCGCCGGACAGCGCCTCGCGCGCCATGCGCATGTTGCTGTGGGGATGGTCCCCGGGGACGCACCGTTCGTCGGACAGCGAGACGACGACGCGCGACCAGTCAAGATCCGCCGCGGCCAGGTTCACGAGCACCTCGCGCGGGCTTCCGCCCCCCGACGCCAGGAACACGACGGTCTCCCGGTCCTTGAGAGCTCGAACCAGATCCTCGGCCAGACGCTCGGCGATCAACCGCGCCGCGGCCGCGCGATTGCTACTGTCCGTAGTCTTCATATTCGTTGCTCACAAACATGCCAATTTGCGCCGGTTTACCGAATGCCCGGCTTGTCGAGTGCAAAACGCTTGCCCGAATGTCTTTCTCGATCGAATTCGATTTTCAATTGAATTTTCCGCGACCTCTTCATCGCCGGGGCGGTTCCCGGTCCCCTCGACATCGGCCGGCGACGAGGTCCGGACGCGTCCATTCCATGCGAGGCCGCTTTTACACCGGCATCTGCATTTTGACTACCCCGCAATGGGTCACGCCGGGCGGCGGTCACGCTACCGCCCGGGCCGGAAGACCACTCTCTCGTTTATACTCGCCGCCGCATGACCGGCTCAGGCGGGTCCGCCCCCGGTATCCGGGAACGTCTCCTCGCCGAGCTTCTCGGGTTCGCGCGCGGTCTTCGGTGCCTTGTCGCGCCCGGCCATCCCGAGGACCACGGCATCGGAGAAACGCCCGGCGAACGGCACCGGCGAGCCCGGCTTGATCAGAGTCACATGCCGGGTGTCGGTACTGTATCCGATCCACCTGTAACCGTTGGTGACCCGGGGATACGCCTCCACCAGGAACTGATAGGCGCAGGTGGTGGGCGGCGCCCACTCGCCCGCCGGCACCAGGATATCGGCGACACCCTGCCAGCGATGGGAGGGATGGCGGTGATGGGCGTAGTCGTCGGAGGCGATGGTCCGCGATTGACCGTCACCCCAATGAGCCCGGACGCGGTACAGCCGAAGATGGCCCTCGGCGTCGAAGGCGGTGATGCGAAGCTGGACGCCATCGGTGTCGCTCGTCATTCTTTCGATGGCGCAGGCCGGAACCGGACGCCCGTCGTGCAGGATGTCCACGAGGTCGGCGCGCGGTTGGTTGTTGTCGATCATCAGCGTCAGGGTCTGGGCCGGCGTGGCGACCGGCGCGTTGGCGGCCGTAAAGAACTCAGCCTGGAACTGGTGCAATCCGGGCGCCGCCCCGACCGACTGCCACTGGATCAGCAGATCGTCGATGGAGTAGTCGGCCGACGGGTCGGTCAGCGGATACCGTGTATCGCCGTCTGGTCCGAAATGCTCGAGCACATAGCGGGTCCCATCCCAGCGGTAGTTGGTCCACGACGCGGCCAGCGGCGCGAAAGCCCCCGATGTTCCGGCCCTATGTTGGATTGCGTACTTGCGGGCGCCGGATGCCCACAGCGATTGCATGGTGGACCGGTTGCCGATCAGGTTCAGGAGGCCGCCGAACGCGGCTTCGTCCACATAGAGATAATAGGAGGGGTCGGTGGTCGCATATCCATCGGCAATCTGCGAAGCCGGGACGAGACCGACGCCACCGATCACCGCGCCGGCCGTCCCCGCAGGATAGCGGGCACTCGCCGAACGCGCGAGGACGATCTCGTGCAGATCCGAAAAGTTCCGATAGAAATCGGCCGGAAAATCGAAGGTGAACGGGGGATTGGTCGAGGACACCCGGAGGCCAAAACGCAGCACCGGAGGAGCGACGGCGGCGGCGAGATCCACCCCGAGATCCTCCAGCGACAGCCGCATCTCCCACACCCTGTGAGGCGTTCGCGAATTGGGAGATGCGCCAAACCCCGCGCGCCCCGCCGTCTCACTCTCCTCGTTGAGCAACCCCGTCCAGCTTCCGGGTCCCAGGTAGTATTGCCGCCGCAGGTCATTGGGTTGGTTCGGTGGCACCCCGTAGTTGACGTCCCGCCGGGGCGTGATCGACCGATTGCCGTCGATGTCGAACGTCAACCAGAAGTAATCGCCGGTCCCCGGATCCCGTCCGCGATCTCCCACCATGTCGAGGGCCAGGTAAAGAAACTCGGCGTCGTTCTTGACCATCAGGATCCCGGCCGGAATCCGCATGTGTCCGGCCCCGACCCATTCCCGGGCCGTCACCGCGCCGCTTATGGTGATGCGACGATCCGCCCACTCGCTTCTGACCAGTGCCATGGTTTCGCTCCTCCTGCTTGGTCGAATTGAATTCAACCGGTTCAAGCTCGATCCCCCCATTCGGGCTACCGAGGAGCCATTAGACCGCCAATCCATTTATTTCACAAATAGAAAAATATACGACAGATTGTAATCATTCCGAATAACATTGTTGGCTGTTGTTTCGCGGTTGGCCGAGTTGAAGGTGCGGAGCGCGTGGTCGTCGCTCCGCCACCAGCACCGAAATGCCGCCGCTCCGCTCAGAACGCGCGGGTTTCGCCCGGCTCCATGACGACGATCTCTCCCCCGTAGTCGCCGAGCGCCTCCTTGAATTGCTCCGGCGTGCCTTTCAGCGGCGGGAACGTTCCGTAATGCATGGGCACGACCGTCGGGGTCTTGAGCAGTTCCCGCACCGCGTGGGCGGCATGGGCCGGATCCATGGTGAAGTGGCCGCCGATGGGCAGGAACGCGACGTCCGGCTTGTAGTAGGAGGCAATTAACGCCATGTCGGCGAACACGCCGGTGTCCCCCGCGTGGTAGAGGATCTTGCCGTTTTCCAGCTCGACGATGTAGCCGGCGGGTTCTCCGCCGGGGTGAACCGACTTCTTGTCGTTCTCGGGATCGGTGTGCACCAGTTCGGAACTGTGTTCCGCCCGCACCATGGTGACGGTGATCCCCTCGCCGAGCGGCTGGATGGACCCGCTTTTGTTGAAACGGATCAGTTGGTCGGCGGACAGCAGTCCGAGGGTCATGAAGGTTTGGCCCATGTCCGCGTTCATGGCCACCTTGGCGCCGGTCATCTCGGCGATCTTCACGGTATCGCCCACGTGGTCGCCATGCCCGTGGGTGACGAGGATCAAGGTCCACCTTTCCGAGCGCGGCGAGATCCTTGAGGGCCTCCGGCGTTTTCGGGTTCTTGGTGATGAACGGATCGATCAGGATGACCTTGCCCCCCGGCGTCGTGATCTTGTACGCCGATTGACCGAACCACTGAACGTCCGCCGCCCAGGCGGCACCCGGGGCCGTGAAGACAATGGCAATGATGCCGGCAACCAAACCCGATAAACACTTGATCATTTGAACCCTCCCGCTGACATTCGTATTTGTTGAGCGTCGCAGTTGGTCAATTAGCGCGGGGGCGGCCGGTCGCAAGGCGAATCTCGCTTCGTCCGCCCATCTCCCGGGGCGCCCCACCGGCATGGCTTCCACCGACGATGTCTTGCGCGCGCCCGGTGACGCTTGTATAGCCACGCAATCATGATCTCGATGGCGGTGGTTGCACTCCCTTGAACTATGTGAGTACCCGTGGCGACGCGCCGGTTCTCGCGTTCGATGACGTGGTCCTGGCGGGCCTCGCCCGCGACGGCGGCCTGTACCTGCCCGAAACCTGGCCACGGCTGTCGCCCGAGGACCTCCGGGCGCTGTCCGGCCTGGACTATCCTTCGCTGGCGGCCCGGATCATCGCCCCCTTCGCGGCGCCCGCCGTCAGCGAGGCGGACCTCCACGCCATCGCCGTCGATGCCTACGCGAACTTCGATCATCCCGAGGTGGCTCCGCTCAAACCCCTCGGCGCCGATTTGTGGCTTCTGGAGCTGTTTCACGGTCCGACCCTGGCGTTCAAGGATTTCGCGCTTCAGGTCTTGAGCCGGCTGTTCGATTTGATCCTTGCCCGCCGCGGCGAGCGCATCACCATCGTCGGCGCCACCTCCGGCGATACCGGATCGGCGGCCATCGAGGCCTGCCGCGACCGCGCCGCCATCGAAATCTTCATCCTCCACCCCAAGGGCCGGGTCTCCGAGGTGCAGCGGCGGCAGATGACCACCGTCGACGCCGCCAACGTCCACAACGTCGCCATCGAGGGCACCTTCGACGACTGCCAGGACTTGGTCAAGGCGATGTTCAACGACGCCCCGTTCCGCGACCGGTTCAGGCTCGGAGCGGTCAATTCCATCAATTGGGCGCGGATCGTCGCCCAGGTCGTCTACTACGTCCACGCCGCCCTCGAACTCGGCGCGCCCGGGCGGGAACTGGATTTCGCCGTGCCCACCGGCAACTTCGGCAACGTGTTCGCCGGGTACGCCGCCCGCGAGATCGGCGTGCCGATCCGCCGACTGGTCATCGGTTCCAACCGCAACGATATCCTCACCCGCTTCTTCGCCTCGGGCCGGATGGAGATGGGCGCGGTGTCCCCCACCCTCAGCCCGAGCATGGACATCCAGGTGTCCAGCAACTTCGAACGGCTGCTGTTCGAACTCCATGACCGCGACGGCAAGGCGGTGAGCCGGACCATGGCGCGGTTTCGCGACGAGGGCGTCTTCGACATCGGGGAGGGCCGCTGGCGCCGGGCGCGCGAGATCTTCGACGCGGACCGGTTCGACGACGACCAGACCAAGGCGGTCATCCGCTCCGTGTTCGAGGAAACCGGCGAGCTGCTCGACCCCCACTCGGCCATCGGCGTCGCCGCCGCCCGCGCCCGGGGCGCCGGCGAGGGCGTGCCCATCGTGGCTCTCGCCACCGCCCACCCCGCGAAATTTCCGGACGCGGTGGAGGCGGCGACCAGCGTGCGGCCGCCCTTGCCGGCCCGGCTCGCCGACCTGTTCGAGCGGCCAGAGCATTACGACGTCCTGCCGGTGGCATTGTCCGCCATCGAGGACCATATCTCCCGTACATTGAACGAGCGAGGTGGCTTTTCGTGAGCAGAGTTCAGGTTTCCACGTTGTCCAATGGGCTGAGGGTGGCCACGGATCCGATGGATGCGGTGGAAACCATATCCGTGGGCGCCTGGATCGAAACCGGCAGCCGTTACGAGAGCCCGAAGATCAACGGCATCTCGCACCTGCTCGAACACATGGTTTTCAAGGGAACGCGCAAGCGCGACGCCCGCGCCATCGCCGAGGATATCGAAGCCGTCGGCGGTCATCTGAACGCCCACACTTCCCGGGAATACACGGCGTTCTACGCCAAGGTGCTCAAGGAGGACGCCCGCCTGGCCGTGGATATCATCTCGGACATGGTGCAGAACGCCACCCTCGACCCCGACGAACTCGACCGCGAGCGCACCGTGGTGATGCAGGAAATCATGCAGTCCCTCGACACCCCCGACGACGTGGTGTTCGACCGGTTCCAGGAAACGGCGTTTCCCGACCAATCGCTGGGGCGCTCGGTGCTCGGCGCCGCCGAGTTGATCCGGGACATGCCGCGCGAACAACTCTGCCTGTACATGGGCGATCGATATCAGGCAAAACACATGGTGATCGCGGCGGCCGGCCGGATCGAGCACCAGACGGTCGTGGACTTGGCCGAGGAGGCGTTCGCCGACCTGCCGGGCGGCGGCGATTTCGGTTACGAGCCGGCCTGCTACAAGGGTGGCGACTGGCGCGAGGAGCGCGATCTCGAGCAGGTTCACGTCATCCTCGGTTTCGAGGGGCTCGGTTACCGCGACCCGGATTTCTACGCGGTGTCGGTGCTGTCCACCCTGTTCGGCGGCGGCATGTCGTCGCGCCTGTTCCAGGAAGTGCGGGAGAAACGCGGTCTGGTGTACAGCATCTACAGCTTCCCGGCGGCCTACGTGGATGGCGGCCTGTTCGGCATCTACGCGGGCACAGGCCAGAAGGAAGTGGCGGAACTGATCCCCCTCGTCTGCGAGGAGATCTCCAAGGTGGGCGCCCATGTCGGCGAGGAAGAAGTGGCGCGCGCCCGCGCCCAGCTCAAGTCCAGCATCCTGATGTCGCTGGAGAGCACCACGTCGCGCTGCGAACAGCTGGCGCGTCAGTTGATGGTGTTCGGACGGCCGCTGACGGTGCCGGAGATCGTCGCGAAGGTGGAGGCCGTGGATACCGAAAGCGTCACCCGGGTGGCCCGGCGGCTCGCGACCACGCCGCCGACGGTGGCGGCACTCGGCCCATTGGGGAACCTGGAAAGCTACGACAGAGTCCTGGAGCGGCTCGCCTAACCGCCTCAGGCGTGTCCGGCCGCGTCCGAGAGCATGCGGGGGTCGATCCCGAGCTTGCCCATGGCCCGGTCCCATTTCGTATTCAGGTCGGCATCGAACACGAGGCCGTCGTCGGCGCCCACGCTCAGCCAGCCATTCGCCTTGATTTCGGAATCCAGTTGGCCGGGTCCCCAGCCGGCGTATCCCAGCGCGAGAAGATGGCGCCTGGGCCCCTTTCCGGCCGCGATCGCCTTGAGGATTTCCACCGTGGCGGTCAACGCTATTCCATCCGCCACCACCATGGTTCCCTCCTGCAGGTAATCAGGGGAGTGCAGGACGAATCCGCGGCCGGTTTCCACCGGCCCGCCGAAATGAACCTCGACGTGCTCCGTCATGGCGGACGTATCGATATCCAGTTGATCGAGCAGGTCGGGAAAACTCAGGGCATCGAGCGATCGGTTGACCACGAGACCCATTGCGCCCTCGGCATTGTGGGCGCACATGTAGATCACTGTCTTGGCGAACCGGGCGTCCGGCATGCCAGGCATCGCCACCAGCAACTGCCCGACCAGATAACTGTCATTCAGTGAATTGCCCGACATGCTGTCCTCTGCGATTCGATCCCTGATCTTAACATAACCCGGCGCGGCTTTGTAGCGCGGGCGACGGTCACAAGGCCGTCGTCTCGCACGGCCGACGGTACGATCCGCCATGCTCATCGACGAAGCCGTTGATTCTATATTTGGGTTCGCCCCGGCCGATAAACCACTCCGCCGGCCGCGGGTCCGGCCCCCCGGCCGGCATGCGGCGCGCGCGCGAATCGATCAAAGAACTATGGACAAGCGCTTTCCGGCGCAACATGGTCCGGCATGACCGGCGCCAAGTTGAAATCCGTCGTCCGCGCCGCCGTCGGGTGTTTCTGCCTGGCGGCGCTGGCGTGCGTCTTGTCGCCGGCGCGCGGGGCGGCCCAGTCCTCCGAATGGGTCGGGGCGGAACATGGTGCCGTGCGCCTGATCGGCGCCACCAGCGCGGTCGGCGACGGGGAAACCGTCAATCTCGGCCTGCAGTTCGAACTGCGCGACGGCTGGAAGATTTACTGGCGCTCGCCGGGGGATGCCGGTTTCCCGCCCAGCATCGATTGGACGGGCTCCGCCAATCTCGCGGACGCGCGCCTGTCGTGGCCGATCCCGGTCCGGTTTTCGATCCTCGGTCTCGAAACCATCGGCTACAAGCACGAAGTGGTGCTGCCCATCGCCGCCCGGCTGGCCCGCCCCGGCGCGGCCCTGGACCTGCGCGCGGCGGTGGACTATCTGGCCTGTTCGGACATCTGCGTTCCCTACACCGCCAACCTGGCGCTGACCGTGCCGGCGGGCCCCGCCGAGCCGGGGGAGTTCGCGCCCCTGATCAGCCGCTTCGAAAACCGCGTGCCCGGAGAAAGCGGGACTCTCGGCCTCGCGATCGACGGAGTGACGGCCGCCGGCGGAGACACCGGAGCGGCGCTTCGCCTGACCGCCACGTCCGCCCTGCCCTTCACCCAACCGGACGCGTTCGTCGAAGGCCCCGTCGAACTGGCTTTCGGACCGCCGCAAGTGGACCTGATCAACGGCGGCCGGACGGCCATTCTGGACATGGAGGTGTTCGGAGCCGAGGATCTGGATCGCCCGCTCGCGGGACTCGACCTCACGGTGACCCTGGTGGATGGGGATCGGGGTGTGGAACGCACCCTCGCCGTCGGGAGCACGGCCACTCCCTCGAGCGGAGTCGCGGAGCCGCCCGCCGAAGCGACGTCGCTTCTCGTCATGCTCGCCCTTGGTTTCCTTGGCGGCCTGATCCTCAACTTGATGCCGTGCGTCCTCCCGGTGCTGTCCTTAAAGCTGTTGGGGGCGGTCGGCCACGGCGGCGGCGATCCACGCCGGGTACGGTTGAGCTTCATCGCCTCGGCGCTCGGGATCGTGTTCTCTTTCATGGTGCTGGCCGCCACGCTGGCGGCGATGAAAACGCTCGGCGCCCCGGTGAGCTGGGGATTGCAGTTCCAGCAAACCTGGTTCCTCGTCGCCATGGTCCTGGTCATGACACTGTTCGCCTTCAACCTATGGGGATTGTTCGAAATCCGGCTGCCGGGCGCCATCTCCGACGCCGGCGCGCGCGTCGGGCACGTTCACGGTCTCGGCGGCCACTTCCTCATGGGCGCGTTGGCGACCCTGCTCGCCACGCCATGCTCCGCGCCTTTCCTCGGAACCGCCATCGGCTTCGCCCTGGCGCGCGGTACCGGCGAGATCTTCGCCATCTTCGCGGCGCTGGGAGCCGGCCTCGCCGCGCCCTACCTTGCCGTCGCGGCGGTCCCCAGGCTGGCGACCGCGCTGCCCCGCCCGGGACCGTGGATGATCTGGCTCCGGCGCGTCCTGGGCGTGGCCCTGGCGGCGACGGGTCTCTGGCTGTTGAGCGTTCTCGCCGCCGAGGCGGGCGTCGCGGGAGCGTTGGCCGTCGGCGCGTTGGCCGTGGCCGCCGCCGTCGCGGTCTCGGTGGCGGCCCGTTCCGGCCACCGGCTGGCCAAGGGTGGCCGCTGGCTGGCGGCGGGCCTGGCCGTGACCGCCCTGGCGATCCCCATGCCTACCGGCGATCACCGCCCCGAACCTCTCGACGGCGCCTGGATCCCCTTCGACGAGGCCGCGATCCCGGGGCTGGTCGGCGACGGGCAAGTGGTTTTCGTCAACATCACCGCCGACTGGTGCATTACCTGCAAGGTCAACGACGCGCTGGTCCTGTCCACGCGCGAGGTCGGCGAAAAACTGGGGTCGGACAACGTCGTCGCCATGCGCGGCGACTGGACCCGGCCGGACGAGGGAATAACCCGCTACCTCGCCGGGTTCGGCCGTTACGGCATTCCCTTCGACGCCGTGTACGGTCCCGGTTTGCCCGATGGCGAAGCCTTGCCGGAGCTGCTGTCCACGGACATGGTGCTCGGCGCGATCGATCGCGCCGCCACGGCGCCCCGCTGACCTCGCGCGGCGGAAAGATTTTGAATTTGCCCGGTGCATCCCCTATCTCTCTAGCAAGCGGGCGCTGATGCCCGCGTCAATGTTCACGCTGAACGGGGGAAGACAATGACAATCAAAGTGGGCGACAGGATCCCATCGGTAACGCTGATGAAAATGGGCCCCGACGGCCCGGGACCCATCAGTACCGACGATATTTTCGCGGGGAAGAAGGTGGCATTTTTCGGCGTTCCGGGTGCTTTTACGCCGACGTGCTCGGCGAAGCACGTTCCCGGCTTCGTTGAAAAGGCGGACGCCCTGAAGGGGAAAGGTGTCGACAGCATCGTTTGCACGTCCGTCAACGACGTGTTCGTCATGGGCGCCTGGGCCAAGGATCAGAACACCGGCGACACGGTGGAAATGGTTGCGGACGGCGACGCGGCCTTCACCAAGGCGGCGGGTCTGGAACTGGACCTGACCGGCAAGGGACTGGGCTTGCGCAACGAGCGTTTTTCCATGCTCGTCGACGACGGCGTGGTCAAGGTCCTGAACATCGACCCGGCCGGCGCGTTCGAAACCACCAGCGCGGAGGCGCTGCTCAAGCAAATCTGAGCGAAAAAAAGAGAGACACCGCGACTGCGACAAGGGCCCCTTCCGGGGCCTTTGTTTTGCGCCAGTCTTCCCATAGGCGCGCCAGGGAGCTTCTTATCCGGCGGCGTTCGGCCGCAGGACGTAAACCCTGTTGTCGTCCGCCATTTCAAACAGCGGCGGCCCGGCGGCCTGGGCCGCCTCCTCGGCTTGCGGCTTTCCAGCCACGTAGGGCTTGAAGGCCATGTCCTGAATCAGGATGTGGTGGCGCAACCAGTCGATCAGGTAGTCGAGCAGTTCGCTCGCCATCCTGGGCGTTCCGGCGCCGTCAAAATGATCACGAAGGCCCTGAATATAGCGGGCGAACTCCTGATGCTCCGAATGGTGAAAGGCCCGTCCCGGGAACTTGCACGCCGCCAGTACCCGTTCCTCCCGGGCGAAATGATACCGTCCGTACACCAGCAGGGTATCGAGAACGGTCTCGATCATCCGCCGCGAATCTTCGTGATCCCGAATGTCATGCAGCAGGTCGATGATCCTGATGAGGCATTTATGATCGGAGTCGATCGCCGCGACCCCGACACTCATCTCCTTCGACCACTGAAAGCACGACATTCGCGGGCACCTCTCTGCCGCCGATCCAGAGTCCGCCGGGAGTCCGGCCGGGGTCCGGGAAGAATTGGCACTGCAAAAAGTGTAGCACGGTGCCCGGCCCAATAACCATTAAAAAAATGCCGTTACTTGGACGGAAACCGCTCCGCCGAGCCCGCGGATTTCAACCCATGCGGTCCGCCGGACGGCGGACCGGCCGTCCCGTTCAGGGCTTGAACCGCCGCGCCGCCTCCGCGGCCAACCGGTCCGCGTGCTCGTTTCCGGGGTGTCCGGCGTGCCCCTTGACCCAATGCCACTCGACCCGGTGCCGGGCCATGGCCTCTTCCAGTCGCATCCAGAGATCCACGTTCTTCACGGGTTTCTTGCCGGCGGTTCTCCAACCGTTCCGTTTCCAATTGTGGATCCACTTGGTGATTCCGTCGCGGACATAGGTGCTGTCCGTATGAAGTCGCACCGTCGAACTCCGCTTCAGGGCGGCGAGCCCCTGGATCGCGGCCGTCAGTTCCATGCGGTTGTTGGTGGTCTCGCCCTCGCCGCCGCTGAGTTCCTTTTCGACGCCGCGCCATTTCAGCACGGCGCCCCAGCCGCCGGGACCCGGATTGCCGAGGCAGGCCCCGTCCGAGTAGATATCGATCCCGGCGTCCTCGCTGCTTTCCCCGGATTCCGCCATGGTCACAGACCGTACCCGGCGAAGCTTCGCACGCCCCGGTGGAACCGCATTTTACGGATATATTCCATCGGGTTTTTCGGAGTGACCAGGGCGTCGGACGGCGTGTTCAGCCAGTCGTAGAGCCGCGTCAGCAAGAACCGCATGGCGGCGCCACGGGCGAGAATCGGCAGCGCGTCGAGTTCGTCGTCGGAAAGCGCGCGCACCTCGCCGTAGGCGTTGACCAGACGGCGGGCCTTGGTGGTGTTGAGGCTGCCGTCGGACTCGAAACACCAGGCGTTCAGGCAGACGGCCAGGTCGTAGGCGAAGAAGTCGCTGCAGGCGAAATAGAAGTCGATGATGCCCGAAAGCCGGTCGCCGTCGAAGAACACGTTGTCGGGAAAAAGATCGGCGTGAATGACCCCGGACGGAAGGGAGACCGGCCACTCCCTCTCCAGCGCCGTCAGTTCCTCATCCAGTTCCGTCACAAGATCGGCGGCAACGTCGTCGCCCGACGCCGTCGCCGCCGCGAACAGCGGACGCCAGCCGGCGACGGACAGGTCGTTGGGCCGGGTCATGGAAAAATCGGCGGCGGCGACGTGCATGCGCGCCATGGCCTCCCCGAGGGCCGCGCAGTGGGCGAGCGTCGGGCGCCGCGGCCACATGCCCTTCAGAAACGTCACGATGACCGCCGCGCGCCCCGCCAGCCTCCTCAACGTCTGCCCGTCGCGGCCGTGGACCGGCGTCGGACACGGGATCCCGCGCTGGGCGAGATGCTCCATGAGGCCCAGAAAAAACGGCAGATCCTCCACCTTGACCCGCTTTTCGTAGAGCGTGAGGATGAAGGTCCCGGCATCGGTGACCAGCAAGTAGTTGGTGTTCTCGATGCCCTCGGCGATCCCCTTGCAGGCGACAACCTGGCCGATGTCGTAGTCGGCGGCGAACCGCGCGACCTCCTCATCGGTAATTTCAGTATAAACGGCCATTTTTCATTTCGTTCCGGCTGAGCGCCCCAACCATAGTGCAAACAATCGCCCATGGAGAACGTTGGTACACGCCGGGACGCGCGTTCCGCAAGTGCGCGTCGCGATCAGGGAGCGCGGATCGCGCTTGTTCTGGCAACGGCCGTCATTTAGAGTCCGGCGCTTGAACCGTGGCGACCTCCCAAGGATCCCATCAATCATCGAAAGTCCGATCATGCCCGATGCCGTCAGCCCCCAGAAATCCCCCTATGCCGTTCCGGTCGAGGCTGGGCGCAAATATGCCTGGTGCGCGTGCGGGCGCAGTGCCGCGCAACCGTACTGCGACGGCAGTCACAAGGACACCGGACTGGCCCCCGTCGTCTTCACGGCGGAGAAATCCGGCACCGTGTATCTTTGCGGATGCAAGCACACGGCAAAGACGCCCTTCTGCGACGGTTCCCACAAAACGCTGTGAACAATCTTCGGTCCATGGTTGGCGGAACGCTCCGCGCGGGGTTGATGGCGCTGTCCGTGTTCGCCGTGGCGGCGTGCGGTACCGGTGACGAGCCCCCGCCGGGTCAGATTTGTCCCCGGATATCGGTGTTGGGCGATGCCGACACGCTGACCCGGTTCGCGGCGGGACCCGGCCGGGATCTGACCGACGTGGATTTCGAACTCCAGGTCGTCGATATTCAGTTCGGCTGCGCGTTCGTCGAAGACGAGAACGACAATCCGATCCTGGCGGTCGCAGTCGCACCCGTTTTCGAGGCCGACCGGGGTCCCGCGAACGCCGACCGCGAGGCCCGGTTCCAGTACTTCGTCGCGATCGCGGATCCCGGGCAAAGGATCCTCAACAAGCGGGTGTTCGACATGCGGGTGGAGTTTCCCGGCAACCGCTCGCGCGTGACCGTCTCTCCGATGGATCCGCCGGTGTCCGTCGACATTCCGCCGAGGCCGGGCCTCTCGGGACCGGACTATCACGTTTTCATCGGACTGCAACTGACTCCGGACGAACTCGGCTACAACCGCCGACGCCGAGGCGCGGAACAATAGCAACTGGGACTTTATTGACGCGGGGAACCGAGTCGATACACTGCGCCCGACGGCGAGCCGCGCGACGCGCCGGAGAGAGGGATTAGCGCGCGCAACAAACAAGACAGGGCTATCAAGGCGTGGCGCCCTCCGGTATTTGGCGCGTTCCGGACGGCGACAGGCAAAACCGTGGAGAACCGAGTGACCGAACCGTCCAGCCAGCCGCTGAAACAGACGCCGCTTTATGACTTGCACCGCAAGCTGGGCGCGAAGCTCGTGCCGTTCGCCGGCTACGAGATGCCCGTTCAGTACAGCGGCATCATCGCCGAGCATCTGCACACCCGCGAGCAGGCCTCCTTGTTCGACGTTTCCCACATGGGGCAGGCGTTCATCCGGGGCGAAGGCGCGGCCGCGGCGCTGGAGAGGCTCGTTGTCGGCGACCTGCAAGGCCTCCCGGCCGGCAGCGTGCGCTACACGCTCCTGACCAACGATCGGGGCGGCATCATCGACGACCTGATGGTCATCCAGGGCGGCTTCTACCTCGTATTGGTGGTCAATGCGTCACGAAAAGACGTGGATTTCGCCCACATTCGTTCGCACCTGGAGCCGGAGTTCGAAGTGGAGGCTTGGGATGATCGAGCGCTGCTCGCCCTGCAAGGACCGATGGCGTCGGCCGTCTTGGCCCGCCTCGCCCCGGCCAGCCGCCACATGACCTTCATGAGCATGGAAAACCTCACCGTCGGCGACATCAAGTGCGGGGTGACCCGGTCGGGTTACACCGGAGAGGACGGCTATGAGATTACCGTGCCGGCCGAGAGCGCCGCGGAATTGGCCGAGGAACTCCTCGCGGAGCCCGAGGTGCTGCCGGCCGGATTGGGCGCCCGCGATACCCTGAGGCTCGAAGCGGGCCTGTGCCTGTATGGTAACGACATCGACGAAACGACGACGCCGGTGGAGGCCGGGCTTGCTTGGACCATCAACCCACGGCGGCGCGAGGAAGGAGGATTTCCCGGCGACGAGATCATCCTGCGCCAGCTCGTCGAGGGACCGGCGCGGCGCCGGGTCGGGATCCGGGTCGACGGCAAGACCGTCGCCCGCGCCGGAAACGAAATCGCCGACGAGTTCGGCAAACCGGTGGGAACCATGACCAGCGGAAGCTTTGGACCATCGGCCGCCGGGCCCATCGGGATGGGGTACGTGGACAGGGATCTCGCGGCGGCGGACACGCCGCTCCAGGTGATCGTCCGGGGCAAGCCGGTGGCGGCGCGGGTGGCGAAACTGCCGTTCGTTCCGCATCGTTACGCAAAATAAGAACAGGGGAGTTGGGTTCGATGGCAAAGATGCTTTTTACCAATGAACACGAATGGATCCGCGTGGACGGCGACATCGGCACCGTGGGGATCACCGACTACGCCCAGGCGCAATTGGGCGACGTGGTGTTCGTGGAGTTGCCGGAAGTGGGCGCCCAGGTGGAGCGCGGCGGCGAGGCCGGGGTGGTCGAGTCCGTGAAGGCCGCGAGCGAGGTCTACGCGCCGGTCACCGGCGAGGTGGTGGAGGTCAACGACGTGCTCGCCGACACGCCGGATAAGGTCAACGCGTCGGCCGAAAAGGATGGCTGGTTCTTCAGGATCAAGCTTTCCGACCCCGCCGAGCTGGACGGCTTGATGGACGCAGCCGCCTACGCCGGCTTGGTGGAGAGCCTGCAGTAATGCGCTACCTGCCGCTCACCCAGGAAGACCGCCGGCAGATGCTCTCGGTGATCGGCGACGACACCGTCGAGGCCCTGTTCCGCGACGTTCCCGCCGGCGCGCTTCTCTCGGAGCCCGTGGCGCTTCCCGGCACCCAGGGCGAAATGGCGGTGGAACGGGCGTTCCGGGCGTTCGCGGCCGCCAACGTCAGCCCGGCGTCCGCGCCGTCGTTCCTCGGCGGCGGCGCCTATCGGCATCACATTCCGGCGACGGTGGATCACCTGATCCAGCGGGGCGAGTTCCTCACCGCCTACACCCCCTATCAGCCGGAGGTGGCGCAGGGCACGTTGCAGTACCTGTTCGAATTCCAGACCCAGGTGGCGCTGCTGACCGGCATGGACGTGGCCAACGCCTCCATGTACGACGGCGCCACCGCGTGCGCGGAGGCGGTGATGATGGCCACCCGCACCCGCAAGCGCCGGCGCGCGGTGATCTCCGGCGGGCTGCACCCGCATTACCGCGAAACCACCGCCACCTACGGCAAGTATACCGACCTCGACATCCACGCACTGCCCCCCGACTGGCGCGGAACGGAGGACGCGGGCGCGGCGATCGACGACAAGACGTCTTGCGTGGTGGTCCAATATCCCGACTTCTTCGGCCGTGTGCGGGACTACACGGCGCTCGCCGACGCCTGCCACGCCGCCGGCGCGCTGCTGGTGGTGGTGGTGACGGAAGCGGTCTCGCTGGGCCTGTTGAAGCCGCCGGGCGAGATGGGCGCGGACATCGTCGCCGGCGAGGGCCAGTCGCTGGGCAACGCCGCCAGCTTCGGCGGCCCCACCGTGGGCCTCATGGCGGTGCGCGGCAGCTTCCTCCGGCAGATGCCGGGACGGCTGGCGGGCCAGACCGTCGACGTGGACGGCAGACGGGGCTTCGTGCTCACGCTGTCCACCCGCGAGCAGCATATCCGCCGGGAAAAGGCCACGAGCAACATCTGCACCAACTCGGGCCTCTGCGCCCTCGCCTTCACCATCCACCTGACGCTGCTCGGCGAGCAGGGCCTGGTGAGGCTCGCCGAACTCAACCACGCGGCCGCCGTCGAACTCGCCGGCCGGCTGGCGTCGGTGCCCGGCGTGGAGGTGCTGAACGACACGTTCTTCAACGAACTCACCGTGCGTCTGCCGAAACCGGCCGCGCCGGTGGTGGACGCCATGGCCGGGAGCGGCGTGCTCGGCGGCATTCCCGTCTCCCGCCTGTACCCGGGAGACCCGGAACTCGCCAATCTGCTGCTGGTGGCCGCCACCGAACTGAACACCGCCGAGGACATGGACGCGCTGGTTTCGACGCTCACGGAGGCATTGTCATGATCGATCGGGAAGGCACCTTCACCGGCCACCGGGGCCTGGACAAGGAAGAGCCTCTGATCTTCGAGCAGGGCTCGCCCGGCAAGACCGCCGTGGATCTGCCCGACGCGCCGGAATGCGAGAACCGCCTGGGCGGGCTCGAGCGGCGCGGCCCCATCGGCCTTCCCGGCCTGTCCGAACCGGAGGTGGTGCGCCACTACCTCCGCCTCAGCCAAAAGAATTACAGCATCGACGGCGGCTTCTACCCGCTGGGGTCGTGCACCATGAAGCACAATCCCCGCCTCAACGAAAAAGTCGCCCGCCTGCCGGGCCTGGGCGACCTGCATCCGCTGCAGCCCGTTTCCACCGTGCAGGGCGCGCTGGAACTCATCGACACCTGCGCCCATTGGCTCAAGGTACTGACCGGCATGCCGGCGGTCACAATGACGCCGGCGGCCGGCGCCCACGGCGAGCTGGTGGGTCTGATGACCATCCGCGCGGCGCTGGAGGATCGCGGCGACGCCCGCAAGCGCGTCCTCGTGCCGGAATCCGCCCACGGCACCAACCCGGCCACCGCCGCCATGTGCGGATACGCCGTCGAGTCCATCCCCGCCGACGACCGCGGCCGGGTGGACCTGGCCGTCCTGCGCGAGCGCCTGGACGACGGCGTCGCGGCGGTCATGGTCACCAATCCCAACACCTGCGGCCTGTTCGAGAACGACGTCCGGGAGATCGCCACGGCCACGCACGAGGCCGGCGCCTTCTTCTACTGCGACGGCGCCAACTTCAACGCCCTGGTGGGGCGGGTGCGGCCGGGCGATCTCGGCATCGACTGCATGCACCTCAACCTCCACAAGACCTTCTCCACCCCGCACGGCGGCGGCGGACCGGGCAGCGGTCCGGTGGTGCTGTCCGAGGCCCTCGCGCCCTTCGCGCCGGTGCCCTACATCGTGCACGGCCCCGACGGATTCACCCTGGTGGAACACGGCGGGGATTCGGACGCAAAACCCTTCGGCCGCATCAAGGGCTTCCACGGCCAGTTCGGCATGTTCGTCCGCGCCCTGTCGTACATGATGAGCCTCGGCAGCGACGGCCTCCGCGACGTCTCCGGCGACGCCGTTCTGTCCGCCAACTACATCCTGGCGGCGCTCAAGGACACCTTCAGCCCCGCCTTCCCGGCGCCGTGCATGCACGAGGTGCTGTTCGACGACCGCGCCCTCAAGGGCACCGGCGTGTCCACCCTGGACCTGGCCAAGGCGCTGCTGGACGAGGGCTTCCATCCCATGACCGTGTACTTCCCGCTGGTGGTCCACGGCGCCATGCTGGTGGAGCCGACGGAAACGGAAAGCAAGGCGTCCATCGATTCCTTCATCGGCGCCATGAAGTCCCTGGCCGCCCGCGCGAAGGCCGGCGACGCCAAGTTCTTCCACGACTCGCCCTTCCTCACGCCCCGGCGCCGTCTCGACGAAACCACCGCCGCCCGCAACCCCATCCTCCGCTGGCAGCCCCCCGGCCTCGACCAAGCGGCGGAGTAACGCCCCGCGTCGGTGCGCCGACGCGTCCATGCGTGGCGCGGCGGTCTTGGCCCGGAGGCGGCGAACCGACGCCAGGCAGTTTTTCGAGCAGGGTGATTGTTGCGAAGGGCCGTTGTCCTCGGTTTCGGAATCCGAGGTGAGGCGATCACGAGGAGACGTAGCCCGCCAGATCGGCGTCGGCGATGGCGACGGTCAGGTAGCTTTTGCGGAAATTTGGGGCGACGCTTGGGCGTTTGGTCCGCCTCGAACGCCTGAACCGCTCGTCGCGGCTGGCATCGGGTCCGGCCCCCAAGAGAGGGCCAGGACCCGTTCGGCTGGCGGCTCTGGATCGTGGCCGCCGGCCGCGGGTCCCACGCATCCAGACGGTTAGGTTGTCAGAATTCCGATCGCAATCAGGATCGCGAAAGCAACCGGCAAAATCAGCAAAGTCTTATTCTTGAGCAAAGTTGCCATTTCAGGCCTCCCGTTGATGTGTTCTATTCGGCTTGTCTACCCGACCCCGCGTCGGAAGATCTCCTATTAACGATGATCGTAAAGCGTCCCTGTAAGGATTGCAATAACTAGCTGAAATAGAAAGATTTTTTTGTAAATTATTGTTGAAACATTTTTGCGGATGTGTAAATAATTGACAGGTCGGGATGGATTGCCGGGAGAGGACGATGGATCGGGCGCCCATTGGATTTCGCATCCGCGCGGAGCGAAAGGCACTCGGTCTGACTCAGGCGGAACTCGCCAGCCGCGTGGAAATCTCGCCCTCCTATCTCAACCTGATCGAGGCGAACAAACGCCAGATCAGCGGCGCGCTCCTTCAGAAAATCGCCGCCGCGCTCAATGTCGACAAGCATGCCCTGACCGGCCGCGCCGAGCGGCGCATGATCGCGGATCTGAGGGAGGTGGCGTTCGAACCGCTGCTTCGGCACATTGACCTGTCGCCGGACCTCGCGCCCGATTTGGTGGGGCGCCACCCCGGCTGGACCCGCGCGCTGCTGACCCTGTACCGGGCGTGGCGCGATCAGACGGCGATCGCCGGCGCCCTGTCGGACCGGCTGAACCAGGATCCGGTGCTGGGCGACACCATCCATAGATTGCTGAGCCACGTGACGGCCATCCGCTCGTCCCTTGAAATCCTCAACGACGTGCCGGACATGGACGACCTCCAGCGCCGGCGTTTCCAGGACATCATCGCCACGGAAAGCGACCGGCTGTCGGAAACCACGCCGTTGCTCGCGAGCCTGTTCGACCAGTCCGCCAGCATATTCCAGTCGGCGGCCCCCGCCGACGAAGTCGACGATTTCATGCTGCAGCACAGTGCCTGGTTCCCGGCGCTCGAACGGGCCGGCGATGAAATCCGGCAAAGGGTCGCGGAATACGGTGGAGCCGACGAGGCTTCCCTCGCCGCCTATCTGCGCGCACGGCATGGGACGACCGTCGCGCGGCTGGCTCCGGAGAGCCCCCGCCCGGGCCGCTTTCGCAATCTGGCGCGGTTCGACGCGGAGGCCAACCAACTCACCTTCCTGTCCAATGCCCCGAGATCCACGCGCCGCTTCCAGTTGGCCCGCCAGATCGCGCGGGTGGAGGCCGCCGACGCCATCGAGACGTTTCTGCAAGACCCGCTCCTGACCAGCGACACGGCCCGGGACCGGGCCCGGCGCGCGCTTTCCTCCTATGTCGCGGGCGTCATCGTTTTTCCCTATGAGGCGTTCCTGCGGGCGGCCGCCGAGTGCCGCCACGACGTGGACGTTCTGTGCCACCGCTACGACACCAGCTTCGAGCAAACCTGCCACCGGCTGGTAAGCCTGCGAAATCCGGATCAGCCGGGGGTGCCGTTTGCGTTCCTTCGTTCCGACCCGGCCGGATTCACGTCCAAACGGTTCTCGATCCCTGGCCTGCCCCTGTTGCCGCGCGGCGGACATGCCTGTCCCTTGTGGGCCATCTTCAATTCCCGCCGGACGCCCGGCCGGACCATTCGCCGGCTGGTGGAGTTCCCGAATGGAGCCCGCTACCTGATGATCGCCCAGGCGGTGACAAAGCAACCCGTCTCGTTCCATGAGGCGCCGTTCCTGCACTCCATCATGTTGACGTGCGACGCGCGGAACGCCGGCCGGACCGTCTACGCGGACGGGTTGGATCTATCGTCGACGCCGGCGGCGATTCCCGTCGGGCCCAGTTGCCGCATGTGCCCGCGAGCGGATTGCCGCTTCCGCAACGAGGACCAGATCGTCGACCCCGCCATGGCGTTGGGATAGCGCGGCATCGGACGATCCCGTTGGCGCGCGGCCAAGGTTGCTCCCCGGCTCGCTTGGAAACTCAGAGCGGATTTCGCTCTCCGGGAAGATCGGCAATTGCCGTGCCAGAATACGGACGGGCCCGGCCCGTTCACCATGCGAGCTGGCGATAGGAGGCACGGATCGGCGCCCATGTACGCCGCCTCGGGCCACTGAAACCCGGCGGGGCCGGCCATGGTGGTGATGGGCACGTCCAGATCGGTGCTGCTCACCCGCACCTCGCCGCCGCCCGCCAGCATCAGCGCAAGGCCCCCCGCAACGTCCCAGAAGCGGCCGTTGTGTTCGATATAGACGTCCACGCGCCCAACGGCCGCGTAGGCCAGCATGACCGAGGCACTGCCCAGCATGCGGACTTTCCGCCACGGCGCGAGGAACCGGCCGAAGGCGGTGAAGGACTCCTCGCCGCGCGTGAACGCGGCGGGAAAGCCGGTCACCAGGATCGCGCCCGGCGGCTCTGTAACCCCGGTGGCCCGCGCCGGAACGCCGTTGACCGTGAGACCGAGCGACCGCCCGCCCATGAACAGCTCGTCGCGATCGAAATCGTAGACGATCCCGAAAATGGGCAGACCCGCGTCGACGATCGCCATGGAGACGCCGCAGAACGGGACGCGGCGGCTGAAGTTCATGGTGCCGTCGAGCGGGTCGATGACCCAGTGACGGCGTGGAGGCGCGTTTTCGTCGGCGCCGTGCCAGCCGGCCTCCTCGCCGAACACGGGAATTCCGGTCTCCGCCACGAGCGCTTTCGCCACGCGCATTTCCGTCTGCAGGTCGCCTTCAACCTTGATGTCGAAGGCGGTGTTGGAGACCGCGGTCTCGAGCTTGCGGCGGTTGTCGACGAGATTGGCGCCGGCCTCGCGGGCCACGCGCGCGCCGATCGCGGCGATGGCGGCCAGGTCGAAATCGGTCATGCCCGGTGCTCCTCGATCGTTGGCGGGGTCGTCGTCACGGTTTCAGCCACTCCTGTCCCCGGAAATAGCCGTCGATGAACGCGACCATGGCGTCGTCGTCGGGCAGCGGCGTCTTGAACATGTCGCCGATGCCGCGCGTCAGGATCACGTTGATCTGGTTGCCGATGTTCTTCTTGTCCTGACGGATCGCGCCCCAGTAGGCCGCCGTTTCCACCGCCGGGCAGTCGTCGGGGGACCAGATATGGCGGAGCGCGCCATGCACGTCGCGCCGGACGGCTTCATCCAGCAGGCCCATGCGCACCGATACCCGGTTGGCGAGCTCCATGCCGATGGCCACGGCGATGCCATGGGGAACGGCGTAGTGGGTGGCCACTTCCAGGGCGTGGCCGAAGGTGTGGCCGTAGTTGAACACGTTGCGCGGGCCGGCGTCGAATTCGTCGCGCTCGATCATCGCCTTCTTGATGGACAGGCTGCGCGAAATGAAGGCGTGGAGGATGGCGTCGTCCCTCAGCGCGTTCGCGACCCGCGCGGCCGCCCAGCGGTAGTCCTCGTCGCCCGAGACCAGGAAATAGTGGAACATCTCGCCGAGGCCGGCGCGCAGCTCGATGGCCGGAAGGGTCTTGAGAAACCGCGTGTCGATATAGATGGCGCGCGCCGCGTGGAACGATCCGAGCTGGTTCTTGGTTTCGCGGAAATTGATGGAGGTCTTGCTGCCGATGCAACTGTCGCACTGGGCCAGCAGGGTCGTGGGCACGAACACCCAGTCCGAGCCGCGCTTGAAGATGGACGCGGTGAAGGACACGAGATCCTGCACCACGCCGCCGCCGACGGCGATCAGGCGCGAGCCCTTGCCCATGTTGCGATCGATCATGGTCTGGATCAGCGGCGCCACCTGGTCGAAGGACTTGGCCTCCTCGGTGGCGTCCATCAGCATCACCGTCCGGCCGCTCAACGCCTCCGACAGCGCCGGATAGAGCTCGTGAACGACGCGATCCATGACCACAGAGATCCGCCGGCGCCACCTGCTCGTCCAGCACCTTGGCGATGTCGCCGGTGAAGTGGACGTGGTACTCGCCACGGTAGCTTTGAATGCCAAATGTCTCAGACATGGGTAAAGCCTCCGTCGACCACGATGTTCTGGCCGGTCATGTAGCTGTTGGCCGGGCTGGCCAGAAAAAACACCACCTCGGCGATCTCGCCCGGGTCGGCCATGCGTCGCATGGGAACCTGCGCCGCCAGGTCGCGCATTTCCTGGTCCGACAGGCTGCGGCGGGTCAGGTCGGTCAGCACGAACCCGGGGGAGACGCAGTTCACCTGAATGTTGTCGGCCGCCAGGTCCGTCGCCGCCGAGCGGGTCAGGCCGGCAATGCCCGACTTGGCCGTGCAGTACATGGTCCGCCCCTTCTTGGTGATCACGCTCCAGATGGACCCGATATTGACGATCTTGCCGCCGCCGGCCGCCCTCATGGGCGTCGCGGCCGCCTGGGTGATGAGATAGGGCGCCCGCAGGTTGACATTCTGCACGGCGTCGTACTCGGCCGGAGTCGCCTCGTCGATGGGCTTGATGATGTTGATCCCAGCGTTGTTGACGCACGCGTCGAGCCTGGGCAGCGCGCGGATCCCCGCCGCCAGCGCCTCGGTCTCGCCGGGGTCGGAGAGGTCGGCGGCGATGTAGCGGAACGCGCCGTCCGCGAACGGCAACGCCGGCAGATCGGCCTCGGACGTCTTGCCGGTGAGGATCAGATCGTATCCGCCGGCGCCGAACTTCTCCGCGATCGCCAGTCCGATCCCGCGGATGCCCCCCGTGATCAGGGCGACCGGGCGCGACGCACCGCGCGTGCTCGTGATCTCCGCCATGGCAAGTGCCCCTCTTATTCGTCCTTGGCGTTGGTGTAACGTCCGCGACCGTGCCTATATCCGTATTGGCGGCGGGCGTCTACCGGGCAGGTGGGTTCCACATGCCCTGGATATGCCGCGCCAGCCTTGTATAATAAGCGAAACGGTGGAGGAGAGAGGATCCGTGAGCGACGATATTCCCAGCATTCTTTCGCATGTCTCCATCGGCACCAACGATTTCGAGCGCGCCGTGGCGTTCTATGACCGGGTCATGTCGACCCTCGGGTGCCGCAAGGTCGAGGATTTTCCGGGCGCCGTGGCCTACGGAAAACGGTTTCCCGAGTTCTGGGTGCAAACGCCGCTGGACGGCAAGCCGGCGACGGTCGGTAACGGCGCCCACGTCGGCTTCATCGCGCCGTCGAGGGAGGCGGTGGACGCCTTCCATCGCGAGGCCCTGGCGGCCGGCGGCGCCGACGACGGCGCTCCCGGCTCCCGTCCCGACTACGGCCCGGCCTACTACGGCGGCTTCATCCGCGATCCCGACGGCCACAAGATCGAGGCCACGTTCTGGGACATGGCGCTGGCGACATGACAATCGGTTCGCCCCCGCCCTTGACCCGCGCCCCGTGGCCAGCATGATAGGGGCCGGTATGGTGAACCGGCCCGAGCCGGTCTCAAGAAACGTCTTTCGCTCACAGGAGCCTTGTTGATGGATTACGTCCTTCCCGATCTGGAAACCCTCCAACCCGTCGAGGGCGAAAAAGCGACGTTGACGCTGCCCGACGGGCGGACGGTCGATCTGCCGGTGCTGCGCGGCACCCATGGCCCCAAGGTCGTCGATGTTCAGAAATTGTTCCGGGACACCGGCTATTTCACCTACGACCCGGGATTCATGTCCACGGCGAGTTGCGATTCCACCATCACCTACATCGACGGCGACCGGGGCATCCTGCTGCACCGCGGTTACCCCATCGAGGAGCTGGCGGCCAAGGCGTCGTTCATCGAGGTCTGCTACCTGCTACTCTACGGTGCCCTGCCCGACGCCACCCAGCTCGCCAGTTTCGAACACAGCATCACCCACCACACCATGGTCCACGAGAAACTGAAGACCTTCCTCAACGGGTACCGCCGGGACGCCCATCCCATGGCGGTGATGGTGGGGACCGTGGGGGCGCTGAGCGCGTTCTATCACGAAGAGATGGACGTCACCGATCCGGAGGCCCGCGACCTGGCCACCCACCGGATCATCGCCAAGATGTCCACCATCTGCGCCATGGCGTTCAACTATTCCATCGGTCAGCCGTTCGTGTATCCCCAGAACGACATGGATTACGCCGCCAACTTCCTGCACATGTGCTTCTCCGTTCCCACCGAGCGGATGCAGGTAACGCCGGTGCAGCAGCGGGCCATGAACCGCTTCCTGGTGCTTCACGCCGACCACGAGCAGAACGCGTCGGCGGCCACCGTGCGCATCGCGGGATCGAGCCAGGCCAACCCCTACGCCTGCGTCGCCGCCGGTATCGCCAGCCTCTGGGGTCCCGCTCATGGCGGCGCCAACGAGGCGGTGCTCATGATGCTGGAGAAAATGGGCACCCGCGCGGATATTCCCAAGTTCATCAAGCGCGCCAAGGACAAGAACGACCCGTTTCGGCTGATGGGCTTCGGCCACCGCGTCTACAAGAACTACGACCCCCGGGCGCGGGTGCTGCGCGACTCCTGTCACGAGGTGCTGGACGAGATGGAAAAGCGGGACGAGCCCCTGTTCGCGCTGGCCATGGAACTGGAGCGGATCGCGCTCGAGGACGAATACTTCGTCGAGCGCAAGCTGTTCCCCAACGTGGACTTCTATTCGGGCATCATGCTGCGGGCCATGGGCTTCCCCACCTCCATGTTCCCGCCGCTGTTCGCGCTGGGACGCACCGTCGGCTGGGTCTCGCAATGGCGCGAGATGATCGAGGCGCCGGGCCAGCGGATCGACCGGCCGCGCCAGCGCTACACCGGCGCTCCCATCCGCGCCTACGTGCCGCTCGGCCAACGCTAGGCAAAGCCGCGGGCGCCGCTCGTCGCCATGCGCCTCGGCAACCGGCTCCGATCGCGTCTCGCGGCGGCGGCGCTTGTGGCGTCGACGGGCTCGTGGATCGTCGATCCGTCCGCCGCGCTCGGCCAGTCGGGCGAGTCCCCTTCCCCGGCAATCGGGACCTTCACCTTCCAGATCGAGAACGACCTGATCGCCAACGCCGACCGGAACTACACCAGCGGTGTCCGAATCGCCTGGACCTCCCCCCGGCTCCGCGAGCAGCTTCCATGGATGAGCGAGGCGCTGGAATGGATGTACCCCTTCGACACCGGCGCCGACGCGCGCCTCGGGGTCCACATGGGACAGAGCATCTTCACCCCGGAGGATCTGTCGAAGAGTGAGCTAATCCACGACGATCGCCCCTACGCCGGCTGGCTCTACGTCGGGGTGTCGCTGCATGCCGAGGCCGGCCAGGAGCTGCTGTCGCTCGACTTCGATACCCTGGACACCTTGCAGCTCGATGTCGGGGTCGTCGGGCCCATGTCCCTGGCCGAGCAGACCCAGAAATTCGTGCATCAGTATACCGACTCGCCGGACCCCAAGGGCTGGGACAATCAGCTCAATAACGAGCCCGGGATCATCCTCGCCCTCGAACGCCACTGGCGGTCGCCGGCTCACCGGATCGAGGAGCTGAATGTCGAGGCCGACGTGATCCCTATCGCCGGCGCCATTGTCGGCAACGTCAACACGTCGGCGAGCGTCGGCGCCATCCTCCGGTTCGGACAGGGCCTTGCCGTGGACTACGGGCCGCCGCTGATCCAGGCCAACCTGTCCGGCGTGTCCTACATCGACCGGGTGCCGGCGGGCTATGCCTGGTACGTGTTCGGCGGGTTCGGCGGCACCTTCGTCGCGCGAGACATTTTCCTCGACGGCAACACCTTCTCGGACAGCCACAGCGTCGACAAGGAACTGCTGGTGGGCAGCGCCACGGCCGGCCTCGCCATCGTCGTCGGCGGAGCCCGCCTCGCCCTCACCCACGTCTGGCGCACCCGCCAGTTCCAGGGCCAGGACAAACCCGACCGCTTCGGATCCCTCAGCGTCTCCGCGCGTTTTTAACTTTCCGGCGTTCCGTAGCCGCCGCCGCCCGGCGTTTCGATGACGAAGACGTCGCCGGGGTTCATGGCAACCGTTTCCGTCGCCGACAGTTCCTGGCGGGTTCCGTCGGCGCGCTCGACCCAGTTGTGTCCCGGTGTTCCCGGCTCCCCGCCGGCGAGACCGAAGGGCGCCACGGAGCGGTGCGACGACAGGATCGACGCGTCCATGGGCTCCAGGAACTTGATCCGGCGGACCACTCCGTCGCCGCCCCGGTGGCGTCCGTCGCCGCCCGAGCCGCGGCGGATGCCGAAGGCGTCCACCAGCACCGGGAACCGCCATTCCAGCACCTCCGGGTCGGTGAGCCGCGAGTTGGTCATGTGGGTCTGGATCGCCGAGGTGCCGTCGTGCCCGGGGCCCGCGCCGGAGCCGCCCGCGATGGTTTCGTAGTACTGATGGCTGGCGTTGCCGAAGGTGAAGTTGTTCATGGTGCCCTGCGCCGCCGCCATGACCCCGAGCGCGCCGTAGAGCGCGTTGGTCACCCACTGCGACGTCTCCACGTTACCGGCAACCACGGCGGCGGGATAGACGGGATTGAGCATGCAGCCATCGGGGATGACGATGTTGAGCGGCTTGAGGCACCCCTCGTTCATGGGAATGTCGCCGTCCACCAGCGTCCGGAACACGTAGAGCACCGCCGCCCGGCAGATGGACCGGGGCGCGTTGAAGTTGTTGGGCCGCTGCGGCGAGGTGCCGGTGAAGTCGATGGTGGCGTCGCGGCGTTCGTGGTCGATGGAAATCCGGACCCGGATCTCGCTGCCGTCGTCCACGGCGAGGGCCATCTCGCCGTCCTTGAGCACGTCGAGCACGCGGCGCACCGCCTCCTCGGCGTTGTCCTGCACGTGGCCCATGTAGGCCCGCACCACGTCGAGGCCGAACTGGTCCACCATCCGCTTGAGTTCCTGGACGCCCTTGGCGTTGGCGGCGATCTGGGCCTTGAGGTCGGCGACGTTCTGGTCGGGATGCCGCGCCGGCCACGTGCCCGAGCCGAGAATGCGGCGAACCGCGTCCTCCCGGAACGTCCCCCGGTCCACCAGCTTGACGTTGTCGAACAGGACGCCCTCCTCGTCCACCGTCCGGCTGTTGGGCGGCATGGAGCCCGGCGTGATCCCGCCCACGTCGGCGTGGTGCCCCCGCGACGCCACGTAGAACAGCACCTCGCCCGTGTCGCCGTCGAACGCCGGCGTCACCACCGTGATATCGGGCAGGTGGGTGCCGCCGTTGTAGGGCGCGTTGAGCACGAACACGTCGCCGGGCCGCAAAGTGGGCGCGTGCTCGCGGATGACCACCTGGACGCTCTCGCTCATGGAACCCAGGTGGACGGGCACGTGCGGCGCGTTGGCCACGAGTTTGCCGCCGGCGTCGAACACCGCGCAGGAGAAATCGAGCCGTTCCTTCATGTTCACCGAGTAGCTGGTGTTCTCGAGCGTCGAGCCCATCTGCTCGGCGATGGACATGAACAGGTTGTTGAAGATCTCCAGCATCACCGGGTCGACGGCGGTGCCGACCGCGAAGCTGCGCTCCAGCGGCACCACGCGGCTCAGGATCAGATCGCCGCGCTCGTTGAGCTCGGCCCGCCAGCCGGCCTCCACCACGTTGGTGCCGGTGGGCTCGACGATGACCGCCGGACCGTCCACCGCGTCGCCGTGCCGGAGGTTTTCGCGGCGGTAGACGGGCGTTGGCCCCTGGGCGCCGCCGGAATACATGGTCACGTGCCCCGCCGGCGCCAGCGCCTCGGCGCGCGGCGCCTGGCCGGCGACGGAGATGTTCACCGGTTCGGTCTCGCCGATCACCTCCACCGACGCGGAATCGACGATGAACGCCTTGTCGGGAACCACGAAACCGTAGCGCTGCTGGTGGGCGGCCTCGAAGCCGGCGACGATGCCGGCGCGGTCGGCGAAATCCACCACCAGCGCCGAGTCCGTGTCCTCGTACTTGACGAGGACCTTGCGCAGCACCCCGATGGCGCCGTCTTCGACGCCCTGGGCATGCATTTCGGCGCGTCCGTCCGCCTCCATCTCGGCCAGCAGCGCCTCGAGCCTCTCGACGCGGGCGTCGTCCAGGGGCGCTTCCACCGACCGCTGGCGCATGGTGTTGAGGTCGGCGAGCCCCATGCCATAGGCGGACAGCACCCCGGCGAACGGGTGAATGAACACCCGGGTCATGCCGAGCGCGTCGGCCACCAGGCAGGCGTGCTGGCCGCCGGCGCCGCCGAAGCAGCAGAGCGTGTAGCCGCTGACGTCGTAGCCGCGCTGGATGGAAATCTCCTTGATGGCGTTGGCCATGTTGACCACGGCGATCTTCAGGAACCCGTCGGCGACCTCGATGGGGGTGCGGGTATCGCCGGTGGCCTCGTGGATGGCGGCCGAGAGGCTTTCGAATTTCGCCGTCACCGCGTCCACGTCGAGCGGCTCGTCGCCATCGGGTCCGAACACCTTCGGGAAGAACTCCGGATGGAGCTTGCCGAGCATGACGTTGCAGTCGGTCACGGTCAGCGGGCCGCCGCGCCGGTAGGCGGCCGGGCCGGGATTGGCGCCCGCCGATTCCGGGCCCACCCGGTAGCGCGACCCGTCGAACGCCAGGATCGATCCGCCGCCCGCCGCGACCGTGTGGATGAGCATCATCGGCGCCCGCATGCGCACGCCGGCCACCTGGGTTTCGAAGGCGCGCTCGTATTCGCCGTCGTAGTGCGACACGTCGGTGGAGGTGCCGCCCATGTCGAAGCCGATCATCTTGGGAAAGCCGGCCATCTCCGTGGTCTTGACCGCGCCGACGATGCCGCCGGCCGGCCCCGACAGGATGCTGTCCTTGCCCTGGAACAGTTCGGCGTCGGTCAGGCCGCCGCTCGACTGCATGAACAGCAGCCGCGTGCCTCCGAGCTGGCCGGCAACCCGGTCGATGTAGCGGCGCAGGATGGGCGACAGGTAGGCGTCCACCACGGTGGTGTCGCCCCGGCTCACCAGCTTGATGAGCGGGCTGACCGCGTGGCTCATGGAGACCTGGGTGAAGCCCATCTCGCGGGCCAGCTCGCCCATCCGCTCCTCGTGGGCGGGATAGCGGTAGCCGTGCATGAACACGATGGCGGCCGAGCGGAACCCGTCCTCGAAGGCGGCCCGCAGCGGCGCCCGGGCGCTTTCCGGGTCGAGGGGCTCGATCACGTCGCCGCGCGCGCCCACGCGCTCGTCCACCTCGATCACCCGCTCGTAGACCAGCTCGGGCAGCACCACGTGGCGATCGAAGATGCGCGGCCGGTTCTGATAGGCGATCCGCAAGGCGTCGGCGAAACCGCGGGTGATCAGCAGCACCGTGCGGTCGCCCTTGCGCTCCAGAAGCGCGTTGGTGGCCACCGTCGTGCCCATCTTGACCGCCTCCACCGCGTCCGCCGCGATGGGCTGGCCGCCGCCGATCCCAAGCAGGTCGCGGATCCCCTGGAGCGCGGCGTCCTCGTACCGCTCCGGGTTCTCCGACAGCAGCTTGTGGGTGACAAGATGGCCGTCGGGCCGCTTGCCGACCACGTCGGTGAAGGTTCCGCCGCGATCGATCCAGAACTGCCAGCGCCCGCCCTGGATCCGTCCCTGGCTCTCGTCGTTGCTCATGGCTCCCGTCCTCCCGGCGCGAATATAATTATTGAAACAATATTTGATATTTTATCGATATTTTGTCAATATTTTATTGACATCGTGGCGCCGTTTTGTAGAATAAAGTGACTTGAAACAGAGTGACGGGAGTCCGGGCGAGACCGGCCCCGCCGGGAAAGGGAGAGCACGATGAGTCATATGGGAAAAGCGTTCACCGCCGGGGCGATCGCCCTTGGATTGGCCTGGCCCGCGGCGGCGGCCGAAAAATGGGACATGCCGACGCCCTACGGCGACAACAGCTTTCACACCGTCAACATCATGGAATTCGCCGAAGACGTGAAGACGGCCACGGGCGGCGAGTTGGAAATCACCGTGCACAGCGCCGGCTCGCTGATCAAGCATCCGGAAATCAAGAACACGGTCCGCCGCGGCCTGGTCCCCATCGGCGAGGTCCTGATCTCGCGGCTCGGCAACGAAGACCCGGTGTTCGAGGTGGATGCGGTGCCGTTCCTGGCGACCAGCTACGATCAGGCGGCGAAGCTCTGGGCGGCGAGCCGTCCGGTGATCGAGGAAAAGCTCGACAAGGAGGGCCTCAAGCTTCTGTTCGCGGTGCCGTGGCCGCCCCAGGGCCTTTATGCCAAGCAGGAAGTGACGTCCATCGCCGACCTCAAGGGAACCAAGATCCGCGCCTACAACACCGCCGGCGAGCGGTTCGCCGAACTCACCGGCGCCGTGCCGACGCAGGTGGAAGTCCCGGATATTCCCACCGCCTTCACCACCGGCCGGGTGGACGCCATGATCACCTCGCCGTCGACCGGAGCCAACACCAAGGCTTGGGACTACGTGACCTATTTCCATGACACCCAGGCCTGGCTGCCGAAGAACATGGTGATCGTCAACAAGAAGGCCTTCGATGGACTGGACGAAAAGACCCGGGACGCGGTCCTCGCCGCCGCCGCCAAGGCGGAAGAGCGTGGCTGGGCCGCCAGCAAGGCGGAAACCGATGAGAAGATCGCCGTCATGAAGGAAAACGGCATGACCATCGTCACCCCCAGCGCCACGCTCACCGAGGAGCTGACCGCCATCGGCGGCACCATGGCCGGCGAATGGGCCGAACGGGCCGGTGCCGAGGGTCAAGGCATCCTGTCCGAATACAAGAAGTAACAACGGGCAACGGGGCCGGCGGCGGACACCGCCGGCCCCCGCCTCGATGGGAGGAGTCCATGCGTACCGTTCTCGACCGCCTCTATCGCGTCAGCGGCGCCGCCGCCGCGCTCTGCCTCCTCGCCATATGCCTGGTCGTCGTGGCGCAGGTCGGCGGGCGGATCGTCGACGGGATCGCCACCCTGATCACCGGGGAACGCATCGGCCTCCTGGTCCCGTCGGCCGCCGAATTCTCGGGCTTTTTCCTCGCGGCGGCGTCCTTCCTGGCGCTCGCCTACACGTTCCGGGCGGACGGTCACATCCGGGTTTCGCTGCTCGTCACCCGCTTCTCCGGGCGGCCCCGCCACTGGCTGGAAGTCTGGTGCCTGGCCTTTGCCGTTGCCCTGACCGGTTTCTTCACCTGGCACACCATCCTGCTCGTCGCCGACAGCGTGGAGTACGGCGAGGTGTCGTACGGAATGATCCCGGTTCCCCTCTGGATCCCCCAAAGCTTCATGGCGCTCGGCCTGATCGTCCTCACCATCGCCCTGGTGGACGACCTCGTGCGCGTCCTGCGCGGGAAAAAGCCGTCCTATGAAGGCGTCGGAGAGGGTCTGCTGAACGAATAGCGGGCGGAACGGTCCGTCACGAACCATGGGCCGGAACGGCCCGTCGCTAAGCATGGGAGGCGGTTATGGATCTGGTCGTACTTGGTCTCACGCTGGTCATTGCCCTGTTCGCCTTTCTCGGCAGCGGCGTCTGGGTGGCGCTGTCGCTGTTCGGGGTGGCCCTGATCGCCATCGGCCTGTTCACCTCGGCGCCCGTCGGCCCGATCATGTCGACCACCGTCTGGGGCTCCAGCAACTCCTGGGAACTGGCCGCCCTGCCCATGTTCATCTGGATGGGGGAGATCCTGTTCCGCTCCCGCCTCTCCGAGGACATGTTCAACGGTCTCGCCCCCTGGATCACGCGGCTTCCGGGTCGGCTCATGCACGTGAACATCCTCGGGTGCGGCATCTTCGCGGCGGTGTCCGGCTCGTCGGCGGCGACCGCCGCCACCATCGGAAAGATGGCGATCCCGGAACTGAGCAAGCGCGGCTACGACGAAAAGCTGATGATCGGAACGCTGGCGGGCTCGGGCACGCTCGGGCTGCTGATCCCGCCGTCGATCATCCTCATCGTCTACGGCGTCGGCACCGATCAGTCCATCGCCAGGCTTTTCATCGCCGGCGTGATCCCGGGGATCATGCTGGTGATCATGTTCATGGGCTACGTGGTGGCCTGGTCCCTTCTCAACCGCGACAAGGTGCCGCCCATCGACATCGCCATGACATTGATGGAGCGCATCCACGCGGCGCGCAGCCTGATCCCCGTCGTGCTGCTGATCGCCGGCGTCATCGGCACCATCTACACCGGGTTCGCCTCGCCCACCGAGGCCGCCGCCGTCGGCGTGGTGCTGGCGCTGTTCCTGTCGTGGGTGACGGGCTCCATGAGCCGCGAGACCTTCGTCGACGCGCTGATGGGCGCCACCAAGACATCGTGCATGATCGCCTTCATCCTCGCCGGCGCCGCGTTCCTGACGGTGGCCATGGGCTTTACCGGGATCCCGCGGCATCTCGCCGAGTGGATCGGCGCCATGCAACTCTCGCCCTACATGCTGCTGTTCGCCCTCACCCTGTTCTTCATGGTGCTGGGGTGTTTCCTCGACGGCATCTCGGTGGTGGTGCTGACCACCTCGGTGATCCTGCCCATGGTCGAGGCGGCCGGGCTCGACCTCATCTGGTTCGGCATCTACATCGTCATCGTCGTCGAGATGTCCCAGATCACCCCGCCGGTGGGCTTCAACCTGTTCGTGCTGCAGGCGCTGACGGGCAAGAACATCCTCTATGTGGCCCGCTGCGCGTTGCCGTTCTTCCTGCTTCTGGTCGCGGCGGTGGTGCTGGTGGTGGCCTTTCCCGAACTCGCCACGTGGCTGCCCGAGCGGATGGCGAACTGATGTTTCCTGAGAGTGATAGTCGATATGACCAAAGCAAAACCCGATAACACGGTCCGCGAACCCGCCGCCCCTGGCGCCGAAGCCAGCGGCGGCCTCGGCCCCATCGTATCGTCGGCCCACCTGGTTTCGGAGCGGGCGGCCGAGCTCAGCGAGCTCGAGTTCGGCCTGATCATCGCCAACAACGCCTTCCACCGCTGGATGGTCCGGTGCATGGCGGCCACCGGCATTCCCGACCTGAGCCCGCTCGACATCCTGGTGCTGCACACGGTCAACCACCGGGCCCGCGCCAAGAAGCTCGCGGACATCTGCCTGGTGCTGAACGTGGAGGACACCCACACGGTCACCTACGCGCTCAAGAAACTGGCCAACCTCGGCCTGGTGGACAGCCAGCGCAAGCGCAAGGAGAACCTGTTCTCCATCACGCCCGCCGGCCGCGACGCCTGCGCCAGGTACCGCGAGATCCGCGAGAAGTGCCTGATCGGATCCTTCAACTTCCTCGGCCAGGCCGACAACGAGATCAGCGATCTCGCCGCCCTCCTCCGCGCCCTCTCCGGCCTCTACGACCAGGCGGCGCGGGCGGCGACGTCGCTGTAACGGCCAGGCTCTCTCGCTGCCTCTTCTGTTGTTGTCCGAAAATCAGCCTTCCAGGGCGTGCGCTCGGCTCCATTTTCGGAATGCAGCTGAGCACCCTCCTGAAAGAATGAGAGGATTTTCCCGAGAGGCGGTGCCGGCCGCTCTGCTACGAGTTTGGTATCCACAGGAATCGCCGTCACCTTATAGCTTCTTTGTGCATCGCACTAATTCGCGCTACAATCAGTGCCTCGAGCATCGATCAACGGTTGCTCGCCGCCCTTTGCCGCAATTTTCGGCGCGTATCGTAGTCGGCGGCTTGCATTCTAGGAGAAGATTCATGACGACAAAAACTATCCAAAGGTTAGGCGTCAACCACTTCTATGCGGTTGCGACCGTGCTGCTGCTGGTCGGCTCTCTCGCGGCCTGTGAGGGCATGACGAGTGGCCAAAAGGGCGCAATGACCGGCGCCGCGCTCGGATCGGGCATCTCCATGGTTGCCGGAGGCGGAGTAGCGACGACCGTCGGCGCGGGGCTGATTGGAGGAGCGGCCGGCTATCTTGGTGGTTCCGCCATAGGCAAGTGAACGCTGGAGCAGTTCCTTATCGGAACGAATGACTTTCAGCCCGGAAAAATATCATCCATTTGGGAGGGGCCTCTCATGAAACGCATCCTGGCAGTTGCCATTTTCCCGCTTGCTCTGGCGAGCGCACCTGTTTTTGCCCAAGACCTTGGGACGAGCTTCGAGGACGCTGCTTTCGTGACGTGCCTTGACGCGCAGGCGATGCCGCGCGAGAAGCGCGTCGCACTGGCCGTCGCGCTCGTCGAGCGCGCCAGCAACTTCTACGGCGTCCCATATGTCGAGGGCGGCGCATTGGACAGCCAATTGGGAACCTTGATTCGTGCCGCGTGCACGGTTTATCCGAGTGCATATTTGCACAACGTCACGGCCACGGCCTTTCGTGCCGCCACAAAAGCGTCGGCGCCGCGGGTTCCGACCGCAACACCGATACCCTTTGAGACTGGATCTTTCTTGACGTGCCGGCAGTTCGGACAGTTGACGGACGAGCAGCAGGATGCGCTGGAGTTTGATTTTGCCGTTCGGGCCGGCCAGCGCTACGGCATGACATTCGAGGATACGGCGAGCGGGCGCGCCAAACTGGACGAGGGAGTCACACCTCTGGTCCAGGGAACCTGCTTTCTCACCCCGGACTTCCACATCTACGGCGTGGTCGCGCGGGCGGTGCAGGCCGCGATCGCATTACAGCACGGCGGAAAGACCAACTGAAGGCACCTCGGCGAGCTTGGAATATGGCGGTCCGCCCACCGATCGGCGGGCCAACGGGGTCGCGTTGTCGATCAACGACCCCGTGCTCCCCGGGGCATTGCCCTACCTGTCCCAACCACTGCCACGGAGACGGCCTTAGCGATCCGTTAACGGTTTTCGTGGCCAAATGACGCCCATTTCGGAGCAACCGCGACAAGGGCCACGATGTGAAATTGTGCGTTCAGTATCGCCGCTGGGAATGGCAATGGCGTAAGGCGTGCTGGAAATGGCGAACGTGGAATAGACGGATTTCCATGGCAAAGTTGCCTCCCACCGGTCGCTATCGCGATTCTCGTCGTAATAGGGGGGCTCGAAATCGATGACAAGGCGGGTGCTCGAATGGATGCGACCAAAACCGCGCCTCGGCACACGCCCCAATACACCAATGAAATCACCGGCTCGGCGTACGTCGTCGACGGCGACACGCTCGATATCCATGGCCATCGCATCCGTCTTCACGGCATCGACGCGCCCGAGAGCGATCAAACATGCCGGGATTCGGGCGGCCTGTACCAATGCGGGCAGCGGGCGAGGCAAGCTCTTGTCAAAAAGATCAGCAACGGCATCGTCCGGTGTGAAGCCAGGGGCCGTGATCGTTACAACCGGATCATTGCCGTCTGTCGGTCCGATGGCGAGAACTTGAACGGTTGGATGGTCAGCGAGGGGTGGGCACTCGCCTATCGACAGTATTCGAGCGACTACATCCTTCGGGAGATCGCCGCCTCGACCCTCAACCGCGGCATCTGGAACGGAGACTTCGTCGCGCCGTGGGACTGGCGGCAAGGGCGGCGCCGTTAGGTCAAGGCCGCCGAGAGTCGAAGGGGTAAAGAGGAGGTGTCCCAACAGCGCCAGGGCTGTGGGGTCATGGCATTGCAGCTTTCCCGCGTGCTCTAACTTATAGATTTCTAGAGCAAGTAAATCCGAGCGCATGAGTCCACGCGATCGGATATCGCGCTACCGCGCCGTCATCACCTCCAGGGCCCAGGCGGGAATATCGCCGTCGTTGGACGGGGCGTTGCTGCCACGGATCGGGCTCCAGGGCGAGCGCGCGCCCCGCGTCGAACGCCGCGCGCATCTGGGTCGGGTCGAAGGCGAGTACGTCGTTGCCGATCGGGACGCCGTCCGGAATCCCGACCGTCCTGTAGTCGTAGCCGAGTATCTTCGTCCCGAAGAAGGACCGTATCAGGGCCGTCTGCATGGACTGTTCCATCATCACGCTGACCGTTTTCGCCGCGACGTCGCCAAGGGCCCGGCGCAGGGCCTGGGGCGGCTCCGTGACCCGGCCGTTCTCGATCAGGTACAGGGTGCCCCGGCCGTGCAGCGGAGGATTGAGCGCCCGCGTCCCGGCCATCCCCGGGACGACCACATTCGAACGGGCGGCCCCGTCGACGAACAGGTGGCCATCGATTTCCACCGGCGGAAAGATGATGGGGAACGAGGCGGAGGCCAGCAGCACCTTGCGATAGAGCTCCAGGTCGCCGGCCTTCGCGATCAGCGACATGTTCCAGACCCAGGTCTGGCCGTAATCGATGTTGGTGGTGCCCACGAACAGCAGACGATTCTCATCGGCGGCCGCGGCCACCCGCTGCAAAGTCTCCTCGGTGACATACTTGGCGATCATTTCGCTCAGCGGAGAGGTATCCCTGAGCGAGTCGGTACCGGAAACGAGGTCGAGGACCGGTCGCTCCCTGTAGATGTTGTCACGGGTGATCTGGGTGTACATCTCCTCCAGCTTGGCGTCGTCGGCCGGGGTGCCGAGAAGCGCGTGGGTGGCCAGCAACGCGCCGGTGCTGACACCGCCGACCACGTCGAACTCCGGCCGCCGCCCGCTTTCGCGCCAGCCGATGAGGAAACCGGCGCCGAAGGCGCCGTTCTGGCCGCCGCCGGAGAGGGACAGCAAGTTCAACGCGTGTCCGCGCCTGCGCTCCAGGTAGCGGATGAGATTGTCGCCGGGGACGGCCGTCACCCCGGCAAACATGGTCGACGGCTCGGTCGGATTCAGCGGCTGGAAACCGTTCGGGAGCGCGGCGTACGACGGTGCCTTCCCGGAGAGGACCCGCGTCCGGAGGCGTCGCGCAGGCCGCCAGAAGCAGCAATACCAGAAAACCCTGGAAAATCCTCAACGTCCCGTGTCTCATGCCCCCTCCGGTGCTTGACAATGCTTGGCCCTCCGATCGCGCCCGCGAGGACGCGCTCATGCGCTCTTTAGCACGCGCCGGCGCGGCGCGGAAAGCATCCGAATGCGAAAACGGACGCGCGCGGAGGGTCGACGTCAATCCACCGGCGGGGCCGGACGCGCCGGCAGGCCCGCGCGGATCGCCTCCGAATAGTCCGCGTCCGGGGACACGGCCCGGGCCCTCGGGTTGATGTAGCTGACCGATTTGAGCTCCGCGAAGGGCAACTCCCGGTTCACGACCCCCAGTTCGTAAAGCAGCTCGTCCAGATAGCCGTTCGCCAGCCAGCGCCAGTCGAGGGGGACCCCCTCGACCACATGGCTCGCATGCAGCCCGATGGTGGTGGTGCAATTCTGCGTCAGGGCGTTGTACCAGGTGGGCTCGCGCGCCAGCCGATTGATCGTTTCCAGGTAATCCAGCAGGATCGAGCGGGCGCGGGCGGGCGGCGTGCGGAGGCGATAGAGGTACACGTCCTCGTTCCGGTAATTGGTCCGCAGCCCCGCCACGTCGGCCTCGTCGGCGACCACGTAGTACAGCTCGTACTGGCGGAAAAAGCCGCGGAGCGCCGAATAGCTCTCGCCCTCTTGCTTCCGGGTCTCGATGGAGATGGCCAACGGCGGGCCATCGTCGAACCGCCAGCTCAGGATGGTATGGGCGATGCTCGGGGACCCCCAGTAGATCACGAACAGATCCAGCCCCCGCAGCTTCGACAGGTCATGGGTGCGCGTCTCCCAGCGTTCGGTGTAGTCGGTCTCGGAGCGGTAGACGAAATTCCGAACGTTGTGGATGGTGACCATGTCCCCTTCGATCTCCGCGCGGGGAAGCCGGGCCACGTCCCGCTGCCATTCCCGGTCGTTGCCCGGCTCCAGGCTCAACCACCAGCCGAGCACCACGGCGAACAGCACCGCGCAGGCGGCAAACGCCGCGCCCCCTCGGCCGGACCATCGCCAGCAGCGCCAGCGAGGCCGCCGCGTAGGCCCCGGCCAGCCCGGCCGCCAACGGCCGCGACGCCGGCCCGTCGAACCACAGCGCCGCCCCGCCCCAGGCGATGGCCCCGAGCAGGACAACCCACAAGACCAGAAGGCCAAGCAACCTCGCGGCCGCCCTCATGACAGGATCCGTTTCATATGCTCGGCACCGGACGTTGGAACAGGATCGCACAAACTACACCGCCGGCCCCCGATAGGGAATCATCGCGCATTCCCGCGAACGCATTGAAAGCGACGTTGATTGACAAATTCCCGTCCCGACCGTATTATGCGCATAAACGCATATGCGGAAAGGAATGTGAAAATGAATGTCTCGCAAGTCTTGTCGGCGCTCTCGGAACCGATCCGGTTGTGCGCCATGACCATCATCTGGGATGGTGGCGAGCACTGCGTGTGCGAGTTGATGGTTCGGCTGGACGCGACACAGTCGAGAATGTCGCGCCACATGAGCGCGCTCAAGGCCGCGGGTCTGGTTGTCGACCGGCGCGACGCGCAGTGGGTCCGCTACCGGCGCAACCCCGATCTCCCTGGAGAAATCGCCCGGATCGTCGATGCGGTGGTCGCGGCGACCGGAAGTGAAGGAAAGGCCGCCGCATGACCACCGACACACTGGCGGCGCGGAAAAGCGCCCCCGAAAACTCCCGGGAAAGCAATCGCAAGGAGACGTCCGTCTGGATCTGGTACGGCGGGCTGGGCTTGGCGCTCGTTCTCTGGGGCCTCGTTTATAGCCGTCTCGCGCCGGCTTCCGAGTGGCTCGTGTCGCTTCTCCCGGTGTCGCGGGAGAGCCATCTCGGCGAAACGCTCGCGTTCTTCCTCTACGACACTCCGAAGGTCATACTGCTGCTGACCCTCGTCGTGTTCGCGATGGGAGTCGTGCGCAGCTATTTCTCCCCGGAGAGGACACGAGCGCTTCTCTCTGGCAGGCGCGAGGGCGTCGGCAACGTCATGGCGGCGGGGCTCGGCATCGTCACGCCCTTCTGCTCCTGCTCGGCGGTGCCCTTGTTCATCGGGTTCGTCTCGGCGGGCGTGCCGCTCGGTATCACGTTTTCGTTCCTGATCGCCGCTCCAATGGTCAACGAAGTCGCGCTCGCACTTCTCTTCGGCCTCGTCGGCTGGCAGGTCGCGCTGACCTATCTCGGTTTCGGACTGGTCCTCGCCATCGTCGCCGGATGGGTGATCGGGCAAGCGCGTCTGGAACACTGGCTTCAGGATTGGGTCAGGGAGATCCACGCGGGCGGCGGCGCGGTCCTTCCCGGCCGGGAGCTGACGTTCGTCGATCGGATCAAATTCGGTATCGAGGCGGTCAAGGACATCGTCGGCAAGGTCTGGATATGGATCCTTGCCGGCATCGCGGTCGGTTCCCTGATCCACGGCTTTGTGCCGGCCGATCTGATGGCCGCCGTCATGGGCGCGGATGCCTGGTGGTCGGTGCCGGCGGCGGTGGTCATCGGCATTCCGATGTACGCGAACGCGGCCGGCGTGATCCCGATCGTCGAAGCGTTGCTCGGCAAGGGGGCGGCTCTCGGCACGACGCTCGCCTTCATGATGTCCGTGATCGCGCTGTCCTTGCCGGAAATGATCATCCTGCGGAAGGTTCTGACATTCCGGCTGATCGCCGTGTTCATCGGCGTGGTCGGCTCCGGCATTCTGGCCGTGGGTTTTCTGTTTAACATGTTGTTCCACTGATTCCGGGGAGGATGTTCCATGAAGGACGTGAAGGTGCTGGGTCCCGGCTGCAAGCGCTGCGAAACCACCGAGGCCATGGTCAAGGACGCGGCGGCAAGGCTCGGAGTCGAGGTCAAGGTCGAAAAGGTCACCGATTACGCCGAGATCGCGAAGTTCGGCATCGTGTCGACGCCCGGTATCGTCGTCGACGGCAAGGTCGTCCACGCCGGCGGACTTCCCGACGCCGAGGCTTGGAAACCTGGCTGCGGGGCTGATGCCGGCGTCGGCACGGAAGCCCGCGCGGGGAAGAACAGCATGGTGTGTTCGCGCGATACCGATCCGCATTGGTGGGAACCCGATACGACCGTTACTATGATACGGCCGTAAACGGTTTCACGGAAAGCGGACCAACATGCCGACGGCATTCATCAGCTACTCCTGGGAGAGCGAAGAGCACGGAAACTGGGTTCGCGGGCTGGCCACCGATCTGCGCGCGAACGGGGTGGACGCCTTGCTGGATCAGTGGGAGGTGCGCCTCGGCGACGATGTCACCGAATTCATGGAGCGCTGCGTATCCACGGCGGACTACGTGCTTTTAATCTGCACCGAATCCTTCGGGGAGAAGGCGAACGCCCGCCGGGGCGGCGTGGGATACGAGCAATCGATCATAACGTCGGACTTGCTGAACTCCCGGCCGCCGCGCGGCCGCTTCGTCTGCGCGCTGCGCCGGGGCGCTCCCTCCCTGGCGATCCCGAGATACATGCGCTCGCGCCTCTGGGTCGATTTCCGCGACGACGGGGAATACCGGAGCGGCCTCGATCAGCTTCTCGTCCACATGCTCGGACGGTACGAGGACCTCAAGCCGCCCATAAGCCCGGTCCCCGTGGCCGCGCCGCCCGAAGCCGCCGGCGAAGCGGAGGATACACCGCCACGCACACCGCCACGCGCTTGGGTGCTTGTCGCCGGGACCGGACCGCTCAGGGCGTTCAGCGACGAGTTGAAGGAAACGGCGCGGCACCTCGGCGCGCGGTTGGCCACTCAAGGCTACGGACTGGTGACGGGCGGCTGGACCGGCGTCGACGAGACCGTCGCGCGCGCGTTCTGGGAAACGAGTTCGGAGCGGGGGCTCGCGCCCGAGGACCGCCTGATTCAGGTGATCGTCAAGGACGGCGATCCGCCCTTCGCCGCCGGTCAGCTCGTCTTTGTCGGCAAGGGGAAGGAGGAGTGGCTGGAGCCCATACGGCGCGCCGACGCCGTGCTGCTGCTTGGCGGCATCGGCGGAACCCGGAAAACGGGCGAGATGGCCTTGGAGATCCGCAAACCCGTCCTGCCGCTCGCCGACACGGGAGGCGACGCGAAGAAGCTATACCTCCGGATGCTGAAGGATTGGGACCGTTTCGACTGGCTGAAGCTCGACAAGAAACAGTTCCAGCGCGTCGCCCGCCCCCAACTCGACGGCGCGGACGCCGCGACCGACGCGTTGGCCGTCCTGTTCGCGTAGCCGCCCGCCGTCAACCATGCGGGCTTTGGGGTCAAGGCAAGCATTGTAGCGTTTAGGAACTCTGTCGCCGACGACTCCGGTTGCACAAGGCTCTTAGAGATTTCGAAACTCCCGCTGATGTTAAATAGCGCCGGGGCGTACCCGGAGAATCGAAAACATCGGAATACGATCAGGTTCGTTGTCGGTTTTCGAACGATGCGCCTCCCTGTGTACCATCGCTTCTGAACCCGCCGTTGCCAAGGGACGTCGTTTCCAGTGCAGACGAAACCACTCACACCGGAGCCTCGGCCGAAATGAGAAACCCATGGGGCGGACGGATTATCGTCGTCGGCAACGAAAAGGGAGGCAGCGGCAAGTCCACCACCGCGATGCATCTCATCGTCACGTTGATGGAACTCGGCTATTCCGTGGCCAGCATCGACGCCGACGTCCACCAGCGATCACTGACCCAGTACCTCGACAATCGCCGCCGACACGCCTTGCGTTCAGGTCGCGCTCTTTCCATACCGGAACACGGCGTGTTCGAGAGAGACATCAGCCTTATCGAATTTTCATGCCAGAAAAATCTTCGATCGAAAGTGCTGAACACGGCAAATACCCACGATTTTCTTATCATCGACACCCCAGGGCAACAGACATTACTATCCCAATACCTTCACTCCCTGGCGGATATTGTCATCACTCCAATCAACGACAGCTTTGTCGATCTTGATGTCATCGCCAAACTGGAATGCGTCGATCATGACTCCTTCGACGACTTCAATTTCGTCGGCGAGAGCCACTACGCCAGCATGGTAAACGAAGCAAGGAAGCGGCGGGCCACCCACGACGGAGGGTCCATGGACTGGATTGTCTTGCGCAATCGACTGAGCAGTTTGGATGCGCGCAACAAGCGCCGCATGGAAAAGGTCCTGTTGCAACTGTCGGATCTGCTCGACTTTCGCCTGGCACGTGGGCTGAGCGAGCGCGTCATCTTCAGGGAGTTGTTTCCGGCCGGGTTGACGCTGATGGACATGGGGTCGTCTTCGGGCGGACGACCGCTGGCCATCTCTCATGTGGCGGCGCGGCAAGAAATACGAATGCTCGTCGAGTCTCTCGATATTCGTCCCGAGACAAGCGTGCTGAGTGAGGGGAAGGGCCCTGTCGCGGAGGGCGTTTTCGCGCGGAATTCTACTGTGCATGGGGTTGTTTTTGCAAAAAGCGTTTACACCCCCCCCTCCCCCCATGTTTCCCATTGCACGGGGACGCGTTCCGGACTTGGTATCGGCGGGCTGTTTCGTCGACAGTTCTGGATTGATGGAGGGGATTGCCGCGCCGCTACGCGCATTCCGAGGACGCGGCGGCGCGGGCGTTCCGGCCGACACCCCCGCCGTCCTCGCGAGCCGAAGGCGCGGCGATCCAGGACCGCCGGCCTTCCCGCGCAACCGGTTCGACCCGGTTCCTCCCGGATGGCCGAGACCGACGATCGCCGATCGCCGATCCAGCAAGGGTCTTACGCCAGGTACACCCGCTCCAGGGCGCTGCGCGAGACGTTGCCCTTCTTGTCCTCGGCCTCGATGTAGTAGCGCACGTCGCCGGCGCCCACGGGGAGCTGGACGGTGCAGTAGTCGGCGGTGATCCGGGCGCCGGTTTGCGACGGATAGGGGCCGTGGTTGTTCATCTTGAGGGTCTTTTCGGACTTGCCGGCGCGGAGCACCAGGTCCACCCGCTTGAGCCCCGAGATGTCATAGACGAAGGTGTGCACCACGCCCTCGGCGGCCGCGTCCTCCAGGCATCCCTGGCCCCACTTCTTGCCGCCCGGGTTCTCGGGCGTGACCCACGGCGCGAAGATGGTGGGGCCGGTCTTGTCCTTTCCGCCGGAGACCACGCCGTCCACTTCCGCCTTCAGCCACTCGTAGCCGAGGTTGGCGGCGTTGGTCACCTGCTCGTCCCACACGGTCTGGCCGGTCCAGTACCAGTAGCAGCTGGTCTCGGCGGTGAGCATCAGCCGCGTCGCCTCGCCCAATTGCCCGTGGGTGGAGCCTGAGTCCTCCAGCGCGTGGACCACGTTCTGGAAGGCCGTCAGCACCGCCCACGAATTCAGGTCCGGCGAGTACGGTTCGTTGTAGCGGCTGAACCATTTCATGAACTGGGGATCGCCGTTGTCGGCGCCGGCCCAGGAGCCCGGCTCGATGTGAACCGCCTGCTTGGGATCCGGCGGGAACTGCTGCAGGTAGTCGGGGACGGTGATCAGCTCGAAGCGCGGGTCCTCCTGCAGCCACCGCACCAGCTCGGCGGTGTTGTGGTGGTAGTAGCTGTCGGCGCCGCCGCCGTGGTTGTCGCCGTCGGAATGCAGCAGGAAGAACGGCGGATGCTTGGGATCGAAGGTGCCGGTGGCGACGATCTGGTCGTACACCTGGCCGAGCACGCTCGGGTACTGCAGCGCGCCGAAGCCGCCCCGGGCGTCCTCGTTGCCGATGTAGCGTTCCGCCGGCACGGCGACGATCTTGTAGCTTTTGCCGTCGGGGTCCACGTACTCCACGTATTCCGGCCGCAGCAGGCTGGGCGAGATCTTGGAGCCGGCCCAGATGTTCTGCATCTGCAGCCAGTCGTCCACCGGCGGGTTGACCTGCTCGGCGGGATTGGGCGGCAGCATGCCCTCCTGGATGCCGGCGTAGGGGTAGTCCCGGCAGGCGCGGAAGCGGTGGATGGAATCGTAGATCACCGCCGTGATCCCCGCCTCCAGCAGCGCCGGGATCATGCGCACGTGGAAGGCGGTTTCGGGCGGAAACAGGACGGTGGACGCCTCGGTCGCGAAGGTGTTTCGGATGACGTCGCGATGCCATTCGATCTGCTTGACGATGTTGCGATGCGGGATCAGCGCCATCAGCGGGTGGAAGAACCCGAAGGCCGAGAAGTCCAGGCGGGGATTACCCAGCGCCGTCCGGTCCTGGGCGGTGGCCCGGAGCGAGTCGTTCCAGTTGCCGAACCGGCCGCCGCACAGGCCGTCGCGGGCGCAGCGGTCGAGCTGTTCGATCAGCGATCCGCTCCAGCTCGTGGACAGGCCCGCGTGCGGCAAGCCGCCGGCGCTGTACTGGCGCACCGCCGCCGGGACGAAATCGGTGTAGTTGCCGCCGCGCGAACCGAAGATCTGGTCCTTCTCGCCGTCCCAATAGTTGCGGTCGGTGGTGTTGTAGTAGGGCTGGTGCATGTGCTTGTGGATGCCGAAATAGAGCTTCACCGGACCGCCGGCGCCCTTGGCCCGTTTCGGCGCGGGACGCGCCTTGGCGGTCAGCTTCATGGAGCGGAATTCCTTGATCCAGTCGCCGCCGCCGGCCTGGGCGATATCGGCCGTGCGGCAGCCCTCCACCTGCACCGTCACCTCGCCCGCGCCGAGCAGGCCGGCCGCCACGGTGGCCTCGTAACCCACCTCGCCGTCGGCGACGGAGGTCTGGCGGATGGCGTCGCCCTTGATCAGCTGCTGTCCGCCCGGGGCATGGAGAATGACCTGCGCGAACGGGATCTCGCCGTCGGCGCCGATAGTCACCTTGAATTTCGGATTTCCGGCCGTTGGCGCCGCAGACAAGGCTCCCCGGCACGCCGATGTGTAGAAACCTGGTAAAGACCGCCATGGCTGATTCCCTCTGTCCCCGTGATGCCCGACTTTTTCCTCGGTGGCTTATCGGCAAACGAGCCCTAGGCGTCAAGGTCCGTTGAAAGGTCACGGCCTGGACACGGGACCGGCTCGCGGCTCAGCCGGTCAGGATGCGGCCAACGCGTTCGAGCGTCTCGATGCCATGGACGTCGCTTTCCAGCAGCGGCACCTCGATCCGCCGGTAGGACGCGAAGGCGTCGTCGATCTCGCTCCGGTAGCGCGCCTCCTGCTCGCGTCGCTTGGCCAGGAAGGCGCCGTCCACATGGTCGGGCAGCACCCGGTTCACCACCATCGCCGACACCGGCACGTTGAAGTGCCGGAGGGTATGGAGCGCCTTGCGGCTTTCGAGAATGGGCAGGCGTTCGGGTATCAGCACCCACACGAACCCGGTGACCGCCGCGTCCAGCAGGTGGCGCCGGGCGCGGTGAAACTTGCGGCGGCGTTCAAGCAGGACCGCCTGGATGCGCGACGCGGGATCGCCGCCCGTCGCCGGCTCGGCGCCGTCGATCAGGGAGAGGTCGTCGCCCTTGCCGCGTTTGCCGCCCAGGTTCTGGAGGACCCGTCCGAGGTTCTTCGAGCGCTCCTGGTGACGGAGCAGGCCGTCGGTCCACGCCGCCATGATTTCCGGCAGCGACAGAAGCCTGATGGTGTGGCCAGTGGGCGCGGTGTCGAAGATCACCAGGTCGTGGCGCTCCTGTCCCTCCACCATGAGGTCCGCCACCCGGTCCAGCATGGCGGCCTCCGCCGCGCCCGGCGCGTGGCGGGCGAGATCCATCTGGCGGTCGATCTCACCATAGAGTTCCGGGCGCACCAGTCCCCGCATGTTCCGTTTGACCGTCGCGATATAGCGTTCGGCCTCGCCGTCCGGGTCGATCTCCAGTCCGTCTAGGCCGGGCGCGAGGGCGGTTTCGCGGGCGCCGATGTCGCGATCGAAGATGTCACCCAGGGAGTGCGCCGGATCGGTGGACACCACGAGGCACCGCTTGCCCCGCTTGGCGGCCATCAGCGCCAGCGACGCCGCCACCGTGGTCTTGCCGACCCCGCCCTTGCCCCCGACGAACAGGATGCGCCGGTCAAACAGGTCGAGCACGAACGGGCCTTCGCCAACGGACCACCGGCGGGCTCATCGCGCTCCGCGGCGTACGGCATTCACAGCGTCAACAGCATTTGAAGTGGTCAAGCGGCGAATGCTCCATGCCCATGCGCGTGTGCCAGTCATGAAACTGCTCCATGAGGATCGGCTGGAGTTCCAGGGTATAGTACGTGGCGGGATTGGGAACCCCCATCATCTCCGAGAAGATGAACAGCATGAACAGGTCGTCCTCGTCGCGCTTGGCCCGCGCCACCGTCCCCCGGTACGGCGCCGTGTAGAACTCGGTGGCCAGTTCCTGGACCGTCCGCCAGACCTCGGTGATTTTAGACGGCGGCATGTTCGGGTCCGTCGGTTTCGGCGAGCCGTTCGATGTGGACGATCACCGCCTCCGCCGGCGGCCAGGCGCCGCGCGCGAACAGACGGCCGTTGACCACGACGGTGGAGGTGGAGAGATCGCGGAGCGTCCGCGCCGCCTCCCGCCACCCCACGCCGTAGCGCCGAAAATCCCTGACCAGACGGGGGATCAGCGAGATCTGGTTACGCGGGTCCACCACGAGGAGATCCAGGTCGTCGCCGAACCGCCCCCTGAGGCGGCGGTAGAGCGGACCCATGGCCTCCATGATGGCGCGGCGTTCGGCGAACACCCGCTCGCCGCCGGCACCGCCGAGGACGTCGCCTTCGAGGCGGCCGCAACAGCCGCTGCCCGACATCTGCTGCTCCCACTCCCGCACCAGGACCACGCTCGGTTTCATGGCGGCGATCCACCGCCCCCGGCCGTCGATATGGCCGGTCCGGTCACGTCCGTCACTCCGCCGGGCCGGAGGCCTGCGCGGCCTTCGCCTTTTCCCGCATGAAGGCCGACACGGCCTCGAGTGCGACGAGAATGGCGGCCACCAGGATGACGAGGTCCAGCCCCAGCAGGAACCACTTGCCCTGGGCATAGAACTCCCAAAGCTGGAACAGCAGCGCCAGGATGGTCATGGTCAACAGGAACGTCAGCGGCAACAGCGTATACCAGACGGGCCGGGACAGCTTCACCAGCATCACGCTGATGACGAGCAGGGTCAGGCCGGCCAGCAACTGGTTGGTGGTCCCGAACAGCGGCCAGATGGTCAGGCCGCCGGCCCCGGAGGCTCCGCCGGCTCCGAATGCCAGCGCGAGGCAGGCGGCGATGGCCAGGAAGGTCGAGACGTAGCTGTTGGTCAGCGCCGGGATGCTGTAGATATTGCCCCATTCCTGGATGATGTAGCGCTGGAGGCGGACGCCGGTGTCCATGGTGGTGCCGGCGAACAGGACCGCCATGACGGTCAGCAAGGTGATGGAGAAATCGAGCGGCAGGCCGAGCCCTCCATGGACGATGTTGGCGCCGCCGTTGACGAACGCCGTAAGGCTGCCGCCGCCGAACTTGTTGTAGAGACCCTCCCATTCGGCAAGGGTGGCGAAGCCGGCGGTGGTGGCGATGATGGCGGCGAGCGCCAACGCGCCCTCGCCCACGGCCCCGAAGTAACCCACGAACCGCGCGTCCGTCTCCTTGTCCAGCTGCTTGGACGTGGTTCCCGAGGACACCAGCCCGTGGAAACCGGACACGGCGCCGCAGGCGATGGTCACGAACAGCAACGGAATCAGCGGCGGCGTGCCGTCCGGCACGTTCTCGTTGAACGCCGGCGCGACCACGGTGGGATTGAGGAAGATCACCGCGCAGTACATCAGGCCGAGACCGACGAACAGTTGCAGGCCGTTGATATAGTCGCGGGGTTGCAGCAGCAACCAGACCGGCAGCAGCGAGGCCAGCGCCGCGTAAAAGAACAGCAACAGGATCCATTGGGCGTTAGCCGCGAGCCCGAACGTCCCGTCCGGCAGGCTGATGGGAATGGAGTCGCCGAGATAGATGGCGATATAGAGGACGATGACGCCGATGATCGACGGCCACAGGAGGCCGACGCCCTTCCGGTAGATCAGATAGCCGATGACAAGCGCCACGGCGATGGCGCTCCAGGCCGGGAACACGCTGCTCGGAAAGCTGATGAACAGCTTGGCGATGGCCGTCGCGAACACCGCGTTGACCATGAGCAGCAACAGAAAGATGACGATCATGAACAGGCTGCGGGCGCGGCGCCCGACCACGTCGTCGGTCAACGCGCCGATGGACCGCGCCTTGTTGCGGACGCTGGCCCAGATGGCCCCGAAATCATGGATGCCGGCAAAGAAGATGGTGCCGAGGACAACCCACAGGAACGCCGGCGCCCAACCCCAGATCACCGCGATCGCGGGCCCGATGATCGGCGCGGCCCCGGCCACGGACGTGAAATGGTGGCCCCAAAGCACGAATTTGTTGGTGGGCACATAGTCCACGCCGTCTTCCATGGCGTGAGAGGGTGTCTGGAAGTCTGGATCGAGCCGGTAGATTTTCTCCGCAATGAACTTGGAGTAGAAAATATACCCGATTGCGAACGCGGCCAATCCTACGACCGCCAAAAAAATCGCACTCATGACTCCTCCCTCCCGTTTTATCCATTATTTGAGTATTGGCATTCCGCGTTGCCACCACGAACGCGGAACCAACACCATTCCAGCGGATTGATCACGCCGAATTCTATTCAGTAGGGCTTTCGCGCCACCGAAATGCCCGCGAATACTATTCCTCCCGCTTAACGAAAACAATACGCATTCTTACCGAATTGTGACATTGCGGCGTCGGCGATCCTTGATAGGATCTCGCCGAAGGGTAAACGCGCAAGGGGAGGAAAAGTTCACGTGATGAGCAGAATTCGCACGATCGCGGTCGCGGCGGTCACCCGAGGCCACGCGGTTCTCCTGGCCGTCGGCGGCATGACACTTGCGGCGGGCTCGCTGGCTGCCGGCGAACCCTCGTTCGACTGCCACATGGCGGGGACGGAAATCGAAAAACACATCTGCGACTCGGCCGAGCTCGCCGAGTTGGATCGGATGGTGGCGCGGCGGTACGAGGCGCTCGGCAAGGACATCCGATCAAAACCGCTGAGCAACGGCATCGTCGCCGATCAGCGCGCGTGGCTCGGGGAACGCGAGGCCTGCGGCCAACGGGCCGGCGCGGACAAACGCGAAACATGTCTGCGCGACGCCTACCGGCACCGCGCCGACCAACTCGATTTCCACCGGGCCGTTCTTGTCGGCCCTCCGTTGCCCCGCCCACCCGCGCTCGGCTGCGAGCAGACGGCGGGAAGCCAAGTGGAAATCCGCGACTGTCTCTCTCTGCGATCAACCTATGTGAGCCGCGCGCTCAAGGTTGCGACGGAGGCCGCGCCCGCCGAGATGCGCGAACTCGACGCCATCACATCGGCCGACATTGGCGCGGAAATGGCTTATGTAAAGTCGCGACAGACCTACGAGCCCTATCGCGACGCCGCCTGCGCGGCCGTCGCGGCGTCCTACGCCGGCGGGAGCGGCGCCGGAATCGCGGAGCTGTCCTGCCGGACGGACATGGACTGGGATCGCGCCAACCAAGTCGCGTCCCGTTTCCTTTTCCGTCCCGTGCATTGGAGCGAGGCACTCGACACCCTGGCCGCGCCGATCGGGGCCTGCCTGAAGGCGGCGGAGGGCAAGGGCTCCGATCCGCGCGTCACTGGCGTCATTGAAGCCGCCGATGGCGGACAGCGTATCCGCGTCGCCGCCGGCGACGGTTGGCGCGGAGAATGCGCGACAACGCCCGACCGGAAAGTCACGGACGTCTCGGACCTGGACGGCGACGACATTTGGCCGGACGAGAACCTGGCGGTGTTCTACCCCCGGGGTTCGCTGAAACAGCCGCCTTTCGATCCGTGCTCGCTCTACCGCTGGGTCGCCACCCACGACGGCGACCTCGCCGGCTGGGTCCGGCTCGCGCTGTGCCGTTGATTGGCGTCCGAGTTTATTTGCTGGCGAAGGTGACGGTGGTTCCGGTTTCGCCGGCGAGCAGGCGCTTGAGGTGGAAGGTGGCGAGCGGGTCGTCGCCATGGGCGCCCACGAAGGTGGCGAAACTCTGCACCGCGCCGGCGTCTCTCGCCTCGAGCTTGGCGAAGGCGTCCAGATAGGCGGCCAGGGCGTCCCCCTCGCCGCTTTCCGCGTCCCACGGTTCGAACGCCTGTATGCCCTGTTCCTTGCCCTTGAGGATCAGGGTTCCCACCGGCCGGCCGGTGAAACCGGGAATCCGGGCCACCGTGTCGGCGCTGACGCAGATCCGTGTCCCCAGGTGTTTGTTGACGCTCTCCAGCCGCGACGCCGTATTCACCGCGTCGCCGTGGGCGGTGTAATGGAAAAATCCCTCGCCGCCGAAATTGCCGACGATGGCCGATCCGGTGTGCACGCCGATGCGGGTGCGGCCGATGGGGACGCCGTCGTTCGCCTTGCGGACGGAGAACTCTCGCGAGAAGGCGTCGATGGCGAGGGCGCACGCGACCGCCCGGGCCGCGTGGTCCGGCTGCTCCAGCGGCGCGCCGAACATGGCGTGGACGGCATCGCCCACGACCGTGTCGATGGTGCCACCGTGCGCGAACACGATCCGGGTGACCTCCCCCAGATACTCGTTCATCACCGCCACCACGGCCGCTGGATCCAGGCTTTCCACCAGCGAGGTGAAGTCCGCCAGATCGGTGGCGAGGAACGTCAGTTCGCGCCGCTCCCCGCCCAGCTCGATGGATCCGCCGTTGTCCGCCAGGTGGCTCACCAGGTTGGGGGAGAAGTACCGGGCCAGGTTCGCCTGCGCGCGTTCGGCCGTGGCCCGCGCCCGGTAGACCTCGCGCAGCGCCGTCAGGTCCGCGAGGGTCTTGTTGATGGTCGCCTCCAGGTCGTCGAAATCGATGGGCTTGGTGACGAAGTCGAAGGCGCCCCGGTTCATCGCGGTGCGGATATTCTGCATGTCGCCATAGGCCGACACGATCACCGCCCGGAGCAGAAGGGACAGGCTCTGGATCTGGTTGAGCAGGGTGAGGCCGTCCATGCGCGGCATGTTGATGTCCGAGAGCACCATGTCGATGTCGGGCTCGGCCTGGAGCACGTCGAGCGCCTCCTGACCGTCGTGGGCAAAGACGAACGACAACTCACCCGCGCGGATGCGCCGGCGGAACTTCTGGGTGACCAGCATCTCCAGATCGGGTTCGTCGTCGACGACGAGTATCTTGGCCGCCATCAAATGCCGTCCCCCGCCACGTAAGTGCCCAGCTTCTGTTTCAGTTCCTCGAAATCCACCGGCTTGGTGACGAAATCGCTGGCGCCCGCTTCCCGCGCCCGGCGGCGATTGTCGTCGTCGCCGTAGGCGGTGACCATGATCACCTCGAGCTCGGGCCAGCGCGTCTTCACCTCCGCCAGCAGTTCGAGCCCGGTCATTCCCGGCATGTTGATGTCCGAAAGCAGAACCAGGGGATGCAGCGCGCCGTTTTCGTCGAGCACCCGCAAGGCTTCGGCGCCCGACGGCGCGAACCGGATGTCGTAATCTCCCCGGCGCAGCTCCTTGCGGAACTTCTGCCGGAACAGTTCGATGGCGTCCGGCTCGTCGTCGACGAGAAGCAGGTTGATTTTCATGCGGTGGTCCCTGGGTCCGATGGCGGCGTCCCGGCGGACGCCCGGCGCGGCAGCGAAATGACGAATTCCGTATACTCGCCCTCGCGGCTGTCCACGTCAAACGCGCCGTTGTGCTGATGGACGACAATGTCGTAGCTCAGCGACAATCCAAGACCGGTCCCCTCCCCGGTGGGCTTGGTGGTGAAGAACGGCGTAAAGATCTTGCCGGCCACGCCGGCGGGTATTCCGGTACCGTTGTCGCGGACACGGATTTCCACGGCGTCGCCGAGGTCGCGCGTCGACACCTTCAGGTTCGGTTGATAGGCTGGATGCTGGCTCTCCGTCTTGCGCTTCTGGGTGGCGTAAAACCCGTTCGAAAACAGGTTGAGCATCACCCGGCTCAGGTCCTGGGGCATGCACTCCAGCATGCCCGCGTTCTCGTCGAAATCCCGTTCGAGGCTGGTGTTGAAGTCCGGGTCCTGAGCCCGCGCGCCGTGGTACGCCAGATTGAGACTCTCGTTCACCAGGGCATTGATCCCCGCCTCCCGCCGCTCCCCCGGACCCTCGCGGGAATGGGCCAGCATGCTTTTGACGATGGAATCGGCGCGGCCGCCGTGCTCGCTGATCTTCCGTAGATTTTCGATCAATGTCGATAACAGATCCTCGGCGTCGGCGCGCCCGTCGTCGCCAAGCGCCGCGAGGGCCGGGCCCAGGACGTCCCGAAGTTCTCCGAGAAGCTCGGCCGAGAGGTCCGCGAAGTTGTTGATGAAGTTGAGAGGATTCTTGATCTCATGGGCGATGCCGGCGACCAGCTGACCGAGGAGCGCCAGTTTCTCCGCCTGGACCAGATTGTTCTGCGCCCGCCTCAGTTCGGCGAGGGTCCGCTCCGCCTGCTCCTTCGCCTCGCGGATCGCCTTTTCGTTGAAAATCGCTTCGGTAATATCGGAGGAGCTTCCGCGGTAGCCGCGGAAGGCGCCGTCTTCATCGAAAACGGGAACGCCGCTGGTGCTTACCCACACCGTGCTTTGCTGGCCGGCCGTGAGCTGGAAGCGGAAGTCCTTGAACGCCCGATGGGCGCGGAGGTCGGCAAGGTGCCGCGCCCAGGTTTCGTCGTCGACGCCCCCCTGACCGACTTCCTCTCGGGTCCTGCCAATCACTGCGCCGGGCGAAACGCCGGTGACCTCCTCCAGTCGCTCGGAAAAATAGGTGAAGCGCAGATCCGGGCCCATTTCGTAGAACCAGTCGGAGCTGGAGGATGCGAAATCCCGGAACCGCTGTTCGCTCTCGCGGAGCGCCTGTTCGGTGCGTTTGAGACCGGTGATGTCGAAATAGGTCAGCATGCGCCCACCGTCGGGCAGGCTCTTGCACTGATATTGAAAAACCCTGCCGTCGGCGATAAGGATTTCCACTGGCGCGATATCGCCATTGCGGATCGCCTCGATGCGGCTGCGGGCGTAGTCCTCGAACTCGTCGTCGGAAACCGTATATAGGCCGCGCTGGCGGACGTTCTCTATCAGCTCGCGCATCGTCCCCTTGCGCGCCAGCCAGTCCTTCTGGAAATCCCACATCTCGCCGAAGGCGCGGTTGAAGAGCCGGGGCCGGAGATCGGGGCCCAGGAACAGGATGCCGTAGTCGATCGCATCCATCACCGCGTTGAACTCGCCGAGGACCGCGTCCTTGTCCCGAACGACCCGGGCCAACTCCTCCTCGTGGCGCTTCAAGTCCGTGACATCGGTGTACACGGCGACGGTACCGCCGTCGCCGGTCTTGCGTTCGTTGATCTGGATCCAGCGGCCGTCGGCCTGACCCTGCAGGATCGGCCCGCTCGGATCGCGATGGCGATCGAGGCGTTCCCGGACCCAAATCTCCCTGGTGTCCGCCGACACCGCCGATGACGCCGCGGGCCGCCGCTGCCCTGATGATCTGCTCGAAGGGAACCCCGGGTTCGATGATGTCGGCGACGCCGGGATAGAGCTCCCGGAACCGGTCGTTGCACAGCACCAGCCGATCCTCGGCATCGAACAGGGAAAATCCCTCGGAGATCGATCCGATCGCCAGCGCCAGGCGTTCCTCGCGCTCTCGGATGACCAGCTCGATGCGCTTGCGTTCGGTGACATCGGTATAGGTGGTGAGGAAACCGCCACCGGACACCGGATAGCCGCGAACCTCCATCACCGTGCCGTCGGGACGGGTGCGCTCGAAGGCATGCGGCTCGAACCGGCGCGCGCGCTCGACACGCATCCGCACCTGCTCCTCCACATCGCCGTCGCCGTATTCGCCCCGCTCGGCGTTGAAGCGGATGAAGTCCGCGAAATGGTCCCCGGGTTTGAAGCGGCCCGGCGGAAAGTCGAGAATTTCGAGCATTCTGCGATTGAAGACGACGACGTTGAGGCCCGCGTCGAACAGGCTGATACCCTGGTCCATGCTTTCCAGGGTCATCTCCAGAATGGCCGCCTTTGCGGCAAGATCTCCCCGCCGCTCCTCGACCAGATCCGCCATGACTATCCTTCCGTCAACCGGACTCCCGCCGCATGCCTGCCGGATGGGTACGATGCTTTCACTTGGATATGCTCCGTAACGAGCGCAATGGCCGCCCGATACAGCCGGATACAGAAGTCAACCGCACCCCGCCGGCCGGCGGTCATTTCGCGGTTTCCCGTTCCGCCCGCTCGGACGGGGTCGGTCCATTGGCCCGCCGTGGCAGCGAAATAACGAATTCGGTATATTCGCCCTCGCGGCTGTCCACGTCAAACGCGCCGTTGTGCTGGTGGGCGATGATGTCGTAGCTCAGCGACAAGCCGAGACCGGTCCCCTCGCCGGTGGGCTTGGTGGTGAAGAACGGCGTGAAAACCTTGTTCGCGACATCTTCCGGCATGCCGGTTCCGTTGTCGCGGACACGGATCTCCACGGCATCGGCGAGACCCCGGGTGGAGACGCTCAAGGTCGGTACGTAGCCGTCGTCGCCGCTCTCCGCCCGGCGCTTCTGGGTGGCGTAAAATCCGTTCGAGAAGAGATTGAGGAAGACCCGGCTGAGATCCTGGGGGATCACCTCGGCCCGGCCGGCGCCGTCGTCGTAGTCGCGCTCCAGGGCGATGTTGAAGTCCTGGTCCTTGGCCCGGGCGCCGTGGTAGGCGAGGTTGAGGCTCTCCTCCACGAGGGCGTTGATGTCCGCGGGGCGGCGTTCGCCCGGTCCCTCGCGCGAGTGCGACAGCATGCTCTTGACGATGCTGTCGGCGCGCCCGCCGTGCTCGCCGATCTTGGCGAGGTTTCCGGTCAGGGTCCGGAACAGGTCCTCCACGTCGTCGCGGAGCTTTTCGTCCAGTTTCGGCAGGACCTCCTCGAGCACCTCCTTCAGTTCATCCAGCAACTCCACCGACAGTTCCGAGAAATTGTTCACGAAGTTGAGCGGATTCTTGATCTCGTGGGCGATACCGGCGACCAGTTGGCCGAGCAGCGCCAGTTTTTCCGCCTGCACCAGGTTGGTCTGGGCCTGGGTGAGATCCTGGAGCGCCCGTTCGGCCTCGTCCTTGGCCTGACGCAGTTCGTTTTCGTGTTCCTTCAGATCGGTGATGTCGGAGTAGACCGCGACGGTGCCGCCGTCCGGGGTCTTGCGCTCGGTGACGCGGATCCAGCGGTTGTCGCTGTGGTGGTGGGTGTGGGAGCCGGAGGGTTTGCTGTGCATCTTGTATCGGCGCGCCAGCCACGCGTCGCGCGACGTTCCGTCGAGGTCGTGCAAACCCCGGTCGAGCGCCAAGCCGACGATCTCCTCGAAGGAAACGCCGGGACGCAGGTGGTCCCCGAGTTCGGCGTAGAACTCCCGGAACTTGCTGTTGCAGAGAACCAGCTGGTCGTCGCGGTCCCAGAGCACGAAGCCGTCGGTAATGGTCTCCACGGCCGTCTCGATGGTCCGGCGCTGGGCCTCGCCTTCCTCGCTCAGCCGGTCGCGTTCGATGAGGCTGTCGCGAAACAGGCCGAGCGTGCGCGACATGGCGCCGATCTCGTCGCTGCCCGCCGGCGGGAGCTCGACCTGCAGGTTGCCGGCGGTGATTCCGTCCATGGCGGTCACCAGCCGCCCCAGCGGCATGGAAATGGACCGCAGCAGAAACGCCGTCAGCGCGATACCGGCGACCACGGCGAGGAAAACCACGCCGAGCGCGAGGTGCAGGGTTTGCTCGGTGCGGCTCACGGCGGCGTCGCTGAGCTTGCGCGACTGTTCCCGCAATTCGCCGGCCAGCGCCGCGAGCTTTTCGTCGGCATCCCGGATATGGGTCCGGACCGGCGCCATCAGCGAATTTCCCAGCACGCGGCGGTCCTGGCTGTACGCCTCCACGGCCACCATGGACTGCTGCATCACCAAGTCCGCGTCGACGCGGATGGCCGAGGCCGCGTCCGCGTCCACGGCGCCGAGCCGGTCCAGTTTCGCGTCCAGTTTCTCGCGGGCGGCCACCGCCCGGTCCTCGGAATTGACCAGCAGGCTCACCGCCAGGTCCGCCAGCCAGTACTTCATCTGGTCGAATTCCTTGCCGGCGCCATAGGTGGTCTCGAGGACCTCGACGAACCGTGTCTGAGCGGCGACGGCCTCCGTGTTGCGCACCAGCGCCCGCGTCAGGAAGATGCAGGTGCCCAGGAACACCACCAGGCCGATGCAGGCCAGGATGATCAACTGCGATCGAATGGAAAACCGTATCATACGAGCCCCATTTGCCTGGGGGGTTGTCGAAAAGGCGTCAAGGAAGGTTCGGCCGCCCGGCGCCGCGCATCGGCGTCAGCGAAACAGGGTGATGCTGATGGCGGCCCCGAGTTCCCCCTCCTCGCCGCCCTCTTTCGGGTAACCGGTGACGTCGAGTTCGCCCTTCGGCTGGCCGTGGCACGTCAAACAGGAGGCCTGATAGTATTCCGGCACCAGAAACCGGAAGGCCTCGCGGCCGCCGACCGTCACGGAAGCCATGAACGGCTCGCCCGCCGACCAATCCGGCGACAACAACTTGGTTTCCATGACCTCCGCCTCCCAGGCGTCCGGTCGCGACTTGCGGTTGCGAACGAGGTTCTTGGGCGCCGTGACCTTCATCGCCGCCTCTCCGCCCATCAGCTCGTCGAACCGCTCGTTGACGAGCCGCGCGAACACCGCCGGAATGAACCCCTTGAAGCCCACGTCCGGCATGTTGATGGTGGATTGGTGCTCGTCCGTGACCTGAACGATGGCGTTCTCCAGGGCCGACACGGCGCGGCCGTACCGGCTGGACGGATCGATGTCCGACAGGTCCTCTCCGGTGGCCTCTCGATAGCGCTTACGCGCTTCGGTCAGCACCACCTCGCCGGTCAACCCCTTGTCGGCGATGGCCGGATCGTTGATGCGGTCCTGGTTGGCCGAAATCACGCCGCGCGCTGATCGCAGAAGTTCCGCGAGCCCCGTGGCGATCTCCCGGTCGGAGCGCTCGGCCGCCGACGCCAGCCCGGCGTCAAAACTCCACAGCGCGAGGAGCGCCAAGATCACGGTCCTGGATAAGCTTTTCAGCATCCGCTGTTTCCCCAAGTTTTTCGATGTCGTTTTGACTTAAACCACACCGCGTTGTCGCTCAAGGCGTTCCGTGCGCCCGCCGAGTTTGCACATGGGGAGTGTCGCCGGGTTTGTCATCACGAGAATACCCCGGTTTTCCAGGCCTCCGGAGCTACGGCACGGGCCGGACGACGACCTCCACGGTGCTGGGGCGGTCGCGGGTGATCACCTCGTTGGCGGTATCCGAGACGAACAGCAGTTTGTCGCCCCTCAGAATTCGGGCCGAAACCGAGTAGGTGAACCTGGGATCGATGAGCTTCGGGTCGTAGCGGATCTCGAACGGGATGGGGACCTGCCCCGGCGAGTTGATGCGGGTCTCGCCGATCAGCGGCGCCGCCACGTCCATCCGCGAGGTATCGCGGAGTTGAACCACCAGGGTCGCGTCGGGGGGAAGCGCGATCCGCTGTAGGTAGATCACGGTCCCGGACACCACCCCGGACGCCGGCTCCGATCCCCCGCCCGCGCTCGCCGGGATGCGGGACCGCCACCATCGGGATCAACAGAAGGGCCGCCAGAAACGCCGAAACAAGCCGCATGATGTGTTCACCTCCGGGTGCTTCAGGTCGTTCAATACCGGTATTCCCACCTCAAGCCAAGAAAGCCGGACGCATCCCCCGTGCCTTGGCCGAGGGTACTCTCGGCGGACAGGTTGCCGATGATCTTCACTTCGACCCGGTAGACGGTGCTGCCCGGCTGGCTTCCCTGAACCGTTTCGACATAGACGCGATCCCCGATGTAGCGACCGACCCGCACCCCCGTACCCTGCCCATCCTCTCCCACGCTCTCCACCGACAGCACGTCGATTCCGAAACGTGTTCTGGATCTTCGAGATAACGTCGTCGCCGACATTGCTCCCGCCGCTCGCGAGCGACTGGAGCGCCAACGCGAGTTGCGCGGCCTGCACGGCCGAGAGCTGTGAGCTGTTTCTTCCGAACAGGATGCGGGGCAGGATTTCGCTCTGGGGCATTGGCGGCGACGAACTCAGGACCAGTTCGGGATCGGACGCCGGTCCGCTGACGCTGATGGTCGCGGTAAAATCGCCCTGGGTATACTCGGCGGCGATATCGATCCTCGGTTCGATCTCCGTTCCGCCGTCAAGGGTCACCAGGCCCTTGGGGATCGTGAAGCGCTTGCCCACGAAGGTAAACTGGCCACGGATGATCTTCAGCGTTCCCTCGACGCGCGGCGTGTTCGTCGTGCCCGTCACCCGGAACGACCCACCCCACTCCGACTCCAATCCCCGGCCCTGGATGTACACCGACCTCGGCAGATCGATCGTGATGTCGAGGTCGATCAGGGAAGGCTCGGCCGGTTTCGACTCCCGCTTTTCCGATGTCGGCTTGCCATCGACGTTCACTTCCGTGACATCCAGGGTGACCACCGACGGCGGCAGCCTGTCCACGAGCCGGACATCCACGCGGTCGGTCGTGATCCTGCCCTCGAGCCGGCCGCGCGCCGCCGTGCCACGGAAGGCCACCGAGCCGGAAGCCGTGGCGGTCACGTCGTCGCGCCGCACCAGGGTGGCCTTGTCGAGGCGCACCGCGACCTCGATGGGCTTGCCGGCGAGATCGCTCAGGTTCGCCGTGCCCGTGCCGGAGATCCGGCCGGATCCGCCATCGGTCCCGGAAAGGGAAACCTTGACCGCCTGACGCTGGTCGACGGAAGCCCGCAGGTCGAGGTCCTTGATGAGCGTCCCGGCCTCGAACTGCTCGTAGGTTCCGTTTTCGATCGTGATCTCGCCGGTGGGCCGGGGTTGCGCGACGGTTCCGGCCACGTCGATGGCGATGCGGCCCTGCCCGGCGAGGCGCTGATCGCTGAGCGGGAGCGCCTCCCAAAGCGGCTCCACCTCCCCGGCCCACCGGACCGTCGCCGCGATCGGCGCGCGCTGGTCGACCTCGGGGCGCAGGGACCGGGCATCGACCACGAGCGGGCCGCGCGCCGTCGCCACCAGGTCCTGGGACCCGATCCCTCCTACCCGCGCGTTGAGATCGACGCGGCCGCCGCGCCAGACCGCGTTCACGTCCAGGTCCATGGGCGGCGCCGACCGCCGGGCCGCCAAGCCGTAAGCGATGCCGCGACCGCGAATGGTCGCCGTGCCCGCCAGCCCCCGTCCCTCGGCCTGGATGTCGGCATCGGCGTCGAGCGTGCCCCGCAAGGGAAGGTCCGGGTCGAATTGACTCACCAGATCGAGGGGCAATCCGGCGACCCGGATGGTCGCCGCCGTCCGCGCGCCGCCGAGACGGCCGTTGGCGGCGATCCTGCCCTTGCCCACGCCGAGGGACAGGTTCTCCACGCCGATGGCGTCGGGTCCATAGGTCACCGTGGCGGAGCGGGCGAGCTTGAGGGGATAGGTGCCGAGGGCGCCGTCAAGCTTGCGCAGCGTCACCGTGTGCGTGCCGCCCGCCGTGGCGTAGCGCCCGTCGAGCGCCACGCGAACCAGGGGATCGCCAGCGCCCTTCATCCGGACCTGGAAGCCGGCGTCGGCGAGGGAGCCGTCGATGTCCGCCGTCACCGTACTCGCGACGAACGCGGCGGTCCCCGCGTCCTCGCCTTCGAGCGTGATCTTTCCCCTCGGCGCCCGCAAAACATCGCTCAGCGCCGCGTTCAGCGACAGCCGCTCGGCCTCGAACGCCGGGTCGCCGTCCACCGCGACGGCCAGCGACGACGCGTCCAATCGCAGGTCCACGGATTGGCCGCCTCCCCTGTCGCCAAGACGAAGATCCAGGTCCGCGCGCCCGGCGATGCCGACGCCGGCCACCGTCCGCCCGGCGCCGGTTTCCTTGAAGGCCGCTTGCAGGCGCCCGGTCATGGCGCCGCCGTCGAACGGCGCCCGGAGGGAGCCCGTGATCCGCGCGCCGAGAATGTCTCCCCTGATGTCGCGGAGATCGGCGCTCGCGAACTCCGCCAGCGTGAACTCGGTGCTCAGGTTCACCGGCCCCTGGCCGGTGCGCGCGTCGAGAGACAGCCGCCCCGACGGATTTTGCATCAGATCCCTGGCGTCGACGGTCAGGTCCGCCGCCGGAACGGCCACCCCGGCGATATCGGCGTCGCGGAGCGTCGCGGACAGCGTCCCGGTGGCGTTCTCGCGCTGGCCTTCGACGCGCGCGGTCAGCGAGAGAGCGCCGGCGAGGGGTATGCCGGCCAACCCGGAAAAAGCCGAGAGGTCCCCGGCGGTCAGCCGCGCGTCCGCCGCGATGGTGTCCTCCATCCGGCCCTCGGCATGAAGCTGGATTAGTTTTCCAGCCTCGACGACGGCGTCGAATCGAACGCTGTCCGCGCCGGCGAGCGTGTAGGAGCCGTTCAACCGCACGCCGTCCCGCAGCAGTTCGTCCGCCGCCGCCTGCCCCACGGAGGGTCGCGGGATCTCCCCCTCGACCGTGCCCTCGAGGTTCAGGGTCTCCAGGCTGCCTTCGGTCCGGGCGGTCACCCGGGCGGGACCGGACAACGGAAAGCCGAGCGCGTCGCCCAGCGCCGCGACGTCCGCGACATCCAAATCCACCGTGGCCGCCACCCGTTGGGTCGACAGGCCGAATTCGCCGTTCATCGAAAGCGTGGTCGGTCCGGTGGCGGCGGTCGCGCTCGCGATGCGCAGGGTCTCGCCGGCCCGGTCGTAGGCGCCGGAAACCACCACCGTCGCCGTGCCGCCGGTCAGGGCGGCGGCGGCCGGATCGCTCACGTTCAGGCCATGGCCGTCGAGACGCGCGTCGATGGCCACCGGGTCCTCCGCGAGGCGCGCCCCGGCGGTCAGCTCCAGACGCTCGGCCGTCGCCACGCCGGGAACCGCCATGTCGCGGACGGTGGCCACGAGATCCACGGCGGGAGCATCCAACGCACCGGACAGCTTGACCTCGCCCATGACAACGCCCACGCCCAGGGGAGACAACAGGGGGTCGAGTTCGGCGCCCTTGGGCACGGAAACGCTCACGGTTGCGTCGAGCGTGTTCTCGGCGAGATCCACGCGGCCCGAACCGGACACCGACCCGGCCTTGGTGTCCACGCTCAAGCGATCGATGGTCACCGCGTTCAGATCCGGCGGCAGGTCGGCGACCACGGCGAACCCGGCCCCTCCGGCAACCAGCGGCCGCAGAGGCGGATCGAGCAGGCCGCCCACCTCCGCCCGGCCCTCCAGCGCCACGGTCGTGGTCCGCTCGTGGTCGACGCGAAGATTGGCCGTCACCTCCGCCATCCCTTCGATCCGGGCGTCGAGTTTGGCGCGCCACGCCTTCAGCGGCCCCTCGCCCTTGAGCGTCACGGTCACCGGCGGATAGGGAGCGAGACCGAGCAACCGCGCGATCAGGCCGCCCTTCGGCTCGCTGACGTCGAGGGCGACGGACAGCGTTTGCGCCCCCGGGTCAAGTTCGCTGGTCAGCGTCACCAGCCCCTCGGCGTCGGTCCTCTCGATCCGCAGATCCGTTTTCGCGACGGCGCCGGCCTCGGCCGCCACTTGCCCGGTGAGGTCGAGCACCATCGCCTCGCCGGCGACGGCCTCGGCGAGCGCGATGTCGCGGATATCGATCCGATCCACTCGAACGTCGATGGGCAGCGTCGGGATTTCGAACGCACCCGCCGTTGTGGTGTCCGCCGCTTCCTCGGTCCCGGTTGCGGGCGGCAGGCGCTCGAGGTGAAAGCCGGCCGCCTCGATGCTGGTGACATGCGCGGTGCCCGAAAGCAACGCCAGCGGCCGCCACTCGATCACCGCGCGATCGAGGGTCAGCCACGGTCCCTGGCCGTCGCTCAACGCCAGCGAATCGACGGCGATGCGCGCCGGCAGGCCGGCGCCGATGGAGCCCACGGAAACCCGCAGGTCCGGGCCGCTGGCCGCCGTGCCGATCATTTCGGCGAGGGTCCGCCGCCCGGTTTCGGTCTGCAGATAGGCGTAGCCGGCCGCTCCGATCGCGACGACAAGGGCGATCGCTCCCGCCATTCCCCAGGCCATCCAGCGCGCCACCCGCCGCCAGCCAGTCATCTCAGAACGCCTGCCCTATGCTGAAGTAGATCTGAAAAAGATCGTCGACGTTGCGGCGCCGGTTGATGGGAAAGGCCACGTCCAGCCGCAACGGTCCGAACGTCGTGTGATATCGGAACCCGAGCCCCGCCGCCCACTGGAATTCCTCGGAGAGTTCGGGCAGCACCGAATCGTAGGCGTTTCCCGCCGCGAAGAAGGGTACCAGGCCGAAATCCCCGTAAACCCGCGCCCGAAATTCTCCGCTGAACTCGATCTTCGAGCGGCCGCCGATGGGATCGTCGTCGTCGTCCAGCGGCCCGACGCTCTGGAAGGCGTAGCCCCGGATCGAATTCGCCGCCGCCCGCGTAGATGCGCTTGTTGGGTGGAATATTCACCGTGCTCTCTCCGACCAGCGACGCCACCCGGGTGCGTCCGGCGAGAACGAAGCGCTTTTTCTCGTCGAGGGGATAGTAGCCGGAGAGCCCCACTTCGGTGAAGTTGAAGGTCAGCGGCGTTCCCGATGTTCCCACGTAGGGCACGAGGGTCAGGTCCACGCGCACGCCCTTCGTTGGATCGAGCACACTATCGGTCCCGTCGAACCGGATCGTGCCGGGCACGCCCCAGAGGATGGTTTCGGTATAGTCGTCTTCGTCGTTGCCCTTGAGGTTGCTGTATTCCACCAGCCCGCCCAGCGACGCGCGCACGCGTTTCGAGACGGGCCACCGCATACCGCCGGAAATGGAACTGTCGAACCCCTGGAAGGCGTCGGTGTCACTGTTGCCGGCCTCGGCCCGCGCGAAAACGGATCGGCCCGCCCGTCCGAGATTGGGACGCTCGTAGCTAATCGCGCCTCTCTGCTCTAGGAAATCCGCCTGAGCGGAGAGTTCAAGCTGTTCGTTGTTGCCAAGCAGGTTGTTGTGCCGCCAGAACGCCTGGCCGCCCACGCCCCTGTCCGTGGAAACGCCGATTCTCGCCCCCACCGAGCGCGGCCTGTCCTCCTCGACGGCGATGGAAATCGCGATCCGGCCCTGGTCGTCCACGGTGTCGGCATGGGTCACGACGACGGACGCGAACAGACCGGTGCCCACCAGGTCGGACTGCAGCGCATCCATCTGCTTCTGCTCGTAGGGGTCGCCCTCCTTCCACGGAATCCACTGGCGCACGTACTGTTCGTTGGTTCGTTCGAGACCGCTAACGGTGACGGCTCCATACGTGGCGCGGGGCCCGGGATCGACCGATACGTCGACGCTGAGCGTGTTGTCCCGGAAATCGGCGACGGCTCGCCTGTCGGTTTGCCGGGCAAGCGGCCGCGCCTCGTTGCGAAGGAACGCGAGAAGCCTCGTGCCGGCGGTCACGATCCGGCTCGCTTCCGCCCTCTCTCCCAGCTTCAATCCAAGATCCTCCAGCGTCGGCTTGGACGGCGCGGGATCCTCGGCGAACGCGCCGACGTACCGGATGTCATAGGCGGCGAGCAGGAACGGCGGGCCGGTCTCGATGGCGAATTTCACGCGGATGGGGTCGGCTTCGGTGTCGATCCGGTGGCTGATGCTGCCCTGGTAATATCCCTGCGAGCGAAGCACCTCGCCGAACCGGTTCACGTCCTGGTCGATACGCCGCGACAGTCCCGCCATGGTCGTCGGCGGCCGGTCCTGGAGGGCGATCAACTGCGAACTCTCCTTCATGAGGGTCTCGAGCCTGTCGTCCTTGATGCCGGTGAACGTGACCTTGTATGGGATCCCTCTCGCCTCGTCCCCGGCCGCGGACCCGGTGGAAGCGCTTGCCGGCGGCTCCGGAATGATGGGTCCTTCGTCCTCGTCGGCGAGCACGGACGCCGGCGATGCCATCGCAAGCAGCAGGCACCCAAGGGTCAGGCGCGCCGCGCGCGTCAGGCGCCGGAAGCCGGGCTTTCGAGTTTTGGGGAATACAATCCAGCGGGATCGGGGCATGATTTTCGATGATTACACGCGCGCATCGATTATTCATACCGAATAGATGATGGCGAAGCGCGCGACGCCAAAGGTCTTTTCGGGGACCGGACACGCCACGGTCCAATCGGCTCGCGACAAACCCGGCGACGGTCCCGGGAGAGAAACACCCGGACGCGGCGATGGTTCCAAGGAGACTCCCGATGGCGATGGCATGGACATATCTGTTTGTCGGTTCGGTCCTGGAAATCGGCTGGGCGGTGGGCCTGAAATACACCGACGGGTTCACGGTCCTGTTGCCGTCCGTTTTCGTCGCCGCCGGCATCGCCGCCAGTTTCTCGCTGCTCGCGCTCGCCGTCCGCCGGATCCCGGTGGGAACCGCCTACGCCGTCTTCACCGGCACCGGCGCCGCCGGCGCCGGGTTGCTGGGGATCGTGCTGTTCGACGAACCCGCCAACGCCATGCGGCTGATCAGCCTCGGCGCGATCGTTCTCGGCGTGGCCGGGCTCAAGGTCTTCTCGGAGGACCCTGTCCGGGCCGTGGACAGGTGAGGGAGCGCGCGCAATGGCATGGATGATGCTGGTCACCGCCGGGCTGTTCGAGATCGCCGGCGCCGTCAGCTTGAAACTCAGCCACGGGCTCACCCGGTTGTGGCCATCGGTTTCCCTGTTCGCGGCCTTCGCCTTCAGTTTTACCCTGCTGTCCGTGGCCGCGCGGGACATCCACATCGGCACCGCCTACGCGGTGTGGACGGGCATCGGCGCCGCCGGCACGGCGTTGATCGGCATGATCCGCTTCGGCGAATCGAGACGGATCATGCGTATCGTCTGTCTCGGCCTCGTCATCGGCGGCGCCATCGGCCTGAAGCTGTTCTCCTGAACGGTGCTTTCGCGGTTTCCGTCACGCGACGGCCGTCTCGCCCGGACGGGTCATCGTCACGTTCAGTTCCGAGCCGCTCTTGATGTGGAGGTCGCGTTGCGGGAACGGAATGCTGATGCCGTTCTCGTGGAACTTGTCCCACATGTTGAGCAGGATATCGCTGCGGACGTTGACCACGCCGTTGACCGGGTCGTTGATCCATATGCGCAGTTCCAGATCCACGGAACTGTCGCCGAACCCCATCAACCGGCATACGGGGGCGGGATTGGTCAGCACCCGGGACACCTCGGTCGCGGCCTCGACGGCAAGCTTGATCGCCAGGCGCACGTCGGAATTGTAGGAGATTCCGAAGGGGAGCAGCAGCCGGAGTTGTTCGCTGCTGAACGACAGGTTGGTCACCCGCTGGGTGATCAGGTCCTCGTTGGGAATGAGCCACTCCTTGCCGTCCCGCGTGGTCACCGAGGCATACCGCGCGTTCAACGCCGACACCCAGCCGAAGGTCTCCCCCACCTCGATCACGTCGCCGGGCTTGATCGACCGGTCGAGCAGCAGAATGACGCCGCTGATCAGGTTCGACACCAGCTTCTGCAGGCCGAAACCGACGCCGACGCCGACCGCGCCGGTGAACACGGCAAACGCCGTCAGGTCGATGCCGACGCTGCTCAGCGCGATCAGAAAGGCGACGGTGATCAGCGAAATCCGGATGAGCTTGCCCGTGAGCACCTGGAAGGACGGGGTCAGGCCCTGCACCGACCGCATGCGGTGTTCCAGGATTCGCGACCCCGCCATCGCCGCCCAAAGCAGAACGGCCAACTGAATACCCGCCTTGAGAACCTCGAAAACGGTCAGGTGGACGCCGCCGAACCGCGTCCCGACGCTGTCCAGGAACAGGATCGTCGGTTGCACCAGATCGAGGATGTTGAGCGTCGCGACGGCAAACGCGGCGATCGCGATCAGGTGGGCAAGCGTTTCATTCTCGATGACGCTGGAGGTCACCCGGATGATGATCCAGACGGCGAGCAGATTGACCCACGTGCTCAGCAGCAGATAGGGCCAGTCCATCGCGTCGCACACCAGGATCGCCGCCCCCAGCAGGACGAGCGCGATCACCGGATACACGACGGAACGCGCGACGCCGGCCATCCGCGCGACCATCCGCCGGCTCGCCGTGAAACCGGAGATTTTCGCGTGGAGCCAAGCCCGCGCCGGCCGTCGCCAGATAATACGCCACCGCCATTCCGAGACCGATCACCGCGAGCTGGACCAGCGTCGACCAGACGAGAAGTTCGGTCAGCAGCCAGTGTTCGCCTCGCATCTGGAGGTTGCGAAGCGCGATCCAGTCGACAATTCTTTCATATCCGTACATGACAAAAACCTCCCGCTTGCCCGCCGGCCCCGTTACCGGGGATCACCCGTCGCGGCCGTGCGCGGGAGTGTCCCACAAGAACCGTGCGCCGGGCAAATGGCGGCGGAGCGGAGGCGCGGCGGGGACTATGCCCGGGGCCGGAAACGCTTTACGCTCCGGTGAACCGCGACCCTATATGGTACCCGGGAGGTGCTGATCGTCTTGAACCCGCCATTTCGCAGTTTGCCCGCCGGCCCGGCCCCTCACGGATGCGCGCGGCGCCGTTTGTCCTCGCTCTTGGCGAGCATGGTCCTGCTGATTCTGGCCGCCCTTGGAAGCACGGCCAACGCGGCGTCGGAGTTGCGCCTGATCTCCATCGGCACGGGCGCCAAGACGGGTGTCTACTATGCCGTTGGCGGCGGTATCTGCGAACTCGTCAACAGGAACCGCATGGACCATGGCATACGCTGCCTCGCCAAGAGCACCGACGGTTCGACCGCCAATCTCAGGGATTTGCGGGCGGGCCGGCTCACGCTCGGGCTGGTGCAGTCCGACCTGCACTATCACGCCTTCAACGGCACCGGCCCGTTCGAGAACGCCGGCCCCAATCGAAACCTGCGGTCGTGTTTTCCCTCCATCCCGAGCCGTTCACGGTCGTCGCCCGCCGCGATGCCGACATCAACCGCATCGAGGACCTGAAGGGAAAGCGGGTGAACATCGGCGACCCGGGTTCGGGCCAACGCGGCACCATGGAGATCCTGATGGAGGCGTTGGGATGGGACATCGGCGACTTCGACCTCGCGTCCGAGTTGCCGTCCGGTGAGCAGGGTCAGGCGCTCTGTGAAGACCGGGTCGACGCCATCGTGTTCGCGGTCGGTCATCCTAACAAATCCGTTGCGGACGCCATCAGCGACTGCGACGCCGTGCTGGTGCCCGTCACCGGCGAGGTGATCGACCGTCTCGTCGAGACCCATCCGTTTTACCGGAGAGCCGTCATTCCGGGCGGGCATGTATCCCGGCAACCCCGAGGACGTGGAGAGTTTCGGGGACCGGCGCGACCCTGGTGACCAGCATCGGCGTCGATTTCTTCGTCATCCATCAGGTCGTGAAAGCCGTGTTCGACAATTTGGAGGAGTTCAAATCGCTTCATCCGGCCCTGGCGGCGCTTGACAGGGAACGGATGGTCACGGACGGCCTCTCCGCGCCCTTTCACTTCGGCGCCATCCGCTATTTCCAAGACGCCGGCATCGAATGGCGGCGCCCGGGCGGAACGCCGGGTCTGGACTAACGGACGGAGGCCGAACGCCTCGGAGATCAATTGGGAGAACAGCCATGGCAATGACCGATCACAGCTTCCTGGGCCTAGGCACCCGTGGCTTCCACGCCATCGCCTACACCGAGTGGGGCGATCCCGCCAACCGCAACG
>CAVPAM010000046.1:0-25445 GCA_963701445.1 uncultured Alphaproteobacteria bacterium
TTCGAACGGAACCACGCCCGCCCAAACCGGTAAAGCGTGGTCTTCCTCGTCGTCGACCGGGGGACCGGCGCGAACCTTGGCCGACACCTCGTCGATGGCAAAGGCCAGAACCGTGGTCGCCTTCAACTCCTGGGCGTTGGGCGGACGGACCTCGGCCCAACGGCCGGGCGCCACGCGTTCGATCAGGCTCTCCAGGGCCGCCATCTTCTCGGCTTCGTCGGTCACCGTCCGCGCCGTTCCGAAGATCATGGCGCACCGGTAGTTGACCGAGTGGTGAAAGGCCGAGCGCGCCAGCACCAGCCCGTCGAAATGGGTGATGGTGACGCAGGCTTCCTCGCCGTTTTGAAGGGCCGCGAACAGGCCGTTCTTGCTGGAGCCGTGGATGTAGAGCGTCTCTCCGTCGCGCCAATGGATCGTGGGCTGCACCATCGGCCGGTCCGCCATGCGGGCGCCGACGTGGCAGACGTATGCCTGGTCGATGATCGCATGGACCGCGTCGCGGTCGAAAACGCCGCGCTCGCGCAGTCTCCGCAGCCGGGTGCGGGGGGTGATCGGATAGTCCGCCATGGGTCCTTGCCTTGTCCGTTCGTTGGGATCCGCTTGATCGAAGACGGAACTTGCATTGAAATTGGCTGTCGCTAAAGGTCCATTTCGGAATATTCTTAGGAGCCAATCGTGAGCGAACCCCGATCCGCTCTTTCGGAACTGGCGGCGATCCCGCTGAACGAGCGCGACGGCCCGCTTTACCGACGGGTATACCTGGGCCTGCGCCAGGCCATCCTCGACGGACGGCTGGCGCCAGGAAGCAAGCTGCCCGCGTCCCGCACCCTGGCGCGGCAGATGGGGCTCGCCCGCAACACCGTGACCACCGCCTACGAACAGCTTGCCGCCGAGGGGTATATCGAGGCCCGCGTCGGCGCCGGAAGCTTTGTCGGTCAATCCCTGCCGGATCCCGTTCCGGGCGCAGACGGAGGGGAAGGTCCGCCCGTCAGTCCGCGCCGGACGTTGAAGCTATCGGCGCGCGGGGCGGCGCTTCTTCGGCTGGGCGGCGCGCGACGGCACGCAACCGGCGGCCGCCCGTTTGCCTCGGGACAACCGGACCTCGACGCCTTTCCCTTTGCGCTGTGGTCGCGGTTGCTGGCGCGGGTTTGGCGGCACCCCGGCCCGGGGCTGGTTCACAACGACGATCCGGCGGGATACGCGCCGCTGCGCGACGCCATCGCCGCGTTTTTGCGCTCCAGCCGGGCGCTCGATTGCGAGGCCGACCAGGTGGTCGTCGTCTCGGGCGCGCAGCAGGCGCTGGATCTGATCTTCAGGGTGATCCTCGATCCCGGCGACAGGGTATGGGTGGAAGATCCAGGCTTCCCCGGCGTCGACGGCGCGCTCGTGGCCGCCGGCGGCGAGATGGTGCCCGTTCCCATCGACGGCGACGGCCTCGAGGTGACACGCGGAGCGGAGCGGGCGCCGGACGCGCGGGCCGTGCTCTGCACGCCGTCACGGAACCACCCGCTTGGAACCACCATGAACCCGCGGCGGCGGTTGGACCTGCTGCGCTGGGCCGCGGCCAACGACGCCTGGATCGTCGAGGACGACTACGACAGCGAATTCCGCTACGACGGCCGGCCGCTCACGTCCCTTCAGGGGCTCGATCGCGCCGGGCGAGTGATCTACGTGGGGAGCTTCAGCCGGATCCTGTTTGCCGGCGCGCGGCTAGGTTACCTGGTGGCGCCCCGGGACCTGATCCCCGTCCTCCTGGCGGCGCGGCGGTACATGGATGGGCACCCAACCCTGGTCACCCAGGCGGCGCTGGCGGCGTTCTTCGAGGAAGGGCACTTCTCCAGCCATCTTCGCCGCATGCGATCGCTCTATCGCGGCCGGAGAGATTGCATGTTGGAAGCATTGGCGCGCGAGCTTCCCGACGCGGCCGTCATTTCGGCGGTGGAGAGCGGGACCCACCTGATCGTCGCGCCGCCATGGGACGGGGCGGCGGACGGCGCGGACGTGGCCCTGTCGGCGCGACTCGCGGAGGGAGGGCTGACCTGCCCGCCGCTGTCGCGATACTTCCGCGTGCCGCCCGGCCGGGCCGGCTTGATCCTGGGGTTCGCGGGCCATGGCGAGGAGCGGATCCGCTCCGCGATGGCCCGCCTGGCGGAAATAATCAGCGCTCGATGAAAAGTCGTTTGAAGTCCCGGGGGGCCTCCCCAAATACCCCTTGCGTCGCGCGTGTATCCGCGCGTAACCAAAGCAGCGGGGAGACGCCATGGGTTACGTGGATTGGAAAATCAAAGGCAAGAAGCTCGGAGCCTGCAACTGCAGTTACGGTTGTCCGTGCGAGTTCAACGCGCCGCCGACGTACGGGGAGTGCGAGGGACTGGAGGCGATGGAGATCGAGGAGGGATATTTCGGCGACGTCCGGCTCGACGGACTTCGCTACGCGGCGAAATTCCGCTGGCCGGGCGCGGTGCACGATGGCCATGGCCAGGCCCAGGCGATCATCGACGCGCGGGCCACGGAGGACCAGCGCGAAGCGCTGCTGAAGATTCTGTCGGGGGAAGAGCAGGAACCCACCACGGTCTTCAACATCTACGGCTCCACCATCGAGACGGAGTTCGATACCGTGTTCGCCCCCATCGACTTCGAATGGGACACCGAGAAGATGCATGGCCGCGTGTACGTGGAGGGCGTGCTCGACGTATCCCTCGATCCCATCCTCAATCCGGTGACCGGCGAGCCCCACCGCGCCCTCATTCACCTGCCGGAAGGGTTCGAGTTCAAGGACTGCCTGATGATGAGCAGCACCTTCACCGGCCACGGCGATATCGAATATTCCCACAAGGGACGCTACGGACAGTTGTGGCACGCGGCCTACGGGCCCAGGGGCATCATCGAGGGCGAATCGCACCGGATGGCGTTCCGGTAGGGGGCGACCGGGTGACGGCCACGGCGGCGCCCCGGCGCGAACGCGCCTTCATTCTCGCGGGTCTCGCGGGGGCGACGGCGCTCGCCTGGCTCTACCTGATCGGGATGGCCTGGACCATGGAGGGCGGGCCGGGCGGCATGGAGGGGATGGCCGAGGCGGCGGAGCCGCGCGTGGCGCCCTGGACGTTGTTCGATTGGGTGATGATGATCTTGATGTGGGCCATCATGATGGTGGGCATGATGCTGCCCAGCGCCACGCCCACGATTCTGTTGTTCGCCGCCGTCCGCCGCAAGCAGAACGCCAGGGGCCACGCCATCGCCCCGGTTGGCATCTTTGTCGCCGGATACCTTGCCGCGTGGACCGGGTTCAGCGTGGCGGCGACGGTCCTGCAATGGGCTCTGGAACGACTCGCGCTGCTCGACCCGATGATGGCCACGACCAGCGCCGGCCTCGGCGGTTTCGTCCTGATCGCCACGGGTCTCTACCAGCTGAGCCCGGTCAAGAACCGCTGCCTGGAGCATTGCCGCTCGCCCATCGAGTACCTGTCCGCGCACTGGCGGCCCGGCGCCCCGGGGGCCGTCCGCATGGGGTTGGAACATGGCCTCTACTGCATCGGCTGCTGCTGGCCGCTGATGATGCTGCTATTCGTCGGCGGGGTCATGAACCTCCTCTGGGTGGCGGCCATTACCGTGTTCGTGCTGCTGGAAAAGGCCGCCCCATGGGGCCACGCGATCCGCCGGGTGGCGGCGGCCGTGCTCATCGTCTGGGGCGTGGCGGTTCTCGCCTGACCGGGACCGCTTCCGGCGGCCGATACCGAACGTCCGATTATCGTTGCGCGGCAAAATCCCAGGTCGGCCGTTTTATGATTGTCTTGTCGGTGGCCGACAGCCTCCCGGTTCGTTCAGGCTCCGGCGGGTCGCGAACGGAACCAGCTTAAGCCGTAACGCCGCGCCCGCGCGGCCGTTCCGAAAAGTCGGGCGAACAGCCCGCGCCTCCCGCAGTTGACCTCGCCGGCGCGAACCAGGTCCACGTGGTCGATTCCCATATAAGACCGGGCGATCACCAATTGATCGAGCATTTTACATCCCCAAACGCGTGTTCAGCCGTCCCGATGACGCTGGATTTACCCTACGACGCGTGTTAAAAAATACGCACGCCGTGCGCCTTTGTCAACGCAAATGCGCACCGCGTGCGCAGATAACGGCATTTCATACCCTGAGTGGGTTAATTTTTTATGAACGATATGTGTTTTTATTGTTCGCGTATGGGTTATCGGGAGCGGCGGGATGCGACCTTCTGAATTCAAGAGCTGGCGAAAATCCCTGCGTCTGTCGCAAAAGGAGGCGGCGTCCGCGCTTGGTCTTAAGCGCCGCGTGGTGCAGTACTACGAGAAGGGCGAGCGCAACGGCGAAAAGGTGGAGGTTCCGAAGTCGGTGCGTCTCGCCTGTTTCGCGCTGTCCGAGGGGGTCGTCGACTACCACGGCCCCGGCACCGAGATCCACGTCTCCGGCCAACACGACGAGAACCCGAAAAAATCAAACTGACCCGCGCATCGACCCGCTTATCGCGGCCCGTTTGCGCCCAATCACGCACGCAATTCTACTGTGCGATGGGGTTGTTTTCACAAAATGCTTTTACCCCCCCCCACCTCCCCCCCGCATGCAGCCACTTGCCATGAGAGACCGGTACCGGCGGCCGCGTACGCTCGCGGCCAACGATCCAAGGACCCATGCTTACCCGGCCGCGCGTATCGCCGGAATTGGAGAAGCCTACGATGACTTGGGAGCGGGCCTATGGAGCGGGCGCGAAGCCGCCGATACCGGCGAACCCCGCCGCGCCGCTGGACGCGAGGCGGCGGGCCGATTGGAGCGATACGCCGCCGAGGGCGTAGACGGGCAGCGGACAGTCGCGGACCCAGGCGGCGAACCGGAGCGGCCCGATGGGCGCGGCGCCGGGATGGCTCTTCGTGGGGAACACCGGCGACAAGAGGACCGCGTCCACGCCCGCGAGCGCGGCCCGCATCAGGGCATTGCGGGAGTGCGCGGCCGCGGTGACCAGCCACCCCGGACGATGGCGTGTCCGCCATGCGCGCCCGGACCTTCGCATCCGGCTTTCCGGCAGATGGATGCCGTCGGCGCCAACCCGGATCGCCAGACCGGCGTCCTCCGCGATCAACAGATGCAGACCACGTTCGCGGCAGACCGCCGCCAGCCGGAACGCCAGGGCGTCCCGGCCCGGGTCGCCGTAGTGACGGAGGATGACGGCGCCGCCGCGGGGCAGCGTCTCGACGACGGGGATCGGGTCTGCCAGCCGCTCGCCATCGGTCACCAGGATCAACGGCGGCAACGCGGGATCGGGGATACGCGGTTTGAGCCGCCACGTGAGGTCTGCTAGGGTCGTCATCAGACGAACGGTCCGTCCAAGTCAAATGGTTTCGGGAAGCGAATGGTAAACCAATCATCCGACGCGTTGGAGGTGTCCAGCAATCTTTTGGCGGTCGGGGCCAAGATCGCCGCGGCCGCCGAGGCCGCCGGCCGCGCGCCCGGGTCCGTCACGCTGGTCGCCGTGAGCAAAACCCATCCCGCCGAGCGCATCCGCCTCGCCCTGGAGGCGGGTCACCGGGTGTTCGGCGAGAACCGGGTCCAAGAGGCGGAGGACAAGTGGCCGGCGCTGAAGGCGGAGTTCCCCGACGCCCGGCTGCACCTGATCGGGCCGCTGCAAAGGAACAAGGCGCGCCGGGCGGTTCAGCTCTGCGACGTGATCGAAACGGTGGACCGTCCCAAGCTGGCCCGCGCGCTCGCCAACGCCATGGACGAGGAAGGCCGCCGTCCCGAGGTGCTGATCCAGGTGAATACCGGCAACGAGCCGCAGAAGAACGGCATCGCGCTCGCGGAGGTGGATGCGTTCATTCACCAGTGCCTCGGGGAATTCGCGCTGCCCGTCACGGGCCTGATGTGCATTCCGCCGGTGGACGAGGAGCCGTCCCTGCATTTTGCCTTGCTGCGGGAAATCGCGCGGCGCAACGGCCTCGCGGAGCTCAGCATGGGCATGACGGCGGACTACCCCGTCGCGGTCCAGTTCGGCGCCACGATGGTTCGCGTCGGCACGGCCATTTTCGGCTCCCGGCCGCCCATCGGAGATTAAGCGGGTATCGGGTTGAGCGGCCGTCGGGCCGCCCGGAGCGCCAAGACAGGATAGAGCGTCAGCCCAGGATGTCGATCTTGGGCATGACGCGTTCCGTGGCGGTGTGGTCGCCCTTTTCGTACATGGACATGGCCATGATCATGAACTCCGTGACCTGTCCCTGCCGGACCGATGCCATTTCCCGCTCGAGCGCGCCCACCTTGGCCTCGCCCTTGACGTCGGAAAGGGTGGCGCCGAAGGCCGGATTGGCCGCCCGGCGCGGCCACTCGAAAACGTCGGCGGCCGTGGTCACGGGCACCAGCGACGACACGGCGCTCAAGGCGTTACCCGAGGCGGTGCCCAACGGAAGCGCGTCCGGATCGCCGCCGGGAGAGCCGTTCGCGCCGGCATACATTTCCGCCGGATCGTCGTCTCCGATGCCGAGGAGGTCGCCGGCGACATCATAGACATGCTCGCCGATGTCGCTGCCGGTGATCTCGTCGACGACCACGTTGACGAGCGACGCGATCGCGCCCGCGATCCCGCCGAACAGCGCGCCGCCGGCGATGCGCGGCACGGGATCGATCCCGTCGCCGGTCCATTCCCGGTACAGCGTCGAAACGATGGGTATGTGCTGAAGCGGATTGACGACGTCGAGGATGTCCCCGAAGGTCAGGCCGTCATCGCCGAACGGCTCGAAGTAGTAGGGCTCGTCGTGCCGTCCGCCGTTCGATCCGGCTGCTGTATGAACGGCGGGAGGAGGCGTTCGCGCGGCGTAGGCTGAGGTCGGGCTGGTGGAATCCATGATCTCGCGTTGTGTCCTTTGCTGGCGGGGACTACGCAAACGCGGTGCCAAACCAAAATCGGCGGAAAACGGCGGATTCATGGAGGCTCGGGCGGCCGGAAGCGGGCGCCGACTGGGCAAAATGTACCCGCTTCGGGGCAAGATTGCCCACCCCGCCGCCCTGGATTTACAGGGCGGAGAGGCCGCTACAGCAGGTGACCGCCGCGGCGCGTCTTGGTGCGGATATAGATCTCGTTGTGCTGGTTCGACGGAAAGGTGTGCGGAACGCGTTCCTCGACGGTGATGCCGCAGCGGGCCAGACCGTCCACCTTGCCGGGATTGTTGGTGAGCAGGCGGACGCGGCCGAACCCCAACTGGCGCAGCATCTGCGCGGCCGGCAGGTAGACCCGCTCGTCGGCGTCGAAGCCCAGTTGCTCGTTGGCGTCCAGCGTGTCGAAGCCGCGGTCCTGCAATTCGTAGGCGCGCAGCTTGTTGACCAGGCCGATGCCCCGTCCTTCCTGGGCGAGGTAGAGAAGCAGGCCCGCCGCCGGCGCCCGAGACCTCCCGGATGGCGCCCCGCAACTGGTCGCCGCAATCGCATCGAAGGCTGCCCAGGAGGTCGCCGGTAAAGCACTCCGAATGCAGGCGGGTCAGCACCGCGCGCGATCGCGGTCGGGCTCGCCGATCAGCACCGCCAGGTGCTCCAGCCCTCCGTCGAGCGGGCGGAAGGCGACGATGCGCGCGTTCTCCGCGCCCGCCAACGGAACCCGGGCCTCGCTCACCGCGCGCAAACTCCGCGACGCCGAGCGCTCGTACTGGAACACGTCTCCGGTATCGGCGAGCAGCACGTCGTGGCGCCCGGCCCAGGCGTCGAGATCCTTGGCGTCCGGATCGCGGATGGGCGCGGTCACGGCGGCCGGCAGCAAACGCGCCGTCTTCGCCAGTTGGACGGCCGCGCTGTCGCAACTGAACGCCGGGGATTCGGCGACGGCGAGCGCGAACGGGGGCGGCACCGGCAGGCCGGAGAGGGGATCGGACAGCTTGTGGACGACCTCCGCCGAAAACCCGTTCTCGGCCGACAAGGTCACCACTCGCAGACCGCCCGGGGTGAGACCCAGCACGGCCGCGCGCCGGGCGGTGATGACGAGAGCCGGGAGCGGAGCGGCTGACGGCCGCCAGTTCGGCCATGCCCTCGGGCGTCGACGGCTTCCGCCGCCAGCATCAGCGAAGCGGCGCCTCCGCTGCCGCGGATCACCACGTACCGGCCTCTCCGCAGGTCGGAGACCGCCCTGTCCACCGAGAGCAGGGACAGGGGTTCGCGCGTGGCGGGGACGAGATGCGGACGGTGGTTCAAGACCCGGAGCAGCCTCCTGGCGTTTGCGGCCCGGCGACGATAACCGTCAACGCGGGGGGGTGAAAGCGATTTATTGGCGTGGCCAGGACGGCCGAGCTTCGCGCCCGGAGTCCGGCCGGGCAGAGCGTCCTTCCGGCGCAACGGGGCCAAGATACCCAGAGAGTTGTAAATCACGGCAAGCATACTATTCTCTCAGGGAAGCGACGTGCCACTGGCCATGGGGACATTTCAGACGTGACGACCGGAAAACGCGTTCTTCTCGTTGACGACGACGATGCCCTGCGCGAGATGCTGTCGGAGCAACTGCAGTTGCACGAGGAATTCGCGACGGTGACCGCGGCCTCCGGCGCCGCCGGCCTCGATGCGGCCAAGTCCGATCATTTCGACGTCATCATCCTGGACGTGGGCCTTCCGGACATGGATGGCCGCGAGGTGTGCCGCCTGATGCGCCGGAACGGCATCAAGTGCCCGGTGATCATGCTCACGGGAGCGGACAGCGACTCGGACACCATCCTGGGCCTCGATGCCGGGGCCAACGACTACATCACCAAGCCGTTTCGGCTGGGGGTGCTTCTCGCGCGATTGCGCGCCCATATCCGTCAGCATGAGCGCAGCGACGACGCGGTGTTCGTCATCGGCCCCTATACCTTTCACCCGAGCGCCAAGTTGCTGGTGAACGACGAGAACAACAAGAAAGTCCGGCTGACGGACAAGGAAGCGGCCATCCTCAAATACCTGTACCGGTCCGGCGGCCGCGTCATCAGCCGCGATGTCCTGCTGGACGAGGTTTGGGGATACAACGCCGGCGTGACGACGCACACCCTGGAGACCCATGTGTACCGCTTGCGGCAGAAAATCGAGGCCGATCCGTCGAGCGCGCGGATCCTCGTCACCGAAGCGGGCGGCTACCGCCTGGTCGCTTGATCGCGGGTCGCGATCGGAAAAATGGGCAAAAAAAGCGCCCGGCCAGGGGGGTTAACCGGGCGCCTTCAGCTTCCGAGGTGGAAGCCAACGGATGGCAGGGGAACCATCCGGGGCAGGCAATCCTAGAAGAACTACCCACTCCATGTATAAGAGGTGGTCGGTTACCCAGCGGAAAACCAATGCGCGAGACGCATGGCACATATGCAATAACCGCATGTCTTATCGGCCGTGCCGCTTCACCGTGATTGTGAAAGCGGCGGGATCAATCGAACCGGTCCTGGAAGAGCTTCGGGTTCTTGAAGCGGAAGAGCTCCGGGTCCAGCGGAATGCCGAAGGTCGCCTTCACCAGCGAAACATTCGTGATCAGCCCTTGGGCGTCGGTCACGGCCCATTGCCTCAGGGTTAACGGGCTGTCGGTGAAGACCAGGGTCAGGCTGCCTTCCATCGGGTTTTCGGTGCGCACCAGGGTTACCTCGATCGATCCCCTATCCTGCCTGAACCCGGTGATCGTCAGGTCGCCACCCGTCAACGAAATGCGGTCGTCCAACAGGATTCCGGCGGGCGTGGATCCGAGCGGGATGTAACTGACCTGATTCAGCTCCTTGTCATGGTAGATCAGGAACGTGCCGTCGGCCACGATGAGGACGGGCACCGGCGGCGCGTACTCGATCCGCAGTCGTCCGGGACGGGAGATGTACACGTTTCCCTCCGCCAGCGCGCCGTTGGAGGAGGCCTGCAGGAACTGGGCGCTGACGGTATCGATACTGTTCAGGTACGCCTGGATCCGCTCGACCGTCTCCAGCTCCGGTTGGCCGAGGGCCAGCGCGACTGGCGCGGCGGCCGCCTGGATAGCGGAGGCCGACCAGATGAGCACCCACAGGGCAACCGACAGAACCAGCCGCCCCGCACGGGAACTCCTGTTACACCGGTGAAAATTAGACGGCTCGTTCACCAATCAATACTTCTCGGCGGCCGACGCGATCGGGCTTGCTGACAATGCCTTCCGCTTCCATCTGTTCAATGATGCGCGCGGCCCGATTGTAGCCGATCTGCAGGCGACGTTGCACGAAGCTTGTCGACGCCTTTCCGTCGCGGGCAATGATGGCCACCGCCTCGTCGTACAGCTCGTCGCCGCCCTGCTCGTCGCTCGGGCCGAATTCTCCGTCTCCCGGGCCCTCGTCGAACTCGGTCACTTCCGGAAGGTACCTGGGTTCGCCCTGATCCTTCAGGAATTTCACGGCCGCTTCCACCTCCTCGTCGGACACGAAGGGGCCGTGAACGCGCGTCACGCGCCCGCCGGCCGCCATGTACAGCATGTCGCCCTGTCCGAGAAGCTGTTCGGCGCCCTGCTCGCCGAGGATGGTCCGGCTGTCGATCTTGGAGGTGACCTGGAAACTCATGCGGGTCGGAAAGTTTGCCTTGATGGTTCCGGTGATCACGTCCACGGATGGTCTCTGGGTGGCCATGATGATGTGGATGCCGGCGGCGCGCGCCATCTGCGCCAGGCGTTGGACGGCGGATTCGATATCCTTGCCCGCCACGAGCATCAGGTCCGCCATTTCGTCGACCACCACGACGATGAACGGCAACGGCTCCAGGTCCAGGTCCTGCTCCTCGAAGACCGGCCGGCCATCGTCGCCGAACCCCGTCTGAACCCTGCGAACCAGGGTCTCGCCCTTGCGCTTGGCGTCCGCCACGCGGGCGTTGTAGCCGGCGATGTTGCGCACGCCCAGTTGCGACATGGCCCGGTAGCGCTCTTCCATTTCCCGAACCGTCCACTTCAGCGCCACCACCGCCTTGGACGGATCGGTGACGACGGGGCTGAGAAGATGGGGAATTCCGTCGTACACCGACAATTCCAGCATTTTCGGGTCAATCAGGATGAATTTGCAGGCGTTGGGCGAGAGTTGGTAGAGCAGCGACAGGATCATCGCGTTGATGGCGACGGATTTGCCCGAACCGGTGGTGCCGGCGACCAGCAGGTGCGGCATGCGTGTCAGATCCACCAGAACGGGGGCGCCGCCGATGTCCTTGCCGAGCGCCAAGGTCATCTTGCCTCCGTAGCGTTCGAAGGCATCGGAGGCCAGCAACTCGCGCAGCCCCACCGTCTCCCGCCGGATATTGGGCAGTTCGATACCGATCACGTTCCGACCCGGAACCACGGCGATGCGCGCCGAAATCGCGCTCATGGAGCGGGAAATATCGTCGGCGAGGCCGATCACCCTGGAGCTCTTGGTGCCGGGAGCCGGCTCAAGCTCATAAAGGGTGACCACCGGGCCGGGCCTGACCTTCACGATTTCGCCACGAACCCCGAAATCGTCGAGCACCGAGGCCAGAAGCTTGGCGTTCTCCTCGAGCGCGCTTCGATTGACGGACTCGTGGCCACCCGCGTTTTTCGGCGAATGGAGGAGATCCAGGGGCGGAAACGCGTACCCATCGTCGTCCTCGAAATCGAACCGGTGCTGGGATTGCTCCTCGGCCCTTCGGCCGGATTTCACGCGCCGCTGCTTGGGGACGACGATCTCTCCGTCGCCCGTTACCGCGGCGGGGGACCGGGCGGTGACGGCATCACCCGGGGAGACCTCGGCCTCGCGTGGCGCGAAGGCGGGATCCCGGCGGCCGGGCAGGGTGCCCGCGCGAAGGGCGGCGGCGGTGCGGGTGATCTTGTGATAAGCGCGGACGCCGATGTCCCCGAGGGATTTCGTGCCGCGGATGCCGGTTCTTCCGATGGAGACCCACTCGGGCCACGACAGGCCGAGGCCGAATGCCCAGGCCGCCATACCGATGACAAGGCATGCGGTCGCCAGCACCGGGGCGGCCAGAACGCCGCTCAGGCTCGCGGCGGACGCGGAGGCCCGCTCCATCAGGACGCTTCCGGCGCCTCCTCCGAGGCCGGTCGCCAGCGGCCAGGATTCCGGCGCGGGAACAACCGACAGGGCGGCGCTCAACAGCGTCATGGCCGGCAGGAGGGTCAGGGCGCGGAGCCACAACCGATCCGGGCGCCGTCGCCGGAGAAGCTGCCATCCCCACACCACGAGCGCCGACAGTGGCACCATCGCCGTCCACCCCCACACGTGCAGGAGAAAGTCGGCGATATACGATCCCTGCCGTCCGAGAATATTCGAAGGCGCCGCGCCGGTCGCGTGATTGAGCGAAGGATCGGCCGGATTGAAACTGAAAAGGCAGAAAAACAGCAGCCCCGCGCACGCGAGAACCGCGAGGCCCGCGAACTCGGTCGCCCGCCGTTTGAAAAATTCGGTGGTGCCGTCGGGAAGGACGGCGTCAATCCGATTCTGGACAATCATCGACACGACATCCCAAAACCAAGAGGTGTTTTCTTATAAGACGTTAACGAAACGTCTTAAAGCATCTTGTGTGGATGGTAGATCGTCGATGAGGGCAACACGAACGTATTTTGTGCCTGGATTGGCGCCAAACGTGTCCGACTTGGCCAAAAAGGCCCCAGGAAGCACGCGAAGCGCCGCTTCCGCCCAAAGTTTTTTCGCGGCGTTTTCGCCGTCTCCCACGTCCAGCCACAGAAAAAAGCCGCCCGGCGGACGGTAAAAACCGAATCGATTCCCGAGAATCTGCTCCGCCGCGTCGAACTTTTCGCGATACAGAGCCCGATTCTGTTCCGGATACCGGTCATCCCTCCACAGCGCCGCCGAAGCCGCCAGCACCGGTATCGGAACGGATGCGCCGCCAAAGGACCGCAGCCGCCGAAAGGCCGCGATCAGCTCCGAATCGCCGGCCACGAAGCCGGACCGCAGCCCGGGTACGCTGGACCGCTTCGACAGCGAGTGAAAGACCACGACGTTGCCGAGGTCCCCCCCGAGGGCGGCGCAGGCTTCCAGGGCGCCGCTGGGCGGTTGACCGTCGTAAATGTCGCCATAGCATTCGTCGACCGCCAGGACGAAGTCGAAGCGCCGCGCGAGGCGGATCGCATCCTCCAGGTAGGCGCGATCGGCGGCCGCGCCCTGCGGGTTCGCCGGAGAGCACAGGTACATGAGCGCCGTTCGTTCCAGTGTCGCCTGGTCGACACGGGCGAGATCCGGAAGATGCCCGGTTTCCGGCGTCGCGGGCAGATACACCGGCTCCGCGCCGCTCATGACCGCCGCGCCGAAGTAGACCTGATAGAACGGATTCGGCATGAGAACCACGGGGCGGCCCTCTTCGCGCGCTTCGGGAATGGCCACGGCGGCGATCAAGTACAAGGCCTCGCGGGTCCCCGCGACCGGCAGGATATGCCGGTCCGCGTCGATCAGTCCCTCGGGAAGGGCGTAGCGCCGGTTCAGCCAATCCGCGACGGCGGCACGAAACTCCGGTGTTCCCTCGATGGGCGGATAACGGCCCCACGACCCGCTGTTGGCCGCGAGGATCTCGTGGACCAGCGGCGACGGCGAATGGCGCGGCTCGCCCACCGACAGCACCAGCGGCTCCACCCCCTTGGGCGGTTCGATTCCGTTCAGGAGCGCGCGGAGCCGGTCGAACGGATAATCCGCAAGCAAATGGAGGCGTGGGTTCAACATGACGTCCGGAGTGTAGCGGGCGCCCGGATGATGCTCAACTCATCTCGATCCGTGGCGCGGCCGGCTGGGCCTTATCCGCGATGGCGCGTCCGTTGGGATGCGCTGTCACAAAAAAAGGCCGGAAGGTATATACCTTCCGGCCAAGGTTTCCGGGTTGGAATGGAGGAGGGAGAGCGAAGGCGTTCGCGTTTTTCCAGCCCGGGTTGGGGTTAGTGCAAGGTCTCTCCGTGGAGGCTGAGGTCAAGACCGACGACTTCCTCCTCTTCGTCGACCCTAAGGCCAACGATCATGTCGACGATCTTCAGCAGAATGAAAGACCCAATCGCCGAATAAATCACGGTGGCGAGAATTCCGTAGATCTGGGTCCACACCTGGCCAGGGTTGCCCTCGAGCAGCCCGGGCGTCCCGCCGATGGCCTCGACCGCGAACACGCCGGTGAGGACGGCGCCGACAATGCCGCCGATGCCATGAACGCCGAACACGTCCAGCGAGTCGTCGTAGCCGAGCTTGTGCTTCAGCCAGACGGCTCCCCAGTAGCAGCAGGCACCCGCCGCCAATCCGATGAACAGCGCGCCCATCGGATCAACGAAGCCCGATGCCGGAGTGATCGCCACAAGTCCGCCGACGGCGCCCGAGACGATGCCGAGCACGCTCGGCTTCTTGCGCAGGATCCACTCGAGGAACATCCACATCAACGCGGCGGAAGCGGTGGCGATCTGGGTGACGGCCATGGCCATGCCGGCCGCTCCGTTGGCGCCGACCGCCGAGCCGGCGTTGAAACCGAACCAGCCGACCCAGAGCAGGGACGCGCCGATCAGGCTCAGGGTCAGGTTGGACGGCGCCATGTTTTCCGTGGGATAGCCGCGCCGCTTGCCGAGCACGATGCACGCGACCAAACCGGCGATTCCGGCATTAATGTGAACGACCGTACCGCCGGCGAAGTCGAGAACACCATCCGATCCCAGGAAACCGCCGCCCCACACCCAGTGGCAGACCGGCGCGTAAATCAGCAGCATCCAGGGGCCCAGGAAGAGCAGCATGGCCGAAAATTTCATTCGGTCGGCAAACGCTCCGGTGATCAGGGCCGGCGTTATAATGGCGAAAGTCATCTGGAAGATCATGAATACCGACTCGGGAATGGTGCCGCTCAAGGAGTCGACCTTGAGGTCGCTTAGAAACAGATTGCTCAATCCGCCCACGTAATCGTTGAGAGCGCCGCCGTCACTGAAGGCCAGCGAATAGCCGGCGACCATCCAGAGCACGGTCATCAGACAGCACGTGGCAAAGCTCTGCATGGCGGTCGCCAGAATGTTCTTGTGCCGGACCATCCCGGCGTAAAACAGGGCGAGTCCGGGAATGGTCATAAGCAGGACCAGGGCGGTGGAGGTCAGCATCCACGCCGTATCCCCCGTGTCGAGGGTTGCGTCCTGGGCGAGTGCGGCGTCCGCGCCGGCCGTTAACAAAAGGGCGGCCAAACCGAGAAGGCCAAGATTTCTTAAAAGGCAGCTCATTTTTCAGGCTCTCCTAGTATCGCGTGTTTGTGGGCGTCGTCGATCAGCCGACCGACCGCTTCACCCGTGTCCAAAGAGCGATCGGGACGTGATCGGATACGTTGATCCGCGCCACGGTTCCTTTCTCTCGCTTTCTCGCCGGTGTCGGTGCACCCGTCCAAAAACCTGCATTTGCCTTCTCAACATTCGTGCCAAATCAACTCGAGAATGTCTAACCAACTGAAATATTGACAAAAAATTGCCCTGTATTTGCTCGCGCCCCGGTCTTGGCCTTGAGGGAAATGCCTAATTATTAGGCGTCTTTGATTCGCATGCTTAACGGGTGTGCAGGCAACCAGGCCTTGTAAAAGGGCGTGTTCAATGGCCGCCGGAGCATGCCCGCCAGATGCCGCGAGCGGTTCTAAAGTGCGTCGAGGTCGGTGTCGCCGGTCCGGATACGGACCACCTTGATGACGTCGGACACGAAGATCTTGCCGTCGCCAATCCTGTCGGTGCGAGCCGCGCCTTGAATGGTCTCGATCACGCGTTCGAGCAGGTCGTCGTTTATCACACACTCAATCTTGATCTTCGGGAGGAACTGGACCGTATACTCGGCACCGCGATAGATTTCGGTCTGACCTTTCTGCCGGCCAAAACCCTTGACCTCGGATACGGTCATGCCTTGAATGCCGACGGAGGTGAGGGCCTCGCGAACATCGTCCAGTTTGAAAGGCTTAATGACGGCGGTCACCAGTTTCATCGTGTCGATCTCCTGTCCGGAAAGGCGCTCGGCGTTCACCTCGTTCGCTTCCGGCGCGACGATTGCTTGGTTGTCGGAATAAGGTTCTGTTGCTGGAGCCGATGGCCCATCGCTCAGGTTGATAGTGCCGCCAGTGTTCACGAATCATGCCATTTCAGGATCGCCGCCGGTTTATGGTTGAAAACCAGGAAAATTCCAGGAACGCTGCGCATACGGTCTGACCGGCCGGGACCGCGGAAACGCCTATTTTATGTGCGGTTTAACCGAATTGACGAGATTTTGGGCATTGGGTCCCAAATCAGTTGACCGCGAGATGACGCAACGGAAACCGAAAAATGAACTCAAACTCCGGCCAAACACCTCGGATCGTCCAGGCGGACGTTCTTGTCATTGGCGGCGGTCTGGTGGGCGGAACGCTTGCGTGCGCGCTCGCGGAGGCCGGTCTGATCACCGCCGTGGTGGAAATCGGGAATCCCGACGAGGCGTTGGCGGCGACCTTCGACGGACGCGCGTCCGCGGTCGCTCTGTCGTCCCGGCGGCTCCTGGAGGGCATCGGTGCCTGGGAGAAAATCGAGCCCGATGCCTGCCCGATTCTGGACATACGGGTATCGGAGGGCGAGTCCCGGCTGTTTCTCCATTACGATCATCGCGAGGTGGGCGACGAGCCGCTCGGCCACATGGTCGAAAACCGCTTCATTCGCCGAGGCATTCTCGAAAAGATGCGCGAGGTTGACCGGATCCACCTCCTGGCGCCGGCGCGGGTGACGAAACTGGACCGCCGCCCCGGCGTGGTCGAGGCGGCCCTGGCCGATGGCCGGCGGATCCGCGCGCCGCTCGCGATCGCGGCCGACGGCCGGTTTTCGCGGGTTCGCGAAGAGGCCGGGATTCGGGTCACCCGGTGGTCCTACCGGCAATCCGGCATCGTCTGCACGGTCGCCCATGACCGTCCTCACGACAATGTTGCCCACGAACGCTTTCTTCCCTCCGGACCCTTCGCGATTCTTCCGCTACCGGCGAACCGTTCGTCCATCGTCTGGACCGAGCGCGAGGACCTTGCCGCCGCGATGATGAAGCTGAGCGACGCGGATTTCAGGGACGAACTGGCGGCGCGGTTTGGCGACTTTCTCGGTGGCGTCGAGGTGGTGGGGCCGCGCTGGAGCTATCCGCTGTCGCTGCAGTATGCCCACGCTTCCGTGGCGCATCGATTGGCGCTGGTGGGCGACGCCGCCCACGCCATGCACCCCATCGCCGGTCAAGGATTGAACATGGGATGGCGCGATGTGGCGGCGTTGGCGGAGGTTCTCGCCGATGCGCGCCGGCTGGGCCTGGACCTGGGAGCGGCGGATGTGCTGCAACGGTACGAACGCTGGCGGCGCTTCGACAACACCCTGATGCTTGCCATGACCGACGCGTTGAATCGCCTGTTTTCCAACGATATCGCGCCGCTGCGGCTGGCGCGCGACACCGGCCTCGCGGTGGTCAACCGCATTCCGCCGCTCAAGAAGCTGTTCATGCGCCACGCCATGGGCGTGGTCGGCGAACTGCCGAAGCTGATGCGGGGGGAAAATCTTTAAAGCGGGCTTGGCCGGCGCGTTTCAGGGATCGCGGCTGAGCCCTTTCTCTTTCAGGGCGTCAAGGTACGCGGACCAGATTTCGTCCTTGTTGCGCCCCAGATTGTACAGCCAGTCCCAGGTATACAGGCCGCTGTCGTGGAGATCGTCGAAGGCGATGCGCACCGCGTAATTGCCCACGGGCTCGACCTTCATGATCCCCACGTGACGGCGGCCGGCCACGGTGGTTTTCTGGGCCGGGCTATGCCCCTGGACCTCTGCCGACGGACTTTCGATCCGCAACAGCTCGGCCGGCAGGGTGAAGGTCTCTCCCGTTTCGAAGTCGATCTCCAGGGCCTTTTCATCCCGCTTGAGACGGATCTCGACGGGATGATGAAGGTTGCCGTAAGAGGCGGTCATGGCGCTATCCCGTTCGATTTGGCCGCCGGGCCGTCGGCGTCGAGGGGACGGGCCTCGTCCGGCAGCATGATGGGAATGCCGTCGCGAATGGGATACGCGAGATTGGCCCGGTCGCTGATGAGTTCCTGGCGCGCCGCGTCGTACCGGAGAGGCCCCTTCGTGAGCGGGCATACGAGGATTTCCAGGAGTTTCGGGTCGACCGTTCCCGCGCTCATACTGAAATCTCCTCCACGCGGATGCCTTTCGCGCCGGCCTGCTCCGTTTCCTTCAATGGCTTGTCCCCCTGAAAGACGCTTCGCCGCCGTGCGACGCCATCTGGAACAGCGACATGAGCATTTGGCTGCGGTCCTGACACCCTCCGCACTCAAGCAGCGCCTGCTTCTCCGGTGGCTCGAACGGACAGAGCATGGAGAGCGCGGACACCAATTCGTCGTCGGGAATGGTTTCCACCGCCGACCAGTCGACGGCCAGATCCTTGGTTCTCAGGTAGTCGTTGGCGGCATTGAGCATTTCGGCCCGATCGAACACATCCTCGGCGTCGTCCTCCTCGAGATCAAGGTGGAACGGCCCGAAATCCGGGACAACGCGGCGAAATCCCTTCGTCAACGGCATTTCTTCGACGATTCGAAACCGGCACAGACCTCGCAACGTGATCAGATACCGGCCGTCGTCGGTTTCGCTGAATTCGACAATCCGCCCGGCGCAACCGACCTGATACACGTCCGCGTTGTCGGCAATCGCGCCCGCTTCGTCGCCGAGCGGCTGGATCATGCCGATGGCCCGCGCGTCACCCAGCGCGTACTCCACCATTCGAAGGTAACGCGGTTCGAATATCTGAAGGGGAAGATGCCCGCGCGGCAACAGCAGCGCGCCGGGAAGGGGAAAAAGCGGAAGGGTCGCCGGCAGTCGCGCTTCCGTCGGGTTGGACGACGGGCCGGTCATGAAAACAGCAACGAGGACAGGCGGCGGCGCGAGGCCACGGTCAACGGATGATTCGACCCCAAGGCGTCGAAGATCTTCACGAGCTGCTTGCGCGCGGCGTCATCGTTCCAATCGCGTTCGCGGCGAAACAGTTCCAGCAGTTCGTCGATGGCGGCCTCCGGCCTGTTGGCGCCGTACAGCGCCATCGCCAGATCGAGCCGCGCCTGATGGTTTTCCGGCTCCTTGGAGACGGTTTCCTGCAACTGCGACAGGCCGGCGGTGGATCCGCCCTGTTCCGCCAGCTCGATGGCGGCGATCGCCGACGCCACCTCCGCGACCCGCGCCAGCTCGGCGGTGAGGCCGTCGGCGATCTCCCGGGCGCCGGCCAGATCGCCGCCGGCGACCGCGGATCGGATCAGTCCCGCGATGGCCTTCGGGTTGGTGGGATCCTCGGCGAGGACATGTGAGAAAATTGCCGCCGCGCGCCGCGGATCTCCGTCGTCAAGGGCCGCCTGCGCCTGTTCCAGCGCATCGTCGAGCGGCGCGCGCGCGCCGCCGGTGAGCTTGTCGATGAACGCGCGCAGCTTGCTCTCGGGCTGCGCGCCGACGAAACCGTCGACCGGTTGGCCGCCGACGAAGGCGTAGACCATGGGCACCGACTGCACGCGCAACTGGGCGGCGAGCTCCTTGTTCTCGTCGATGTTGATCTTGACCAGCCGCACCAGCCCCTGTGCCTGCCGCACCAGTTTCTCGATCATCGGACCGAGCTGTTTGCACGGACCGCACCAGGGAGCCCAGAAATCGACGATCACCGGGGTTTCCATGGATGCCTCGATGACGTCGCGGGCAAACGACCGGGTATCGCCATCCTTGATGACGTCCCGTGGCGCCGCTTGAGTGGCGGCCGGGGCGTTGGGGTCGATGATAACGGTCATGTTCAACTCACTTCGGGAAAGAGCGCCACGATTCGTAAGATGGCGGGATCGTCGGCGTTGCTCAAGGGTTATCTCGCCTTTTCCTAGAGCTCGACGACGCTCGGCTGGTGTCCGCACGACCGGATGAAGGTCAGAAGCTCCTCCGGCGAGATGGTGGTGGAGGCGGTGTTGGTCAATGGGTGATAGTTGAGCGTTTCGCAGGCCATCATCTCTGCGTCGAGGACAACGCGCACCTGGTTTTCGGTGTCGTTGATCAGCGCGAAGGGCGTCACGGAGCCCGGATCGATGCCGAGAATCTCCTTGAGCCGCTCCGGGCGCGCGAACGACAGTTGGGCCGCGCCGATCTGGCGGCGCAAGATCTTCAAGTCGATTTCCCGATCCTCCAGCGTCACCACCAGCCAGTACCCGCCCTTTTTGTCCTTCAGGAAAAGGTTCTTGCTGTGCGCGCCGGGAAGGTCGCCGCGAAGCGCCTTGCTTTCGTCGACGGTGAAGACGGCCGGGTGCCGGACGGTGCTGGTTTCGATGCCCAGTTCGGCCAGACGGTCGAAGAGATCGCGTTCTGTTGCGGACATGGCGGCAGATTTATCTCCAAACCGGCCGCGCCTCAATACTTTGGCAACGATTGGAGACGATAATGCTCCTTGCAAACAAAATCGCATGTGGTCATATTCACTGCCTTCCGTCGGCTGACGGTCATGCGGGCGTAGCTCAGCGGTAGAGCGCAACCTTGCCAAGGTTGAAGTCGTGGGTTCGATCCCCATCGCCCGCTCCATTCTCCGGCTCTCCGGTATTTCCTTGAAAAGCCCCCGATCCTTGGTTTGTAATGGGGGAAAGCCACCCGATATGTGGACAAGCCGTCCGCATTCAAACACAAGAACGGGCGGCGGGGAGGAGACTGGATCATGCCGCACTTCACGGAATCTCATAAGGCCGAACTGATCGCCAAGGTGGTCGAGACCGCCCGCCGGAAATTGGGCGACGATCTTGCACCGGCGGTCGCCGACTTCGCGCGCCGCTACTTCGCCCATGTTCCGCCGGAAGACATTCACGGCGAGAGCATCGACACGCTGTTCGGAGCCGCGTTCGCCCATTGGCGGCTCGCCAGCCAGCGTAACCCGGGAACGCCCCTGGTCCGGGTCTACAACCCGCAACTCGAGGAACACGGCTGGCGGTGCGAGCACACGGTCGTCGAAGTCGTCACCGACGACATGCCGTTTCTGGTGGCGTCCCTGACGGCGGAGTTCAATCGTCACGATCTCATGGTCACCCTGGTCATTCACCCGGTGATGCGGATTCGCCGCGATGACGCCGGCAATCTCCTCGGCGTCGTCGATGCCATGGACGAAGGCGGCGAGATCATCGTCGAGAGCTTCATGCATTTCGAGGTGACCCACCAGTCCGGCGAAACCTTGGATCGCGTCGCCGCCGAGATTCGGGCGGTTCTCGGCGACGTGCGCGCCGCCGTCGAGGACTGGGACCCAATGCGAGAGCGGCTGAAGGAAATCATCGACGGACCGGAACCGACCGGAACGGGCCTGCCCGCGGACGACATCGCGGAAGTGCGGGCGTTCCTGGAGTGGATCTACCGCCACAATTTCACCATGCTCGGCTGCCGCAGGTATTCGCTCGAGGGAGAAGGCGAGAACGCGAGCGTGCACATGGTCTCCGAATCCGGACTGGGTCTGCTGCGCGATCCGGATTACCAGGTCCTGGACGCGCTCCGCCATCTGGAGACGATGCCCCCGGAAGTCCGGCATTTCGTCTCCAGGCCAGAACTGCTGGTGGTGACCAAGAGCAATCGCGTCTCGCGGGTTCACCGGCCCGTGCACATGGACACCATCGGCGTCAAGGAATTCGACGGTAGCGGACGCGTGGTGGCCCTGCACCTGTTCGTCGGCCTGTTCACCGCCGGCGCCTACAACCGCAGCCCGCGCGACATTCCGCTTCTCCGCCGCAAACTGCAACAAGCCATCGAGATGGCCGGTTTCGAGCCTCTCGGCCACGATGGCCGGGCGTTGATGAACATCGTCGCGAACTTCCCCCGCGACGAACTGTTCCAGGTTTCCCCCGAACACCTCTACCGCACCAGCATCGGCATTCTCCATCTGCAGGATCGCCAGCGGGTGGCGCTGTTCATCCGCAGAGACGATTTCGAGCGGTTCATCTCCTGCCTGGTCTACGTTCCGCGCGACCGCTACACGACCGATCTGCGGCTCCGCATTCAGGGCATCCTCGAGCGCGCGTTCGCGGGCAAGGTCACCGCCCAATACGGAGAACTGGGCGATTCGCCGCTCGCCCGGCTCTACGCGATCATCCGCACCACGCCCGGCCAGATCCCCGAGTACCGAGCCGACGAGCTGGAGGATCAGATCATCGAAGCCTCGCGTTCGTGGTCCGATCAGCTGCTCACCGCGTTGGTCAAGGTGGAGGGGGAGGAACAGGGGGTGTCTCTCCACCGTCATTACGCGACCGCGTTCCCGCCGGGTTATCAAGAGCGGTTCAATGCCGAGCAGGCGGTCGCGGACGTCGAAAAGATCGAACAGACACTGCGCAGCGGCGCGCTCGGCATGACGGTCTATCGGCCGTTCGGCGGCGCCGATCATCAGCTCCGGTTCAAGCTTTTTCACCCGGACGAGCCCATTGTCCTGTCGCAGGTGTTGCCCATGCTCGAACACCTGGGGCTGAGGGTCATCGACGAAGTCCCCGACGCGGTTCAGGTGAGCGGGGAGCATGCCCGAACGGTGTTGATCCATGATTTCGGCCTGGAAACCGAAAGCGGCGCCGCCGTCGATCTCGGCGCCGTTCGCGACAATTTCCAGAGCGCCTTCCTGAGCGTCTGGCAGGGCGAGGTGGAAAGCGACCGGTTCAACAGCCTGGTTCTCGAGGCGGGGTTGACGTGCCGCGAAGTGGTCGTCCTGCGCGCCTACTGCAAGTATCTGCGTCAGGCGGGGATCGCGTTTTCGCAAAGCTACATGGAGCAGACGCTGTCGGCCAACGCCGGTATCACGCGTCTGGTCGTCGAGTTGTTCATGACCCTGTTCGATCCGGAAGGCGGCGGCGACTCCGAGGCGCGAGCCCAATCTATTCGCGAGACCCTGGCGTCGCGGCTCGACGAGGTGGTCAGCGCCGACGAGGATCGGATTCTCCGCCGGTTCGCCAACGCCATCGAATCGACACTGCGCACCAACTATTTCCAAAAGGCCGCTGATGGGAGTCCGAAGCCTTACCTGTCGTTCAAACTCGACAGCCGCGCCATCGACGATCTCCCGCTGCCGCGTCCGATGGTGGAGGTCTTCGTCTATTCGCCACGGATGGAAGGCGTGCATCTGAGGGGTGGCAAGGTGGCGCGTGGCGGACTCAGATGGTCGGATCGCCGCGAGGATTTCCGCACCGAGATCCTCGGCCTCATGAAGGCGCAGATGGTCAAGAACGCCGTTATCGTGCCGGTGGGCTCGAAGGGCGGGTTCGTGCTCAAGCGTCCGCCGGCGAGCAGCGACCGCGAGGCGTTCCTCGCCGAGGGCATCGAGTGCTACAAGATGCTCATTCGCGGCCTCCTGGATATTACCGACAATCTGGTGGGCGGAGATGTCGTGCCGCCCAGCACCGTCGTCCGCCGCGACTCCGACGATCCCTATCTGGTGGTAGCCGCCGACAAGGGCACGGCCACCTTTTCCGATATCGCAAACGGCGTATCGGCCGATTACGGCTTCTGGCTCGGCGACGCCTTCGCCTCGGGCGGCAGCCAGGGCTACGACCACAAGAAAATGGGGATCACCGCCAAGGGGGCCTGGGAATCGGTCAAGCGCCATTTCCGCGAAATGGGGGTCGACACCCAGAGCCAGGACTTCACCGTGGTCGGCGTCGGCGACATGTCCGGGGACGTGTTCGGCAACGGCATGCTGCTGTCGCCTCACATCAAGCTGCTCGCCGCCTTCAACCACATGCACATCTTCATCGATCCGGATCCGGATCCGGTGGCCAGCTTCGCCGAACGCCAGCGGCTGTTCGACCTGCCGCGTTCGGCATGGAGCGATTACGACGCGACGCTGATTTCGGAGGGTGGCGGCATTTTCGACCGTAAGGCAAAATCCATCTCCCTTTCGCCCCGGATCCGCGAGACCTTCGGCATCGGCGCCGAACGGCTGACGCCCAACGAACTCATGCGCCATTTGCTCAGGAGCGAGGTCGACCTGTTGTGGTTCGGCGGCATTGGCACGTACGTCAAGGCCGATCATGAATCCCACGGCGACGTGGGCGACCGCGCCAATGACGCCATTCGCGTGAATGGCGGCGAGTTGCGCTGCAAGGTGATTGGCGAGGGCGCCAATCTGGGACTGACTCAGCTTGGCCGCATCGAGTTCGCCCGCGTCGGCGGCCGCGTCAACACCGACTTCATCGACAATTCGGCCGGCGTCGACTGCTCGGACCACGAGGTCAACATCAAGATCCTTCTGGATGCCGCGATCTACGACGGCGACTTGACCGAAAAGCAGAGAAACAGCCTGCTCACCAAGATGACCGACGAGGTCGGCGGCTTGGTTCTGCGCGACAACTATCTGCAGACCCAGGCCATCAGCCTCATCGAGGCCGAGGGGGCCGGAACCTTGGAGAACCAGGGACGTCTGATCCGCATGTTCGAGCGGCTGGGCCTGCTCAACCGGGCGGTGGAGTTCCTGCCCGACGACGAGGCGTTGGCGGAGCGGGCGTCGAACAGGCAGAGCCTGACCCGGCCGGAGATCGCGGTGTTGTTTTCCTACTGCAAGCTTTGGCTGTACGACGACATTCTCGACTCCGATCTGCCCGACGACCGTCACCTGGCCGAGGACGTGATCCGGTATTTTCCCTCGCCGCTCCACAAGACCTACAAGAAGCGGATCGCCTGCCACCGTCTTCGCCGCGAACTGATCGCGACCTCCATCACCAACAGCCTGATCAACCGGGTCAGCGGCACCTTCGTCACCGAGATCGCCGAAAAGACGGGCATGCCGGCGGTGGACATTGCCCGCGCCTATATCATTTCCCGCGACGTCTTCGGGCTCCGCGACGTCTGGGAACAGATCGAGGCGCTGGACAACAAGGTGCCGGCGTCCGTGCAGGTCACCCTGCACCGCCAGATGCAGACCCTTACTCAGCGCGGGGCTCTCTGGTTCCTGCGCAACGGCGGCAGCCCCATCGACATTACCGTCAATATTTCCGCCTTTGGGTCGGCGGTGTCGGCGCTCGCCGACATGATCGAATCGGTCCTGCCGGAGGAGATGAACGGCCGAATCCTGCATCGCGTCGGACGCTATCGGGAAGACGGCGTTCCGGAACCGCTGGCCCGCAGGGTGGCCTACGCCATCGTCATGCCGTCGGCGTGCGATATCGTCCGTCTGTCGGCGGCCCGCGGCGTCTCCATCGAGGAAGTCGCGCGGCTCTATTTCTCGGTCGGCGAGGACCTGGGTTTCGGCTGGCTCCGCTATCAGGCCGAACAGCTCGCGGCCTCGAGCTATTGGGAGAAGCTGGCCGCCGCCGCGGTGATCGAGGAGTTCTACGCCCATCAGCGCGACGTCACCCAAGGCATCCTGGAGGCCGCCGGAGGGACGTCCGACGGGGCGATGGAAACCTGGTCCGCCCCGCGCCGGGCGGCGGTGGAGCGATCGCGCGGATTGGTGGCGGAACTGGAAGCGGCCAAGGCCGTCGATCTGTCCATGCTGACCGTCGCCAGCCGCCAGCTAGGATCGCTCATCGAGCGC
>CAVPAM010000047.1:0-130311 GCA_963701445.1 uncultured Alphaproteobacteria bacterium
CGGCCCGCAGAGAAAAATCACGGAAACCCAGGGGATAGGGGATCTGCCGGTGGTGACGGAATCGGGGACGATCGTTCCGGTCAGCTCGCTCGCGGACGTGGTGGTGACCTCCGGCCCCACGGAAATCCGCCACCTGGAACGCGAGCGCACGGTCACGCTGGAGATCCGGCCGGCATCGAAAGTACCGCTGGAGACGGCGATGGAGATCGTCCAGGCGGAGGTGATCGACAAACTGCGGGCGGAGGGCCTGTCGCCGGACATCAAGCTGAAACTGGCCGGCACGGAGGACAAGCTGACGCAAACCTGGGACGCCATGGTCTGGCAACTCGCCATGTCGCCGTCGCCATCGTCTATCTGATCATGGCGATATTTCGAAAGCTTCGTGTTTCCGCTGATCATCATCCTGGCCGTGCCGCTGGCCACCGCTGGTGGCGTCGGGGGTTTGGCGTTGCTCAACCTGTTCGTCTATCAGCCGCTGGACATGCTGACCATGCTCGGGTTCGTCATTCTCATGGGGATCGTCGTCAACAACGCGATCCTGATCGTTCACCAGACGCTGAAGCACGTCAGGGACAAAACTACGGCCGACGCCGCGCTCGTGCCGCAACCCGCGCCGGCTGAGGCCGATCGCCATGTGCGCCTGCACCAGCGTCTTCGGCATGCTGCCGCTGGTGCTGTTTCCGGGCGCGGGCTCGGAACTCTACCGGGGTCTGGGATCGGTGGTGCTGGGCGGATTGATGCTGTCGGCGGTTCTCACCGTTCTGATCATACCGCCGCTCCTGTCCCTCGCGAGGCCGCTGCTGGAAAAACGCCGGGGCCCCAGAGACCCACGGCCGTTCCCGAAGCTCGGGCGGCGGAATAGCCTGGGTCGGGCGGGGCCATGGTGGAGTACGATTTCCTGATCATCGGCGGCGGTATCGCCGGAGCATCCGCTGCCTTCGAACTCGGCCGGCGAGCGCCTAATGCCCGCGTCGCCCTCTTGGAGCGCGAGGACGCTCCCGGGTACCATGCCACCGGCCGGTCGGCGGGCCTGTTTCTCGAAACCTACGGCGGAGCCGTCGTCCGCGCCCTGGCCCGGTGCAGCCGCCCGTTTCTGGAAGCGCCGCCGGCCGGGTTCGCGGCCACGCCGCTTCTTGCGCCACGCGGTGTCCTTCATCTCCGCGAGGACCAGCGGGAAGCGGCCGAGCGTCTGTTTGCCGAATGCCGGCGACACACCCGGGACCTGCGGCTTATCGACGGCCGCGCGGTGGCGGCCCTCAACCGGTCCTGCGTCCCGGATACGCGGTCTGCGGCGTTCCACGAACCCGGCGCCATGGACATGGACGTCGATGCTCTGCTCCAGGGTTTCCTCCGGGGCTTCAAGGCACGGGGAGGCACCCTTCTGAACGTCGCCGAGGCGCGAACCATCGAACGCCATGACGGAAACTGGCGGGTGGACACCACCCAGGGCACCGTCCGCGCCGCGACCATCGTCAACGCGGCGGGCGCGTGGGCCGATCAGGTGGCCGAACGGGCGGGACTGGCGCCGCTTGGCCTGGTGGCGAAACGGCGCACGGCGATCACCGTCGATCCGCCTCCGGGAACCGACATGCGCGAATGGCCGATGACCGTCGACGCCGACGAGGCGTTCTATTTCAAGCCGGAGGCGGGACGCGTACTTGTCTCCCCTTGCGACGAGACGCCGATGCCGCCCTGCGACGCCCAGGCGGACGAATGGGACGTGGCGGTGGCGGCCGATCATCTGCAGACGGCCACGACCCTCACGGTCTCGCATATCGCTCACAGGTGGGCGGGACTGCGGTCTTTCCTGGCCGACAAGACGCCGGCCGTCGGCCCGGATCCGGCCGCGCCGGATTTCCTCTGGCTCGCCGGACAGGGAGGCTTCGGCATCGAGACCGCGCCGGCCATGGGACGGCTGGCGGCGGCCGCGGCCTTGGGAGCGGACCTCCCGCCAGATCTCGCCGAGGAGGGGCTCGCGTGGCCGTATTCGATCCAGCCGATTCAGGGGGGGTGCGATGATGTCCGCCGCCCCGTTACACTCCTGATCGAACAACCGGCCCGTCGACGCCATGTATCACGATACGCTGAAGCTCATCCTGACGCTGGACCGACGCCGCCCGGCGGGACTCCATGCCGTCCACCCTGGACGAGCTGTTCCGGCGGCTGGCGGCAGATCCCGTGGCGCGAAACGCCTATGAAATCGAGGACAGGATCTGGGAGATATGGACGGATCACCCGGACCCGCTGCCGTCGAGCATGATGAACAACGCCATCGCCGCCGTCGCCGAGAGGCGTTATGAAACGGCGGAGCATATCTTCAGCGAACTTGTGATGTCCCGGCCGGATTGGGCGGAGGCCTGGAACAAGCGGGCGACCCTGTATTTTCTTCAAGGCCGCGACCAAGAAAGCGTCGACGACATCCATCGTACCCTCGAACTGGAGCCCCGGCACTTCGGGGCATTGTCGGGTTTCGCGCAGATCTGCCTGCGCGCCGGCGATCGCGGTTCCGCGCTGGTGGCGTTCGAGGCGGCCCTGCGCATCAACCCACACCTGAACATGGTCCAGGACGCCATCGTCGAACTCCAGCACACCTTCCCGCCCCGCGTGCACTGACCGGTTGCTCGGAAACGGGGGCGCGGGACCACGAAGACACCCGTCACCCGAACGTGATTCGTCGTGATGGCACGAGACCGCTATCTTCTATCGCATGCGGACCGTTGCCCTCCCCACCCTGGTCATCGGCTGGATCGTCGCGTGTCTTCCCGGAGCCGTTTCGGCGGAAACCGGCGGCGACAAAACCGTCGTCGAACTGTTCACCTCGCAAAGCTGTTATTCGTGCCCGCCGGCGGAAGCCTACCTGGGCGAGCTGGCCGGACGCGGCGACGTGATCGCCCTGGAGTTCCACGTGGATTATTGGGACGACCTGGTTTACGGCGCCGCCGGACGCTGGAAGGACGTGTTCTCCAACCCCGCCAACACAGAGCGCCAGCGCGTCTACAATCGGAATATCCGTGAAACCGCCCAGGTGTACACGCCTCAGATGGTCATCGACGGCCGCGCCGAGGCGGCGGGAACCCGGAGGGGCGCCGTGGAGGACGCCATCGCCGCCCGATCGCGCGACCAACGGCCGCGCCTTGACGTCGCCATCGCCAACGCCCCCGCCGGCGGATTGACAGTCGCCATCGACGGACCGGTCAAGGTTCCGGCGGCGGTTTGGCTGGCGCGGTACAAGCGGGCTCATGTAACCCGCGTCCAGGCCGGCGAAAACAAGAACAAGACCCTGACCAACCATCATGTGGTCACCGGCATGGAGCGGATCGGCACATGGTCGGGGGTGGCCACGACCGCCACGGTCCAAGGCATTTCGCTCGCTCCGGACGAAGGCTGCGCGGTGCTCGTGCAGAACGAGGCCCAGGGCCCCATCCTCGGCGCCGCCGCGTGCCCCTCCTCCGACACGCACGGCCCTTCGGAACGCTGATCGACCAGCCTTGCTTGACACAGTCCGGACGGTTCGTATGGTTCGCCGGATCTCGGGTTTCGGTGGACTCCAGCAAGCCTGGTGACGGAGGATGGCCCATGGATGAACTGACCGTTGCCCGCGCGCTCCATGTGCTCGGCGTCGTCCTCTGGATCGGCGGCGTCGGCTTCGTCACCACCGTCCTGCTTCCCGCCGTCGAGCGGATGAAAACACCGGAGGAGCGGGTCGCCTTCTTCGAAGCCATCGAAGGCCGCTTCGCCTGGCAGGCGCGCGGCACGACTCTTCTGGTCGGCGCCACCGGTTTTTACATCACCGCCGCCTGGGATCTCTGGGACCGCTTTCACGACATGGCGTTCTGGTGGATGCATGCCATGGTTTTCGTTTGGTTGGTGTTTTCGCTCATGCTGTTCGTGGCCGAGCCGCTGTTCCTACACCGTTGGTTTCATCAACAGGCGGAACGGAACCCCGAGCGCACGTTCCGGCTCATCCGGTATCTTCATTGGGTGTTGCTCACCATAAGCCTCGTCACGGTTCTGGGCGCCGTCGCCGGAAGCCATGGAGCGGCGTTCTGACGTAACTCGTGCCAGGACCGCCGACCGCGATGGTCACTTTCATCGGAGTATTCTCGAAGCCGAGCTTGGAAACCGTCTGTCCCACGGGGTGACCTTCGGGGCATAAACCGCTCTGCTTGGCGCCCCCGTCCCGGGACGATTCGGCCAAATCGTCGCGCCCGCCGACACCAGGCCGCCCGCCGACGCCCGAGCCAGGGGCCAGTCACCACGGGACGACCCTTCGGCGCACTCGCGCCACGCCGCGCACCGATCCGTGAACGTATTGATTTATTGGAAAGTTATTCCACCTCCGTTTAAGATCGACACGGTTTCCGCCGATCGATGAGACCGGGGTTCATACATTGAAAGAGAGCTTGACCGGCTCTCCTTATTTTTGCCTCATTGTGGGTCTCCGATGATGGTGAGGGAATTTGGTTAATGTGTGACCGGAAGGACGAGGGCGGCCCATGGGCTTAACCGCCACGCGGAAGCAGTTCCCACCGTCGCGCGAGGCGGCGGCCTTCGACGCTCGGGCCTGGCGTGAGCGCGTGGCCGACCAGTCGTGGTCCGCGAGGGCTTTGAAAGCACTGCGAGGCGCGGAAGATCGCGCGGCGACTTCCTTCCGGTCATGGCTCCCCGTGCTCAAGGATTGTGATCGCGCCGTCAGGGACCGCCTCGCGGCGGTCCGCCGCCGGTGCGCTCCGAGTGTCGCAGAGGCGCTCGATGGCTGCGCCGTGGCGGTGGAGCGCATCGCCCTTGGCGCCCGAGAACTCTCCTATCGGACATCATCGAGCCGGGAGTTGACGCGTGTCGGCATCGTCGTGGCGCTGCCGGCGGTGTTCTTCCTATGCTTCGCCCTGGCGCGGTGGTTCGCCGGCGAGGACCCGTCGGCCGCCGCGCGCTCGGCGGACACCGGCGTCGCGCATCAATCGCGAGGGTCGCACGTGGGAATATCGAGCACACTGGTGGAACCTCCGGCATTGGGTGGCCCCGGCCAAGCCGCCGCGACGGTTCCGTCAACGGAGGCCGCGATCCACGGGCCCTGGGCGGCACGCGGCGCGGCTGCCCCCGACACCATGGCAACCCGGAATACGGCCGCGAATACGGCCCGGAATACGATTACGACGCCCCGGGTTCCCGCGACCGCGCACGTTCCCGCCAAGCGGGAAGCGCCATCGGCCAACGTCGGCGCGGATGCCCCCTCCGCCACCCACTTTCCCTTCGCGCCGAAGCCGAGACCACGCCGCGACAGCTAGTGATCCGCGCCAAGTGGCGCCACTCCGTTCACCGTCTCCGGGCGGGCTCGCTCGACCCCCGCGCCCCGGCCGAGCCCGCGACAGGTGTTTTGCCCGGTCCGTCGGCGATCGCCAGGTCCAGCGGAGGGGCGGCGTTTACCTCGCGGCCAGGGGGCGTTTCCGGCTCCGGGGATGTCGGGCGCTCGACCACGATACCGAGTCCGTCGAGCGCGTCCTTCACCGGCATGAAAAAACTCCCGGCCTGGGAACCGTCTTCCGTTTTCGGCGCGGCCTCGGGCATGGCGGCTCCGATGCCGACGACGTTGCCGTCGGGATCCAGCAACGGCGATCCGCCGTTCCGGGACACCCCGGCGATGGAACTGTGAATCAATGTGAGGCCGCGGTCGCGGCGAATGGCGGTGATCACGCCGACGGCCGGTTCGCCATTCGCCGATCGGCGCGCGACGACACCGGGAGCGAATACCGGCATGCCTACGTCGGGGATGCCGATCATCATCGGCAGGCCCTCCACGTCCACCGGCTCGGTCGCGACCAGCGCCACGTTGCGGCGGCCGTTCGCCAGGATCACCGTTCCCGTCACCTCCTCGCCGCCGGCGAGAAGCACCGTCACCTGGGGCATGCGGCCCACGGCCGTTGCGGTTGTCAGCACATGGCGGCCCTGGTCTATGTAGAACCCGCCGCCGCCGTTATTGCCGGCGATGATCGTGACCACGTTGGCCGCCACCTCCGCCAGACGCTCGGCGACGGGCTGTCGGGAAACCGGAGGGCCGGAGATCGCGATGATATCCGCCGGTGGGCGCTCTGGGGCTCTTTGAACCGGCTGGCCCCGGGACGCCGGTTCGGCGTCGATGACCCCGGCATCCACGAATTGACCGCCGCCGCCCGGCAGGGCACATCCAGCCAGAGTCAAGACCGACAGCAACACGCCGGTCAGCGGGCCACCCCATACCCTGGCGGAACCGATGGAACGATGTGATCGAAGCATGGGCGAACGCCTTCCAATCCGAGAAATAGCCCCCGTGGGGAAAAAGCCGGCCAACAGTACCTCGGCCCCGCTTGCGCAAACGTAAACGGACGGTTGATTTCGCCAAAAAGATGCTCGGCCCCCCTGGCGCGACACTCGCATTCGTGGTAATTATTAATAAAATTGCTACTAAATGGAGGATTGGATCGTGGGCACAGTTCGCATGGGGGGCTGTTTTTTTGCTTTGGGGCTGGCGGTCTCGCTGTCGGCGTGTTCATCCAACTGGGCGCCCTACGATACCAACTTGGCCAATCGGGGATACCCGACGGCGCAGATGGATCTGGCTTCGTTGTACCTGCGGGGCGAGGATGTGAAAAAGGATCCGATCGCCGCCGCCCACTGGACATACCGCGCCGCGAGGCAGGGACTGCCGGAGGCGCAGAACAACATGGGCGTGCTGTACGCGCGAGGAGTGGGCGTGGAGCAGGACTTCGTGGAAGCGGCCCGCTGGTATCAACTCGCCGCCGACCAGGGTTACGCGTTGGCCCAGGTCAACCTGGGTCTGGCCTATGACCTTGGGCTCGGCGTTCCGAGCGACGGCGCGGCGGCCGCGGGATGGTGGCGGAAAGCGGCGGCCCAGGGCGATCCGGGAGCGATCCAGAATCTCGGGCACCTGCGTGAAACCGCGTGGAGCATCCCTGGCTGCAACAATACCGGCATTCCGCGCGCGTGGAGGTGCCCGAACCAGTTCGGCAACCGCTGACAGGCATTCGGGGCGGCTGGCCGGACCGCAAACACCCGACCTCTGGAGCCGGTCAATCCGGCCGCGCGAATCCGCGCGCGATCGGAGCGGGCGCTCGTGGTTCGTGTCCGATATATGGTAGCGATACGTCAGACACGCACCACTAATCCCGTCCCCCGTTCCGGTCCAACGGCGACAGTGTCAGTTCGACGGCCAGGTTGCGGATCACCCCGCCGCTGATCCGCAGTTCGTTCGCGAGTTGCGGCGCGTTCATCCGCCCTGGCGGGTCGGTCAGCAACCGCTCCACCAGATCCGCCTCTTCCTTGATCGCCTTGACGGCGCCCAGCCACCTTTCCTTTTCTCTCTTCAGCATCGTTCCACTCCTCGTCGACCGAACGCCGGGCACCCAATCCCCCCGAACCGGAAAGATCCTCGCGTCCCGTCGACCATCAAACATAAGAACATATGTAATAATTAAGCATGTATATAATATAATTCGTCGACACCAGCGGTCAATATATTTCGATCTGCATGTGAAACGACAAATTTAATAAAATTGTTTGAAAATTTTACTATTTTTTACTTTTTTATTTTTATGACTATATTTTATATATGTATCGCCCGTTCCTTTTACGTCGTCCTTGTCTGGCGGCATGCGCGGGTCCGTGTTCGTGACCCCTCATCCCGCGCGCGACATCGACCTCGGTTCCGTGATAAACTCGTGTCCGTGCCGGCGCGACACCCGAACGGGGATTTGGCTGCCTTTTTAGAGAGTTAGCACCAACCATCCCCGCGGGGGCGCCTCCCGTCGCCGGCGCGGTGCTGTTCCGAGGGAGAACTCCATGGGCCCCGGGAGCCAAGGATCGAGGAAACCGGAACCGAGGAAACAAGAAGCCGGCACGGTCGCGCGAGCCGGCCCGACCGAGGCGTCGGACTGCCGCGCCCTGGCACGGGCGGCGGCCGCCCTCGACCTTTCGGAGTACGATTTTTTCCGTCTCGCCTACCGCCGCTGGTTCGGGCGCCTGCCCCGCGAGGCGGAACTGGAGACGGCGTTCTCCCGCTACATGTTCGCGCAACAGCCGCCGTCCTGGGCTCGCCACCTGAGCCGCGAAGTGCTCGATCGGCGGCGGCGGGGCGTGCTCGATCCGGACGCGTTCGGCGCCGGCCGGTTCCGCGACCGGCCCGGCCCGCATCCCCATGGCCGGCTCTACGTGGGCGCCGTGGCGGTTCTTTGGGTGGTGCTGTTCGGGGTCATTCTCAACACCCGCTACGACCCCGGGACCTCGGGCCCGGTTTCCGTCTGCGTCACCGAGACCGGATCCTATTTCTACGAATCCTGGAGCCGCCTGATCGCCGGCAAGCCGCCGCCCCGATGCATCGAGTGAACCGCGCTCAGCCGCGCGGCCGCCCGTTTCGGCGGCCGCGCCATGCGAACGCCATGGCGGAGACACCGATCGCCGCGAAGGCGAGGGCCGCGAACAGGCTCAGCGCCTTGATGCCGCCCGCCCGGTCGAGAAGTTTCTCTTGCCGATCCGCCTTCCGGTCCCATTTGGTCCAATCGTTGTAATGGCGGTCGTTGTCGACCCGGTCGTAAGCGCCAAGAACGAGGCGGAACTGGCTTTTTTGGTCCTCGCTGGAATGCTCGGCGTTCAAGCGGGCATATTCCCTCGCCGCCGCCTCGTTCATCGCGGGGCCATCGGAGATATCGACGGCGAAGGGTCCGACGCCATAGTCGGGATCGGCGACATGGGTGGCCGCGCCGATGGTGAACACCGTGACGACGTGACCCTCCAGGCCATAGGTCATTGCCTCGATCCCGTTCCCGCGCAACGTTCTCGCCAGGATATAGGCCCGCTGGTGGCAGTATCCGCAGGTGAAGTATTTTGCCGAGATTACCCCGAGCGAGCGGAATTCCAGGATATCGAAAACCGAGAGCAGGCTGGCGAGCCAGTGCGGCGCGTCCGTGCGTTCGCAATGATACGTCGCGTGATGGACGGCGCGGGTCGCCCGTCCGGCGAACTCGAAATCCGTTTCATCCGTCGCGCGCCGCAGCCTGGGGTCATCCCACCCGGTCAGCGACGCCTCCACGGCCCGATAGTATCCGGGCCAATCGGAGTGGGGATCGCCGGCCGGCGGGGTGTAGAGATGGGCATAAAGCCAGACGGAAAACGCCAGCACTCCGCACAGGATCGACAGAAAACCAACAAGGAGCGCGAGAGCGCGGACGCCAGCCCCCGCACCCCGGGGTTCAACCTTGGGAATCCTGTGGGAACCGCGCGCTCCGGAAATCATTCTTGCCAGACTAAAGTTTCCTGGATCCCTGTCGATCCTTTTTCCGTCCCTTCCATCCGAACACGATGGCCCAGGCTCCAACGGCGGTGAAGGCGATGGCGGCGAGCAGGACAAGCGTCCTGATTGTTTCCGCCTGATCGAGAAGGCGTTCCTGGCGTTCCGCGACGGTATCCAGATAGGCCGCATGACGATGCCGACGATCCAGATCGGTTCGATCGTAGGCACGGAGAATAAGGCGATACTGATTTTTCTGGTCCGCGATGGAATGGTCGTCGTTCAGGAAGGCATAGTGCCGGGCCGCGGCGGCTTTCATCGCCTCGCTGTCGGTGACATCGACCTCGAAAGGGCCAACTCCATAGTCCGGGTCCGCGATGTAAAAGGAACTTTCGACCGTGAAGACCGTGACGACATGGCCGTGCAGGCCATAGGTCTTGGCCGCGATACCGTTATTGCGCAACGTCTTCGACAGGATATACGCCCGCTGGTGGCAATACCCGCACCTGAAGTATTTCGGCGTCAGCACGCCGAGTTTTTTGAACTGAAGGATATTGAACACGGAGAGCGAACGGGACAGCCAGTCGGGCGAGTCGCCCGGTTGACAATTGTATCCCGAATTGTGAACGGCCCGCGCCACGCGCTCCGCGAACTCCAGGATTGTCTCGTCCTCCGAACGTTGAAGCCGAGGATCGTCCCAACCCGTCAGGGGAGCATCCACCGCCCGATAGTATCCGGGCCAGTCATCCACCTCGTTTCGCGGCGGCAACTCATGAAAACCGGCGTACAGCCAGGTTAAGAACGCCAACACCCCGCATGCGCCCGACAGAAATCCGAGAAAAACCGCGTGGCCGTGAACATCAAGTTTTCCACTTCAGCGTCGAACGATCGCATTTCCCACGATAGTCCCCAATCCCGGGATCACCCCCCCGAAGCTCCAACGCCCTCGGGACTCCCCTTTCGAAATTTCGTTCGTGCACTGGAATCCGCCGCATGCCGCGTATGCAGATTTCGCTGGTGGCCCGCTTGTCTGTTTTGGATATCGGGCATCTGCACGGTCCTGAAATCGTCGGGCTGCCAGACTGAGGGTTCAGGCTTTCTTTCGGACGGTCATGGTGAACACGCCGTTGGATTCGCGGCTCTCCAGCAGCTCGTGGCCGGTGGTCTCGCAGAAGGCGACGAAGTCCCGGGGCGCGGCCGGGTCGGTGGCCAGAACCTCCAGCACGCCGCCCGCCGCCAGCGCCTTCATCGCCTTGTTGGCGCGCAGCACCGGAAGCGGGCACTTGAGGCCCCTGACGTCGAGAACGGTGGTGTCGGTGTCGGCGGTCATGGATCGGCCCCGCGTGGTTTCCGGCATATGGACTGAATAGGCAACTTAGATATAGCAAAGATCGCCACCATTGGTTAATTTATCAGGTTCGGATAGGTGCGTGGAAGCAAAGTCCGGATGGGAAACCGGACCGATGCTGTTGAAAATAAAGACAGGCTCCCGCAGGGGAGATGGGGCTCAAGGGGAAACCGGTTGCAGACATCGGAACTCGAAGCGCTGGAGACGAGCGCGCGTCGGGCAAGCGTTCTGTTGAAGGCCATGGGCAATCCTCACCGGCTGATGATCCTGTGTCAGCTGGCGAAGGAAGAGCGGTGCGTTGGGGAACTCGAACACGTGGTGGGATTGAGCCAGTCGGCGCTGTCCCAGCACCTCGGCCGGCTGCGCCGCGAGAACCTGGTCAAGACGCGCCGCGACGGCCAGACGATCTACTATTCCTTGTCCGGCCACGAGGCCGCCACCATCATCCGGACCCTGTACGCGCTCTACTGCGCGGACGCGGAGACGGAAGCTGGGGCCGCCAGCGCTTAATCTTGACCGGCTCGTGTGCTGTCCTGTCCGGCTCATGTCCTTCAAGGAGTGGCGATGCTGTTCCGCCAATTGTTCGACGCCACGTCGTGTACCTATACCTACCTGCTGGCCGGTGACACCGGCGGCGAGGCGCTGCTCGTCGATCCGGTGATCGAGCGGGTGGACCGCGACCTCCAGCTTCTCGACGAGTTGGGGCTCCGGTTGGTCATGGCCATGGACACCCACGTCCACGCCGACCACGTCACCGCCCTCGGGCCGCTTCGCGACCGGACGCGCTGCATCACCGTGGCGGGACGCCGCAGCCCGGTCGACGTGGTGTCCATGCGGGTGGACGACGGCGACCACGTGGAAATAGACGGCGTCACGCTCAAGGTCCTGTATACGCCGGGGCACACCGACGACTCCTACAGCTTCGTGATGGCCGACCGCGTGTTCACCGGCGACACCCTGTTGATCCGCGGTACCGGCCGGACCGATTTCCAGAACGGCGACGCCCTTGCCGCTTACGACTCGCTGTTCGGCAAACTCCTCGCCCTTCCCGACGCCACCTTGGTGTATCCCGGCCACGACTACAACGGCAACACGGTCAGCACCATCGGCGAGGAACGCGCCCACAATCCCCGGCTGCAAGTCGCGTCGGCCGGGGAATACGCGGCGATCATGGACAATCTCCGCCTGCCGAACCCGAGGATGATGGACGTGGCGGTGGCCGCGAACCTCGCCGTCGGCCTGGCCCAGGACACACCCGAGGTCGCCGACCATACCCTCGACGCCGCGGCCGCCATCGACCTTCTCGGCACGCCCGGGATCGTGTTCGTGGACCTCCGCGAGACCGAGGAGCGGCATCGCGACGGCGCCATTCCATCGGCCATTCATCTGCCCTATCCGAGGCTCGCCGACGCGCTCAAGCCCGGAAGCCCGTTCCGCGCCCTGGCGTCGGGAGCCGCCGACGAACTGATCTTCTACTGCGCCTTCGGCGAACGCTCGGCCCTTGCCCTGCGGGCCGCCCGGGAGGTGGGCATCGAGCACGCCCGCCACATCGCCGGCGGCTTGGGGGCCTGGATCGAGGCCGGCGGTCCTTGCCAGCCGCTCTCGGACTGAGCCGGTCCCCTTGCGCATCGGCATCGACCTCGGAGGCACCAAGATCGAAGGCATTGCCCTCGACGACCGGGGAGTCGAACACGCGCGGGTGAGGGTGCCCACGCCGGCGGGCGACTACAGGGGCACCGTCGAGGCGATCGTCGGGCTGGTCGGCGAACTGGAGCGGCGGATCTCGGCCCGGGCGAGCGTCGGCGTCGGCATTCCCGGCACGGTGTCGCCGGCGAGCGGCGTCATCAAGAACGCCAACAGCACCTGGATCATCGGCCGGCCGTTCGACCGCGACCTGCGGACGGCGCTCGACCGGCCCATACGCATCGCCAACGACGCCAACTGTTTCGCCGTCTCGGAGGCCGTCGACGGCGCCGCCGCCGGCGCCGGCGTGGTGTTCGGCGTGATCCTCGGCACCGGCGTCGGCGGCGGCATCGTCGTCGACGGCCGGGTCCTGACCGGGATCAATGCCATCGCCGGCGAATGGGGACACAACCCGCTACCATGGGCCGGCGACGCCGAACGCCCCGGCCCCCTCTGCTACTGCGGCAAGCGGGGCTGCATCGAGACCTTTCTCTCCGGTCCGGCATTCGCCCGCGAGTACGAGGCCGTCACCGGGCACGGCCGCTCCGCCGCCGACATCGCGGCCGGCGCGGAACGGGGGGACCGGGAGGCGGCCGACGCCCTGGACCGCTACGAGGACCGGCTGGCCCGGTCGCTCGCCTCGGTCATCAATATCCTCGATCCGGACGTCATCGTCCTGGGCGGCGGCATGTCCAATATCCGCCGGCTCTACGACGCGGTGCCCCGCCGCTGGGGCGACTGGGTGTTCTCCGACCGCGCGGATACCCGGCTGGCGCGCAATGTCCACGGCGATTCCAGCGGCGTGCGCGGCGCGGCATGGCTGTGGCCACCCGGCGACGGTCGGCAATCATAAGGTCCGGGGCATAAGGTCCGGGGCAAAAAGCCGGGGATCAGCAATCGGGCTTCGGAAGTTCCTCGAATTCCTTGAGCCGCAGCACCAGTGAAAAGTCCTCGAAGTGCTGGGTGATCTCGTCGGCGACCCCGTCCTCTCGATAGCGGGCGCCGAGTTCGAACTCCGGCAGCGTCTCCGCGCCCCGAAACGGAAAGAACGCCATCCGAACCCACCACGCCGGGCTCGGCGGCAACCCGGCGGCCTTGGCCAGGGCCTCGGCTTTCTCCGCCGGCAAGGCGGCCATGATCGCGTTGACCCGATAGGGATTGTCCCGGCTGGACCCGTCGAACACCACCTTGTCGAGGATCTTCTTGCCCGCCAGGCCGGTGGCGATGAGGCTCAGCATGTGCTCGGTGGGAAACATCGCGCCGGGCGGCAACTCGACGACTTCTTCCGAGGGCAGGGAAAAACGCGCCGATCCGCCGCCGCCGCCCGGTTTCAGGCTGGCCTCGCCCTTCAGTTTCTCGATGACGTTTCCGTCCTGTTCGTACCGGGCGTTGAAGCGGAATCTCAATCCGTCCTTTGCCTCCCAGCTCACGAATGTCCAAACGGTTTCGGAATCCGTGCCACGCTCGTAGCGCAGCCGCAGGTAAGTGCGGTTCTCCACCGTCCAGCCGTCGCACACCTCCGCGAACCGGTACATCATCATGCCTTCGGCGGCCACCACGTCGGAGTCTCCGGCCGCGCCGTCCAGCGACATCCGGTAGATTGCCCGGTGAGACATCAGCCCGGCGGCCTCCGCCAGCGTGGGGGACACCGACGCCAGACAAAGGGCCAGCACTAACCAGAAACGCCGCATCATCGCCTTCCCATCATGGATTGATACTCTCGAGCGCGCAGCCTCGATGGCTGCTCCGGGCGAACTTACGCGCCCCGCCCGCGTTCTGTCTACCACCGCGCGAGGCAATGGCGACGAGAACGCCGATCCATCGGGCAAGAACCGCCCACGCGGCAATTTATGCCGGGTCGCACAGGACGTCCAGGCCCGCCGCAGGGTGGACCGGACGGCTTCGCGGCCCTGGGAAACCGTCAGGATTGCGGCGGACCGGACGCTGGCACGACGGTTGCTTATGATCGTCCGAAATATTGCCTTTCGAGAGTTTGAGGGGGTTACCCAGTGAACCACGCCCAGGCTGAAAGCCCAATCAACGGTCATGAAGTCATCGGCCATGACGAATTGGTGGCGACCGTCACGAAGCTGTTGGACCGTATTCAATCACCGGCGCCGAGCCACGCCGGCCCCGCGCCGGATCGCGACGAGGCGGTGGAGCGCGCCCTGAACGCCGCCATCGGCGCGGAACATCGCATCGCACAGCTTCAGCAACGGATCGACCAGCTCGAGAAGCTCGCCGTCACCGACGAACTGACGGGTCTGCTGAACCGCCGCGGCTTCGAGTTGCAGCTCCGGCGGACGCTGGCTCTGGCCCGCCGCCACGGCGAGCCGGGATTGCTCGTGTATGTTGACCTCGATGGGTTCAAGATGGTCAACGACAGCTATGGCCACGCGGCCGGCGACGAGGTCCTGAAGCACGTGGGCCGGGTGCTCTCGGACCATGTGCGCGCCACCGATTTCGTCGGCCGTCTCGGCGGCGACGAGTTCGCCGTCCTGCTTCCGCGCACCTCGTCCCAGAACGGGGCGCGGCGCGCGCGGGCCCTCCGCCGTCTGTTGAACCCGGCCATGATCTTCTGGAACGGCGGCACACTGACGGTAGGCGCCAGCTTTGGAATGGAGGCATACGACGGAGACCCCGGCCGATGCGCGGAAGCCGTGCTTTCGCGCGCCGACAGCGCCATGTACGCGCACAAGCGATTGCGGACCGCGCCCCGCGCCGACTCCATGATGTCGTGATCCGATGAACCTGAACCTCGGCGCCGCCTTCAAGCGATCGATCCACGGGCAGGAACCCGCGATCCCGCCCGCGTTTCCGGAGACCGCCGGACCGCCGGCCGTTCCATCCCGGCCGGCCCCGACGAACCCGGCCGAGGACGCCGCGTACCGGTTCATCTCGGCCACCGACGTCCGCAACCTGACGCCGCGGCAAATGTCGTTCCTCTGCGGCGAACTCTTTCTCGCCGGCATGATCAGCTGCGACGAGTATCTGATGATGGCGTTTCAGCCGGAACTGCATCCCGATTACGATCACACCGTCGGCGCCCTCATCGGCGAAAAAGCCGATCCGGACCGGCCGCGCGACTACATCCGGCGATGGGCGGAACGCCTCGATTTCGAGCGCGCCCATAGTGCCGGCAACCCTGCTCTCATCGGCCGCGCCCGGAACATTCTCTCGGTTCTGCGCCGCCTGGACGCGGCCCGCGGACGCCTCGCCGAAACCCGGCGGGACGCCGGCGGCGGACTGTCTCTCGAACAACACGCCCCTCCCCGGAATGATACGCTCCCGACACCCGCGCGGCATTAACGCTTTGCAGCCCCATGGAATTCAGTGTATGCGAATGGTCAGCTGCGCGGGCGAGGGGATACGATGGACGGTGGCAGGGAAGTGGATCTGGCGAATGCGCAAGAGGCCGAGGCCCACCAGATTCCAGATTACCTAGTTAAAACCTACACCTGGGCCTATCTGACGCCGGCCAGCCTTCTGGTGTTCGACAATCCCTTCGTGACCTCCAGCATTCTCTGGGGCAACATGCTCCGTTTGGTGCGCGCCGCCTGCGGCGAATTCGAACCGGGCCAGCGGATCATGCAGGCCGCCAATGCTTACGGAAATTTGTCGGTGGAGCTGGCTCGCACGGTCGGCCCCGATGGCCGCCTCGACGTGCTCGACGTGGCCCCGCTGCAAGTGGAGCATTGCCGCAAGAAGCTTGCCGAGTTTCCTCAGGCGCGCGTCAAACTGGCCGACGTGTCGGCGCCCAGCGGCCACCTTTACGACGGTGTCTGCTGCTTCTTCCTGCTGCACGAAATTCCCGACGACAAGAAGCTCGCGGTGGTGGACTCCCTGCTGGCGAGCGTGCCGCCGGGCGGCAAGGTGGTGTTCGTCGACTATCACAAGACGGTTCGCGCCCATCCGTTGCGGCCAGTGATGCATATGGTGTTCCGGTGGCTGGAGCCCTTCGCGTACGGCCTCGTGGACCGCGAAATCTCCGCCTTCGCAAGCGACCGCGATTCCTTCACATGGACCAAGGAAACGTTCTTCGGCGACCTCTACCAGAAGGTAGTGGCGGTTCGCCGGACGGACGCGGCCAACGTCCGCAAGGCCGCCGAGTAAGGCGCGCGCTCGGCGTCGGCCGCCGATACTTGCAGTCTTCCACTAAGCGTCTTCGAGATCCCGGCCGCAGACGAAAGCATCCAGCCGTGCCGTGCGTGGCGCAAGCTTTTCCCAGGCATCCACGTCGGCACTCAGGACCGCGAGCGCGGCCGTCGGAAACTTGTCCGCCATCCGCGGGGCCCCTTCGCCGCCGCCGGCGGCCACGAGCATCAGCGCCAGACGCTCCATTCCCGGATTGTGTCCGATCACCATTACCGACGGCAGGCTGTCGCTCAAGCGGCGGAGCCGCCTCATGAGAGCCGCTGGCTCGGCGAGGTAGATCCCCTTTTCGAAACGGATGGGGATCGACGCGCCGATCGCACCTTGCAAACGTTCCAGGGTCTCGCGCGTCCGCTGGGACGACGAGCAGAGGATCTGGGCCGGCTCGATGCCGTTGGCCGCCAGGTATTGACCCATCAGCGTGGCGGCGCGGCGGCCGCGTTTGTTGAGCGGCCGGTCGAAATCGTCGAGCGTCTCGTCCTTCCAACTCGATTTGGCGTGGCGCAGCAGATAGATCGTTTTCACGAGACAAGCCTCGATGGTCGGGAAATCACGGGTGCCGCTATTTGGGCACACGCCGGGCGAAGGCCCGGGGTTTGACCTTGCGCAGCCGCTTGGACTTTTCGGCCCGCTGCCCGGCGGCGGCGATCATCAGGTCCTGGCAGGCGCGGCCTCGGCCGCCGCGCGGCGGACGGCGCTGGATGTAGGTGCCGTCCGGCTGCATCTCCCAGGCGGTTCGGGAATCGGTGATCTGGGCCTCGAAAAGCGCGACCAACTCCGCCCTCAGCGCGGGCTCCTCGACGGGCGCGACGGTTTCGACGCGGCTCTCCAGGTTTCGGGTCATGAGGTCCGCCGAACCGATGAAGAACTCTTCTTCGCCGCCGTTCTGGAAATAGTAGATCCGCGCGTGCTCGAGAAACCGGCCGACGATACCGATCACGCTGATGTTTTCGGAGAGGCCCGGAATGCCCGGCCGCAACCGGCAGGTATCGCGAACAACGAGCTGGACCTTCACCCCGGCGCGGGACGCGCGGTACAGCGCCTCGACGATGTCGGGATCCTCCAAAGCGTTGGTCTTGAACCGGATCAAGCCCGGTGCCTTCGCCTGGTGGACGGCGATCTCCCGCTCTATCTTGGCGAGCAGCGCCTTCTTCATGGTATTCGGCGCGGCCAGGATCTTGCGGTAGTTCCGGGCCGGCCGGCATCCGGTTGTCAGGTAATTGAACAGTTCGCTGACATCGACCCCGATCTCCGGATCCGAGGTCAGCATTCCAAGATCGGCGTACAGCCGAGCGGTGCCGGCGTGATAGTTGCCGGTCCCGATGTGGACGTAGCGGCGCAAACCGTTGTAGTCGCGGCGCACCACGAGAATGAGTTTGGCGTGGGTCTTCAGGCCGAGGACGCCATACGTGACGTGAATGCCCGCCTCCTCGAGCCGCGAGGCCCACTGGATGTTGGCGGCCTCGTCGAACCGGGCCTTCAACTCGACGACCACCGCCACCTGCTTGCCGTTTCGCGCCGCCTCGATCAGGTGATCGATGATATTGGTATCCGCGGAGGTCCGGTACAGCGTCATCTTGATGGCATAGACCTTAGGGTCCTCCGCCGCCTCGCGGACGAACCGAACCACCGAGGTGACGAACGACTCGTATGGATGATGAAGCAGGATGGGGCCGTTCTCGCGGATCACATGGAAGATATTGCGGCGATCCTGAAGCTTGATATTGGTGATCGGCTGGTGGCTGGGATCGTGCAGATCGGGGATGTCCAGTTGCGCGATCTCCATGAGGTCGCGCTTGCCGATCATCGCTTCCGCCTCGTAAACATCGTTCTCGGCGTCGAGGCCCAACTCGGCGGCGAGCATTCCCTTGTGATGGGGATCGATGCCTTTCGGAGTTTGCAGGCGCACGATGGGCGCGAACTTGCGCTCGCGCAGTTCCGCCTCGATCATCGACACAAGGTCGTCCGCCTGCTCTTCGTCGCGCTCGGTATTGGCGTTGCGCGTGACCCGGAACACGTCCCAGGACACGATCCGCATTCCCGGGAACAGGTCCTGCAGGCAATGCCCCATCACGTCCTCGAGCATGACGAAGTGATTGAGGTCGCCAACGCGCAGAAACCTCGGCACGCTGGCGCCCACCGGCACCTTGATCCGGGCCATGGTGAGCTCTAGTTCGTCCGGATAGTGCAGGGTCACCAGCAGGTTCAGCGACAGGTTGGAGATAAACGGGAACGGGTGGGCCGGGTCCATGGCCAGAGGCGTAATCAGCGGAAAGATGTTTTCGTCGTAGTACGCGCGAACCGTGTTCTGCTCTTCGCCGCTCAATTGGGAAAACCGGCGGATCACGATATCGTGCCGGCGCAACTCCGCGACGAGGTCCAGGTACACCTCACGTTTCTGGCGCTGGAAATCACGGATGACCGCCTGGCATTCCGCCAACTGCTGGCTGGGCGTCCGCCCGTCGACGGTGAGCTTGTGAACCCCGGCGCCGATCTGTTGTTTGAGACCGCCGATCCGCTTCATGAAGAATTCGTCCGTGTTGGACGAGGCTATGGCCAGGAACTTGACGCGTTCGAGCAGGGGCGTGCGGCGGTCGCGCGCCTCGTTGAGGACACGGCAATTGAACTGGAACCAGGTGAGTTCGCGATTGAGGTAGAGCTCCGGCGCGCGGAGGTCGAAGGCTCCCTCGGCGCCGACGTGAACGGGGGCACCGGACGGGCCGAGCCTGACGGATGTCGCCGCCGCCGGTTCCGATGCGGTCTCGGTCCCGTTCGGTCCGGGCTCGGACGCGGCGCAGGGTGACGGGTTCGCGCTTTCGCCGCCCTGGCCCTGGGCCGGGCTCTTCCGATGGGCCTGAGCCAGGGGTTTGGCGGCGGCGCGTTCCGTGTCCGGCGATGTCGCTTGGTCGACTTGATCGGCTTGGTCGGTCGTCATCCCGTCCTCTTGAGATTTTTTCCACCCGAGGTTTCACCCGCGTCCGGCTGGAGGCGCTGGACACCGGCGATCAGGCGCTCGCACACGGTGGAAATCACCTTGATCCGGGCATAGCGCTTATCGTTGCCCTCGACCAGGGTCCATGGCGCCAGCGAGGTGCTGGTGCGCTCCACCATGTCGTTGACGGCGATTTGGTAGTCTTCCCATCGCTCGCGGTTGCGCCAGTCCTCGTCGGTCAGTTTCCAGCGCTTGTACAGGACGCCCTCGCGGGCCTTGAACCTGTCCAACTGCTCTTCCTTGGTGATGTGGACCCAGAACTTGCAGAGCACAATACCGTGCCGGACGAGCTGGTCCTCGAAATCGTCGATTTCGGCGTACGCGCGTTTCCACTCGGACTCGCTCGCGAAGCCCTCCACCCGCTCGACGAGCACCCGCCCGTACCAGCTCCGGTCGAACACGGTCACCCTCCCGGCCCGCGACAGATGCCGCCAGAAGCGCCAAAGATAATGCTGCGCACGTTCCTCGTCGGTGGGCGCCGCGATGGGAATGACCTGATAGTCCCGGGCGTCCAGCGCCGCGGTCACCCGCCGTATGGCGCCGCCCTTGCCGGCCGCGTCCCAGCCCTCGAACACGAGCACGGTGGAAATTCCGAGATCCCGGGCTCGCCGTTGCGCCTGGTTGAGCTTCCCCTGGTATTTTTCCAGTTCCTTGCGATAGTTCTTCTTGTCCAGCGACAAGGACATGTCGAGGTGGTTCAGGATGGTCACCCGGGACAACGGAATGGCCGCCCCGCCGCCGAACTTGTCGTCGCCGTTCCCACCGGAGTCGCCGACCGGACCGGAGATCGCCCCCATCTCCGCCTCGTCCTGCAGCGCCTTGGTCATCTGCCGGTGCAGCATGGTTTTCTTCAGGTGCTTGCGGATGGCCTCGAGGATGGTCGTTGCCACGCTCAGGCTGCGGTAACGCTTATCCAATCCCTCGACGATGTGCCATTGCGCGTCGGCGGAACTGGTCCGCATGATCGTGCGCTCCGCGGCGGCGATGAAGTTGTCGTAAAGGTGCCAGTGGTCCCAGTCCACCTCGGTCACCCGCCAGCGCGTCAACGGATCCTTTTCGAGCGCGCGCAGGCGTTCCTTCTGTGCTTTCTTGCCCAGGTGCATCCAGAACTTGAGGATCAGAGCGCCGTCGTCCGCTAATTCCTTTTCGAAGGCGATAACCCGGTCCAGCAATTCGTCAAGTTCGGCCTCCGAAGTTTTCTCGTAGACGCGGTCGAGCAACGGCCGCGAATACCAGCAACTGAGGAAGATTCCGATACGGCCCTTGGGCGGCAGGTCCCGCCAGTACCGCCAGTATTCCGGGCGTTCCTGCATCTCGTCGGACGGCTTGCCGTAGGCGCGGGTGGAAAGCCATCGCGGATCCAGCCATTCGTTGAGCACATTGACGGTCTCGCTCTTGCCCGCTCCATCCACTCCGCCGAAAACGATGATCACCGGAAACGGGGCGTCCCGGAGCTGCTGCTGGATCTCGAGCAACTCGGCCCTCAGCATGGGAGCCGTCTCGTGGAACTCTTCCTTCGATATGGTCCGGCCCAGTTCGGCTGTTCTGAACATTTTGCCTGCAGGCTCCCCAGGTTCCTATGTTAAACCAGCGGCGGTTCAAATTCTGTTTTCGCTCTTGTACAAAGTGCGTTCCGCCTTGCTCCTTCGGCACCGCGCGTGACCACCGAAGTGATACCATTGTTTGGCGCCGATTGACACCATTCGGGCGCTCTTGACGATGCCGGTTCATTTTGCCCGGCTGTTCTCGCTCCCGTGGATCCAAGGCCAAACGCCACTCGACCGGAAAGACGTTCCATGCCAAGCCTCGTGAACAATGCAGCCACCGCCAATGAACCGCGGCCCGTCTCCGCGAAGGGTCGGGTCGCCGTTATCGACATCGGCTCCAACACCGTTCGTCTCGTGGTATACGAAACGCCCACCCGCCTGCCGATCCCGATCTTCAACGAGAAGTCTCTGTGCGCCCTCGCCACCGGCATGTCCAAGACCGGGAAACTGAGTCCGGAGGGCGTTTCGGAAGCGCTTCGCAGTCTCGCCCGGTTCGCCAAGCTGGCCGGGGCCATGGGCGTCGAACGGCTCGAGGCGCTAGGAACGTCCGCCGTGCGCGACGCGACCGACGGTCAGGCGTTTCTCGACCAGGTGGAAAAAACGTGTGGTCTCCATGTCCATGTGCTCAGCGGCGCCGAGGAGGCTAGGCTGGCGGCGGTGGGACTGCTCAACGGCGTCCCCGGCGCCGATGGCGTTCTTGGCGATCTCGGGGGCGGCAGCCTGGATCTCGTGGGTCTCAAGCAAGGATCGCTCGACGGCTTCGCGACCTTGCCGCTCGGCCACATCCGCCTCGGCGAGGAGTCCGGCGGCGACCGCAGGAAGGCCCGCGAAATCCTCACCGGGCGTCTGGCGGAAATCCCATGGCTGTCCGAGATGAATGGCCGCTCGCTTTACGCCGTCGGCGGGTCCTGGCGGGCGCTCGCGCGCATTTTTCTCGACCAGATGCAGCGTCCGCTGCACGTCATCGACAATTTTACCGTCGGGTTCTTCGATGCCCTGAGGCTCGCGAATCTCATCGCCGGGCTGAGCGAGCGAACGCTGGAGCAGTTCCCGGATATCAATCGCCGCCGCGTCCAGACCCTGCCCTTTGCCGCCGCCGCCATGGCCGTTCTGCTGGAAGCCGTGCAGCCGCGCGAGGTGGTGTTCTCGGCGTTCGGAATGCGCGAAGGACAGATGATCGAACTGCTGCCGCCGGAACTGCGCCATCAGGATCCGCTGATCAGCGCCTGCGAAAGCCAGGCGGAAAGGACCGGCCGGTTTGCCATGCACGGCCAGGAAATCCTGGATTGGATGACGCCGCTGTTCCCGGGCGAGACCGACCGGCAGAAGCGCCTGCGGCTCGCCACATGCCTGATCAACGATATCGGATGGAGCGAGCATCCCGACTACCGGGCCATCCACTCGTACAACCGCGTCCTGCGCCTGCCATACGCGGGGCTCACCCATCCCGACCGGGCGGAAATGGCGCTCGCGGTACTGGTCCGCTACAGCGGCGATCCGGAATCGCGGATGGTTACGACCTACCGAAATCTGCTGGACGACCAGCAGTTCGCGCGCGCCCAGATCCTGGGCCTGGCCCTGCGGCTGGCGCAAACCCTGTCGGGCGGCGCGCCGGGCCTGCTGCCTCAGACACTCCTGAAGATCAAGAGCCCCCGGCTGGTGCTGGAACTTAGGAGCGGCGGCGACATCTATCTCAACGAGGCCGTGGAGCGCCGGTTCCGCCGCCTCGCCCAGAAAATGGACCTCAAGCCCGACATCGTGCAGTTGTCATAGAGCGGCGTCCGGAGGCCCGGGGATCTTCCCGGATCTACCCCGCGCGGTCGACGAGGACCACTTTCCGGCCGTTGATCGCGAGCGATAGTTCGCCGTTGCGGAGCCGGAGTGCGTCCTCGCCGAAGACCTGGCGCCGCCAGCCGTGCAGGGCCGCCACGTTCGCCTTTTCGCCGTCGGCGGCGATGCTGTCCACGTCCGCCGAGGACGCCACCAGCTTCTGAGCCACGTCCTCCTCGTCGCATTTCATCTTGAGCAGGACCTTGAGCAGGTCGGCCACGGGTCCGACGCCGCGCGGCACGTCGCGCCGGGTGTCGGGTTCGGGGCACTCGCTGTCCGGAATGGCCAGGCCCCGGGCGACGGCATCCAGGATCTGCGCGCCGGCGGACCCCTCGGCCAGCTTCCGCCCCAAACCCCGGGTCCGCGCGAGATCGTCGATGGTGGATGGCGTGTGATGCGCGATTTCGACCAGCGATTCGTCGCGCAGGATCCGGTTGCGCGGGACGTCGCGCTCCCGGGCCTCGCGCTCCCGCCAAGCCGTCACCTCCCGCAAGACCGCGAGAAACCGGCCGTTGCCGTTGCGGCACTTGATCCGGCGAAAGATCTCCATGGGTTCCGGCTCGTAGGTGGCGGGATCGCACAATGTCGCCATTTCCTCGTCCAGCCACCCGCCGCGGCCCGAGGCGTCGACCCGCTTCTTGAGCTTGAGGTAGACTTGGCGCAGATGGGTGACGTCGCTGAGCGCATAGTCGATCTGCCGCTGGCTCAGGGGACGCAGCGACCAGTCGGTGAACCGGGATCCCTTGTCGAGGCGAGCGCGCGTCAGCCGGGCGACCAGCGTTTCGTAGCCCACCTGGTCGCCGAAACCGCAGACCATGCCCGCCACCTGGGTATCGAACACCGGCACCGGCAGGCGGCCCGCGAGGAAGTGAAAGATCTCCAGGTCCTGCCGGGCGGCGTGGAAAACCTTGACGGTCTCGGGCATATCCAGCAGCCGGAACAGCGGATCGAGGTCCATGCCGTCCGCGAGGGGATCGATGGCGGCCGCCTCGTTGACGTCCGCGACCTGCACCAGGCACAGCTTCGGCCAGAAGGTGCGCTCGCGCATGAACTCCGTGTCGACGGTGATGAATTCGGCGCCGGCGAGGCGCCCACAAAACGCCTCGAGATCTTCCGTGGTTGTAATCAATGTCATGGCGGACGCTATACAGGCAAACAGGAAACAGGCAAACAGGAATGTCGGGCCGGCCGCGCGCCGGACGTTCAACCCCGTCGCGGCGGCGGCCCTCCGTTATTCGGGTCCGCGCGCGGCGAGCGGCCACGGTCCGAACACGACCGCCAACGGCACCCGCTTGGGTACCGGCCGCGGGACGTGGACAGCCGCGCGCAAAAGCATTAGCCTTTCCCGTAAAAAAGGGAGGCGGGCGAGGTCTTGGACATCGACCGGGCGAAAAACGCGCCGGTTGACAGGCGGCGAGGCCCGCGTCCGCGGCAACGGATATCGGCGCGAACTTCTTGACAGAGCGGTAGGGGGCCGGCGTGAACAGCGACAAACCCATCAACGTCTTCTACGCCTACACCCACGTCGACAGGGCGTTCGCCGACAGGCTTCGGGTCTGTCTCGAGGCTTTCAGGGACCTGGGGCTGATCGCGGGCTGCGACGGCCGCGAGGTCGCTCCCGGACCGGACCCGGCGCCGGACGCCGACCGCCTTCTGGAACAGGCCGATATCGTCGTGGCGCTGTTCAGCACCGACTTCGCCGCCTCGCCGTACTGGCGCAACACCGGCGGTCCGCGCGCCCTCCAACGCCACCGGGCCGGCGACGCGGTGACCGTTCCGGTGGTCGCGCGGCCGGTCCTGGGGGAAATGTCGGAGGTCCAGGGTTTGCCGGCGCTGCCCACCGACGGGCGATCGGTCACCCAATGGAAGAACGAGGACAGCGCCTGGCGGAACATCGCGTTCGGTCTTCGCCGAGCGATCGAGAACAGGCGCGCGCGGCTGTCCGGAGCCGAACCCGCGGCCGAGGAATCCGCCGCCGACCGACGCTCCGCCACCGCCGCTTCCCGACACCCGCGAAGGCCTCCGGGACACGGCGGAAAAAATCCTCAACGACCAGTCGTCCGTCGACCCCGTCGAGGCCTTCGGGCTCGCCAAGGCCCTCAAGGTCCATAGCCTCATGGGTCATGCGCGCCGGATCCTGGAACACGCCAGCGGCACCTGGATCGAGGATGCTGGGCTGGCGCTGAAATTCCGCCAGCAACACGCGCTCTGCACCTACAAGGACGCCGGCCTGCCGGCCCGTTCGCGACTGGATATCGCGCTGGAAATCCTCGACGAAGGCGGCGACCTGGACAAGACCGGGGATCCCGCCGGGACCGTGGACCAGGAGACGCTCGGTCTCGCCGGCGCCGTCCACAAGCGCAAGTGGGAGCTGGATCGGCGCGGCGCGCATCTGAGCCGCGCCCTCCACTATTACCTCCGCGGCCATGCCCTGGGGGCCGAGAACGACGACGGATACACGGGCATCAACGCGGCCTACATCCTTGATCTGCAGGCGGCGGCGGAAGAGCGCAACATTTCCGGCGCGCCGGGCACCGCCGCGTTGAGGGCGCGCGCCGACGCCATCCGCGAGGACCTGGCGCGCATCCTTCCCGATTTGCCCGGGCGCCCCGGCAAGGAATACCTGAACGAGGCGTGGTGGTTCTTCGCCACCGTCGGCGAGGCCCTGTTCGGGCTCGGCCGGCACGACGACGCCCTCCACTGGCTGATCGACAAGCCGGCCGCGATGAAGGAGCCGGTGCCCTCGTGGGAGTACGAGGCGACGGCCCGCCAATTGGCCGCCATCGCGCGCTGCCGGCTTCCGCCCGGACGCGACTCGTTCCGCCACCTGGAAGCATCGGCGGCGGGCACCGCCCTCACCAGGTTCCTGCGGGCGCATGGCGCTCCCGGCGCATTGACGACGTCGCTCGGCAAGGTCGGGCTGGCGCTGTCGGGCGGCGGGTTCCGGGCGTCGCTCTACCACATCGGCGTGCTCGCGAAACTGGCGGAGTTGGACGTTCTGCGGCATGTGGAGGTGCTGTCCTGCGTCTCCGGCGGCTCCATCATCGGCGCCCACTACTATCTTGAGGTGCGCGAACTGCTGAGGAAGTTCCCGGACGGCGAAATCACCCGCGAGCACTACCTCGAACTGGTCGACCGGATCGCCCGCGATTTCCTCGCCGGCATCCAGAAGAACCTCCGCACTCGCGTCGTCCTCAATCCGCTGCTGACCGCGAGGATGCTGTTTTCCGAGTCCTACTCGCGCACCCACCGTCTCGGCGAGTTGTTCGAGAAGCACATTTACGCCCGGGTGCCGGACGGCGCCGGCGGCGAGCGATGGCTGAACGACCTCTACGTCGAACCAAACGGGGCGGGGCCGTCCTTCAATCCCCAGACCGACAACTGGCGGCGTCGGGCGAAGGCGCCGATCCTGGTGCTCAACGCCACCACCCTGAACACCGGCCACAACTGGCAGTTCACGGCGTCGTGGATGGGCGAGCCGAAGAACGCCATGGAGCCGGAGGTGGACAGCAACGAGCGGCTGCGCCGGATGTACTACCGGGAGGCGCCGGACCCGTACAAGACGTTCCGCCTCGGTTACGCCGTGGCCGCGTCCGCCTGCGTGCCGGGTCTGTTCGAGCCGCTGAGCCTGCCCGACCTCTATCCGGACCGCACGGTGCGGCTGGTGGACGGCGGCGTCCACGACAACCAGGGCATCGTCGGCCTGCTCGAGCAGGACTGCACCGTTCACCTGGTCAGCGACGCCAGCGGCCAGATGGGCGTGGACCTGAAGTCCACAACCAGCCCGGTGGGCGTCCCGCTCCGGACCACCAGCGTCCTTCAGGCCCGGGTTCGCGACGCCCAGTACCGGGAGCTGTCGGCGCTGAGGGACGCTTCGGTGCTGCGGGGGTTCATGTTCACTCACATGAAGAAGGACATCGGGTCCAGGCCCATCGACTGGATCAAGCCCGCGCCGGCGAACCCGCCTGCCGAACCGATCGAGCCCCCCACCGGGTACGGGATCCTCAAGCCGGTGCAAAGTGCTCTTGCCGCTATCCGCACCGATCTCGATTCCTTCAGCGACGCCGAGGCCTTCGCCCTGATGAACAGCGGCTACCAGATGACCGCCGAGGCGTTTCCGCTCGCCAACCCGGATTTCCCCGTCGCCGACGGTCCACCCTTCGACTGGAAGTTCCTGAAGATCAAGGACATCGCCCCGGCGATGCGCGATCCGGACAAGCACGCTCCCCTCCAACGGTTGCTCGAGGTGGGTGCGTCCCGCGCCTTCAAGGTCTGGAAGCTCGTCCCAGCGCTGAAATACGCGAGCTGGGCGCTCGGCGCGGCCGGGCTAGTGGGGGCGGCTTGGCTGACGTGGCGAAATTGGAACGAGACGCTTCTGACCGTCGAGGACGTGGCCGTCGTGGTCATCGGACTTGTCCTCTCGACCGCGGTGTTGAAGGCCGTCTGGAGCGCCGTGCGATTCAGCGACACCCTCATGAAGATCGTACTCTACGGCGTGTTGGCGGCGGTGGGCTGGATCGGCGCGCTCGTTCACCTTAAGCTGTTCGATCGCTGGTTCCTGAAACGCGGCCGCCTGGAGGCCATCCTGCCGAACGACAGGGAACGGCAAACGCCGGCCGAATGACTCGGCGCGTCGGTGCGCGGCTCAGAGATGCTCGGCGAGCGTCGAAAGATCGTCGATGGTGACGGTGCTTTCGGGAAACGGGTTCTCCCAGCTTGCGTGGGTTCGCCCGATGAAGGGGATGCCGTTGGCGGTGGCCGCGCGATAGTCCGCGAGGCCGTCGCCGACCATCACCGTCTCGGCGGCCGGCCATCCCCGCGCCGCCAGGATCCGCGATAGCACCTCTGTCTTTTCCGGCGGCGATCCGTGCGCCTCTTCGAAAAATCCGGCCAATCCGCGCCGGCGCAGAATCCGCTTCAGCTCCGCGTCGGGGGTGGCGGACATCACGAAGCACGGGATCGTGTCCGCGTGCGCCTCGAGAAATTCTCGCGCGCCCGGCACTCCGTCGCATTCCACCACCAGGTCTTCCACCATCCCGCCGAACCGGTCGCTGAGCGCCTCGGCCTCCGCGTCGGTCAGCGCCTGTCCGAGAAATTGCTCGTGGCAGTACTTGAACCGGTAGAGCCGGGGCACGCCCGTGTGGTGGACGTAATGGTCGATCGCTTGCGCCACGACGGTTTCGCCGTAAGGGGCGTAGAGCCGGCGGAACGCCTCGATCTTGACGTCGAGGGATTCGACGATCACGCCATCGAAATCGAGGAAGACCGCCCGGCGGTCCGGCATCGCTTCCCTCCCTGTCCTGCCATCGCCGGCCCGTCGGCGGACCGGCTGCGCCCCCACTCATACCGGCCCGCCGCCCGGGGCGTAAAGCGTTGTTGGATATCGCTCAAACAGGCGGGTTGACAAAAGTCCGGCTTCGGTGTGCTGTGCCGAGCTTTTGACGCGTGGTGTTCATCGAATATTCACCGGCGGCGGTTGCAATAGCGGAACATACCATCTCGGCCAGCAAGCGGACCCACCCCCTCCGCGTCGGTGACCGGGACGCCCACATCTTGATTCCGATCGACGGAGCGGACGACAATGCATCCCTTTCGCACCCATACGTGTAACGATCTGCGCCCTGGCCACGAGGGACGACGGGTCCGCCTGTCGGGCTGGATCCACCGCAAGCGCGACCACGGCAATCTGTTGTTCATCGACCTGCGCGACCATTACGGCATCAGCCAGTGCGTCATCGAGGCCGACAGCCCGCTGTTCGACGGCGCCACGAGCGCGCGCCCGGAGAGCGTCGTCACCATCACCGGCCGGGTCGTCCCGCGCTCGGCGGAGACCGTCAACCCGAACCTGCCCACGGGCGAGGTCGAGGTGGTCATCGAGGAATTCACGATGGAATCCCCGGCCGGCGTGCTGCCCATGCAGGTGGCCGGCGACGGCGACTACGGCGAGGAGACGCGGCTCCGCTACCGCTTTCTCGATCTCAGGCGCGAGCGCCTGCACCGGAACATCCAGCTTCGGAGCGCCATCATCTCGTCCATCCGCAAGCGGATGACCGATGCCGGCTTCATGGAGTTCCAGACGCCGATCCTGACCGCCAGCTCGCCCGAGGGCGCGCGCGACTACCTGGTGCCGAGCCGCCATCACCCGGGCAAGTTCTACGCCCTGCCGCAGGCGCCGCAGCAGTTCAAGCAGCTTCTCATGGCCTCCGGGTTCGACAACTACTTCCAGATCGCGCCCTGCTTCCGCGACGAGGACGCGCGCGCCGACCGCTCTCCCGGCGAGTTCTACCAACTCGACTTCGAAATGGCCTTCGCCACCCAGGACGACGTGTTCGCCGCCATCGAGCCGGTGCTGCACGGCGTGTTCGACGAATTCAAGGGCGACCGCACGGTGACCGGAATGCCGTTTCCGCGCATCCCCTACGACGAGGCCATGCTGAAATACGGCAGCGACAAGCCGGACCTTCGCAATCCCATCGTCCTCGCCGACGTCACCGAGGCGTTCCGCGGCTCCGGCTTCGGCCTGTTCGCCCGCAACGTGGAGACGGGCTCCGTCGTCCGGGCCATTCCCGCGCCCGGCGCCGCCGACCGCCCGCGCAGCTTCTTCGACAAGCTCAACGAGTGGGCGCGCGGCGAGGGCGCCGGCGGGCTCGGCTATATCGTTTTTGCCGGCGGCGAGGTCAAGGGACCCATCGGCAAGAACCTGGAACCGGACCGGATCCAGGCCATCCGCGAGGCCACGGGCGCCGGCGACGGCGACGCCGTGTTCTTCGTCTGCCTCAAGAAGAAGGACGCCGAGCGGTTCGCCGGGTTCGCCCGCGACCGCATCTGCGACGAGCTCGGCCTGCGCGAACAGGGCGTGTTCCGGTTCCTGTGGATCGTCGACTACCCGGCCTACGAACTCAACGAGGACAACGGCCGGATCGAGTTCAGCCACAATCCTTTCTCCATGCCCCAGGGCGGCCTCGAGGCGCTCGAAACCATGGATCCGCTGGACATCAAGGCCTACCAGTACGACATCGTCTGCAACGGCGTGGAGCTATCGAGCGGCGCCATCCGCAACCATCGCCCGGACATCATGATCAAGGCGTTCGCTATCGCCGGCTACAGCGAGGACGTGGTGAGGCAGAAGTTCGGCGGCCTGTTCCATGCCTTCGAGTTCGGCGCGCCCCCCCACGGCGGCTGCGCGCCCGGCATCGACCGCATGGTGATGATGCTGGCCGACGAGCCCAACATCCGCGAGGTCATCGCCTTCCCGATGAACCAGCAGGCGCAGGACTTGTTGATGGGTTCGCCGGCGGAGGTGGAACCCGAGCGGCTCAAGGAACTGCATCTCCGCCTCGACCTCCCCAAACCGAAAAAGGTCGTCCCCGGCGAAAGCGCCGCCTGACCGGGCGGCGGACACCAAGGCGGTACGCCGCGATCCGCGCGGAGCGGCCGGAGCCGACACCGAATTGTCACTTAGTACCTTCGTCGATCTTTGGTAGGTTGCCGATACTGCTGGCGAAGGGTCAAGTTCAGTCGACATTCCTTCGTCTCTAGGCGAAGCACGCCACCCATGACCGAAAAAACCGACATCGTCGCGGCATTAGGCGAACGACGGCTGTTGTTGCCAGCCCTGGTCGAGCGGGCGCTCCGCGCCAACGATCGGGCCAAGTATGTCTTCGCGCTGTTGCAGGGCGCGAGAGCCCGGGCTGACCAGCCAAGTGCTCCGGTGACCGATCTGCACCGCGAGCGACTCGCCGCCGGCATCGACGACCCGGCGCTCGACGGCGTCGCCGCCGGTGCCCGCCGCCTCGCCGACGGCCGATACGCGATTCCCCGCACGGGCGCGCTGATTGCCGCGCTGTTCGCCGACCTCGAGACGATGATCGCGCCGCTCGAGGACCCGGAGGCCGGCCGCTTTCGCGAGCGGCTCTCCCGGCTGCGCACCATCGAGACGACCGACGACACCATCGCCGGCGACCGGATCGAACTCGATGACGTCCGCCGACCGCTATGGGGACGACAGCTTGCACCTGTTGGTGATGGACGTCCATCGGGAACTCAACCGGGTTCAGGCGAGCCTGGCGGAGGAGCGGCTGGACGGGGCCAGCGTCTACGGGCTCGACGAACGGGCGCGGCGGCCGGTGCGCGCGTTCATGGCCGGCCTCAACCGGACCGCGCCGCTGAAGTTCGATCATCCGGGGCTCGGCACCACGGCAACCATCGCCGACGGCCGGCTGTTGATCCAAAACGACATCGGTACCACCGACGCCCATGTCCTCGTCGTCTCCGTTGCAGGCCGCGTCGTCACCGTCACCTACACCGACGTCCACCTGCGGCGGCTTGCGTTTTTCCAACGGCAGTTCCGCTCCATGCCGATCGACTGGTCGGTCACGGAGACGCGCTCGGCCGACGCGTTTTCCGGAGGCGGATACGCCATGGCCGTCGGCACGTTCGAGGCCGACGACGAGGTGGCCCTCGATCGCTTTCTCGAACATCTGGGCTCGCGGATCGTCTTCCTGATCGACTGGAACCGGGCGCGCAAGCGGCTGCGAAGGTTGGTCGGCAAGAACGATGCCGTCGCGCTGCTCGAGTGGGCGGCGGACGAGGATATCGGCCATCGCGGCTTCCTCGAGATCGGCGGCGAGGGGGCGGTGTTCGAGGCGATCGAATTTGCCGGTGTCGGCCAGTTGCACTACGGCGATACGCTGGTCGATCTGCTCGGTCGCGACGGCGCCGCGGAGTATCTGAAGGGCGTGCTGGCCACCGCGTCGGACGGCTTGCGCCACGGCCGCTCGGTCGCTCTGATCAAGGACGAGATCAAGGTCGAACTTCGCGGCTGTCTGCAGACCGGCCCCCAGCGGCTGCTGGCGATCGCGGCCCGCCATGCCGCCTTTGCCCAGGAAATCGCCGCCGCCGTCCTCGACTTCACGCTGCGGCCGCCCCCGATCGAAGACACCGCCGGACTGGACCGCGCCGCCGCCCGGGCGCAAGCGTGGGAGTCGGCGGCGGACGGCGAGCTCAACCGCGCCCGTTCCGAAGCACGGCTGGCGCCGCCGTCGCAGCCGCTGCTCGACTTTCTCCAACTCGCCGACAACGCCGCCGACGATTTGGAGGAGGCGGCTTTCCTTTTGACCCTGCTCGTCCGCCACGGTGCCACGGCACTGCTACCGATCTTGACCCAACTTGCCGAAATCGTCGACGATGACGCGCGTGCATTCGTCAGCGGGCTCGAATGCGTCCGCCGCGTCACCCGCGGCAGTCCGCAACAGGACCTCGACGACTTCCTGTCCGCGGCCGACAGGGTCTTCGCGTTCGAGCGCCAGGCCGATCGCGCGTTGCGCCGGACCACCGAGGAGGTGATCACCCAGGCGGCCGGATTCCGCGAACTGCATCTGGCGAGCCGGGTCGCGGACGTCCTGGAGAGGGCATCGGACGGCTATGCCCACGCGGCGCAGGCGTTGCGCCGCTACGTGCTGGACGAGGCGATGCGGCCATGACCGCCGGTGGGAGAGCGCCGGCCTCGGCGTTGTTGCTGCCGATCGACCCGACCGGCGGGCCGGCGGCCGCCAACGCCACGCCGGAACGGTGCGGCGCGAAGGCCGCCGCCCTGATTCGAATGGCGGCGGCGGGCCTCCCGGTCCCGCCGGGTTTCGTGCTGACCACCGAGGTCTGCCAACGCTACTATCGCGACGGTCGAGGGGTGCTCGACGACGCGATCAGCGCGGCGCGGTCGGCCATCGCCGGGCTGGAGCGGGTCACCGGCCGTGGCTTTGGCGATGCCCGTCGTCCGCTGCTTCTCTCCGTGCGCTCCGGCGCGGCGGTGTCGATGCCGGGCATGCTGGAGACCGTGCTCAACGTGGGTCTGAACGAGCGGAGCCTTTCCGGGCTGATCCGCCAGAGCGGCAGCCCGCGATTCGCCTGGGATTGCTACCGGCGGCTGATCCAACAGTTCGCCGAGGTGGTGCACGGCAAGCCGGCGCAACCGTTCGCGGCGATCGTCGACGCGGAAATGCGCGCCTCCGGCGCCGGGGAAACCGAACTCGACTTCGCCGCATTGGAACGGGTGACGGCGCAATTCCTGCAGCTATACCGGACGCTGACCGGCGGTCCGTTCCCGACCGATCCATACCGGCAGCTGGCCGACTCCATCGATAGCGTGCTGCGGTCCTGGATGGGCGACAAGGCGTGTACCTTTCGCCGGCTGCAGGGTCTGTCGGACGAGGGCGGCACCGCTGTTTTGGCGCAAGCGATGGTATACGGCAATCTCGGCGGCCGGTCGGGGGCGGGCGTCGGTTTCACCCGCGATCCCAACACCGGCGAGAAGAGGATCTATTTGGACTTCCAGTTTCGGGCGCAGGGCGAGGACGTGGTCTCCGGGCGGGTATCGGCGTCGGGCGCGGAGGGGCTGGCGCAGGCGCTACCGGCGGCGACAGCGCAAATCGAGCGCGCCGCCGGCACACTTGAACAGCTGTTCGGCGACATGCAGGATTTCGAGTTCACGATCGAGGACGGACGGCTGTATCTGCTGCAATCGCGTGCCGGCTATCGGGCGCCGCTGGCGGCGCTGGCCGTCGCCGTCGACATGGTGGAGGAAGGGCTGATCGACCCGGCGACCGCGCTCGGCCGGCTCGCGGACCTCGACCTCGACGCGATCGAGGTCCGCCGCGTCGATGTGGGCGGCGGCGAAAGACCGTTGCTGGAGGCGACGTCGGCGAGCGGCGGGGTTGTCGTCGGCGCCACCGCGTTCGACTTGGCCGGGGTGGAACGGCTGGCGCGGGACGGCGTCCCGGCAATTCTGCTCCGCGACGATCTCACCACCGCCGACATCGCCGCCATCGCTACCGCCGAGGGCGTGATCGCGTGTCGCGGTTCACGCACCTCGCACGCCGCCGTCGTCGCCCGCCGGCTCGGCAAGGTCTGTCTGGTCGGCGCCGGAAAGTTGCGCTTCACGTCGGACGGAACAGCGGCGACGATCGGAGATACGAGGATCGCGGAGGGCACGTTCGTGTCGATCGATGGCTCCGCCGGCCTCGTCTACGCCGGTCGGCTGCCGATCATCGCTCAACGCCCGGAGCGGCAGCTCGCCATCGTCCGGTCCTGGCAATGAGCGAGAGGCGGTGGACCCGCTATCCAAAGATTGCGCCGCGACTAAATGGCCGGGCATTTGGGAGCGGGGGCAAGTTTGGAAACATGCCAAGCTTCACATAACTTTCGTCGGCTTCGGTCCCCGGCGCCCGGCACAAGGATTGGCGTCGTCGGCCGCGCGCTTGTGCTGATCGGCGTAGAACGAGGACCGCGCCACGCCCCACGCCGCACACACCCGTTCCACGCCGTAAACCCGGCCCGTGCCGGGCGAGGTCGCCGTGCTCATCGCCGCGACCTCCGGCGGCCCAAAGGGCTGGGCTTCTCCATCTTCGCCCGAAGCAACTCGTTTTCCATCGTCAGCTCGCCGATCCGCTTCAGGGCCGCATCCAATTCCGCCTTCCCCGGATCGCCGTCGTTGCGCTGCTTGAGCCCGGCGTCGATCCCGGCCAACGCCTGGGTGCGCCACTCCTCGAGCCGGAACATCTCGACCCCCAGCTCCCGCGACAGAAGCTCCATCGGCTCGGCCCGCAACAGCCGCAAGACCACCTCACGCTTGCGCCCGGCGCTCCATCGCTGCCCGGGACCCAAAGGCCCCACCGGCGTCCCGTGGGCCATGGAAAACGCGGACGAACTGCGCTCGCCCTCGTTTCCCACAGCCCCATCAACAGCAACGTTCTTCTCAATCGTGTCGGTCATGTTTCGGTTCTCCTCGGACACCGCGATTAAGCCAATTCCTTGTCCAAGGAAACCGGGTCCAGCTCATGAAAAGGTATCTGGTTGGCGAAGATGAACAATTGTATCCTCTCTCATGGCATATCCTTCCTTCGTGGAATAAGGCGACCCGATCATCGCCACGATACGCCGCCCTCATATCATCCCATCACCAACTTTCGCGTATAGCGCGAGGAATCCTTTTCTCTCCGGGTATGGGGCATCGTCCAGGTTTTCGGGGCCGCCACAAATGGGTGCTCGACGACGGGGGGGTGTCCTTCGCGCATCGGCGACGGCCGTGCCTCGCTCCGAAAACGTCGTTCCCTTGTTTCCCGGATCGGCGTACCTTGAGTGCGCGTGTCAAACGGCGCGACAATGGCAAGGAGTTGGTCGAGCGTGCGGGTGCTCTCGGCGTTTGCGTTGGTTTTGGTTGGTCTTTTCCTTGGCTCCTCGGGCGGGGAGGCTTCCCGCGAGCATCTTCCGGGCATTCTCGGAACCGACGACCGGGTGATCCTCGACACGTCCGCGTGGCCTTGGGCCGCCGTCGGCAGGGTCAATCGCGAGACGGGCGGCTTTTGCACCGGGACGCTGGTTGCCTCCAATCTGGTTCTCACCGCCGCGCACTGTCTATATGACGGACGAACGGGAAATCGCGTCGCGCCGGGCAGGCTCCATTTCGTCGGCGGCTATCGCCGGGGCGGATTTGTCGATCATGCCGTGGCCCGCGCCGTATTCCACCCGGCGGCGTTTTCGTTCTCCGGGCCGAGCGGCCTGCGGCGCGCCGCCAACGATTGGGCGCTGCTTGTCCTCGCCGCGCCGGTTGCCACGAGGCCGATCCCGGTTCGAAGCCTGTCGGCGCGCAATTTGACGGCGCTCCCCCGGGACCGCCTGATGAGGGCCGGCTACAGTCAGGATCGCCCGCACCTCCTGTCGCTTCACAATGGCTGCGGCGTGTCCGACGACGTGGGCGGTGGCCCCGTGATGATCCACACGTGCGACGCCACCCGCGGAGACTCGGGATCGCCGCTGATCATCATGACCGATGAGGGCCCTTTCGTGGTCGGGGTGATCATGGGAGTGACCCAGTCCGGCACGGAGGAACGAGGCCTGGCCGTCAACGCCTCCGCCTTCGTCGAAACGCTCGACAAGTTCAGCCGGTAATTTCGCCACCCCGCATTCCCGGGATCGCCCGCGGCCCGCCCCCTTGGCACGCACAAATCGGATTGGAGCCGGGTCACTTGTTCTGATGCCGCCATATCCAAGGCGGGTCGAACTTACCTTTCCACAGGCCCCGTTTCGCGTTCTTGGCGTCATGCTCGGTACGGACGTAGTTCAGTGACTGCTGCCGATCGGCCAGCGCCCAGCCGGAGTGAACCATGGTGCGGCCGATATCGGAGCCGCCGGCATAGCAGACGGCAATCCATTGACCGCTGTTGTCCCGGCCCTTGGTCTTGCAGGAGACGCGCTCGACCCTGGCGACGAGATCCAACACCGCCGACCGGGAGATTTCGCCGCACCTGATTTCCTCTCCCGGCCCGTCGCAGGTCTGCTCCAGTTCGGGTGCGTCGATCCCGTAGAGGCGGACCTGCTGGCCTCCGATCATCAGGGTATCGCCGTCGACGACCCGAGCGCCGCCGTACAGATCGGCGTGGCTCGTCGCCATGGTGGACGCAACCATCGCGGCGGCGCCGGCAAGCATCAGAATCGGTTTCGTTACAGTCCAAGGCACGATCTAAAGGCCCCCCATTGGATCAATCAGTGGCGGGAGAATCCCCCGAATAGCCGTTCGGCGCAATGACGGCCGTCACACCCGTCTACATCGGCGCTCCGAGCCCACGAGCGGCTTTCCGCCTTACGGGGACTTGGTTCAACCATGGACGCGGCCGCCATGGACCGGCTATGACGGGAGGGATATCGGATCATCGACAATCGGCGCCACCGGAGACTCCCGATGAATATCGACAAATCGCCCGGCGAACCCGCGAAGGCACGGCAATCCGGCTTGGCGACGTCCCGCTAACCCGAGGAGACGCCGCCATGCCCTCCACCGGACGGCCGCCCACGGGGCCGCGACCGGCCACCGCCCAGCAGGCAAGGCTGACGGCCGCCTTCCCGACGACCGACGGCAAGCCGCGATTCACCATGGTCCTGCCGCCGGGGACCTTGAAGGATCCCGGCGTGCAAGCCTTGGTTCGCGGCGAGACGGAACGTGGCGGCTACGAATACCCGACCCGAGCCTTCATCGACGCCCATCTCGGCGCCGGCGACCTGTTCATCGACGTCGGCGCCCACTGGGGCATTTATGCCCTGCACGCCGCCACCCGGCATCGCGGCGGTGTCCGGGTCCTCGCCATCGAGGCGCATCCGGGGAACATCGGCCCGCTGTCCCAGGGCGTGACGGCCAACGGCCTCGGCGCGTCGGTGGAGATCATCTGCGCCGCCGCCGGCGCCAGACCGGGCTCGGCGCCGCTGGTGTTCAATTCCACGATGGGGCACAGCCTCCACGGCCTTGGCCTGCCCGAGGGCGCCGGCCGGCTGGGCCAGATTACGGTGCCGGTTCTGCCGCTGGACCTTCTGCTGGCGGAGCGGCCGGAACTCGCGGAACGCCGGATCCTCCTGAAGGTGGACGTGGAGGGCTACGAGCCCGAGGTCATGGAGGGCGCCCGCGCGACATTGGACAGCGGGCGCGTCGCCGCGGTCATCTGGGAGCATGGCTCGGCGTTCCGTTCGGGCGAGCGGAGGGAGGCCATGATGGCCATGTGCGCCGCCCTCGAGGCTCGGGGCTACCGCCAGTTCCGCTTTCCGCACCCGACCATGGGCGGCCCGCTGGTGCCCTTCGCGCCGACGCCCGAATGCTACAACGTGTTTGCCCTGGCTCCGGATCTGAAACGCTCGACCGTCTACGACAAACCCAGGCGCCGCCCCGAACCCGTGCCGGTTCTGGAGCGCGCGCCCGACGACCCGGACACCCGCGCCTCGACCACCGAAATGCTGATCGCCACAAAGACCACGGATGCCGCCCGGTGGGCCGATTTCGAAGCCCTTCGCGAGGGCGCCAGCGCGCGTGCGGCCTCCGTGGCCGGTTTGATCGAACCCGGCTCGCGCGTCCTCGACATCGGCGCGGGGGTCATGGCCCTGCGGGACACTCTGCCGCCCGGTTGCACCTACGTGCCCGCCGACCTCCTGCCCTTCGATCCCGCGACCGTGGTCGTCGACCTCAACGACGGCGGCTTTCCCGAGGGCGCGTACGACGTGACGGTGATGCTCGACGTCCTCGAGTTCGTGCATGACGTGGATCGACTGTTGCGGCGGGCGGCCTCCGCCGCGCCGCGCCTGATCGTCAGCTACCGGCCGGCGCAGTCGCTGTCCGCGCGCGACCGCCGGGCTCGCGGCTATGTCAACGACCATACCCCGGCGGAGTTCGAGGCGCTTCTCGACGCCACCGGTTGGCGGCGACGCAATCGGACAGAAACCCGCGACTTCCACTTATTCGAATGCCGGATCGGGTCATAGCCGTCCGCCGTCGCTTGAACAAATGTGCCTAGGCTCGGCAGTCCCCGTTGGCTAAAATGTTGGACGGATCTCGTGGTTCTCGCCGCAATTTCGCCAAAGGCATGCGGCGCAAGACAAAAAAGAAAGGCATCTGGGAGAAGATCCATGGCGTCCACAATGTTCGAACGATACGGGGGTTTTGCCAAGGTCAGCCGAATTGTCTCCTCGTTTTACGACAAGGTCATGGAGTCACCGGTTCTCAGTCCGTACTTCGCCAATGTGGAAATGCGAAGGCTCGTCGATCATCAGACAAAGTTCATTGCCTCGTTAATGGACGGACCGGTGAGCTATTCCAATGAACACATTGAACGGGTGCATGCCCACCTGGGAATCACCGATGAAGCGTTCAGCGAAGCGGTGGACCTGTTGCGCGAGACTTTCGAGGACTTCGAGGTGGACGAGACCGATATTTCGGCGGTATTCAACGAAATTATGAGCCGCAAGAACTTCATCGTTGCCCGCAAGTAGACATGCCTCGCCCAGCCGGATTGAAAGAGGAACCATACGGATGAATGACGGGGTCGATCTCAAGCAGCTCGTTCGTTCGCTCAATTTGGGAATTGCCGTTGTCGAGCCCCACAGCTGGTCGATTGTCTTCGAGAACGCCAAGTTCTTTCAGTGGTTTCCGCCGACGGACGACACCAAATCGCCGCTGAACGAGCGGCTGACCGGACTCAATACCGGGCGCGCCGCCAGCCGGCTCGAGGAGCGGCGGAAGTTCAGCTTCGAGACGGAAACCAAGTCGGGTGCGCGCACCATCCCGCTGCGGATCGATCTTCAGATCCTGCCGGACAGCGATCCCGCGCAGGTTTTGGTGGAATGCCGGGACGCGTCCAAGGAGAAGGAGGCGGAGTATATGCTCGAGTCCTACTCCAAGATGTCGGAGAAGCATCGCAAGGAGTTGGAGAAAGAAAAGGAGCGGACGGAGCGGCTGCTCCTGAACATCATGCCGAAGACCGTGTACGAGGAACTCAAGGACTACGGCACCACCACTCCGCAACGCTTCGAGTGCGCGTCCATCCTGATGCTGGATTTCGTCGAGTTCACGAACATGGCGATTTCCCAGGATCCAAGCGCCCTGCTCTCCGAGCTCAACGATATCTTCTCGGCCTTCGATCGCATCGTCGAGATGTTTGGCAGCGATCGGCTGCGCACCATGGGCGACGCATACATGGCGGTCTCGGGGCTGCCCGAACCGACGCCGGACCACGCCAGCAACATCGCCAAGGTCGCGCTCCGCATGCGTCGCTATCTGGACAAACGCAATGCCGCCCACCCCCAGCAGTGGCGGTGCCGCATCGGCATTAACGCGGGTCCGGTGATCGGCTCTCTGGTGGGGATTCAGAAATACGTCTACGATGTGTTCGGGCCGGGCATCAACCTCGCGTCGCGCATGGAGAGCATGTCCGAACCCATGCGCATCACGCTCTGCGAGGATACCTATGAGATGCTCAAGGACGACTTTGTCTTCTCCGAGCGCGGCGAGCATGAGATCAAGGGTTTTGGTACCAAGAAGCTGTTTTTCCTGGAAAGCGAACGCCGGTAATCGTCCGTCTCGCGGTCTTCCTGGGATGGCATCCGCGTCACCCGGCCCTGGTCCCGGAATTCAAGCGTTCAAACGCATCAACAGATGATCGCGGCCCAATCTTGTAGCATACTCATACAGACAATCGATTGTGGACCATCGATCGAGGGCCAGCTTCGGCTGGCGGGAGAGCCGTGGAACGCATATTGAGCTTTTTCGAGGACATGGCCGATCGCGCGCTCGGCGGCGACTGGATCGCCGTTGGCGGGCTGATCTGGATCGTTCTCGCCGTGGTGATCCTCGGGGCCCTGGCGTTGTGGATCAAGCGCCGGCAGTGGGCGAAGGAAATCAATCAGGAAAAGTTGGCGTCGGCTTTCGATCGCGCCGCCCGCGTGCGCGGCTCCGGCACCGGCGAACAGGGCAAGCCCTACTCGGTCTATGGCCCGCGCTCTTGGGGCGAGGACCGCTGACCGCCGCTCCAGCCGGCCCACGGTCCGCCTCCCCTACTCCCACTCGATGGTGCCGGGGGGCTTCGAGGTTACGTCGTAAACCACCCGGTTGATGCCGCGGACTTCGTTGATGACGCGACCGGCGACGCGACTGAGAAAGGCGTGATCGAAGGGGAAGGTGTCGGCGGTCATGCCGTCGGTGGAGGTCACGGCGCGGAGCGCGACCACGTTTTCGTAGGTCCGGCAGTCGCCCATCACGCCCACGGTCCGAACCGGCAGGAACACCGCGAACGCCTGCCAGATGGCGTCGTAGAGACCGGCGTCGCGGATCTCCTCCAGGTAGATGGCGTCGGCCTGGCGCAGGGTGTCGGCGCGGGCGCGGGTGACGTCGCCGAGAATGCGCACGGCCAGGCCCGGACCCGGAAACGGATGGCGGCGAAGCAGGCTTTCGGGCATGTCCAACTCGCGGCCCAGCGCCCGCACCTCGTCCTTGAACAGCTCTCGCAGCGGCTCCACCAGGCCCAGGTTCATGCGCTCCGGCAGGCCGCCCACGTTGTGGTGGGACTTGATGGTGACGCTGGGACCGCCGGCGAAGGACACCGACTCGATGACGTCCGGGTAGAGCGTCCCCTGGGCCAGGAACTCGGCACCGCCGATGGCGTTGCCCTCGTCTTCGAACACGTCGATGAAGGTGGCGCCGATGATCTTGCGCTTGGCCTCGGGATCGTCGACCCCGGCGAGCTTGCCGAGAAACAGCTCCGAGGCGTCGCGGTGGACCAGCGGGATGTTGTAGTGATCGCGGAACAGGCTCACCACCTCGTCGGCCTCGCCGAGGCGCATCAGCCCGGTATCGATGAACACGCAGGTGAGCTGGTCGCCCAGCGCCTCGTGCAGCAGCACAGCCGTCACCGACGAGTCCACCCCGCCGGACAACCCGCAGATCACCCGGCCGTCGCCCACGTGGCCGCGCGCCCGCGCGATCGCCTGATCGCGGAACGCGGCCATGGTCCAGGAGCCGCCGCACCCCGCCACGTCATGGGTGAAATTGCGCAGAAGCTGCGCGCCGTGCGGGGTGTGCACCACCTCCGGATGGAACTGCACGGCATAGAACCGGCGTCCGTCGTCGGCGATGGCGGCGAAGGGCGCGCCCTCGGACACCGCCACCGGCCGGAAGCCGCCGGGCAGCGTGGTCACCCGGTCGCCATGGCTCATCCACACCTGCTCGCGGCTGCCCGGCGCCCAGACGCCATGGAACAGCGCGCAGTCGCCGGTGATCTCCACATAGGCGCGGCCGAATTCCTTGTGCTCCGACGTCTCCACCCGGCCGCCGAGCTGCTCCACCATGGTCTGCTGGCCGTAGCAGATGCCGAGCACCGGCACGCCCAGGGTGAACACCCGCTCGTCGGCGCGGGGCGTGCCCAGATCCAGCACCGACGCCGGCCCGCCGGACAGGATGATGGCGGCCGGCGCGAACGCGTCGATGAAGGCCCCATCCGCCTTGTTGTAGGGATGGATCTCCGAATAGACGCCGCTTTCCCGCACCCGCCGGGCGATGAGCTGGGTCACTTGGGAACCGAAGTCGATGATGAGGACGCGCTCGGACATGACGCCGGACCTTAGACGATTACCAGCGGATCGGCCAATCGCATTTTGACGCCCCGTGCCTTCACGGGCGACGGACGGGGAAACATGTGTGCAACCGGAGACATGGGGGGGGGGGGGGGTAAAAGCAAAAAGTGAAAAACAACCCCATGCACAGTAGATTTTTGTCCCTGAAGAGACCGTCAAGGCGGTCTTTCCGGTTGACATGGGCCGGTCCGGAGGCGGTAAGAAGCGTCGGATCGCGGGCGCGGATCGCGTCACATTTTGGCCCGCATTGCGTTGCACGCTGGCGAAACGAACACGCGGGGGCCGCATGCGATACGCGGAGATCAGGGAGCGAGGGATGCGCCGTTATCGTTGTTGGGCCGTACTGGCGGCCGTTGTCGCGGCGGGTTTGGGGGCGAACCCGGCCCTGGCGGCGAGCGAGTACCTCCAGAAGCTCGGGCCCGACGACGATGCCTACGCGCTCGTGGAGGAGATGGAAAAGCGCGGCTGCACCATGACCGAAAAAGAGATCACGGCCTTCCTCAACGACCGCGGCGCGGGAATCAGCGACGTGCAGACGGTCATCCTCGACCTCACCGGCGCTGGCGATCTCGTGTGGGACCTAACCGACAGCTACACCCTGGTGGGCTGGAAGACCTGCCCCTGAGGGTGCCCGGCGCCGCTCGCCCCGTGTCGCTCAACGGGTGCCGCTCAGTCCACGTCCATCAATTGCCGGCGCCTCGTCGCCGCCACGCGCGTCCCGACAACGAGGACGACGACGGCGAGAAGGGCGACACCGAGCAGGACCCAGAGATACTGCTCCACGTAGGCCGCCGCGAACGTCGAGAACCCGACGGCAACGCCGACGACCATCAGCCGCCAGTTCACGTAGACGCCGCACGTGAACGTCCCGAGCGCGAGGATGAGGCCGTTGATAAGCCCGGTATCCGCGTTCGCGAACCGCCCCGTGGCGATGAACAGATACACGAGCTGGATGGCGAGGAAGACGCCGACCCAATGAAGCGCCAGTTGCACGACGCCCAGCATCATCGGAAAAGAGCGCTCGGATCGCAGCCATTGCAGGACGAATGCCGCGACGGCGAAACCGACCGTCAGCATGGTCCAGTAGCCTTGGGTGCCCACGGCCGACACGTCGGAGGCGGCAATCCCGGCGAACGACGCCGCCAGCATCGCAACCCCCACCAGCGCTTCACCAATGATGCGTCGCGCGGCGCCCGGTTCGTTTCCGCCAAGGAATTCCAGTATGGCCATATCGACCCCCATCCCAGAGTTGCCGGCCCCATGACGTGACCCGACCGGCCTCGCTCGGAACCTTGCACGATCCTCGCGATGGGGCCATCGCGGTGCCCCGCGACGAGTACACAATCTTGACGGTTGCGGGCGGTCATTGCAATCACGGAAGAAAGCGGAAATCGCCGTCGCGAGCACGGCGCCGCCGTCATCGCGGGCGGAGCGCGGCCGTCATCGGGAACGAAGTGTGGCTGTCATCGCGAGCGGAGCGCGGCGATCCAGAGCCGGTGCTCGCGTCATGCACGGCACTGGACCGCCGCGTCGCTTCGCTCCTCGCGGTGACGGCGGGGGATGGCGCGGGAGCGCTTCGTAGTCGCGAATGGCTCGTTATCGCCGGCGCGCCGCCCCCGACCTCTAGGCCGGGCCATCGAGGGTTTCCGGTGGGGCGCGCCGTCCTATATACAGCGCAATTGGGTTGCTGTTGTATGTACCGCAACGGGGTTGCTGTTTCATATACCGCAACGAAGTTGCTGTTTCATATACCGCAACGGGGTTGCTGTCCGGGAACCGGGGCCATGAGTCTGCGCGATACGCGCGCCACCTACGGGGTGATTTCCATCGTGCTGCACTGGCTGGTGGCGGTGGCCGTGATCGGCCTGTTCGCGTCCGGCCTGTGGATGGTGGATCTTGGCTACTACGATCCCTGGTATCACCGGGCGCCCGACCTGCACAAGTCCGTGGGCATGGTGCTGCTTGTGGCGGTTGTGGCGCGCATCGTCTGGCGGTGGGCCGGCGCGGCGCCGGAACCGGAGCCGGGAGCGCGCCCCTGGGAAATCGGCGTCGCCCGCTGGGTTCACCGGCTGCTCGCTTTCGGCCCGCTGGCGATTATCGCCGCCGGGTACCTGATCTCCACGGCCAAGGGCGATCCCGTGCTCGTGTTCGGCCTCGTGTCGATTCCGGCAACCCTCGAAGGGCTCCCGCGCCAGGCGGACGTGGCCGGCGCCGTCCATTACTGGCTGGCGGTGGCGCTGATCAGCCTCGCCGGCCTGCACGCGCTGGCCGCCCTGAAGCACCATTTCATCGACCGCGACGCCACCCTGAAGCGCATGCTGGGGCTGAAACGCGGCCGGGAATTTTCGTCGACCATGACCACGCAAAACTCACGCGAATGAAGGAGAAAGCCATGACCGACCCAATGCTCGTCACCCGGACTCCCCGGCTTCTGGCGGCATGCGCCGCGCTGCTCGTCCTGCTGGCCGCCGCCGCGACGGCGCCATCGGCGAAGGCCGCCGAAATCTACAATATCGACACCAAGGGCCAGCACGCCTTCATCGAATTCCGCATCAAGCACCTCGGCTTCAGTTGGCTGTACGGCCGGTTCAACGAGTTCGGCGGCAACTTCATCGTCGACCGGGACGATCCCGCCAACTCCTCGGTGACGGTGGAAATCGCCACCGCCAGCGTGGACACCAACCACGCCGAGCGCGACAAGCACCTTCGGGACAAGGATTTCCTGAACGTGGACGCCCACCCGAAGGCGGTCTTCCAGAGCACCAAGATCATCCCCGAGGGCGACACCATCGGCGTCATCGAGGGCACCCTGACGCTCAACGGCGTCACCAAGCCCATCGAGGTGGCGGTGGAGGAAATCGGCCACGGGCCGGACCCCTGGGGCGGGTACCGGGCCGGATTCCACGGCACGACCACGCTGACGCTGGCCGACTTCGGCATCGATTACGATCTCGGCCCGGCCTCCAGGACCGTCGAAATGACGCTGTCCATCGAGGGGATCCGCCAGTAACGGCCGCCCCGGCCGCCGGCCTCGGAAGGAGAGAGAAATGACCGGACGATCGTACTCGGTGGTGTTCCACGTGGAGCCGGTTGGCGTTGGCCGGCCTGCTCCTGGCCGCGGGCACGGCCCTCGCCGCGAGCCCGGCGGCGGCGGCCGAAACCTACATCATCGACAACAAGGGCCAGCATGCCTCGGTGACCTTCCGCATCCAGCACCTCGGCTACAGCTGGCTGTACGGGCGGTTCGGCGATTTCGGCGGAAGCTTCGTCCTCGACCGGGACAACCCCGCCAACTCGTCGGTGCTGGTGCAGATCGACACCGGCAGCGTCGACACCAACCACACGCTCCGCGACCTTCACCTGCGCGGCGGCGATTTCCTGAACGCGGGCCGTCACCCCAAGGCCATCTTCGCCAGCACCGCCGTGGAACGCACCGGCGAGGCCACCGGCGTGATCAAGGGAAACCTGACCCTCAACGGTGTGACCCGGCCCGTCGAGATCGCGGTGGAAGAGATCGGCCAGGGCCCGGATCCCTGGGGCGGATACCGGGCCGGGTTCCTCGGCACCACGACGCTGGCGCTGGCCGACTTCGGCATCGACTACGACCTCGGCCCGGCGGCCCGGACCGTGGAACTCACCCTGTCCATCGAGGGGGTCCGTCAGTAGACCCTCTTACCCGTCGGTTTCGGATGGCGCGGCGGGGAGGATGGCGGCGCAGAGCATGACCATGGCGCCGAAGCTGATGTAGATGATGACGGTCAGGGCGGTGGTGTCGGTGATCCCCGCCAGCAGCAGCACCAGGATGGCACGGATGGCCATCTCCGAGAGGAACAGGATCGCGAAGGTCATCAGCGACCAGAGGATGAACGAGCGCTGGCGGGCCACCTGGGCGAACAGCCCGACGCCCAGGGCGATGATGACGGCGACGATCAGGATCATGGGGGCTTTCCCGCTGGTGGAACGAACGCGGCGGGGGCCGAAACCGGGCCGGTCACGCGCCGGCCGCCGCCACCCCATCGCCGCTGGAGGGACACGTTGCGTCCCGCCATCCTCGCAGGACATCGGCGGCCTGGCAATTCCCTTGTCGCCTCCCGGTCGTCTCCTTTGTCGTCGGGGCCCTTCCCGCCGCGATCCCGTCCGGTCAAAGGGTATCCACTTCGCTCTCGTAGTGACAATATGTGGGGATGGCCGAGCAAGCAGCCCATCCCGTTGGGGGCATCGACTATCCACGGACGCTTGAGCAATTCGATGAGTGGTTTTCTTCCGAGACCGCCTGTGCGGACTATCTTCGGCGTGTTCGTTGGCCGGAAGGTTTCCGCTGTCCGGCCTGCGGGGCGACGGTGGCATGGACGACGGCCCGGGGCCAGCTTCGATGCGGTGGATGCGATCGCCAAACATCGCCGACGGCGGGGACGGTTTTCGAGGGAACGCGGAAGCCGTTGCGGCTCTGGTTCCAGGCGATGTGGTACGTGACGAATCAGAAGCATGGGGTCAGTGCCCTGGGGGTGCAGAGGATCCTTGGCCTTGGCAGCTACCAGACGGCTTGGGCGTGGCTTCATAAGCTTCGCCGCGCCATGGTTCGCCCGGGCAGAGACCTTCTGGAGGGCGATGTCGAGGTTGACGAAACCTACGTTGGCGGCCGTGAGACTGGCGTTATCGGTCGAAAAACAAAGAAGAAATCGATTGTCGCGATGGCCGCTGAAATCCGCGGGCGGGGCACCGGTCGTATCCGCATGGCGTGTGTCCGAGACGTATCTGCCGAGAGCCTCGTTCCGTTCGTCCAAACGTCCGTATGCCCAGGTGCGACGGTTCGAACGGACGGCTGGCGAGCCTACAATGGCCTCACGGACGTCGGCTTCGAACACCTGCCGAAGAACATTTCCGCCAGCGGCGACCCAGCCCATATCGTCATGCCTCGTGTTCACCGCGTTGCCGCTCTGTTCGATCGGTGGTGGCTGGGAATTCACCATGGGGCCATCCGTTCCTCCCAGCTCGACTACTACCTCGACGAATTTACATTCCGTTTCAACCGTCGCCGATCGAAAGCTCGCGGCCTCTTGTTCTACCGTCTTCTCCAGCAAGCCGCGCAACTGCAACCCGTGCCATACAAGACGCTCGTGGGCGGAAAGCTCAACGGTCACACCTAAATCTAGACGTTACGAGAGCGAAGTGGATACCCTTCCTCGTAAAGCGCGTCGATCAGCCATTCCGACAGGAAATCATAGAGTTGCGCCTGGTCCGACGCATCCGGTTCGCCGGCGAACCGCTGGCGGAACACCCGCAACCGCGCGACGAAGGTTTCGCCGCCGCCGGAGGCCGGGCGCGTTTTCTCGTCGGCCAACCTTCGCTCGGCAACCCGGGCGAGAGCATCCAATTCCTCGAGGATAACCGTTGGGTCGGCTTTGGTCAGGATCGCCCGGTGCAGGGCCTCGATCATGGCCACCAGCGTGCCGCGCTCGGGCGTCGGGTTCTCGACGGCGTGAAGTTCCGAAGGTGCCGGCGGACGATCCATCGCGGTTTCAAGCTCCTCCTTCAAGAGGTTGAACGACAGCCGCGAAACCGTTCCCGTGGGTAGAGTTGTCGAATCCCTTTGCGGGTTATCGCACCGCAACGGTCCCTCGCGGGTCGCGGCGTATATTAGATAAATGTTACCATAATGTTTCCGAAAGATCGATACTTCTCTGAACCCCCTTCAACCGTTTCCGTCCGCCATGGCCATTCCCGACCGACCGGCCTCGATGGCCCAAGCGCCGGCGAGGCGGGATCTGTACAGGCCGTCCCGGCGGTGCCATGATCGTTCTCCGCCGTCAACGGACGGCGGATTGTCAACGCTCCAGGAAGGAGGAGACCCCCTCATGAAAACCTTTCTGCTTCCCGTGATCGCCGCCGGCGCCGTGTTGGTCGCCGCCGCCAGCGCGGGCGCCCAGGACGACACGTGCATGGAGCGGGCCGAGTTCGAGTTGAAACAGCACGGCCTGTCCATGAGCGACATGAAGGACATCAACTGGCAGACGGAACGGTTCGCGGCCGGTCAACACAACGCCGACGGCACCATCAGCGGGTACAGCTTCTATGCGCGGCCCGCGTCGTGCTCGAGCGGCCAGATCGTCATCGAGATGTGGCCGGACTGCGGAGTCCAGGACATCTACACCCACGGCGGCTGCCAGATCAAAGGCGTCTTTTCGACCTGGTTCTAGAGAAGAAATCCGTTCAAGTGATTCCACTTGAACGGATATTGCTCTAGTGGCGGCGTAAGACGAGGATTAATGCTCGCGCGGCTTGCCGGGCGGCGGGGCGGCGGACGTGTCGGGCGGGCGTGGACCCATTCCGGTCCGCCGCGTCGCGGGTATGGCGGGAGATGTTCTTCTCCGGCGTGCTGAACACGAACCGGCCGAACAGGACGCAGCCCTTCATTCCGGGGTCGCACGGGCGCCCCTCCACCCGCTGGCATATGCCCTTCAGTTCGTTGGGACAGCCCCATCCGCTCATGTCCGAAATCCTCCACCCGAGCCAACCCGATATATATACACAATTTCTAATATAAAAGGAAAGGGGGTCTTGGGGAAATCCGCGCTCAGATGCCGGCGCCCCGGGACGCGGTCACGACCTTGTGGCGCCACCAGAAGTGCTCGTTGATGGAGTACACGGCCTCGTAGTGGCGGACGGTGTCGGTCTCGACCACGTGCTTGATCTGATTGTCGAGCATCCAGCTCTCGGCCCCGTCGAAAGCCACAAGGACCGCGTGCCCCTCGCCGCGATCCAGGTCCTTGACGGCCACCAGGCGGAGCGCGTCGGCGTTCCAGCCGAGCCGCTTCAGGGCGAAGAACTTGGCGATGGCGAAGTCCTCGCAATCGCCGGAGCGCGACAGGAATTCCGCCGGTGTCGCCCAGTAGTCCTTCTCGCCCCAGTTCTTGGCGTCGGGGGTGTACGGCCGCTCGTTCATGTAGGCGTTGACCGCGACCAGTTGCTCGTGACGGCTGGCGCCGCGAAGGGTATCGAGGAAGGCGTCCAGCCTGCCGTACTCGCAGCCGGCGGACGCGCCGTCGCGGCAATCGCGCCCGCGTTCCCGGCTCTGCTCCTCGGCGTAGCGGGCGAGGGCCGTGGTCCACTTCCAGAACGCCGCCACCTTGTCGGAGCGGATTTCGACGCTTTGAAAGAAGCTCGGCCGGGCTTCCGCGGCGGCGGCGGGCCGCGCGACCGCGACAACCGTGGCGAGGACGGTCAAGATCAGAACCCGTGTGAACATCCGCCGCGTGATCGAGGAACCGTCGTGGGCCATTCCATCGTTCCGTGCCGGCATGTCAGGGTTCCTTTTCCGCCAACCCAAATGCACTTTATTGGTGTTTTTGGGTGTTTATGCTCGTTATACGTACTCCATATGGGTTGTTCAGGGATGGGTCAATGGTTTTATGCTACTTAATAGTTATTTTTTATATTTTATGCCCTTTTTAATTGCATTTTGGGATGTGCCTCCGGTGGCCGGCGACGCTCATACGCGGCTCGTCCTTGAACGGCGGCAAAAGTAAAAGGGGATCGCCTGGGGTTCAGGAGTGGCTCCGCCTGGCGCGCGGATACCACCTGTCCAGATCGCGCAGACCGGCAATGACGTCGCACATGGCGCCGAGGCGAACCTCCTGATCGGCAAGCAGCGATCGCAAGCGACCGCGCATGGCCCGCTGCCTCGGATAGCGCGTCAGACGGGCGCGCCAGGGCGCGCGCCGCGCTCGGACCGCCGTGGCGGCAATTTCCCAAGGATGCACATAGATCATCCCCGGCCTTCCCTGGGCGATACGTCGATTGATGCCCCAGGCAATGACGCGCGATGGAAGCAGACGCAGATAAGCTCCGCCCGAATAGGCGACGGGGAGTCTTCGGTGAAGCAACGGAACGGGAAAAAGGACCAGGTCGCTCGCTTCGAAAAAAACCGGTTCACGTGGCCCGTCGCGCCAGCCATAGCGGTCATTGGGTCCCGGATAGATCGACGCGTCGTATTCGAACCCGGCCTCCAGCAACAAGGGCAGGGCCCACGCGGTCGACGGTCCAACCGAAAAGAACGGAGCCCGATAGCCCCTGATCGGCGATTGCACGAGGTCCTCGAGTCGCGGTTTCCACTCGCGGAGGGATCTGGCAAACGCGTCGGGACCCACATTCGCCAGAAAAATGTGCTCGTGACCATGAAATCCGATTTCATGCCCGGCCCCAGCAATGCGCGCCAGCAGTTCCGGATGATCGATCGCGATATCGGCCAGCACGAAAAAGGTGGCCCGAGCATTGAATTCACTGAACAGTTGAAGCAACCAGTGGGTCTCCTCCTCGACCCGGCGCACTCCCTCGGGCGGAATGAACAGGCCGTGGTTCCACTCTTCCAGATCCACGGTCAATGCAATGGATGGCGTGGTCGCCGGCCTCAATAGATCCATGATCCCAACCCCGCGAACCCGGCCGCCGCTCCGCCGTAGATGAAAGGCATGAGCCTGGGAGGGACGCCCGCTCGAAGCATCACGTGCCCCGTATGGTCGACGCCGCCGATCCAAGGCGCGCGCCCCGCAAGACACCGGCGAACAACGACGAACGCGGTATCCGCGCAGGGAACGGCGATGCCCAGGAGAACCCCGACCGGGCCCGTCTGATACCAGGCAAGCACCAGTATCGCTCCGAGTGCATAGCTTCCTCCGTCCCCCATGAACACGCGCGCGCGTGGAAAGTTGTGGACGAGGAACCCCGCCGACGCCCCGGCGGCGGCAATGCCGAGCGGCGTCAGCACGAACAGCAACGACCCGAAGGCCGACGCTCCGGCGACACCATCGGCGTGGTCAAGAAGATTGTATGCGTTCGCGGCAATCCAACACAGCGCAGCCAGCCAAATTTCCCCGGTCACCACCCCCGCCATGGCACATGGCACAACAAGCATCAGCCCCTTACGCGCGGGTTTGATCTGAAAAATATCATCGAGAACGCCAACCGTGAAAAACCCGATAATCACGGCCGCGTATTCCAACTCCATCCACGGGCAAACCCCGGCGACTATCCCTATCCCTCCGAGCCGAGGAACCCGGCCATCCCGATGCCACCTGTCGGGACGCACCACGGAGACCGCGCCGAAGCTTCCTGGCGAGAGGAATCGAGAGAGGCGTGACGCACGCGGAAATAATGGCGGCCACGAGGAAGGCGGTTAGGAGGCTGTCTGGCATCTTTGACGAGCCAGAAGCTGGTAGCAGTCGCGTATCGCCTCGTCGAAGGTCCGTGTTGGCCGCCAACCGGTTACGGCATTCAGGGGCTCGGTGTTCGGGGTCCGGTCGGCGATACGCGCGAAATTCTCCCCGAATACCGTCTCGAAAGGCACGTGACGGATATCGGCCGCTCTCTCCGACAATTCCGATATTCGACGCGCGACATCGTTGATATAGAGTTTTTCGTCGCTTCCCAAATCCGTGGGTCGCTCGCACAAACGGATATGCTTCGGTATTTCCAGCAGTGCGCGGACCGCGTCCTTGACATGAAGAAACGTTCTCCGGTCGGTTCCGTCGCCGAACACCTTGATCGGTTCACGCTTGAGAACCGCGTTGCACATGGCGGGAATGACATGCCCGGATTGCAGGGACTGGCGGGCGCCGACGACGTTGAACAACCGAACGTTCCAGGAGGGAATGTCGTGCTCCACGTATAGACCAGCGACAAGATGCTCTATGGAGAGCTTGGCTGCGGAGTAGCACCACCGCGGCTTGGCGCCGTTTCCGTCTCCCCCGGCGGTTGCCTCCACTGGACGATCCGAGAAGGGCGTAAACCTCCGACGTCGACGTGAACAAAAGGGGCGTTCCATGGCGCAAGCAAGCCTCGACCACGGTCATGCCGCTCTTGAGAATCGCCGAGGTGGTATCGAGCCGGTGCCGATGAACCTTGTGGACGCCCAGCGGACTGGCGAGATTGAAGACGAACGACGCGGTGCCCACCAGCGCGTCAAACCTGTCCTTCAGCGATCGGCTTTCGTCAATATTCGCAAGATCCATTCGGTGAAACACGAGGTTGGAGTTCGTCAAAGGCAAATTGTCGAGCGATCCCGTGACCAAGTTGTCCACCACGACAACCGGACATCCATTGTTCAACAATTCATCGACGAGATGCGAACCGACAAACCCGGCGCCTCCTAAAACAAGAACGGGCCCACCAGAAACAGCATTAAGACCTGAATACATCACACACCCCCCACCCTCCACATCAGAGCTTTACTTTCCCGGAACCAAAAAGCTTCATTAGTTCCGAGCACCTACTCCTTGCTCAAGTCATACGATAACTTGTCCACCGTTTGAATTACCCGTGTGGGGCCACCCGACGAACCTCCACGTGCGGGCTCGTTTGACGGCGCTTTTTATCCAACACCGTAAGCGGTCACGGCTAATCCTGACGTTGGTCGTCGGAATCCATGCCCAATCTACCCAACTTGGCGTACAGAGCGCCCCGCCTTCCGCCTTTTCCCATTCCCAGGTGACAGGGGGGTGGGCCATGCCTTAAAAAAGCGGAAGCGCCTGGCACCAATGCGGGCGTGGGCGAGAGCCCGCCGGGGCTCCATGGGGAAGTGACACATGACCGACACGACTGATCCGGGCCCGTCCCGGCGCGGCTTTCTTGCCGGCGCGGCCGCCGTCGGCGTCGCCGCCGGGACCGGCCTGCTGCCGGCCCGGTTCGCCATCGGCGGCGAGGCGCCGGTGAAGGTGGGCATCCTGCTGCCCTACTCCGGCACCTACGCCTCGCTCGGGCAGGCCATCACCGACGGCATGAAGCTGCGCATCGACCAGGCCGGCGGCACCCTCGGCGGCCGGCCGGTGGAGTACATCGCCATCGACAGCGAGGCGTCGCCGCCGCAGGCGCCGCAGCACACCAAGAAGCTGGTGATCAAGGACCAGGTGGATTTCCTGGTGGGGCCGGTGCATTCGGGCGTCGCGCTCGCCATGGCCAAGGTGGTGTCGGGCCGCGACAAACCCATCATGATCATCCCCAACGCCGGGGCCAACGCGCTGACCCGCGAACTGTGCGCGCCCAACATCTTCCGGTCGTCCTTCAGCAACTGGCAGACGTGCTATCCGTGCGGCCGGGTGATGGCCGACGACGGCCACAAGACCGTGGTCACCATGACCTGGAAATACGCCGCCGGCGACGAGATCATGGACGCCGGGACGGAGCTGTTCAAGGAGTACGGCGGCACGGTGATCAAGGACATCCGGGTGCCGTTCCCGGACGTGGAATTCCAGGCCCACCTGTCGGAAATCGCCGCGCTCAAGCCGGACGCGGTGCTGGCGTTCTTCTCCGGCGGCGGCGCGGTCAAGTTCGTCAAGGACTACGCGGCGGCGGGCCTTAAGGACTCGATCCCGTTGTACGGTCCCGGGTTCCTCACCGAGGGCCTGACCGAGGCCCAGGGCGCGGCCGCCGAGGGCATCAAGAGCACGCTCCATTACGCCCGGACGCTGGACACCCCGGCCAACCGGATGTTCCTCGAAGCCTACCAAAAGGCCCATGGGCGCGACGCCGACGTGTTCGCGGTTCAGGGGTACGACACCGGCAGCCTGCTGCTCCAGGCCATCGCCGCGACCGGGGGCGAGACCGGTAACGGGGCCGGCGTCACGATGATCGAGGCGCTGTCGTCGGCGGAGGTGCCCGATAGCCCGAGGGGGCCGTGGCGCATGTCGCGGGCCCACAATCCGGTGATGGACGTCTATCTCCGCCAGGTGGAGGGCGGGGTGAACCGGATCCTCGGGGTCGCCTCGAAGGACCTCGCCGACCCGGCAACCGGTTGCAAGATGGGCTAGGGAACGAGCCTCGGGACACGAACGCATGGACCTCGCCCAGTTCCTGGTTCAGGCGCTGAACGGCGTCCAGTACGGCCTGTTGCTGTTCCTGGTGGCGAGCGGGCTGACGCTGATCTTCGGCATCATGGGCATCATCAACCTCGCCCACGGGGCGTTCTACATGATCGGCGCCTACCTCGCCTACTGGCTGGTGGGCTGGACCGGCAGCCTGCTCGCGGGCGTGCTTCTCGGCATTCCCATCGCCGTCGCCGTGGGGCTGGTCATCGAGCGCCTGCTCATCTCCCGCCTGTACCACCGCGACCACCTGGATCAGGTGCTGCTCACCTACGGGCTGATCCTGATCCTCAACGAGGCCCAGCGGATCCTGTGGGGCAGCGACTTCAACAGCGTGCCGGTGCCGGAAATGCTGGCCGGGTCGGTGCCGCTGACCGAGAACCAGGCCTACCCCGTCTACCGGCTGTTCATCTCGCTGGTGTGCCTCGGCGTGGCCGCCGGGCTGTCGCTGGTGATCGCCCGCACCCGGCTCGGCATGACCATCCGCGCCGGCGCGTCCAACCGGGAGATGGCCTCGGCGCTCGGCGTGGACATCGGCGCGGTGTTCGCCGTGGTGTTCGCCATGGGCGTGGCGCTGGCGGCGTTCTCGGGCATGATCGGCGCGCCTGTCAGCTCGGTCTATCCGGGCATGGGCGACCGGGTGCTGATCGTCTCGTTCGTGGTGGTGGTGATCGGCGGCATCGGCTCGGTCAAGGGAGCCTTCATCGGCGCCATGCTGATCGGACTGGCGGATACCTTCGGCCGGGTGCTGGTCCCCGATTTCGCGTCCATGGTGATCTACGCGCTGATGGCGCTGGTGCTGCTGTGGCGGCCCCAGGGGCTGTTCGGCCGGGCGCCATGAACGGCGCGCCCGCACCATGACCGCCTCGAGACCCCTGATCCTCCTCCACCTGGCGGGGCTCGCGGTGCTCGCCGGGTTTCCGTGGGTGGGCGGCGAGTTCTACGTGGACCTGGTGCTCAAGCTGATGATCCTGGCGCTGTTCGCGCTCAGCCTCGATCTGCTGGTGGGCTACACCGGGCTGGTCAGCCTCGGCCACGCCGCGTTCTTCGGGCTCGCCGGATACGTGCTCGCCATGGTCACGCCGGAGGCCGCGCCGGCCAACCTGTGGCTGGCAATGGCGTGCTGCCTCGCCGCGTCGGCGGCGGCGGCGCTGGCGATCGGCTGGTTCTCGGTGCGGACATCCGGCATCTACTTCATCATGATCACGCTCGCGTTCGCCCAGATGCTCTACTACTTCTTCAGCGAAAGCAGCGCCTTCGGGGGATCGGACGGGCTGTTCGTGGCGTTCCGGCCGGTGGCGGCCGTCGGCTCGCTGGTGTTGTTCGACCTCGAGAACCCCACGACCTTCTACTACTTCGTGCTCGTCACCCTGATCGCCGGTTACGCGGTGCTGGCCACCATCCTGCGGGCGCCGTTCGGCGAGGTGCTGCGCGGCATCCGCGTCAACGAGCATCGCACCCGGGCGCTCGGCTACCCCACCGGGCGGTTCAAGCTCGTGAGCTTCGTCATCGCCGGGACGCTGGCCGGGCTCGCCGGGTTCCTCGAAGCCGTGCACACCGGTTACGTCAGCCCCGGGCACCTGAGCTGGCACGAGTCCGGGACCATCCTGATGGTGGTGATCCTCGGCGGGCGGGGAACCCTGTACGGTCCGGTGCTCGGCGCCTTCGCCTTCGGGTTGCTGCGGAACTGGTTTCAGGACATCACCGAACACTGGCTTCTGCTGATGGGCCTGTTCATCGTCGGCCTGGTGCTGTTCATGCCGGGTGGTATCGCCGGCCTTGCCGGGCGCCTGTTCCGGCGGTCCGGTCCGGCCGCGCCGGGCGGGGACGCGCCGTGAGCCCGCCGGTGCTGGAGACGAGCGCGCTGAGCAAGCGCTTCGGGGCGCTGCTGGCGGTGGATGGCGTCGACCTCGCCTACGAGCGCACCGGCGTCCACGCCATCATCGGACCCAACGGCGCCGGCAAGACCACGCTGATCAATCTGCTGTCCGGCGACCTCAAGCCCAGTTCGGGACGGGTGCGCCTTCGCGGCCGGGACATCACCGGATCGCCGCCCGACCGCGTGTCGCGCCTCGGCATCGGCCGCAGCTATCAGAAGACCAACCTGTTTCCGTCCCTCACCTGCGCGCAGGGTTGCCGGCTGGCGGCGCGGTCGCGGCGGCCGAGTTCCATGCGGTTCATCCGCCCGGCCCATCGCGACCGGCGAACGCGGGAGGCCGCCGAGCGGGCGCTGGGGCTGGTGGGTCTCGCCGGGCGGGGGGACGTGCCCTGCGGCGCCCTCAGCCACGGCGAGCAACGCCAACTGGAACTGGCCATGATCCTCGCCACCGAGCCGGAGGTTCTGCTGCTGGACGAGCCGCTCGCGGGCATGGGGCGCGACGAATCCGACCGCATCGTCGCCCTCCTGGGCCAACTCGCGCGGGACCATACGATCATCCTGGTGGAGCACGACATGGACGCGGTGTTCGCCGTGGCGGACGAACTGACCGTCATGGTCGAGGGGCGGGTCATGGACAGCGGGCCGCCCGCGCGGGTCCGCGCCAACCCCTCCGTGCGGGACGCCTACCTGGGCACGGGAGACGACGCGCCATGACCCCGGCGCCGCTGCTCGAGGCCGTGGGCCTGCACACCTACTATGGCGCGAGCCACGTCCTGCGCGGGGTCGACCTGACCATCCGGCCGGGCGAGAGCGTGGGACTTTTAGGACGCAACGGCATGGGTAAGACCACCACCATCCGCAGCGTCCTCGGGCTGACGCCGCCAAGGCGGGGTACCGTGACGCTGGACGGCCGGGCGGTAACCGGCGCGCCGCCCCACGCGATCGCCCGCCGGGGCGTCGCCCTGGTGCCCGAGGGACGCGGCATCTTTCCCAACCTGACGGTGATGGAAAACCTGACGATGGCGGCGCGGCCCGGGTCCGGGAACGGGACCGCCGGGGCGTGGACCATCGACCGAGTCCTCGCCATGTTTCCGCCGCTCGCCGAACGCATGGCCACCTGGGGAAACCTGCTCTCCGGCGGCGAGCAACAGATGCTGTCGGTGGGCCGGGCCTTGATGACCAATCCGCGCTTGCTGATTCTCGACGAGGCCACCGAGGGCCTGGCGCCCCGTGTCCGCGATGAAATCTGGTCGGTGATCCGCGCCATCAAGGCGGCGGGCGTGGCGACGCTGATCGTCGACAAGGACCTGCGGACCATGCTCGGCGTCTGCGACCACTGCGTGATTCTCGCCAAGGGGCAGGTGGTCCATGCCGGACCGGCCGGCGATCTCGCGTCCGATCCCGAGATCCACGTTCGGCATCTCGGAATTTGACGCCCCGAGGCGGCACACATGGACACCTCGAAAAACCTACAGATAAGCGGATTCAAGCCTTCCAAGGCATTGAAATGATTGCGGCGCGGTTTCCAGAATAAGGGTTTTCCGAGGCGTCCACATGCCGCGTCGATCCGATGACGGCGATCAGGCGGTCATCGGCCGGCGGTCGACGGCCCGGATCTTCTTGTTCAGCTGGATGAAGGACTGGGAGAGAGCGGCCGACAATCCGCGAAGGTCGCCGCCGGGCGCGAGGTCCGCCGCCGCCTCCAGACGCCGCCCCTGGTCCGCCATGCGCACCACCTTGGCGGCCCGCCGGTGAAAGGCCGCGTGAACCTGGAGAGCATGCCGGTATTCGGGGAACCGCCGGTATTCGGCCCCCTCGCGGTAAAGCCACTGGCCGATTTCACACTCGTCGTCCCGGGCCACGGCCTCCACGTCCATTTGACCGGCGCCATAGATATACTCGCGCAGATGTGTCATCCACGCCGCGTGCGCCGCAAGAGGTGACCAATACTGCATTGATGTCGCCCAAAGATCCGAAATCGTCCGCCTTTTCTACCTGAAATCGTATGCCGCCGTCCAGCGGCGATGCGGGACCGCCTCGCATCTCCGGGGCATCTTCGCGGCGTCTTCGGGGCTCGTTCCTTGATGACGCGTGAACGTATGGAACGAGGAAAAGCGGTGGGGCCTTGTCCAGGCCGCCACCGCCTTCACGCTTGTTTTCGCTTGCGTCAACGCGTGTTGGCGCTTGCGTTCGCCGATGGGCCGACTAGCTGATGTCGGCCCACAGTTCCGGCGGAGGCACCTCGTCGCACGCGTCGGGATCGTCGCATTCCACCGGCGGGCAGGTATCCGGAAGATGGACGAGGTCGAAGTCGTCGGCGTTCTTGCCCGAGGTCAGCGGATCGGTGAAGGACGCGATCCCCATGTCGAACTCGGTCTCGATGAACGGGGTCCACTTGACCACGGCGGCGTCGTCGAGGAAGATCTTCTGGCCGTTGGACAGAAGGATCATGACGTCGTCGGGGAGCTGGTTGCCGTCACCGAAGAAGGCGCCGAACTGGATCTTCACCGGCACGAATTCCGGCTGGCCGCACAGGCGGATCACGTCGGCGTCGCCGCTGGATCCGTTGTTGGCGTCCCAGTCCTTGATGACGTCGACGGCGTTCTGGAACGCGAAGAAGTCGACGTCGTCCTGGTGGAACTCGAACGTGTCGGAACCGGTTCCGCCATACATGGTGTCGTTGCCCGAACCGGGAACGATGCGGTCGTTGCCCGCGCCGCCGTCGAGGACGTCGTTGCCCTCGTTGCCGGCAAGTTGGTCGCCGCCGCCCTGACCATAGATCATATCGTCGCCGCTACCACCGATCAGGGTGTCGCCGACGCCGAAGATCGTATTGGCTCCGTCAGCGGCAACGTCACCCCAGATGACGTCGTTGCCGGCGTTGCCTTTGATGCAGTCGAAGCCCGCGCCGCCGCTCATGACGTCGTTGCCGAGGCCGCCGCTCATGACGTCGTTGCCGTTGCCGCCGTCCATGACGTCGTTGCCGGCATCGCCGTTCATGTGGTCGTTGCCGGCGCCGCCGGACAGGTTGTCGTTGTCGTCGCCACCGGAGATGGTGTCGCGGCCCTTGCCGCCCTCGATGACATCTTCGCCCTTGCCACCGTTGAGGCAGTCGTTGCCGTCACCGCCGTCGATGGTGTCGTCGCCCTTGCCGCCGCTGACATAGTCGTTACCGGAGCCGGCATAGATCAGGTCGTCGTCGTCCTCGCCCCAGATCTGGTCGTCGCCGCCCTGCCCGAAAACGGTGTCGTCGCCCTTGCCGGCACGAATGACGTCGCTGCCATCCGAGGCGCTCTCAAGGACTTCGTCGTCACCGGAGATCCAGTCGTTACCGTCGCCGCCATCGACTTCGTCGCCGTCCGCGCCGGCGATCACCTTGTCGTCGCCGCCGCTGGAGCAGATGTCGTCACTGCCTCCGCCGGTCTTGATGAGGTCGGCGTCGTTCGTGGATCGCATTATGGGTGACGGTGGAACGGGATAGCTCGCGGGAACGATAATGTCGGGGCCATTCGGATCGGTCCGCCGGCCACTGTTCGCGGGTTCGTTGGGAGTATAATTCGCCATGTTGTGTTCTCCGTGTTCTTTGTTCTTTTTGTATGTCCCCGTTCAGGAGGACTCATCGTAAAGGTCGTGGCGCCAACGACCCTACAAACACAGAGTGTATTCTTGGAAGAACCGCTACCAGACCCCCAATTTGTGTAGGAACATTTTCAGGCTGTCGGAAAAGAGAAATCGGCGGCGATCGACAATCGATCGCCGCCGTTTCCGTTACGGGTCCAAGCGTTGGACCCTCAAGCCGCTAGGACGGGATGATGTCCCAGATCTGCGGCTCCGGAACGTCCTCGGCCTCGTCCGGATCGGCGCACACGATCGGCGGGCACGTGTCCGGAAGGTGAACCAGCTCGAAGTCGTCGGCGTTCTTGCCCGAGGTCAGCGGATCGGTAAAGGACGCGATCCCCATGTCGAACTCGGTCTCGATCCCGAATTGACCGGACCAGTTGGCCACCGCGGCGTCGTCGAGATAGATCTTCTGACCGTTGTTCAGAAGGATCATGACGTCGTCTGGGAGCTGGTTGCCGTCACCGAAGAAGGCACCGAACTGGATCTTCACCGGCTCGAACTCAGGCTGGCCGCACAACCGGATGACGTCGCCGCCTTGACCGTTGGTGGCGTCCCAGTCCCGGATCACGTCGTAGGCGTTCTGGAAGGCATAGAAGTCGATGTCGTCCTGATGGAACTCGAACGTGTCCGCGCCCGCGCCGCCATACATGGTGTCGTTGCCCGAACCGGGAACGATCAGGTCGTCGCCGCTGCCGCCATAAAGAACGTCGTTTCCGGCGTTGCCGGCGATCTGGTCGTTGCCGCCCTCGCCATGGATTTCATCGTTGCCATAGCCACCGATCAGGGTGTCCGCGCTGTCCATGAAATCCATGTCGTCGTCGCCGTCGTCGCCCCACATGACGTCGTTGCCGTAGCCGCCCTTCAGGCAGTCGGCGCCCCAGCCACCGGTCATGGCGTCGTCGCCATCGCCACCGGCCATGATGTCGTCGCCGGCGCCGCCATTCATGACGTCGTTGCCCTTGTCGCCACTCATGTGATCGGCTCCGTCGCCGCCGGACATCGCGTCGTTGTCGTCGCCGCCGGACATGGTGTCGTCGCCAAAGCCGCCGGTCATGTCGTCGTCGCCCTTGTCGCCGAACAGTTCGTCGTCGCCGTCACCACCGTTGATGATGTCGTCGTCCCTGCCGCCGTTGACGTAGTCGTTGCCCGTTCCGGCGTACAGGACGTCGTCGCCGTCCTCGCCCCAGATGCTGTCGTCGTTGCCCTGACCCAGCACGGTGTCGTCGCCGGAACCGGCGCGAATGACGTCGGTGCCGTCGGTTTCCGGGTTCTCGAGGATTTCGTCGTCGCCGGAAATCCAGTCGTTGCCTTCGCCGCCGTCAACCTCGTCGCCGTCGCCGCCCGCGATCACCTTGTCGTCGCCACCGCCGGAGCAGATGTCGTCGAAACCGCGGCCGGTCTTGATCAGGTCGGCGTCGTCGGTCGCGGTCATGATCCCGACATGCGGGTTCTCAAGGCCCGGAGGGGCGATGATGTCGGTGCTGTAGGGATTGGTCCTGCGGCCGCTGTCCGCGGGCTCGTAAGGGGTATAGTTGGCCATTGTCTCCTCCATATAATGGGTGCGAGTAGTACGCCGCATGCAGAAAAGGTCTTCAAACGAGCGTTTCTGTTGTTAATGCAACTTTCACGCGCACTATACGCAGGGGCATGGTTGTCGATCCCCCCTATTTGTGTAGGACCATTTTCCTCGGCCGGCCGCGTTCCCGACCCCTCGCGGATTGCCGGCGGCCAAAGCGCATCCAAACGCCCGGTTGCGCGGGGCATGCGTTTCTGGGAAAACCGGTGATCTTGACCTTCCACGAGGCCCCCATGACCCCCGACGACGTGACCATCCTCGAACGCAACGTTCCCTACCAAGGCTACTACCGGATCGAGACATACCGGCTGCGTCATCGGTTGTTCGCGGGTGGCTGGAGCGAACCGATGAGCCGCGAGATGCTGGAGCGCGGGCACGCGGTGGGCGTGATCCTGTACGACCCGGAGCGCGACGACCTGGTCCTCATCGAACAGTTCCGCATCGGTGCGTTCGCCGCCTGTGCCTCTCCCCATTTCGCCGGAAGTTCTTCGCCGTGGCTCCTGGAAATCGTCGCCGGGATCATCGACGAGGGCGAACGGCCGGAGGACGTGGCCCGGCGCGAGGCCATCGAGGAAGCCGGATGCGAGATCCGGGACCTGGAGTTCGCCTGCCGGTTTCTCGTCAGTCCCGGCGTGTGCAGCGAATCCATCACGCTGTTCTGCGGCAGGGTGGATACGTCCCGCGTCGGCGGCCTGCATGGCCTCGACCATGAACACGAGGATATCCGCGTCAGCGTCGTTCCCGCTTCCGAGGTTTTCCAGTGGCTCGACGACGGCCGGTTCGTCAACGCGACCGCCATCATCGCCCTTCAATGGTTCCGCCTCCGCCACGCCGCTCTTCGCCAGAAATGGCTCGGGGAAGAGACGCGCTGATCGGGGATCCGGCCGTGCCGCCTCCGGTGATACCGCCCGCGTGGGCGGCCGTATCCGTCCACCACCTTGATCCGCCCACGCTCCCCCGGCTACTCTGCGGCGTTTCAACGGATCCTTGAAATCACTCCTGGCGAGATCATGGACATTCGCGACGGTTTCATCGGCACGATCGGCAACACCCCCCTGCTTCGCCTCGCGCGCGCTTCCGAACAGACCGGCTGCGAAATCCTTGGCAAGGCGGAGTTTCTCAATCCCGGCAGCTCGGTCAAGGACCGGGCGGCGCTGTACATCGTCCGCGACGCCATGAAACGGGGACTGTTGGAGCCCGGCGGGGTCATCGTCGAGGGCACCGCGGGCAATACCGGCATCGGCCTCGCCCTCGTCGGCAACGCGCTCGGCTTTCGAACGGTGATCGTCATCCCCGAGACGCAGAGCGAGGAAAAGAAGGACATGCTGCGGCTTTGCGGCGCCGAGGTGCGCGAGGTACCGGCGGTTCCCTACAAGGATCCCAACAACTACGTCAAAATCTCGGGGCGGCTCGCGGAGGAACTCGCGAGGACGGAACCGCATGGCGCGGTCTGGGCCAACCAGTTCGACAATACCGCCAACCGGCAAGGTCATCTGGAAACCACCGGCCCCGAAATCTGGCGTCAGACCGACGGCAAGGTCGACGCCTTCATATGCGCCGTCGGCACCGGCGGAACCCTCGCCGGCGTGGGCATGTACCTGAAGGAAAAGAACCCCGACGTGACCATCGGCATCGCCGATCCCATGGGCGCGGCGCTCTACAATTATTACAAGCACGGCGAATTGAAGGCCGAGGGCGAGTCCATCAGCGAGGGCATCGGTCAGGGCCGCATCACCGCCAACCTGGAAGGAGCGCCGGTGGACGCGGCCTACCGGATACCCGACGCGGAAGCCCTGCCCATCGTCTTCGACCTGCTTCAATACGAGGGCCTGTGCGTGGGGGGATCCGCCGGCATCAACGTCGCCGGCGCCATCCGTCTCGCCAAGGACATGGGCCCCGGGCACACCATCGTCACCATCCTGTGCGACTACGGCACGCGGTATCAGAGCAAACTGTTCAACCCCGCGTTCCTCCGGAGCAAGGGCCTGCCCGTTCCCGGCTGGCTGGAGTGAGCCCGATGGATTTCACCAACCCGGGCGCGCTCAGGACAACCGAGTGGCTCGCCGAGCATTTGGCCGATCCGCGCGTGCGTGTCCTCGACGGCAGCTTCCACGTACCCACCAGCGGCCGCGATCCGCGCGCGGAGTACCGGGAACGCCACATCCCCGGCGCCGCGTTCTTCGACGTGGACGGCATCCGCGACCCCAACACCGATCTGCCGCACATGCTGCCGCGCGCCTGAAACCTTTGCCGAAACGGTCTCGGCCATGGGGATCGGTAACGGCGACACGGTCATCGTCTATGACGCGCCGGGATCGGCGGCCGCTCCCCGGGTGTGGTGGACGTTCCGGGTGTTCGGCCACGCCGACGTGGCGGTTCTCGACGGCGGGCTCGAGAAATGGATCGCGGAAGGGCGGCCCGTGGACGACCGGCCGCCGCCGCCTCGCGAGGCCCGCTACCGGGCGCGGTACGATGGCGCTCTCGTGCGGTCGGCCGGCGACCTTCTGGCCAATTTGCGAACGGCGCGCGAGCAGGTGGTCGACAACCGGGGCCCCGGCCGCTTCGCCGGCCGCGAGCCCGAACCCCGCCCCGCCCGCAAGCTCGGCCACATTCCGGGCAGCCTGAACATTCCCTTCACCGACTTCCTGGATCCGAACCGGCACGGCGCCTGGCGCCCGGCCGGGGAAATCGCCGCGGTATTCGACCGCGCAGGCGTCGACCTGAACAAACCGCTCGTTTCCAGTTGCGGATCGGGCGTGACCGCGTGCACGACCGCGTTCGCGGCGTTCCTGATCGGGAAGGAGGACGTCGCCGTTTACGACGGGTCCTGGGCCGAGTGGGGAAACCGCGAAGACACACCGGTGGAGCGTTGACGCCAGAATGAAACGATAGCCGCTCATGAAGAAAGACACCCGGCTGACCCATGCCGGCCTCGATCCCCACGCCAATCACGGCGTGGTCAATCCGCCCGTCTACCACGCGTCGACGATCCTCTATGCCACCGTCGAGGCGCTGGAACACGCGGACAAGACACCCTTCGAGGGCACCCGCTACGGCCGCCGGGGCACACCCACCACGTTCGCGCTGGAAAAGGCGGTCGCGGACCTGGAGGGCGGTTACCGGAGCATCGCGGTCCCCTCGGGCCTGTCTGCCATAACGACGGCGCTGATGGCTTTCCTGAAAGCCGGCGACCATCTGCTCATGGTGGACACCACCTACCAGCCGACCCGGCGGTTCTGCGACACGGTGCTGGCGGGTTTCGGCGTGGAGACGACCTACTACGATCCCATGGCCGACGTCGGCCCGCTCATCAGGCCGGACACCCGGGTGGTGTTTCTCGAGTCCCCGGGCTCGCTGACCTTCGAGGTTCAGGACGTTCCCGCGGCGGCGGCCTCGGCCCGCGCCGCCGGCGCCGTATCGATGATCGACAACACCTGGAGCGCCGGCCTCCTTTTCCGCCCGCTGGAACACGGCGTGGATATCTCCATTCAGGCCGCGACCAAGTACATTGTCGGCCATTCCGACGTCATGCTCGGCGTGATCATCACCTCGGAAGACGCGTTTCTCCGGACCGCCCGGGCGGCCTCCATGCTCGGCACGTCGGCCGCCCCGGACGACTGCTATCTGGCGCTTCGCGGGCTCCGCACATTAAGCGTCCGGCTGGCCCGCCACCAGGAGACGGCGCTCCGCGTCGCACAGTGGCTGCAAGGCCGTCCGGAAGTGGCCCGGGTCCTGCATCCCGCCCTGCCGGATTGTCCCGGCCACGCGGTCTGGAAGCGGGATTTCACCGGCAGCAACGGTCTGTTGTCCATCGTGCTCCAGGAGGCCCCGAAACGGGCCGTGACCGCGATGCTGGACGGAATGAAGCTGTTCGGCATGGGCTACAGCTGGGGAGGATACGAAAGCCTGATCATTCCGTTCGACCCCGGCCGCGCGCGCTCGGCCACCGGGTGGTCCGGAAGCGGGCCGTGCCTCAGGCTTCATTGCGGGCTGGAGGACGCGGGCGATCTTGTCGAGGACCTGGAGGCCGGTTTCGAGCGTTTGAACGCGGGCCGGTAGCTGTGATCCGCCGAAACGGACCGTCGATCAGCGATCTTTCCGTTCCGTCAGCATTCGCATTCTGTCGGACATGACATCATGCAGAACGGCATAGGCGCGTTCGTCGAGGCCAAGAAAATTCACGGCCAGGATATGCGTCGTCCGGTCCACCCGAACCACCCGTCCGCGGACCGCCACCTCGGTCATCTGACCGCCGGCCTTGCCGACGCCGTCGATGGTAAGAAGCGCTCCCGCGGTCAGCGACCCGCGATAGTTCTCGACCACGAAACCGCCGAGGCTCCAGTTCACCGCCGTATGGGTCTCGCCCTTGAAGCCAACGGCGAGGCTCGCGTCGGAGACCCTCTCGCGATGCCGTCTTTCGTGGGCGACAAATCGCACCGCGGGCGCCCGGTCGTGCGTATGCCCTTCCAACCGAGACGGCCCAACCGCTCGCGCCTCACTGGCAATCATTGCACGCTCTCATCCGTTCCATGAACCACGCCCAGGTTACATCCGCCTGGACTATCCTGTATCGTTATATTTCAAAAGTATAACCGCTTCCTTAACACCATGGTCACTGGCGGATCCGGCAAAAAGCATTTCCTAAATCGCGCCAATTTGCTTAAACAGCTCAGTTTACCTCATTTGGGGAAAATTTGCAATTCATGGATGGGTGTTGGCGGCTTGGTCGCTTCGTGACCGCGATGCACTGACAATGCGCAGAAAATCGGAACCTTACCGAGAACCGGACGAGATCCAAACTGGAGCGGCGGCAACGAGGAACCCGATGCCCGATGTTCCGGGCCCCGCCGCGGGATCCATCAACGATCCGGACCGGGATTCGGTTTCTCCCATCCTCTTCGAAGCCCTCAATCGCGCGGGTCAGGGCATTGGCGTTTTCGATACCGATCTGCGCCTGATCCTGTTCAACGATGCCTTCGCCGAATTCCTCGGCATCCCGGCCAGCGTCCTCCGCGCCGGCGTCTCTCTCCACGGGCTGACACGCGCGAACGGCGCCACGGACGCGTCCGGCCTGGAGGAATTCATCACCCGCGTCTCGGGCTGCGCCGGCCCGGCGGAGCGCCGCGCCGAGGCCCGCCTGGAACGTATCCTCGCCGATGGCCGGATCATCGAGACATGCTGTCATGCCCTGGCCGGCGGCGGCGTGGTCGCCGTTCACATCGATGTCACCGAACGGAAACGCGCCGAGAACCGGCTCGAGGACGCGATCCAAAGCCTCGCCGAGGGGTTCATGCTTTGGGACTCCGAGGATCGACTGGTCGCCTTCAACGACAAGATCCGCGAGTTCTACCCGGGCATGGACGACATTCTGGCGCCCGGCCGGCGGTTCGAGGACAACGTCCGCGAGAACGTCCGGCGCGGCGTGATTCTCACGCCCGACGGCGTGGATCCCGAAGTCTGGATTCGCGAGCGCATCCGACAACACCGCGACCCTTCGGGCCCCATCACGCGCCGCACGAGCCACGGCCGGTGGCTGCGTATCGTCGAACACAAGACGGCGGAGGGCGGTATCGTCGGCGTCGTCGTGGACGTGACAGACCTGAAAACCATTCAGGAAACGCTCAGCGAACGCGAGCGGCGCTATAAAATGGCGGTCAACGGGACCAAGGACGGGCTTTGGGACCTGGATCTGGTCAAGGACAGGGCCTGGTATTCGCCCGTCTGGGGATCCGTCATCGGTTTCGACGCAGAGGAGATGGAAGGCTACCGCTGGTCCGACCACGTGCATCCCTCGGACCTGCAGGGAGCCCGGCAAAACATCGCGGCGCATTTCCAGGGTCACACGGAATTCTACGAAGCCATCTACCGGCACCGGCACAAGACCGGCAAATGGCTTTGGGTCGAGGCGCGCGGATCCTGCATTCGCGACAGCGACAACAAACCGGTGCGCTTCACCGGGAGAATGACCGACATCACGGGACGAATGCGCGCGGAAGCCACGTTGAGGAAGAGCCAGATCAGCTTGGCGAACGCCCAACGCATCGCCCGTCTCGGCAACTGGGACCTGAACGTGGGCAAGAATGCGTTCACATGGTCCGACGAAATTTACCGGATCTTCGGACGGATACCGCAATCCTCTCCCGCCGCCTACGACGATTTCCTGGACATCGTGCACGCGGACGACCGGCACAGGGTCCGCCGCGCGGTCGACGCGGCCCTTTACAAAGAGGCGGAGTACGACCTCGAACACCGCATCGTCCGGCCGGACGGATCCATAAGGATCGTGCGCCAGCAGGGAGAAGTCACGTTCGACGACACCGGAAACCCGCTGAGAATGACCGGCACCGTCCAGGACATAACGGAGCGCAGGCTCGCCGAGCAAACCCTCCACGAGTTCGAGGAGCGCTTCAGGCACGCGTTCCAGACGAGCCCCGACGCGGTCACCATCAGCCGGCTGAAGGATGGCCTCCATGTGGATGTCAACGACGGCTTCACCAACCTCTCGGGTTACGAAAAGGAAGACGTGCTCGACAGGAAGGCCGCCACGGTCGGGTTCTGGGCCGACTTGAAGGAACGCAAGCATCTGGTGGCCCGGCTGCGCAAGGAGGGCCAGGTCCGGAACATGGAGATCCAGGTCCGCCACAAGGACGGCCGGATCCTGACGGGCATGCTCTCCGCCAGCACGTTCATGCTGAACGGAGAGCCCCATATGCTGTCCATCGTCAGGGATGTCACCGAACTGAAGAGGGCGGAGGAGGAACTCAGAAAGCTGTGGCGGGCGGTCGAGCAAGGGGCCGCCGGCGTGTTCATCACCGATACCGACGGAACCATCGAGTACGTCAATCCCAAGTTTACCGAGATGACCGGGTACAGCCGCGAGGAAGCGGTCGGCCGCAATCCGCGCGTGCTCAAGTCGGGCGAGGTGACCCGCGAGCAATACCGCAAGCTGTGGTCGACCATCCTGCGGGGCCGGGAATGGCGGGGAGAGCTCCGCAACCGGCGCAAGGACGGCACGATCTACTGGGCCAACGCCTCCATTTCGCCGGTCAAGGATCCGCGCGGACGGGTGACCCATTTCATCGGAATTCAGGCAGACATCACGGTGCAAAAGGAGGCCGAGGAAAGGCTCCGGGCCAGCGAGGAGCGATTCCGGTGCCTTGGTCGAAAGTTCCGTTCTGGGAATCGTGATCGAGGACGAGGGCCGCCCACTTTTCGCCAATCAAACGTACGCCGACATTTTCGGTTATGATTCACCGGGAGAGATTCTGGCTCTCGGCTCTCTCGATGCCCTGTACACGCCGACCGACCTCATGCGCTCGAAACGGTACAGGAACGCGCGGCATCGAGGGGAGCATTCACCCCAGGAGTATGAGTTCCAGGGCCTAAAAAAGGACGGCTCCCTGATCTGGGTGCGGACGCAGTTGAACCTCGTTCCCTGGAACGGGAGATCCGTGATCCAATCCACCGTGGTGGATATCACGCTCCGCAAGATCTACGAGGAGCGGCTTCACTATCAGGCGAACTTCGACGCGGTCACCGATCTCCCCAACCGGACGCTCGCGCTCGACCGGCTCAATGGCGCGGTCGCCCGCGCCCGGCGATACTCCCGCAAGGTCGGGATCCTGTTCATCGACCTGGATCACTTCAAGAAGATCAACGACACCATGGGGCACGCGCTCGGCGATGAGCTGCTGAAACAGAGTGCCCAGCGCATCACGGCCTGCGTGCGCGAGGAGGATACGGTGGCCCGTCTGGGCGGTGACGAGTTCACGGTCATTCTTCCGGATATAAAGACCAGCAAGGACGCCGAATCCGTTGCCCGGAAGATCCTGACGTCCTTCAGCCGGCCCTTCGTCCTCGACGGCAACGAGGCGTTCGTGAGCACCAGCGTGGGGATAACGCTCTGCCCCGACGACGGCCGCGACGCGGACCTGCTCATGCGCAACGCCGACGCCGCCATGTACCAGGCGAAGGAACAGGGACGCAATACGTTCAGGTTCTTCACGCCGAAACTGAACGAGCGCGCGCTCGAACGGATCCAGATGGAATCGCGGTTACGGCGGGCCCTCGATCGCAAGCAGCTGGCTCTGCACTACCAACCCCTGATCGACATCCGCTCGGGCCGGCTGATCGGCGCGGAAGCCTTGCTGCGCTGGCGGGATCCGGACATGGCGGCGGTAAAGACCGAGCACTTTATCCGCTTGGCGGAAGAAACCGGCCTGATCGTCCCCATCGGCGAATGGGTCCTTCGCGCGGCCTGCAAACAGGCGCGGATCTGGAAATCCCGGGGGATCGAGAACCTGCGGGTGTCCGTGAACGTTTCCAGCCGCCAGTTCCGGGGAAAATCACTGGTCGATGCCGTCATCCATGCCCTCAACCGCAACCGCCTACCGCCCGATTGCCTCGAGCTGGAAATCACCGAGGGTTTGCTGATGGACGATTCTCCCGAGACCAAATCGGCCATCCGCGACCTCGAGGCCCATGGCGTCAGGCTGGCCGTGGACGATTTCGGAACCGGCTACTCCTCGCTCAGATACCTCAACCGGTTTCCCCTCGACACCTTGAAAATCGATCGCTCCTTCATCCGGGACATCATCGAGGACGGCGCGCACGCCCCTCTCGTCGAGGCCATCATCGCCATGGCCCATCGCCTCGAGCTCGGGGTCATCGCCGAGGGCGTGGAGACCAGGGAACAACTCGACTTCCTGAAGGCGCGCGGTTGCGACGTGGCGCAGGGCTTCCACTTCAGCCCAGCCTTGACCGCTCCGGACTTCGAGGCGTTTTTCCGAGGTTGGTCCGTCGACGGCATCACGTCAACCGGGAAGACGCCCCCCTCGCCGTCGCCCGCAACCCGCAATGGGTGATGATGAAGTCGGCGATCGCCGGTATGTCGTCGAGATCGAAAACCGGAATTCCCGCCGCCTCCAGGGGCGCGTCGCTGGCGATCGCGACAATGTTGGGATCGCCGGCGAACAGCGGCGGTTTCCCCAGCGCGGGCCGGTGGACCTCCAACTTGTCGTGCGTGTGCCTCTTGAACCCCTCCACAAGCACGAGGTCCACCGGGGCCATTCGTTCGATCAGTTCCTGGGGTGTCGGTTCCGGTCCGCCGCGCAATTCGTGCATCAGCGTCCAGCGATTGGACGAAAGCAGAACCACTTCGCTGGCGCCCGCGGCGCGGTGACGGTAGCTGTCTTTCCCCGGGCGGTCCACGTCGAGATTGTGGTGGGCGTGCTTGATGGTGGAGACGGTCAGGCCGCGTCCGATCAGGTCCCGCAACATGGACTCCAGCAGGGTCGTCTTGCCGCTCCCGCTCCACCCCGCCAAGCCGAACACCTTCATGCCGTTACCCATCGATCCGGCCCGCGCCCATATCATCCCCCTCCCCGCTGGAAGGCCCGGTCGAACCGGACGAGGGCGGCGTCGGCTTCGTCGGCGTCATAGCCGACGAATTCCAGGGATACGTGCGTCACCGGAAGCGTGAGCAGGGCGATCCTCCTCTGCGTTTCCGGTGAAAGCTCGATCTCCAGGCGCCGGGCTCCCTCGCCCGCCGTGATGCGATGGCCATCGATCCGAAAATCGCCATCCTCCAGCGCGCCGGGCAGAATCCGAAGGAAATCCCGATGACTGATGGTCATTTCCTTGTGAACGAGGATGCCGCCGGCGCGGGCATTGCCGGGCATTCCGGTCAGCCGCCGGCGATCGGCGGCCAGATGGCAAGCGCGTCGTCCGGTTGGAGAACGCGGGTATCGCGTTCTCCGGGCGGAACGAAATGGCCATTCACCAGCACAAGATGACAATGCTCCATGGGCAGATTCAGGCGCCGGATGACATCCAAGGCGGTGGTCCCGTCGGCCACCTCGAGTTCGGCGGTGTTGTCCCGGTGGTTGGGTGGAAGGTAGCCCCCCAGCAGGGCGTAGAGCTTGACGGTGATCTTCATGGTCCGCCGTCACGCTCCCGCGCGGGCGACGTAGGCTTCCGCCACCCGGTGCGGATCCTCGGCCAGCCGCTTTTTCCATGGCCCCAGGGAGACCTCGCCCTGGATCAGTCCCCGCAGGACGCCCACCCAGTCGGTGCGCCCCAGGCAGATGGCGCCCACCAGGTGATCGCCGTCGAACTGAAGATTGATGTACTTGAACGCGTCCTCGTCCACCCGCTCCACCGAGTCGCCGCCATCGACGCCCCGCCACAGGCCGAACGAGACGGAGACCAAACCCAGGGTATCGAGAACGTTCATCACCACGCTTCCCTTGTAGCGGGCGCTGCCTCCCGCCATGTTCAGCGCCGCGATGCGTCCATGATCGGCCGCCGTCGGCTGAACCGCGTGGACCGCGACATCGCCGGTGGAAAAGTCGGGCCCCTCGGCCACGTCGCCGGCGGCATAGACATTGGGGCAATTGGTTCGAAGGAAATGATCCACCAGCACGCCCTGGTCGGTCTCGATCCCACTGCCCGCCAGGAAACCCATGTTGGCGCGCACCCCGGCCGCGACGACCACCAGATGGGCCGTCGTGTGCTCGCCGTCGCCGAGATCGACGCGGAGCGTGCCGTGGTCGCCCGGGGCACCCGGCATACGGTCGATATTGGTGATGCTCGTTGAGGTCAGCACCCGGACGCCCTTGGCCTCGCACCAACGCTTGAGCATGCCGCCGGCGACCTCGTTCAGCATCCTCGGCACCATGCGGTCGCCCATCTCCACCACGGTCAGGGAAACGCCGCGCGCCACCAGCGATTCCAATATGATGCACCCGATGAAACCGGCTCCCAGAAGCACCACGCGGGACCCGGGCTCCGCCAGGCGGATGATCGCGCGGGCGTCCTCGAGCGTCCAGCACGCATGGACACCCGGCAGGTCGAGACCGTTTATGGGCGGGCGGATGGCACTGGCGCCGGTGGCCAGCAGCAACCGGTCGAACGACAGGGTTTCGCCGCCCTTGAGGTCCAGCCGGCCCTGGGCGGGCGAAAGCCCCTCGACCCAGCCAGGGCGAACGTCGATGCCCAGGCCGTCGTAGTAGCCCCGTGTCTTGCGGAGATGGGTTCCCGCCTCGTCGATGTTTCCGGTCAGATAATACGGAATGGCCATCCGCGAATACGGTGGGCCTTCCTCTCCATGCAGCAGAACCACCTCGGACCGGGGGTCCGCCTTGCGCAGGGTCTCGGCGGCGATCACCCCCGCCGGACCCGCTCCCGCGATAACATGGCGCATCAAATCACTCCCACCCCCTTAAGAAAAACATATGGCGGCGAGACATCGAAAGCCCGCCCGGGCCACCATTCATAGGCTGAGCCGATGCATGGTTTCGTTGGTGGGGATGCCGTCGGGGGTCCAGCCGCGGAGCTGGTAGTATTCCGGCAGCATCTTGTCGAGGCCGTTGACCAGGCCCTTGGCCGGGCCCGTCTTCGCCGCTTCCTTGAGCAGGCGCTTGGGCAGCGTGTCGTCCTTGCCGGTGAACCCGGCGTCCAGGTTGTACTTGCGCTCCATGTTCCAGATGCGCTCGCCAACCTCCAGAAGCCGCTCCGTCGTCCACGACCCCTCGCACGCCGCGTCGATCTGCGGCGCGATGTCGTCCAGCGTCCACGCGAACGTGGTGAACACGCAGATCCCCGCCGAGTCCACCGCCGCCGTCGCGTCCTGGAACGCCTTCACCAGGCCCGCCTTGCCCTCCGTGCCCAGCGGATCGGTCTTCTCCGGGATCCCCAGGATCTCCGACGCCACCGTGTAGCCGCGAAGGTGGCACGCGCCGCGGTTGGACGTGGCGTAGGTCAGCCCCATCCCCTGGATGCCGCGCGAATCATACGCCGGGAACTCCTGGCCCTTGACCTGCATGGCCAGATCGGGGTGGCCGTACTTCTCGCACAGCAGCTTCGAGCCGAGCCCGATCTCCGCGCCGAAGCCCTCGCCCCGGCCGGTCAGCTCGGCGAGGTCGGTCAGCGCCTTGGCGCTGCCGAACGCGACCTCGATCCCGCCCGTCTCCTTGGTGGTGATCACGCCCATCTCGAACAGCTCCATGGCCGCGCCCACCGTGGCACCGAACGAGATCGGGTCGAACCCCTGCTCGTTGCAGATGAAGTTGGCGAAGGTGCAGGCGTCCAGGTCGTTCACCCCCGTGGCCGCCCCCAGCGCCCACGCCGCCTCGTATTCAAGACCACCGGACGCCTTCTGGTATTGCGGACGGTCCACCACCGTATAATGCGTCCGCTCGATCGCCGACACCCGGCCGCACGCGATGGTGCACGCGAAACACGCCTGGTTGGTGATCAGGTTCGACTTGCCGTCGCTCGCCCGCTTCGCGGCCATCGCCTCCGCCGATATGGCGTGCGCGCCCTCGAACTGAACGTCCCTGTGATTGCGCGTCGGCAAGGAGCCCGTCTCGTTGATCACGTTCATCAGCACCTGCGTGCCGAACGCCGGAAGGCCCTGGCCCGTCACCGCGTTGTCGGCCAGAACCTTCTTGCCCGCCTCCGCCGCCGCCAGGAACGCCGGCGCGTCCTTCACCCGAACCCCCAGCGTGCCCCGGATCGCCACCGCCTTCAGGTTCTTCGAGCCCATCACCGTGCCCACGCCCGAACGGCCCGCCGCCCGGTGCATGTCGTTGACGATGCACGCGTACTTCACGCCCTTCTCGCCCGACACCCCGATCGACGCCACCCGGATCAGCGGATCCTGGTGCCTGGCCTTGATGTGCTCCTCGGTGTGCCACACCGACGTGCCCCAGATCTCGCCCGCGTCCAGCAACCGGGCGTCGCCGTTCTGCAACAGCAGGTAAACCGGCTTCGGCGACTTGCCCTCGAAGATGATCATGTCGTAACCGGCGTTCTTCATCTCGTTGCCGAAGAACCCGCCCGAGTTCGAACACGCGATGGCGCCCGTCAGCGCCCCCTTGGTGATCACCGAATAGCGGCCCGCCGTCGACGCGCACGTCCCGGTCAGCGGCCCCGTCGCCATGATCATCTTGTTGTCCGGCGACAGCGGATCCACCCGCGGGTCCGTCTCCTCAACCAGGTACTTGGTGGCCAGTCCGCGCTGTCCAAGATACTGCCGCGCCCACTCCATGTTGAGCGGCTCGTCGACGCAGGTGCCCTTGTCCAGGTCCACCCGCAAAACCTTCCTTGCCCATGCCATGTCCCGTCCTCCCCGTCAGGCCGACGCCGAGGCGCCGGCGCCCGCGTCCGTCCTCGCCGCCCATTGACGCATCCGCTCCAGACCCGTCCAGTTGGCGTCGATATACGTGATCGCACCGGTCGGACACGCCTTCGCGCACGCCGGATCGCCGCCGCAAAGGTCGCACTTCATCACCTTGCCCGAATCCGCGTTGTAGTTCACCGTCCCGAACGGACACGCGATGGTGCATACCTTGCAGCCCACGCACAGATCGTCGGACACGATCTTCGCCCCCGTCGACCGGTCCAGCGAAATCGCGTCCACCGGACACGCGTGCATGCACCACGCCTCCGCGCACTGCGTGCACGTGTAGGGCACAAACCGGCCCTCGTCGTGAAACGCGAACACCTTGATCCGAGACTTCGCCGGATTGAACGCCCCCTCGTTGACGTACGAACACGCCATCTCGCATTGAAGGCAATCCGTGCACTTGCCCGGATCAATGTGCAGTGATTTCATCATCGATGTCTCCTCCCCGAGCATCACCGCTCGAGCTCGTTACGCCGGCTTGGGATTTTCATATGGGAAACGACGGATATGCGTGAAAGATGGATCACGGTTCGAGCGCCTCCCAACGCCCCGACGCCTTGTCTGTTTGATTTGCGTCCAAAAAGAACGTAGCAATATGGCCAATCTTGCGCAATTCTTTCACAAGGCACACGGACCAACGGAACGAGGCGCCATGGAGCAACAGACCAACCACGCCGGCATCGGGCACAACGTCCAGGGCCTTATCGTCACGGTGGAGGTGCGTTTATTCAACAGCCTTGCACGTTTCGGCGGGCGGGAAGGATTCCGCCGCAAGCTGTCTTTGCCGGCCGGAAGCACCGTCGGCGACATCCTCCGCCAGCTTGGCGTTCCGGCGGCCGAAGTCTTTCTTGCGCTGCGCAACGGCCGCGACGTCACCCCCAGCCTGTATTCGGCCCTCAACACCGAAAAGGCCGTGGACGACGGCGACATCATCGCCCTCTCCGGCCCCGTCCCCTACAGCTGGGGCTACGGCTCGGCAGTGGTGTAAGGATCTCTCTGCTTCCGCCTAGCCCGCGGAACGGTTGATATTCAGATCGGCCTGGCTCTATTCCAGCATGCCTTGCAGCAGTGTCGCGATCCCCAGGAACGAAAAGAAACCGGCTACGTCGGTGACCGTCGTAAGCACGATGGACGATGATTGAGCGGGATCCTGTCCCAAGCGCTTCAGGACAATGGGAACGAGCGCGCCGGCGGCGCCGGCGGTGACCATGGACAGCACCATCGACATGGCGATGACGGCGCACAGGCCCAAACTGCCACTCCACACGTACACTCCGATGCCGCACGTCAGCGCGATCCCGAGACCATTCAGAAGGCCGGCCACCGTCTCTTTCGACAGGACCCTGAGCCAGTGGCCAGTTCCGATCTCGCGAAGCGCTAGACCGCGCATTGTTACGGCAAGCGCCTGAGCACCCGCGTTTCCCGATTGACCCGCCACAACCGGCAGCAAGACGGCGAGCGCCGTGAACCGGGAAATGGTGTCCTCGAACAGGGCAACCACCGAAGCGGCGAGAAACGCCGTCAACAGATTGATCTGAAGCCACGGCAACCGCTTTCGAACGGCGAAGAAACTGCTCGAAAGCGCGCGCTCGTCCTTGCTGGCGCCCACCATGGTCTGCATGTCGACACTCGCCTCTTCCGCGACCGCCTCGACCAATCCGGTCGGCCGGATCAATCCGAGCAGCCGGCCGTCAATGTCGATCACCGGCAATTCTTCCAGTTTCAGTGTGTTGAGCTTATCGACGACTTCTTCTCGGGGATCGGTTCCGGTCACCACGGCAACCGGGGGGCGCGCCAGCAATTCAAGGGGCTCATCGACGTTGGCCAATGCCAGGGTCTCGATCGGCACGCGGGACATCAACCGATTGGCATCGTCGACAATGAGCAGTTGCCTGGTCGGTCTACCGCGCATCCGGCGTAGACGGCGCAAGGCGTTCTCGACGGTCGTATCGCCCCGGAACGCCAGGATTTTTGTATCCATCAGCGATCCGGCGCTGTCGGGCGGATATGTCATCAGTTGACGGAACTCGCCGGCCAGGCTTTCCGGCAGCGACTCCAACAGGCTTTCCTGGCGCTCCGTGGGCAGTCGACTGATCATAACCGCCGATCGGCCTCGATCCATTTCGTCTAGCAGGGCATTGGCCGCTTTGGTGGGCAGCAAATCGAAGATCATCGCCGCCACGCCAGGAAGCAAGGCCTCCCAAACAAGCGACACCTTCGCGGGGGGCTGTTTGGCGAGCACCCGCGCCATGTTTTCGGCGGGCAAGGTTTCCATTTGTTTCGCCGCCTCCCTCGGAAAATCGAACAGGAACTGCTGAGCCAAAGCGTCGGCCGCCGTGGAAGAAGCAACCGCCATGGTCATCTCTCCTTTCTCGATTGAGTGGGCTCGGAGGCAACCGCAATGACCGCCTCGAACAACGCCGCCGCGCTTTCCCACGCATCGACAGCGATCTCCATCGTGGCTTCGCCAATCTGGTCTGTTCTGGCACCGGGAATATTGGATCCCAACGCCCTGCGCAGCCTGATATGCCGCAAGACACCCACGAACGCGCCGTTGGTCTCGACAACGGGCAGTTCGTTGCTCTCGCTCCACGCGGGATGATTGGCGGCGGAAACGAGGGGGGCCCGCACCGGAAGCGTCTCCCTTTGAGGTTCGGTCAAAGCCGAGGTCAGGGCGTCGCGCCGGGCGCGGACGATGTCCCAAACCTGAAGAACCCCTCGCAGACGTCCCTTGCGGTTAACGACGAAAATCTGGCCGGACGTCCTCTCCGGTGCGCGTCGCATGCGGCGAATACTACTCTCCACGGTGATGTCGTCGGGGAGAACGAAGACGCGTGAATCCATGCACGCCCCCACTGTTCCATCGGCATAACGCAACAGCGTTCGACAGGCACCCGCCGCCTTCGACGTCATCGTTTTGAGGATCTGACCTCTTTGATCGGCGCGCGTGTGCCGCAGAATTCCCGCCCCAATCTCGGGAGAAACGGTCGCCAGCAGCGTGGCCGAAGTTTTCGCGTCGAGTTGTTCAAAGAACTGCCCGGCATAGGTGGGCATCAGTCGGCCGAGCAACTCGCCCAGAAGATCAGCCGGCAGGTCTTGCAGAAAGCGCGCCGCGATTTCCGGAGGTTGATCTTCCAGTGCCCTCGCCGCGAACTGCGGGCGACGGAGGATGAATTCCTTGGCAAGGTCCATGCTCTCAGCCACGGCCGCGATCTCCCTCTAGAACCAGAGTGCTTTCTTCCGAGAATAGTTTGCCCGGGAGCGTCGCGCGGCCCTCTGAGGTTTCCAGAACCACGGTCGAGCGGTTGAGCTGCAGGATCCGTCCCTCGGCGTTGCCAATGCGGATAAAATCGCCGATCCGGCAATCGCGTTGCGCGTAGCGCGCACCGATCAGATTGCTGATCATCGTTCGCCCGCCGAGACCAAAGGCAAGCGCGCCGCCGCCGAAAAACATGCCCATGGCAACACCGATAATCGTTACGAGAACAGACGTATCCACCCCTATAAGGTCCAGTCCGATGACGAACATCGTCACAAGAACGATTCCCTGGGCTGCCCGACCCAGCAAGACGCGCTGTTGTTCCCGAACCGATTTCAACCCCCGCACAATCGTATTCATGGCCAGATTGCCCAGAGCAATGCCCAGGACCATGACAACCGCGCCGGAAATGAGCTGGGGAAGATAAAGAAGGGCGCGGCTCAGCCAGTTGGAGAATGCTTCCAGGTCCAGCGTTTGGGCGGCGGCGGTGACAAAAAATAAAATCGTCAGCCAGTAGACGCCGATGCCCACCATTGACGCGGAGGTCTCGCGCGCCTTCTCCTGATCAGCCGTCCGGCCGATGGTCAGCCTGTGGATCCAGTCCCAACCGCTGATGAGGTGAGACGCGATCGCCCGCAGCACTCGCGCCACCAGCCAACCGATCACAATAAGCAATATTCCGGATATCAACCTTGGCAGATAGGCGATGATTTGCCCGAGCAGATCAACGACGTCGGCCCTGATGGTCGAGATCCACTCCGTGACGTACTCCATCGATGTAGCCTCCCCGTTCACCTCGTTTTGAGAGGACCCGCTCTGGTCCCGTTTGGAATGCCGGCAAAGACCGGAAATACGGCATTTGGTGCTCCAAACGCTGTCCCGGCAAGATTGCGAAACGGCACGACTAAAACCTATTTGGTGGCGATTTCCTCGGAACAACAAGCTGAAAAGCGCGCCTGGAGATCGCCAACTCACGGACTCTTTCGATCAACCCTGGGAAAATTCTTAGAAACCCAAGAGCCTTTCGGCCGCCAATAGATCCTCGGGGCGGTTGATGTTCAGGAACGGATCATGGGGCTCGATGGCAAAGTCCACCGTCGCCAGCCGGTAGCGGGCGGTCCACGTGTCGATTTTGTGAATGCCCTCCTCGACCAGGGCATGGCGCAGGTCGTCGGCCAGGGTCGCGGGCCAGAGGCCGAACACGGGGTGGGAGCGTCCGTTGGAAGCGGCGCACGCCATGTCGGCCTCCCGCTCGCTTACCGCCGCCATCATCCGCGAGACCATGTCCGCCGGGAAGAACGGGGCGTCGGTGGCGAAGCTCGCGAGCCATGGGCATTGCGGCGCGTGCTCGCGCATCCACTCCAGACCGGTGAGAATGCCGGCCAGCGGTCCGGCGAAACCCTCGACCCCGTCGGCCGCCACCGGCAGATCGAACGGGGCGAAGCGGGCGGCGTCGCCGTTGGCGTTGAGAACCAGCGCGGACACCTGCGGCGAGGCCCGGTCGATCACATGCCGCAGAACGGGGCGGCCGCCGAGCGGGCGCAGGCATTTATCGCCGCCGCCCATCCGCCGGGCCCGGCCGCCGGCAAGCAGAACCCCGGCAATTCCGTCGATCCCCGTCACGGCCTCCGCTTCGGTCATGGCGCCGTCCACGCTTTTGTTGTGCTTACGGTTGGTCTGTCACCATCTCCACTATAAGATACCGACGAGACCGTTGGCTGTTTTTTCATCGAGCGTGCCGATCGAATGCCCGACACATGGCCCAACTGACCGACGATTGCTTCGCCTTCGGCGGCGAGCTGATGCCCACGGCCCAGGCGCTCGACCTTCTGGCCGAGCGGACGTCGACGGTGGTGTCCAGCGAGATCGTCCCGTTGCGCCAGGCGGCCGGCCGGATCCTCGCCGAGGACGTGGTGTCCGATGGCGACGTGCCGCCCCACGACAACTCGGCGGTGGACGGTTACGCGGTTGCCTTCGACGATCTCGATCCGAGCGCGGAAACCCGGCTCGCGGTGGTCGGCCGGGCCACCGCCGGCCATCCGTTCACCGGCGCGGTGGCGGCGCGACAGGCGGTGCGCATCTTCACCGGCGCCCAGATGGTGCGCGGCCCCGACACGGTCATCATGCAGGAGGACTGCCGGCCGGACGGCGACGCCGTGGTCATCCGGCCGGGGATCAAGCGTGGCGCCAACATCCGTTCGGCCGGCGAGGACATCGGGGCCGGCTCCGTCATCCTCCGCCAGAACCGCCGGTTGCGCCCGCAGGACGTGGGGCTCGCCGCGTCGGTGGGCCGCGCGAGCCTCGCCGTGTACAAGCCACTCAAGGTCGCGGTGTTCTCCACCGGCGACGAGCTGTACGACCCCGGCCGGGAGTTGCCGGCGGGCGGCATCTACGACTCCAACCGCTACACGTTGATGGCGCTACTCGAGGGCCTCGGGTGCGCCGTCGACGATCTCGGCATCCTCGAGGACCGGTTCGAGAGCATCCGCGACGCCCTCGACGGCGCCGCGACGCGATCACGATCTCATCGTGACGTCGGGCGGCATGTCGGTGGGCGAGGAGGACCACGTCAAGGCCGCCGTGGAAGCCCTTGGCAGCCTGCATTTCTGGCGCCTCGCCATCAAACCGGGACGCCCCATCGGTCTCGGCCAGGTGGGCGCCGTTCCCTTCGTGGGCTTGCCGGGCAATCCCGTGGCGGTGATGGTCACCTTCATGCGGATCGCGCGGCCGATGATCCTGCGGCTCGGCGGATGTCACGAGGTCGCGCCGAACGTCTTTCGGGTGCGGGCCGAGTTTTCCCACAAGAAGAAGACCGGCCGGCGGGAATGGGTCCGCGCCCGACTGGTCGCCGACGGCGACGGCCGGATGGTGGCCGCCAAGTTTCCCCGCCAGGGCGCCGGCATTCTCTCGTCCATGGTCGACGCCGACGGTCTGGTGGAATTGCCCGAGGACATGGACCGGCTGGAGGCGGGAGCCGTCGTCGACTTTCTGCCGTTCAGTGAACTGAGCCGATGAAACGGGGCGGAAACCGGGCCGCGCGAACACCCAAGGGAAGGCAGGTGGATCCGGCCGCGATCGAAGAGATCCGCGCCCTGATCGGCGACGGGACGCCGCGCAGGGACCTGTTGATCGAGTACCTGCACCGCATCCAGGACCACCATGGCTGTATCACCGCCCGCCACCTGGCCGCGCTTGCGTCCGTGATGCGCCTCGCACAGACCGAGGTCTACGAAGTGGCGACGTTCTATGCCCATTTCGACGTGATCCACGAGGGCGACGCGACGCCCCCGCCCCTGACCGTTCGCGTTTGCGAGGGCATCGCCTGCGAAATGGCGGGAAGCCTTGGTTTGGTGAACGCCCTCAAGGACGCCCTCGGTCAAAGCGTGCGGGTGATGACCGCGCCGTGCGTGGGGGGATGCGACAAGGCCCCCGTCGCGGTCGCCGGCCGGCGGCAGATCGCCAACGCGACCCCAACGGCCATACTGGAGGCGGTGGACACGGGTTCGGTCCATCCGGAGATCCCGCCCTACCCCGACCTCGCGGCGTACGAGGCCGGCGGCGGCTATGCCCTCCTCCGGTCGATGCTGGGAGGCGGACGGTCGCGGGCCGACGTGTTCGATACGGTGGAAGCCTCCGGACTGCGCGGATTGGGCGGCGCCGGCTTTCCGAAATCCAGGAAATGGGAGTTTCTGCGCGCCGCGCCCAAGCCCCGGATCCTCGCGGTCAACGCCGACGAAGGCGAGCCGGGAACGTTCAAGGACCGGTATTGCCTGGACACCGACCCCCACCGCGTTCTCGAGGGCGCGCTGATCGCGGCCTGGGCGGTGGAGGCCGAGGATCTCTACATCTATCTGCGGGACGAATATCCGCAGGCACACGCGATCCTTCGCGACGAAATGGCCAAGCTGGAGGCGGCGGGACTGACCGCCGGGGTCAGGCTCCATCTCCGCCGGGGCGCCGGGGCCTATATCTGCGGCGAGGAGTCGGCCATGCTGGAGAGCATCGAGGGCAAGCGCGGCCTGCCCCGCAACCGGCCGCCGTTTCCGGCGCAGGAAGGCCTGTTCGGCCGCCCCACCCTGATCAGCAACGTGGAAACCCTGTTCTGGCTGCGCGACATTCTCGAGCGCGGCGCCGAATGGTACCGGAGCGCCGGGCGCCCGCGGTTCTATTCGGTTTCGGGACGGGTCAAGGAGCCGGGGATCAAGCTGGCGCCGTCCGGCGTCACCGCCCGCCAACTGATCGACGAGTATTCGGGCGGCATGCTCGACGGTCACGCGTTCAAGGCCTACCTGCCCGGCGGCGCGTCGGGCGGCATCCTGCCCGCCGCGCTGGCCGACCTGCCGCTCGATTTCGACACCCTGATCGACTACGGCTGCTTCGTGGGCTCGGCGGCGGTGGTGGTGCTTTCGGATCGCGACGATCTGCGGGCCGTGACCGGCAACCTGCTGCGCTTTTTCGAGGACGAGAGCTGCGGCCAGTGCACGCCGTGCCGCGTGGGGTGCGAAAAAATCCTCGCGCTGATGGACCGGCCCGTCTGGGACCGGGCGTTGATGACGGAGCTGGCCGGCGCCATGCGGGACGCGTCGATCTGCGGCCTCGGCCAGGCGGCGACCAATCCGGTCGTCAGCGCGCTCCGGTTCTTCGAGGAGGATGTCCCATGACGGATCCGATCCGTTTCATCCTCGACGGCGAGGAGGTCGAGGCGCGGCCGGGCGAAACCGTCTGGGAGGTGGCCAAGCGCCGGGGCGACACCCTGCCCCACCTCTGCCACCGGGACAAGCCGGGGTACCGCCCCGACGGCAACTGCCGGGCGTGCGTGGTGGAGATCGAGGGCGAACGGACGCTGTCGGCGTCCTGCATCCGCAAGCCGACACCCGGCATGACCGTGTCGACGCGGTCCGACCGGGCAACGAAGGCGCGGCGCATGGTGCTTGAGCTCCTGCTCGCCGACCAGCCGGATGCGGCGATCGCCCACGATCCCGACTCCCTGCTGGTCCACTGGACCCGGAAAGCCGGCCTCGACGCCAGCCGCTTCCCCGCGCACGAACGCCCGCCCCCGGACATCAGCCATCCCGCCATGGCGGTCAACCGCGACGCCTGCATCCACTGCACGCTCTGCGTCCGCGCCTGCCGCGAGGTCCAGGTGAACGACGTCATCGGCATGGCCGGCAGGGGAGCCCACGCCCGCATCGTCTTCGATCAGGACGATCCCATGGGCGACAGCACGTGCGTCGCCTGCGGCGAATGCGTGCAGGCCTGCCCCACCGGGGCGCTGATGCCGGCGAACGTTCTCGACGATCAGGGGCGCCACACGGGTCCTCCGGACAAGAGCGTGGAGTCGCTCTGTCCCTACTGCGGGGTGGGCTGTCAGCTCACCTACCACATCCGCGATGGCAAATTGCTATCCGTGGACGGGTTCGACGGCCCGGCCAACCGGAACAGGCTGTGCGTCAAGGGGCGCTTCGGGTTCGACTATATCCATCATCCGCAACGCTTGCTGAAACCGCTGATCCGGCGCGAAAACGCCCCGAAGAACGCCCGCGAGGTCCTCGACCCCGGCAATCCGCTCACCCACTTCCGAGAGGCCTCGTGGGACGAAGCGCTGGATCGGGCCGCCGAGGGTTTCAGGCGGATCCGCGACCACGACGGCGCGGGGGCGCTCGCCGGATTCGGATCGGCCAAGGGCTCCAATGAAGAGGCGTATCTGTTCCAGAAGCTGATCCGCGCCGGTTTCGGAACCAACAACGTGGATCACTGCACCCGGCTCTGCCACGCGTCCTCGGTGGCGGCGCTGATGGAGGGCATCGGGTCCGGCGCGGTGACCGCGCCCTTCACCGCCGCCATGGACGCCGACGTCATCATCGTCATCGGCGCCCGGCCAGCCCAGAACCATCCCGTGGCCGCCACCTTCATCAAGAACGCGGCCAAGAACGGCGCCACCCTGATCGTCATGGATCCGCGGCGCCAGTCGTTGTCCCGCCACGCCAAATACATGCTTCAGTTCACGCCGGGAACCGACGTGGCGCTGCTCAACGCCATGATCCATGCGATCATCGAGGAAGGCCTGACCAACGACGCCTACATCGACCGGTTCACCGACGGATACGCCGACCTCAAGGCGCGGGTGCAAGCCTTTTCGCCCGAACGCATGGCGGCGGTCTGCGGGATCGACGCGGACACCATCCGCGCCGTCGCGCGGGCCTACGCCACGGCCGAAAAATCCATCATCTTCTGGGGCATGGGAATCTCGCAGCACGTCCACGGCACCGACAACGCGCGGTGCCTGATCGCGCTCGCCCTCATCACCGGGCAGGTGGGTCGCCCTGGAACCGGACTTCACCCGCTGCGCGGTCAGAATAACGTCCAAGGCGCGTCGGACGTGGGGCTCATTCCCATGGTCTACCCCGACTACATGCCGGTGGCCGACCCGGAAACCCAAGGGCGGTACGAACGCTTCTGGGGTACGCGCCTCGATCCCGCGCCGGGCCTGACGGTGGTGGAGATCATGGCCGCTATCCTGGGCGGCCGGATCCACGGCATGTACATCATGGGCGAGAATCCGGCCATGTCGGATCCCGACGTCCAGCACGCGCGGGACGCCCTGGCGTCGCTCGATCATCTGGTGGTCCAGGACATCTTCCTGACCGAGACGGCGTTCCTCGCGGACGTGGTGCTGCCGGCGTCGGCGTTCCCGGAGAAAACGGGAACCTTCACCAACACCAACCGCCAGGTGCAGTTGGGCCGCCAGGCCCTGGACCCGCCGGGAGAGACCCGCCAGGACTGGTGGATCATCCAGGAAATCGCGAGGCGGATCGGCCTCGATTGGACCTACACCCGGCCCAGCGACGTATTTGCCGAGATGCGGGAAGTCATGCCGTCCATTAACGGCATCACCTGGGAGCGGCTGGAGCGCGAGGGCTCCGTCACCTATCCCTGCGCGGAGGAGGACCGCCCCGGCGACGAGATCATTTTCGGCGCGGGTTTCCCCACCGCCAGCGGGCGCGGAAAGCTCGTTCCCACCGATCTCCTGCCGCCCGACGAGGTGCCCGACGACGCCTATCCGCTGGTGCTGACCACCGGGCGGCTGCTCGAACACTGGCACACCGGCGCCATCAGCCGGCGCGCCGGCATCCTCGACGCCATCGAGCCGGACGCCGTGGCCATGCTTCACCCCCGCCAGCTCGACACCCTGGGCCTGCAAGCGGGCGACGACATCACCATCAGCACCCGGCGCGGCAGCGTGCGGACGGCGACGCGCGCCGATCCGGACGTGCCCGAGGGCATGGTGTTCATGCCGTTCTGCTTTTCCGAGGCGGCGGCGAACCTCCTGACCAATCCCAAACTGGACCCCTTCGGCAAAATTCCGGAGTTCAAGATCTGCGCCGCGCGGGTGGAAAAGTCGGAGCCCGCCGGATAGCGTGTGGCGGCGGCCGGGCTATCTTAAGAAAAAGCACCTTCGCCGGGATCCGGGACGATTTCGGCCCGATGCCGATTGACTATTCGGTTAACGGCATCATTATCGGCCCATCAAAACCTTGGAGTGATTGATGACCAAGCAGATTACGCTCAACGAGATCGCCCGCGTTCAGGCCTTTCTCCGCCACACCTTCTCCAACAACCGCATCGTCGTCGTTCCTCCGGCGAAGCCGCGCGCGCCCGTGGAGGTCATGGTCAACGACGAATTCATCGGCGTGCTTCATCGCGACGAGGACGAGGGCGAGATTTCGTACGCGCTCAACATTTCGATCCTGGAAGAAGACCTCCCGGCCGCCGTCGCCATGTGAGCGTCCGCGGCTCGCCGGGATGGGTTCGCGAGCCCGGTCACGGACCGCCCGAGCGCATGGGACGAGCCCAGCCGCGCCGGTGAGGCCGACCGCTTCGAACGATGAGGCGGGCCTTCAATTCAAGCCCTTTATTTCCTTCATGAATTCGACGTAGTTGACGTTGGCGTGGCCCTGGAGACCGAGCAGCCCGACGGTATCCCACACGAGGTTCTCGTTCTCATTCTCGGCGGCGACGGTCCTGTAGGTGTCGCCGTCGAAGGCGACGTCCGACACCTCCACCGTACAGCCGTTCACATCGTACTGGTCACGGACCTTTTCCACGCCGACGGCCATCGCCCGCCCATGCCCGCCGATCAACGCGAGGAGGTCCTCGAGGTCACGGACGTCCCGGCCGGGGTCCGGGTTGGCGATACCCAACGCCCCGCACACCGTGGCGAAATCGCCCGGCGACAGGGGAAACTCCGCCTTCATTTCCGGTTTCCATTGCTCCAGGCCGTGCCGGTTGACGCGCTCGAGGGTCTTGATATCCATCTTCGCGTCGCGGATCTTCGGGTTTGCCCGCGAGGCCGGCGAGACGAGGTAAACCTCGGACGATTCCACATGCCGGGTTCGTTCGAACGACCCCGGATCGATCCCGATATCGATCCGTTTGGCGAACGCGCGCCATTCCCACCGGGGTACGATCTTTGCCATGGTCCCTCCTCGGCTCCGTTTCGCGCCCATTGGAAGATGAGCGCCCGTTCGGCTATCATAACGAATTGCGCCTCTGGGATGAGCGGTAAACGGGCCGCATGGGAAAGAAACATGGTCGATCCATGTCTGACTGCGTTCGGCGGCTGAACCGGTTCCTCGCCGGAGCGAAGGAACTGCATGCCGGCGGCTCTTCGTTGCGCGTCGTCATCGGCAACGAGGCCGCGGACCTCAACTCCATGACCTCCGCCATCCTGTACGCCTTCTTCGCCTCAAACCGCCCCGCGTCCGACGAGGGAGTCCACATCCCGGTGATCAACATTCCCCGGCGGGACTTCGTGCTCAGGACCGAGGCCGTCCATCTGTTCGACGTGGTTGGCGTCGACGCGGCCGGGTTGTCGTTCATCGACGAAATCGACCTCGACACCCCTCATCGAGACAATGCTCTTGGCCTCACCCTAGTGGACCACAACGTTCTGTCCAAGCATCAAGCCCGCTATGGCGACGCGGTCGAGGCCATCATCGATCACCATGCGGACATGGGGCAATTTCCGGGCGCGGAACCGCGCGAGATCGAGCCCGTGGGATCGGCGGCGACGCTGGTGGCAGACAGGATCCTGCGCGCCGCGCCGGACCTCCTGGACGATGGAACGGCGACGCTGCTGCTTGCAACCATCCTGCTGGATACGGTCAATCTGAGCGCAAGCGCGGGACGGGTCACGCTCAAAGACAGGGACGTGGCCGCTCGGCTTGGCGGGCGGGCGGGCGGAGATCCGGACGCGCTGTTCGACGCCCTGCAGACGGCGAAATTCGACGTTTCCAACCTCGGAACGGAGGATCTTCTGCGCAAGGACTACAAGGAGTGGGACGCGGGATCGGTTCGGTACGGTATCAGCTCGGTGCTGACGCCGCTCTCGAACTGGATCGCCAAGGACCCCGGGCTGGTCCAGGGCATGACCGACTATCTCCGATCGCGGGGCTTGAAATGCCTGATCGCCATGATGGCCTACACCGGCGCCGACGACGCCTTTCATCGCGAACTGGTGGTCCTGGCACCCGACCGGGCGCTCAGGGCGCGATTGCTGGCCCTGCTGGAAGCGAATGTCCCGGGCCTGGATCCCATTCACCCCTCGGACCTGAGCGGCGCCGAGGAGGCCGATTTCTTCAGCCAGGCCGACCTGTCCGTGTCGCGGAAAAAACTGCAGCCGGTTTTGCACCGCTTTTTTTCGGAGACCACGGGCATGGCCGCGGGTTCGAGACACATTTGAATAAGATGGGTCAATAATCGGGCGGCGGTGACCGCCCGGGCAAAACAGGGAGGAAAAGAAGATGGTGCGCGCGACATCGGAGAAAGAGCGAGGAGCGTTCGAGGCCGCCATCGCCGGAGCCGACGCGGTGGAAATTAAATTCACCATCCGGGACGACGAGAAGGCGGAAGCGGCCATGAGCCTGGATCTCGACCCGGCAAAGGCGGCCCGGCGCGACATCTATTTCTTTGATACCCCGGACCTCGATCTTTACCGGGCCGGCCTTGCGGCGCGGGCGCGCGCGATCGCCGGCGACACCGACAACTCGACGGTCAAGATCCGGCCCGTCGATCCGAGGACCATCGACAAGCGGTGGCGCGAGATCGACGGCTTCAAGCTCGAAGCCGACGTGGTCGGAGAGAGAGTGGTCATGTCGGCGTCGCTGAAGGCAGCGCAAAACCCCGGCGAGATCGAAGACGTGGTGGTCGGCAAGCGCGCCGTCTCCAAACTCTTTTCACCTGACCAGGAGAGGTTTCTCCAGGAATTCAGCGCCACCCCCATCGATTTCGACGCCCTCGCCGCCCTCGGCCCCATTCCCACTCTCCGGCTCGAGGTCGAGCGGCCGGGTCTTGCCTATGAACTCACGGCCGAACGCTGGGAGATGCCGGACGGCGACAAGCTGCTGGAACTGTCCATCAAGTGCCCGCCGGAAGAGGCCGCCGTCGCGAGAAAGGCGTTCGAGGGTTTTCTCGCCGGGCACGGGCTGGACGTGCATGGCGATCAGAAAACCAAGACGAAAACAGCCCTCGAATGCTTCGCGAAGCGCCTGAAAGCCCGGTGACCAGGGGCCTTTTGGACCGCTAGCTTCGTGGCACGGCGTTCGGCTTGAACAGTTGCTCGCCGTTGACCTTGAAATCGGCGATGGCGGCCTGGCCGGTGGGCGAAACGAGCCAGTCGACGAATTTCTGCCCCTGCTCGGTCTTCACCCGCGGATGCTTCTTCTCGTTCACGAGGATGACACCGTACGGATTGAACAGGCGCTCGTCGCCCTCCACGAGAACCTCCAGGCCGCCCCGGTTCTTGAAACTCAACCACGTGCCCCGGTCGGCCAGCGCGTAGCCGGACATGGCCGCCGCCGTGTTCAGCGTCGCCCCCATGCCCGAGCCGCTCTCGCGGTACCAGGAACCGGAGGCTCCGGCGGCGTCCACGCCGGCGGCGCGCCACAGGCCCATTTCCATCTTGTGGGTTCCGCTGTCGTCGCCGCGCGAGACGAACACCGATTGGCTTCCGGCCACCTTGGCGAGCGCCTCGGCCACATCCTTCGTGCCGCGGATCCCGGCGGGATCGTCGGCGGGTCCGACCACGACGAAATCGTTGTACATCACGTCGAAGCGTTCCACCCCGAACCCTTCGGCGACGAATTTCTCCTCGGACGGCCGGTGGTGGACCAGCAGCACATCGGCGTCGCCCGCCTCGGCCAGTCGAATGGCCTGGCCGGTGCCGACGGCAACTACCCGTACCTCGATGCCGGTCTGTTCGGTGAACTTCGGCAGAATGGAATCGAACAGGCCGGAGTTCTGGGTCGACGTGGTGGAGGCCACGACGATGAAATTGTCATCCGCGGCCCGCGCATCCGGCGATTGCATTCCCAGAAAGCCGCCCAAGCCCACCAGCAGCGCCGAGAGGAAACGCGTTACGAACTTTTTCATGGCCGATCCGCCCCTTGTCCCTGAACACTGGATCAGTACGCTAGCGTAAGAGCGCGAAGCGCGGCAAGAGACGAATTGCCGCCCAAGCGGTTTTGACGGTCGGCTTTATCGGGGGAACCTGTCAGGCGGGCGGCTTCAGCGGTTTCTTTTTCCACCACAGCAGCTCGCCCCGCAGGAACGCCCGGGCCAGATCGTTTTCCGGGCGATGGAAAAACGCCTCGGCCGGTGCCTTTTCCTTCAGCCGGCCGCGATACAGAAAAAGAACCTCGTCGGCGATGCGCCGGGCCTGGCCGAGATCGTGGGTGGTCATGATCACCCGCGTGCCCGCGTCGTGAATGTCCTGAATGGTCTGTTCGACCGCGTAGGTGGCGGCGGGATCGAGATTGGCGGTGGGTTCGTCGAGGAACAGCACCTGCGGCCGCAACGCCCAGGCACGCGCGAGGGCCAGCTTCTGCTGTTCGCCGAACGACAACACCCGGGCCGGGGACGCGGCGAGACGGCGAAGTCCGGTATGTCCCAGGGCCTCGTCGACGCGCTCCCTGCGCTCGGCGCGCGGCACGCCCCGGATCGCGAGGGCATAGTCCACGTTGGCCGCGACCGAGCGGCGCAGCATCATCGGCCGCTGAAACACCATGGCCTGCTGGCGCGACGGATCCGCGCCGCCGGGACCGTGCCAGACGACCGCGCCGGAGGTGGGCGCGATCAAGCCATGGCAAAGCCGCAGCAAGAGGCTTTTTCCGGCGCCGTTGGGGCCGATCACCACGGTCCGCAGGCCCGGCTCGAACCGACACGACACCGTCTTGATCAGACGCTTGTTTCCGGCTTCGAAGGTGAGTTCCCGCAGCTCCAACGGCAGGATGGCCGGCGGCGCCCGCATCAGGCATGCCGCCGTTGCGCCGCTTCCTTGAACGCGAAAGCGGTTCCGTTGACCCCCATGGATATGACGATGAGGATCATTCCCAGCCCCAGGGCCAGCGGCAGGTCTCCCTTGCTGACCTCCAGCGCGATGGCGGTGGTCATGACGCGGGTCACGTGGTCGATGTTGCCGCCGACGATCATCACCGCCCCCACTTCGGCGGTGGCGCGGCCGAACCCGGCCAGCACGGCGGTCATCAGGGTGAACCGGCTGTCCCACAGCAGCGTCATCAGCGCCCGGCCGCGCGAGGCGCCGAGGGAGCGGAGTTCCTCGGCGTACTCGACCCAGAGGTCTTCCACCACCTGACGGGTCAGCGCCGCGACGATGGGCGTCACCAGGATCACCTGCGCGATCACCATGGCCGTCGGCGTGAACAGCAGGCCCAGAACGCCGAGCGGGCCGGACCGCGACAGCATGAGATAGACGATCAGGCCCACCACCACCGGCGGCAGCCCCATCAGGGCATTGAGGACAACGATCACGCCGCCCCGGCCGGGAAACCGGAACAGGGCCAGGACGGCGCCGAGCGGCAGCGCCAGCGCGGTGGCGATCAGAACGGCCAGCAAGCTGACCCGCAAGGAGAGGACGACGATCTCCATCAGGTCGCGGTCCAGGTGGAAAACCAGGGAGAACGCGGCGGAGAAAGCGGAGGTGAAGTCGCTCATGACGATGAGATCCCGCGCCAACCCGTGGGTTGTTTCAGCGCTTCAGCCCGACGCTTCGTCCACTGTTGTCGCATCATTCCGATCACCGGTCCGGCGGCGGGTGGCCGCTGCCGCCCATATCCCGTCCCGGCTGCTATGACGGCACGATCCCGCCCCGCTGGGCCTGATCGCGCGCCATCATCCGCTCGGCCATCGCGGACACGTTCTTCATCGACGCCAGCTGCAGGTACAACAGCTCCAGTTCGTTGGTCTTCGCCAGGTCCGACAGGGTATCGCCGGGCAGAGCCTTGAGGCGATCGCGGTTGACCGCCATGAACCCGCCCAGCGACATTTCGCCGCCTTCCTTGGATTTGATCTGCGCCTTCATCGGGTCCAGCAGCTTCAAATCCACCAGTTTCCGGCAAAAGCTCGCGGTGGGCTCGTACTGGGACTGGAACTTCTTGGTGAACGACAGGATCTGCTCGAGGTAGGGCGTGGCCTGCCGGTCGTCGTCGAACAGGCGCTGCCCCCGTCCCTCCTGGTTGCAGCCGGAGAACTCCTCGTCGAGGCAGAGCGTGAACGTGCCGCCATTTCCGCTGCTCGAGAAAACGAACGGATACCGCCGCACAAACGCGGGGATGTACTTGCCGTTCCAGCCGCCCGTTTCCGTCAGGTACAGGTTTTCGTTATTGCGGATCCCGAGAAGCGCGGCCGGCATGACCGTCTCGCCGGACCCGGTGAACACGACGGCGTATTCCGCCGCCGCGGCCGGGATTTCGGTGGCCAGCAGCGGAACCGCGTTCACGTGCCGCGCGAACGAGTAGTCGGTGCCCGTCTCCAGGAACCAGTCGGCGTGCCTTTCTTTCGACAGGGGCACGGCGCGTTCGTAGAAAAGAAGCTGTGTCGTCATGGTCTTCCTCCAACGGTTTCAGGCACGTGCGTCCATCGTGTCAGCGTGGCGCGGTCTCCATGTGCTGGCCGATGAACGCGGGACCAGGGTCCCCTCGCGGGATTTCGGAGACCGAACGTGACGCGCCGGACGGATGTCGACCCCTCGATGCGCTGGCGCGCCCGGCAGGATTCGAACCTGCGACCCCAAGCTTAGAAGGCTCGTGCTCTATCCAACTGAGCTACGGGCGCTCGCGCGGCGGATCTCATCAATCGACCCGCTGGGAAGTGAATTTCTCGGCGTAGTTCTTTGGCTTGATCCGGCGAACGTGGGGTTCCTGGACGGTGTAGTCCAGTCCCTTGCGCTCGGCGTAGGCGACGGCCTCCTCCCGGCTGTCGAAACTCAGCCGCAGCTGCGCTCGGGTATCCGACGAGCCAACCCAGCCCATCAGCGGATCCGTGAACCGGTGCGGGCCGGGTTCGAATTTCAACACCCACTGTTTGGTCTGGCCTCGGCCCGACTGCATTGCGCTCTTGGCCGGCTGGTAGATTCGTACGGCGGTCACGGCGGTTTCTTCTATCCTCTTGGGCCTCTTGGGCCTCTTCGGCCTCTTGGGAAACGGTTCATTCTCGCGCCCGGCACCGAAGCCATGCCGGTCTCGGGCCGGTCTCGGGGCAAACAATAGCCGCATTTTTTCCGGTTGGGAAGAAACCTGCTCGCCCGGCGGCCGGGGACGAAGGCAAGCGACCGGGGATGAACGACGGGAGCGCGCCGCCCGATGCCCCGCGCGCTTAGGACGCGATGGGCCGGAATCGGGAAAAGCCGGGCCGTTGCGGCCCGGCTACCCCCGGTAAAGGGGGGTGTCAGAGATGGGGGGGGTTTCCCTGACAGCCTCCTTTATACCGCCACCACTGGTTGAACGCTGTGACAGGCGTCACACGGTATCTTTTTTCTTTCCCGCGTCGCGATCGAGGGGACGCTTGGCCGGCCGCTCCGAAGCGTTCAGAGATTCGATTGCGAGAGCCGGCGCACGATCCAGGGCTGTATCCCTCTCACCTCTCGGGGCGGCCAAGGCTGGCCATGCGATGGTGGGCCGCGAGGGCTGTTCGTTTGCTTTTTGTTTTTGCACGTGCGGCCGAAACTGCGTTCTCCGCTGCCGCCTCCGATATTTCTCACGCCCTCGCGGTGCGGAGAGGTCTAACCCATTTCGGGAACAACTGGCGTGAATTTATCGTGTCGTTCCGATGATGACGCCGGGACCGGCGGCACCCGCCGCGGAAACGGGACCGGCGAAGTGCCTGGCAAACCGAAATGATCGTGCTTACTTGTGAGTATGATACCGATCTTGTAGGGTTTTTTTTGAGCCCGATTGAGAACGACCCCATGATATGCCCGTTTTTCGCGGGAATGGGAAACATCAAAGGGAAGGAAAAAAAACATGAGAACACCCATGTTATTCGCGTTGGGGGCGGCCTTGGCCGTCTCGATGGCCGCTTCCTTGGTAAGCGGCGAGGCGCGGGCCGCCGACGAAAAATTCGTGACCATCGGCACCGGCGGGCAGACCGGCGTCTATTACGTGGTCGGCCAGTCCATCTGCAAGCTGGTGAACCGGGATTCCGGTGAGCACGGCTTGAAGTGCACGGCGCCCTCCACCGGCGGGTCCGTCGACAACATCAATTCGATCCGCTCGGGCGCGCGCGACATGGGCGTCGCCCAGTCCGACGTGCAGTTCTATGCCCTTAAGGGCGAGGGCCCATTCCAGGATCAGGGGCCCTATGAAGATCTCAGGGCCGTTTTTTCGGTGCATCCGGAACCGTTCACCGTTCTCGCCCGCGCCGATTCGGGGATCAAGACCTTCGCGGATCTCAAGGGCAAGCGGGTCAACATCGGCAACCCCGGTTCGGGCCAGCGTGGCACCATGGAGGTGCTGATGGAGAAGATGGGCTGGACCACGAGTGACTTCGCCCTGGCCTCCGAGCTCAAGGCCGCCGAGCAATCCGCGGCGCTCTGCGACAACAAGGTGGACGCCATCATCTACGCCGTCGGACACCCGAACGGCTCCATTCAGGAAGCGTCGACGTCGTGCGACTCCATCCTGATTCCGGTGACCGGGCCGGTGATCGACGAACTGGTCGCGGCCAATCCGTTCTACGCCAAGGCCGTCATTCCCGGCGGCATGTACAAGGGATCCGACGCGGACACGGAAACCTTTGGCGTCTTGGCGACATTCGTGTCGTCGGCGAAGACCGATCCCGACACCGTCTACGCGGTGGTGGCGGCGGTGTTCGACAACTTCGACCGTTTCAAGAAGCTGCATCCGGCGTTCGAGAACCTCAAGCCGGAAAACATGGTCAAGAACGGGCTTTCGGCTCCGCTGCACGATGGCGCGGCCAAGTACTTCAAGGAAAAGAAAATGATGTAACCGATCCCGCCGGGCGCAAACGGACCTGTCGTTTGCGCCCGGCGCTTCGGCGTTCCGGCGGAGTTCCGGCGGAACGGCAACTTCCGAGCGGCAGGCAATCGGTCGCGATGGATTGGCGAGCTTCTTGCTTGAAAAAATAAGCCGGGTCCGCCGTGATCGGTCCCGGGACAAAAACTGGGAAACGGACAGGGTCAGATGAGCAACGCCAAGGAAACGGTAAACGCAGAGGCCAACCCCGCGTCCGATCAGGACCTGAAGGACCTGATCGCCGAAACGGATACGGGGGGGCGCAACCCGTCGGGGATCGCAAAGAGGATCTTTCTCGGCACGGCGCTCGCCTGGGCCCTGTTCCAGGTCTGGATCGCCTCGCCGCTTCCGTTCATGGTGCGCATCGGGGTGTTCAACGACACCGAGGCAAGGTCCATCCATCTGGCCTTCGCCATCTTCCTCGCCTTTCTCGGGTTTCCCGCGCTGAAGCGCTCGCCGCGCGCCTATATCCCCATCCTCGATTGGGTCCTCGCCATCGTCGGGGCGTTCTGCGCGGCCTATATCTTCCTGTTCTATAACGAGATTTCGCAGCGTCCGGGGCTGCCCAACACCATGGACGTGGTGGTGGCCTGCGTCGGCATGGTGCTGCTGCTGGAGGCGACGCGGCGCGCGCTCGGTCCGGCGCTGACCATCCTTGCCATAATCTTCCTCGTCTACACCTTCGCCGGACCCTACATGCCGGGAATGCTGGCTCACCAGGGCGCCAGTCTCGAGGGCGTGGTCAATCACCAATGGATCACCACCGAGGGCGTGTTCGGCGTGGCGCTGGGGGTGTCCACCAGCTTCGTCTTCCTGTTCGTGCTGTTCGGGGCGCTGCTCGACAAGGGCGGGGCCGGCCACTACTTCATCCAGGTCGCGTTCTCGCTGCTCGGTCACCTGCGCGGCGGGCCGGCGAAGGCGGCGGTGGTGGCGTCGGCCATGACCGGCCTGATCTCCGGGTCCTCCATCGCCAACGTGGTCACCACCGGCACCTTCACCATTCCGCTGATGCGCCGCGTGGGCTTCAGCCGGGAAAAGGCCGGCGCCGTCGAAGTGGCGTCGTCCGTGAACGGCCAGATCACGCCGCCGGTGATGGGGGCGGCGGCGTTCCTGATGGTGGAATTCGTCGGCATTCCCTACACCGAGGTGATCAAGAACGCCTTTCTGCCGGCGGTCATCTCCTACATCGCGCTGTTCTACATCGTCCATCTGGAGGCGATGAAAGCCGGCATGGAGGGCCTGCCGAAGCCCGGCGTGGTCCGGCCGTGGCTGGTGCGGCTGATGAACATGCTGCTGGGCTTCATCATCATCACCGGCGTGGCGGCGGCCGTCTACTACGGGCTCGGCTGGATCAAGGGCTTTACCGGCGACGCGGCCAGCTTCATCATCGGCGTTCTGCTGTTCGCCGCGTACCTCGCGCTGCTCCGGTTCGGCACCGGCTATCCCGAACTGAAGTTGGACGATCCCAACGCGCCCATCGTCGAACTCCCGGAGTCCGGACCGACGGTCAGGGTCGGCCTGCACTACCTGTTGCCGGTGGTGGTTCTGGTGTGGGCGCTGATGGTGGAGCGGCTGTCGCCGGGCCTGTCGGCGTTCTGGGCGTCGGCGCTGATGATCTTCATCCTGCTCACCCAGCGCCCGATCATCGCCTACTTCCGCAAGCGGCCGCTGGCCGGCAGCCTCCGGCAGGGCTGGGACGAGTTGATCGCGGGGATGATCGAGGGCTCGCGCAACATGATCGGCATCGGCATCGCCACCGCCGCCGCCGGCATCATCGTCGGCAGCGTCACCCTCACCGGCGTCGGCGCGGTGATGACCGACCTGGTGGAGGTCATCTCCGGCGGCAACATCATGCTGATGCTGATCTTCACCGCCCTGATCAGCCTGATCCTCGGCATGGGCCTGCCGACCACGGCCAACTACATCGTGGTGTCGGCGCTGATGGCGCCGGTGATCGTCGAGCTGGGCACCAGTTCCGGCCTTCTGGTCCCGCTGATCGCGGTCCACATGTTCGTGTTCTATTTCGGCATCATGGCCGACGTCACGCCGCCGGTGGGCCTGGCGTCCTTCGCGGCGGCCGCGGTGTCGGGGGGCGATCCCATAAAAACCGGCATTGTCGCCTTCTATTACAGCTTGCGGACGGCGCTGCTGCCGTTCCTGTTCATCTTCAACACCGACCTTCTGCTGATCGACGTGGATTTCTTCCATGGCGTTCTGATCTTCGTGGTGGCGACCATCGCCATGCTGCTGTTCGCCGCCGCCACCCAGAACTATTTCCTGGTAAAGAGCCGCATCTACGAGAGCCTGATGCTGCTGCTCATCGCCTTCACGCTGTTCCGGCCCGGGTTCTGGATGAACATGATCGTGCCGCCGTTCGAGGACCTGCCGCCGGCGGCCTTCGCCAAGGCGCTGGCGGACGCGCCGCCCGGCGCGGACCTGCGCCTCAGGATCCTCGGCGTCGACGATATCGGCGATCCGAGGGAGTTCGTCACCACGCTGACCGTGCCGGAGGGCGCCACCGCCGAGGAGCGGCTGGAAAACGCTGGCCTGGAGTTGCTGACCAAGGGCGACGAGGTGATCATCGACAACGTCGGCTTCGACAGCGCGGCGCAAAGGGCCAACCTGGAGTTCGACCAGAAGATCCTCAAGGTTCGCGCCCCGGTGGATCAGCCTCCCAAGGAGCTGATGTTCATTCCGGCGTTCCTGCTGCTGGGCATCGTCGTGTTCCTGCAACGCCTGCGCCGGCCGCGAAACGCGGCCGCGCAAGCGGCCTGAGAGCGAAAAAAAACAAGAGCGAGGGAAACATGTTCAAGGATATCCTGATTGCCGTGGACCTGAGCCAGGAAGCCTCCTGGCGCAAGGCCCTCCCCTTCGCGGTGGAGATGGCGCGGAATTTCTCCGCCAACCTCCACGTGATGACCGTGGTTCCGGACAGCGGATTTCACTACGTCGCGCAGTTCTTTCCCGCCGGTTACGAGAAGGGGATGATCGCCGAGGCCAACAAGGCCCTGCACGCCTTCGTCGCCACCCATGTCCCCGCCGGCATCAAGGTTCAGCACGTCATCGCCCACGGCAGCATCTACCGCGAGATCGTCGACGCGGCGGAGCGGATCGGCGCCGACGCGGTGGTGATGGCGTCGCACACCCCCGGCCTCGCGGACGCCGTCATCGGCCCCAACGCCGAACGCGTCCTCCACCACGTCAAGTGCTCGGTGTTCGTCATCCGCGAATAGGCACCGGCGGCCGCCCGCGCGGGTTCCCGATCCCCGCCCGCGCGGCGGGCCGCCGCTCTCTCCCCACGGTACCGTCCCGCCGCCTTGCCGCGACCGCGCCGGCCCCTTCCGCGCGCGCGGCCACCCGCGCCCGCCCGCCATCGGAACGGCGGTCAGGGGGCCGGGGGGGGGGGGGTAAAACGAAAAAGTGAAAAACAACCCCATGCACAGTAGAAATCCGGGCGCAAAGCGCGCTCCGGAGACCGAATTTCCGGTGCGCCGCGACCGGAAGTCGGAAATGGCGGGCGCCAACGCCCGGGAGGCGCACGCCGCTGGCGACTTGCGGCGCCGGTTTGGCTATAAGGGAACCTACGCGGAGATTCGCGCCGGCCGGGATGTTGAAGGCACGGCGGCCACGGGGGGAGGCCAAGGCGGCAGCATGTCCGAACATTTCTTCGAGCGACCGATACTGAACTCGCCGTAACGCACATGATTCAATCGATCTGGGATGTCTCCAACACCTGAGTGCTCTGTGGCATGAGTTTCAAGCTAGTCGTCGCAGTGACCGACAATGAGTGGTTCGAGCAGCTTCGAAGCATACCCAATCTTGACGAGGTAAACTTCTGGGCACCATCTGGCACGACATTTCGAGCCCTGAACCCTGGAGAGCTATTCCTTTTTAAATTGCATGCTCCAAAAAACTTTATCGTCGGGGGCGGTGTATTTGCTTACGCAAATAATTTACCCTGCTCACTTGCGTGGGAGGCATTTGGGTTAGCGAACGGCGCCAAGAACTCTTGCCGAGATGCGGTCTCGAATCGCACGCTACCGGCGAACAGATTCACGTGACCTGACAGATTTTCCAATCGGCTGCCGCATACTTACCCAGCCGTTTTTCCTTGATGAATATAATTGGCTGCCTGTCCCGACGAGTTTTTCTCCCAATATCGTCACTTTCAAGACCTACTCCTTGGATGACCCTGATGGCAGACATCTTTGGGAGGCCGTCCAGAAAGGAATGGGTTACTCGTCACCCCAAGGATTAGCTGATAGCGACGTACCGCGATATGGGGAGCCGATAGCTGTAAAACCCAGGCTGGGACAAGGAGCCTTTCGAGTACTGGTAACCGATATTTACAATCGACGATGCGCAGTCACGAACGAACGAACTTTGCCAGCCCTGGACGCGGCACATATCCGTCCGTACAGTCAAGGTGGTCTCCATGTGCCATCAAACGGTCTACTTCTCCGCCGCGACATTCACAGCCTGCTCGACTCCGGGTACGTCACCGTCACACCTGACTTCCGTTTCGAGGTCAGCCGTCGTATCCGCGAGGAATTTGAGAACGGTCGTGACTATTATGCGCTCCATGGCAAGCCGGTCTCGGTGCCATCGGAGTGCGAAAGCAGGCCTGATCCGCGTGTACTGACGTGGCACAATGACGAGTGCTTTCTTGGATAACTGATCAGCAAATTGTACTCTGCGGACAACGTTGCTCTTGTCCGCCGATAACCTTGCAAAACGGATCGGCACGCGCCCTGCTCGCGGACTCGCCGGAGGGGCTTCGCAAGGAGGCGGAGGTGGCGTGGACGCCGCCGAAAGACCGCCCTACCCATGGCGATATCCGCCAGGGCTTCGTCTACGAGCGCGTGCCGCACATCATGCTCAAATCCATCGCCAACAACACCGAGATCGACGTGATCTGGGAGAAATTCCAGGAAACGTTGGAGCCGCTCCGCCGTGACCTCAACGCCGCGCTGGGCCGCGACCGGAGACGGCGGACGGCGGCGGCGGTTCTGGATCGCCGCGCTTCGCTCGCGATGACGAGGCGGGGGCGGATGGGGGAGGATGACGGCGGGGGCGCGGCGATCGGAGCGCCGCGCTCGGGCCGGACCACCCGTCATGGCGAGCCGAGGGCGCGGCCATCCAGTCCGCGACGGGGACGGGCGGCCGCCAAGGCCGATTTGGGGGAATTGGTCGGGGAGACTGGATTCGAACCAGCGACCCTCTGCTCCCAAAGCAGATGCGCTACCAGGCTGCGCTACTCCCCGACGGGTTCAACCTAGTGACTTTCGCGGGTTGCGACAAGACGGGAACGCAGGGGCGGGCGGCCGGGCGAGACACCCTCCCCCGCCATGGACGCGAAAGGATCAGGAGACGGACTTGACCGGCCAGGAAATGCTGTGGGCGCGCTGGCGCCGGGGACTCATGCGCGCCAGGATGTCCAGGAGATCGCTGAACTTCTCGCCCACGGTCAGCGCCCAGCCGTCGAACCCGGTGGCCATGTACCGATGTTCCTCGGCCTTCGCCAGCTTGAGCGTCAACGGCCGGTCGGCCTCGACGGAAATCTCCAGCACGTCCTCGCCGTTCGCGCCCTCGCGGCGGCTCCACTGGCGCCAGCTCGGCACCTGGTCGAACCGGTTCACGAACTCGGCGAACTCTTCGGCGGTGTAGGTCACATTGGCCACGGAACGCTCCTGGTCTGCGCGGTGTCGACGATTTTCCCTTCCCGGAAGTTTCTTTTGCGGCGGTTTCTTTGTTTTGGATGCGGCACGTCAAAACTTTTTGCTGCGCCGCAACATCTTTGTCTAGATGTAACAAAACGGGATGGCGGAATCAACCCTCATGAGGTTTTTCTTTTTCCTTTTGCCTAACCATAGGTTTTATTAGAGGTTTTGAATTTACCAGGACGGGAGTGTGCCGCCGTTTAACGCGCGGGCGCGCCGAAAATCGGGTGATGGACGCGATCGCCGGCGCGAATCGCCAGCCGCCGGGCGGTTCCGGCGTTCAGTTCGAGCACGGCGCGCACCGGCTCCCCCGACGGAATGGGCGTCAGCGACAGCGGTTCGGTGTCCTCGGCCACCCGCGCGATCCGCCCGCCGGCGTCGATGAACAGCATGTCCAGCGGCACGTGCGTGTTCTTCATCCACATGGCCACCGGGCGGCTCTCTTTGTAGTCGAACAGCATGCCGGCGTCGGCGGCGAGCGCGCGCCGGTGCTGGAGCCCCTGAATTCGCCGCGCCCAGGTGTCCGCCATCTCCACCGTGAAGGCGAATTGGCCCGCCGAGGTCTCGATGGTCAGGCGCGAAACCGGAAAGTCCATCTCCGGCGCGGCCGTGGACGCCGCGCGCGGCGAGCCGCCCGCCGCCATCAACCCCGCCGCCAGCAGCCCCGCCGCCATGGCGCGCAAGAGCGCCCGGCGCCGGAGCGGACGGCGGCGCCCCCGCTCCTCGACCCTGGTCATCCCGTCTCTCCCACCCGCGACCGTCATATTGCCCGCTATGTACTCCCAATGGCGGAGAAATAGGACCCCAATAAAGGTGTGGGTTCAAGTGTATGGGTTTGCTCGCCGGCCTGGATGCCGCTATAAGTTTGTGCATCGCACAATCGGCCCAATGCGCCGTCGCCCCCGCGCACGCGGACCAGAGGCGCATAAGGACAGAGGTGAGGGAACGGAATGAGGAAGAAAATACTCTTTGCACTCGTGGCCGTGCTGGCGGTGGCGTTGCCGCCGGTCGCCGCGCTGGCGGCCGGGGCGCCCGATGGCGGCGCCCACGCGGGTGGCGCCCCGCATCTGGACGGCTCCGAGATGGGTCTCCTGTGGGCGATCCCGTTCGCGGGAATGCTGCTGTCCATCGCCGTTTTTCCGCTGGTGGCCCCGCACTTCTGGGAGCACCACTTCGGCAAGATCTCGGCCGGGTGGATCGTCGTGGTGCTGGCGCCGTTCCTGGTAATGTTCGGCTGGCAGCTGACGCTGTTCGAGGTGCTCCACCTGATGCTGCTGGAGTACCTGCCGTTCATCATCCTGCTGCTGGCGCTGTTCACGGTGGCCGGCGGCATCCATTTCGCCGGCAGCTTCAAGGGCACGCCGCTCAGCAACACCGCGTTTCTCGCCGGCGGCACGGTGATCGCGAGCTGGACCGGGACAACCGGCGCGTCGATGCTGCTGATCCGCCCGGTGATGCGCGCCAACAAGGACCGCCACCACAAGGTCCACGTCATCGTCTTCTTCATTTTCCTGGTCAGCAATATCGGCGGCGCCCTGACGCCGCTCGGCGATCCTCCGCTGTTCCTGGGCTTCCTCAAGGGCGTGAGCTTCTTCTGGCCCACCGTGCACGTATTCCCGCCCATGCTGCTGCTGTCGGTGCTTCTGCTCGGCCTGTTCTTCGCCATGGACACCTATCTGTACCGCAAGGAAGGCGGCCCCGAGCGCGCCCGGATCGCGCTGGAAGGCCCCGCCGAAGCCAAGACCAAGATCGGCATCAACGGATGGCCCAACGTGGCCCTTCTCGGCGGCGATCGTCGCCGCCGTGCTGATGAGCGGTGTTTGGAATCCGGGCATCGGCTTCGACGTCTTCCATGTTCACATCGAGGTTCAGAACCTGCTCCGCGACCTGCTCCTGCTGGGGATCACCTGGGTGTCGTGGCGGTTCACCGACCGCGAGCATCGCCGGGCCAACGAGTTCAACTGGCACCCGATCCTCGAGGTGGCCAAGCTGTTCGCCGGCATCTTCGTCACCATCATGCCGGTGATCGCCATCCTCAAGGCGGGCGAGCATGGCGCGCTCTCCGCCGTCATCGGCGCCGTCACCGACGACGCGGGCCAGCCGGTGAACGCCATGTACTTCTGGCTGACCGGCATCCTGTCGAGCTTCCTCGACAACGCGCCCACCTACCTGGTGTTCTTCAACGCCGCCGGCGGCGACGCCGCCGAACTGATGGGACCGCTGTCGGGCACGCTGCTGGCGATCTCCGCGGGCGCGGTGTTCATGGGCGCCAACAGCTACATCGGCAACGCGCCCAACTTCATGGTCAAGGCCATCGCCGAGTCCTCCGGCATCCGCATGCCGAGCTTCTTCGGCTATCTGGCGTGGTCGGGACTGATCCTGGTGCCGCTGTTCGGAGTGGTCACCTTGGTATTTTTCCTGTGATCGGTTGACCCGTTACAGGAGGCGGGCGGGAGGACATGCCGCGTTCTCCCCGCCCGCGACGACACCGTTGCGAAGGCCCGGGCGCGAGCGCCCCGCCGGCGCGCGGCACGGGCGGACAGCCTCACGGGAATGAGATCAAAAAGATGAGACCGGCTTCGGCGCCGCCGGCGGCGCCCGCTTGCCTGGTTCCGGCGCCTACTGGCGCATGACCACCGGAATGGTGGTGTGGCGCATGACGTAGTCGGTGGCTCCGCCGGCGAACAGTTCGCGCAGGCGCGAGTGCGAGAACGCCCCCATGATGATCAGGTCGCAGCCCTCCCGCTCGGCCGCCTTGAGGATCCCCTTCCCGGCCTTGGTGTTGGGCTCCAGCACCTTGGCCTCGATCCCGTGGTAGCCCAGATAGGTGGCGAGATCGGTTCCCGGCGCATCCGTGAACTTGTCGTTGGCGGAGGCCAGCACCAGCACTTCGTCGGCCTCGCGGATGAACGGCATCCCACCCCGCACCGCCTTGATGGCCTCGCGGGTGTTCTTCCACGCGACGAGAACACGCTTGCCCTCCACCGGGCGGTCCCATTTCCACGGCACCAGCAGCATGGGGCATCCCGCCGACACCACCAGGTGATCGGACATGTGGAAGATGATGCTGTCCTCCACGTGCTCCTTGGGCTCCTGCTCCACCACCACGAGGTCGGCGAGGTGGGCGTAGCGCGCCATCAGGTCGTTGACCCCGCCGTGCTCCTCGTGCCACTCCCACGAACGCAGCCCCACGCACTCCTCGGCCAGTTCCTTCTTGATGGCCTCCACCTTGGCCTTTTCCTCGTCCCGAGCATCGTCGAGGAACGCCAGGGACGCGGCGCGGCCAATCATCCCGGCCGGATAGTCGGGGTTGGGCGTGGCGTAGACCACGTTCAGGTGGGCGTCGAATTTCTTGGCCAGCCCGACCGATAGCCGCAACCGCGCGAGGTGCCGCCGGTCATATGCCATGTGGACGACGATGCACTTGATGGCCATTGTTCGATCTTCCCCTCGGGTCTGGAACCGTCCCCCTGGCGCCCGGGGGCGCTCCGGGACGAATGAAGCGGCGCAAACCCTACCTTCGCGCCTGCAAAAAATCAACACCGCGCATGGGGATATGCGCGCGCACGGAGGCTTTCCGTGCCCTCGCCCCCGGTGCCGTGCGTTCCGCCACGAACGGGCCGGCCTGTCGCCGTGTCTCCACCGAACACGGAAAGAGGCGAGGGATTGCCTGGAGCCCGGCGCCGGGCCGACCCGGGCCGGCAAAATTGAACAGTGTTTCTTCCCGTTTGCTTTTTGGTTACACTATTCGTTTCGAAGCCGGTTTCGATTGACGGGGGGACGTCGGACCAATGGCAAAGCAGCGCATACCGCTGGACTGGATCTCCATCGATCGCAGTTCACCGGACCCTGTGTACCGACAGATAGCGCGGCAGATCGAGCACGCCGTAAATGAAGACTGGCTGGCTCCCGGAACCTATCTCCCCGCGTCACGCACATTGGCGGCCGCTCTCGGCGTCTCGCGCCTGACTGTTCTGTCCGCCTACGAGTTGCTCGTGGCCGACGGCTTTCTGGAGGCCATCGCCGGGTCCGGAACGCGGGTCGCCTCGGACCTGGCGGCCCCTCGTTCCGTGGACGGAGCCCCCCGGCCCGATCGGTTCCGACGGGTCCCTCGGGGACTACCGGCGGGGACCCGAGGCTTCACGGTGGCCGTTTCCGGAGAACGAACCGGTTGCATTCCGAACCGGCATCCCGGCCCTCGATCTGTTTCCACGGCGCGTCTGGTCCATGTTGTTGCGGCGGCACGGTCTTCGAGGCGATCTCGGCATCCTCGATTACGTTCATCTACGCGGCTATCAACTCCTAAGGGAAATGATCGCCAGATACTTGACGTCATCTCGTGGCGTGCGCTGTGCTCCGTCGCAAATCATCATGGTCGGATCCGCCAGGGCGGCTCTGAGTCTCGCCTGCTCGGTCCTCGCCAAGCGGGGTGAAACCGCCGTCTGGGGGGAACCCGGATATTACCACGCGCGCGCCAACTTCGAACTCTGGGGACTGCGGCTGGCGCCCATTCCGGTGGACGACAGCGGCCTGCGGGTTGGCGAACTCGCGCGCCGCGCGCCCAACGCGCGTCTCGTGTATGTCACGCCGTGCCACCATTGGCCCACCGGCGTCACGCTCAGTCCCGGCCGCCGGCGGATGCTGCTGGCCTGGGCGCGGCGGCGCGAGGCATGGATCATCGAGGACGATTACGACAGCGAATTCCGGTTCGATGGCCCGCCAAGCCGTCCGCTCATGGCCGAGCCGGACGGCGAACGGGTTATCCTGCTGGGGACCTTCGCGAAGACACTGGCGCCGTCGATCCGATGCGGCTATCTCGTCGTCCCCGAAAGTCTGGCACCCCGGTTTCACGATCGTGCGATCACTCTGGGGGCGGCACCGCCCCTGCACATCCAGGCGGCGTTGGCGGATTTCATGAACGAGGGATACTTCACCCAGCACATCCAGCGGATGCGAAAAACCTGTCAAGCGCGCCGCGACGCGTTGGAGCGGGAATTGGCCGATACCTTGGGAAACCGGCTCGCGGTTCGCCATCCGGTGGGCGGTCTCCAGCTTGTCGCGGATCTCCCGACCAGTATCCCGGCCGAGATCGTCTCGAGACGGGCGGCGGAATGGAAGCTCGCGATTTGTCCCCTATCCGACTACTACCTCACCCGGCCGGCGCCCAATGCCCTGCACCTCGGCTTCGCTCCCGTGCCCGAGCCGGAGATCGCTCTCGCCGTCCATCGGCTGGCTCAGGTCATCGCCAGCATTTCCTGAGCCGGTACGGAAGCTGATCCGGTTGCCGGCGCAAAAGGCGAAGTGGTACGGGAAAAAACCCCCAAACTGGCTATGGACAGGCCCCTGTCGCGTACTAGGCTGAACGGGCTCATTAGGGGTATGGCAAGACTCCTCGGGGCAGCGGCCGCTCTCGCGGCCATGGGACAACCGGATAGTTTTTGGGGAAAGGCTATGAACCCGGGTAATCTTCATTGGTCCTTGGACCTCGCGCTCGGCGACACCGAGCTTGACGAGGCTCATCTCGAGTTGGTGGATCTTTACAATCGGATCGTGTGGGCATGCGAAAATCATGGAGCCGTCGAGAACCTCCGCGAACGGATCCGGACTTTTCTCGGCTATGCCCGCTGGCATTTCGGCCAGGAAGAAGAGTTCATGAACCGGCTCCACTATCCCGCTTACGTTGAACACAAGGCCGATCATCAGAAACTGCTTCAGGACGCCGAGGATTTCGTCGAAAGCTTCAACGGCGCCTTGCGCTCCGAAGACGGTCCGGCCGTTGCCAGCTACTTCAAGTATTGGCTGAGCCACCATATGGCCGAAAAAGACGGCACTCTCAGAACGTTCATGAAAACCACCAGGGACGTGACAGAGCCGAAGTCCGCCGCTGGGCGCTGACGTGATTGCGGACATCCCCGCGCCCGGCGCGCTCCCCGGAGCCGGTAAAGCGAGCGCTCAGAACCGCACCTCCCGGGCGAGCAGGACCGCGTCGCCGTCGGCGTAACGCAGGCAGGGGTGCGGAACGATGGGGCGGCGGTCGAGTTCGCGGAAGCCCAGCCGCCGGTAAAGGCGCATGGCGCCGGCGTTGCGCTCGAAACAGATGAGGCTGAGGCGCGGCAGCGAGAGATCCCTGGCGCGGCGGTCGACCGCCCCCATCAGCGTGCTTCCGGCGCCGACGTTGCGATACGGCTCGAAGACCGCGATCCCGGAGAGGTAGAGGCTGCCATAATCCTCCAGTTCTCCGTAGGGTCTGAGGATCGGGTCGCCGTCCGGTTCGGCGTCGGGGTCTTTTTCCATGGGATACGCGTGCGCCATGCCGGCCGTCTTGCCGTCCACCTCCGCCATAAGGCAGTTTTCATAGGAGAAGGCCACGCCCTCGCGGGCATACCGGCGGGCTCCGGCCTCGGCGATCGTCTCGCCGGGTTCGGCCACCTGGCTCCATATGTACTCCGCGAGGCCGTCGGACGAGATCGAGGAACAGCCGCGCGATGTCGGCGCTGTCTTCTTTCACGGCCGGCCGGATCCTGACCATCGAATGCTTCCTCTCCCCGAATGAGGCTCACGCTCGATCCCAATGGTATTTCACGCGAAAATCCGCCCGCTCGTCAAGGCACCGGGACCATCCGGGTTCAACGCACCCCTCACCGTTGCGCACTTCCGCAAGCGGCTTTGGGACACGCCGAATTGCGAATCGACCCTGGCGACCATAAAATCAGGAGCGGTCGGGCGACGGCGGCGCGGCGCCGCCGCCGGGCCGTTCATCGTTTTCGGGAGTCATGAGCATGACCAGGCGCGCGTTCGTCGTCCGTCACGTCCATTTCGAGGACCTCGGCCTGCTCGCGCCGCTGCTCGCGGCCCGCGATTTCGAGATCGAGCTTCACGAGGCCTGGAACGCCGACTTCGAGGCGGCCGCCGACGCCGGCCTCGTGGTCCTGCTCGGCGGGCCCATCAGCGTCAACGACACCCGCGACCATCCCTTCATCGACCGCGAGATCGCGCTGGCGCGGAGGCGGCTCGAGCACGACCGGCCCCTGCTCGGATTGTGCCTGGGCGCGCAGGTCATCGCCAGGGCGGCGGGCGGTTCCGTCGGTCCCGGCCCGGAGAAGGAAATCGGCTGGGCGCCGCTGCGGCTGAGCGAACCCGGTCTCGCCTCGCCGCTGGTCCATCTCCAAGGCGTTTCCGTCCTGCACTGGCACGGTGAGGTCTGCGCGCTTCCGGAGGGCATTCCTTCGTTGGCCAGCACCGCCGCCTGCCGCAACCAGGCGTTCCAGGTCGGGGACCGGTGCCTCGGCCTGCAATTCCACGCCGAGGCGGGCACCGGGGGACTTGAACCCTGGCTGGTCGGTCACGCCCTCGAAATCCAACAGGCCGATGGCGTGAGTGTCCAGCAATTGCGATCAGATACAGCCACGTATGCCCCGGCCCTCGAGGAAGCCGGAAGCCGCTTTTTCAACGCCTGGCTCGATGCCGTGGGGCTCTGACGGCTTCCGGCGCGCGGGTCTATGCCAACGAGCCCTGACGGGGACCCATTGGTATTAATCCCACGACAGGCGGTATTTGACGATGCGGTCGTTGCCGCTGTCGGCGATCCAGACCACGCCGTCGCCAAGCTCGACGCCTTCGGGCGTGCGGAATTTTCCCGGCCCCTCGCCGCCGGAGCCGTCGCCGATCACGCCCAGGACCGTGCCGTCTTCGGCGATGACCTTGATGGAGTGGGTGTACTTGTCGGCGACCACGAGGGTGCCGTCGGGCGCGACGTCGAGGTAGCGCGGGCCGCTGAAATCGTAGGGCGCGCCCTTGAGCACCGTCTTGACCTCGAGTTCCGGGGTCATGCGCACCAGCCGGTCGTTGGCGGCGTCGGCGATCCACAAATCGCCGTTCGGCGCGAACTCCACGTCGTGCGGCGACGACAGGCCGCCGGTTTCCCTGACCGCCTCGCCGTCGACGTAAACCACCAGATTGTCACTTCCCGCGCCCGTCGCGTAGACGTGGCCGCCGGGTCCCGCCAGGACGCCCTCCGGCTTGCGGATCCCCTCGGAGAGTTCGCCAACCAGGGTGCCCATGGCGCCGTCGAGTTCGTAGATGGCGATGCGGTGGTTGTGGGTATCGGCGACGAGAAGCCGGCCGTCCTGGTCGAAATCCACGTCGTGGGTGCCGTCCTGATGATCGGCGCCGAAATGGCCCACCAGGTCGAGGGTCTCGGCGTCGAGAACGACGACGCGGTCGTTGCCCACGTCGGACACGAACAGCCAACGGCCGTCCGGCGACAGCTTCACGTCGTGCGGATTGTCCAGGTCCACCGTGCTGGCCGACAGGAACCGGGTGTCGAAGGCGAGCGCGAGGGACGGGATCGAGATCAAGCAGAGCGCGAGGGAGAAAGCGGCGGTTTTCACGGGGTATCCTCGTCCATGTCAGAACGCTTGCCTGGAATGTGGACATCCGACCGGCCCGATGAAAGGGCAGAACGCGGCGCGCGGGACAATCGCGTGCATCCATCGCCATCGCGCGTTCGTATCATGTGTATCGTCTCCAAAATGGGAGCCACGCGCCATGATCAGGACCCTCATCGTTGTAGCGCTGTTGTTGACCGGCGGCAGCGCCATTGCTCAGCCGCAAGACGCGTTCAGGATCGATGCCTCGGACCGGGTTGAGATCGAAAAGGCGATCCTTGGGCAGATGGCGGCGTTCAAGTCGGATAACGGCCACGCGGCGTTCGCCTTCGCCGCTCCCAGCGTCCGCGAGCGGTTCGGCTCGCCCGAAACGTTCATGGAAATGGTCCGCGAAAACTACCAGCCCGTTTACAATCCGCGCTCGGTGCGCTTCGGCGCGCTCAGCCCGAGCCACGTGGGTCCGGTGCAGCACGTGTTCATCCTCGATCCCAACGCGGTGGCGTTCGTGGCGCTCTACCTCATGGATCGCGACGCCGACGGCCGGTGGCAGATCGCCGGCTGCATCCTGAGACCGCGCGAGGCGCTCGACGCATGAGTCCGATTGCGGCCATGGCGGACCTGATGACATTTCCGAACACCGCGTGGCGGGGCTTCAGCGACCGGGTGATGGGCGGCGTGTCGCGCGAGAGCGTGACCGACGAGGTGATCGACGGTGAGGCGTGCGTGCGGCTGGCCGGCGACGTGCGCCTCGACAACAACGGTGGCTTCATTCAGATCGCCATGGACCTCGCGCCGCCCGGCCGCACGCTCGATGCCTCGGAATTCCAGGGCGTCACTATCCGCGTCCGGGGAAACGGCGAAACGTACGGCGCGCACCTCCGGACCGCCGACACCGCGCGCCCCTGGGAGTCCTACCGCGCCGCCTTCGACGCCGTGCCCCGGTGGACCGACATCCGCATCCCCTTCGACGACTTCCGGCCCCACCGCCTGTCAGCGCCGCTCGACGTAACCCGCTTGCGCCGTCTCGGCCTCGTCGCCATCGGCCGCGCCTTCCACGCCGACCTCGCCGTCGCCCGGGTGGCGCTCTATCGCTGAACCGTTTTTCTTCGTTACACGATCTGCGTCCCACCGACGCAACCACATCCGAACGATACCAGAGCATTCATGACGGGCTCGGATCCGGTGCACACGACAGCGGGGTGTTCCGCTCCACGATCATGTCTGAATTGATGAATTATCAATATATAATGATCAACTAAAAGTGTATAATATGAGAAGTGGAGTGAGTTCCTAACGGTGGACCTGCTGGTCATGTCCCAGCGAGGGAGGGTGCCATGTTCCGGATTGGATCGGCCTCAAGAAGTATGGCGGTTTTCCTGACGCTGGTGCTGGCGGGATGTTCCGTGTTTATGGCCGCAAGCGGGGAAAAAGATCCGCACATGTACTCAATCCAGCGGGGATCCCCGCGCTACGTTGTGGAACGGGAGTTCGGCGCACCCCGAAGCGATGTTTTGGACGAGAAGGGAAACAGCGTTTGCACTTACGTCTTCGAGGTCGGCGACGAACCGAGCGGCGGCCGGGCGGCCATGCACGCGACTTTGGATGTTCTCACCCTTGGTATCTGGGAAATTGCGGGAACTCCCATGGAAGCCCTGCAAGGCGAAACGTATCAGGCGACGGTCACCTACGGCCCCGACGATACCGTCCAGACCTTCCGGCTGTCGGAGCGACCGTCCGGAGCTGGGGCAACCACGCGGGAGATTCGAGGGCCGAGCTATCCTGACTAGAGTCCGGATCCATGATCGGTGGTTCGAGTGAAAGGAGGTAGTGCAGGAGACCTCGGAACTCATGAGGGAATGGGCATTGTGAAATGAAAGGATCGACCAGCAAAGCCCGGGGACGGAAAGGAGGTGGGTTATGTTCACGATGCGATACATGGCGATTTTTCTGATCCTGGCGGTTGTGGCCGCATGCGCAAAACCTGTCTCACTGCAATACGCGCATGAACAGCCAAACCTCAACGAGGGCTCGAAGTATGTTCTCGTGGTCGAGCCCGTTGTCGATGTTCGAGGAGGTGATCGAGAAATAGACGAAGCGCTGACCGAGCGACCGTGTTCCGCTCTGACCGCCATCCTGGAGGAAGAGATGAGAAGTACGGGACTGTTCGCGAATGTCGTCCGCTCGACCGACACGCCGAAGACCGCGGCCTTGCAGGGCGAACCGGGCAAGAAGCACCTGCGAATGAAAGCAAGCCTCATTGACTTGGCGTGGGATGTTCCAGGGTACCAGTCCATAGTGACAACGCGGGCTGTCACTTCGCAGTTCGGTGCTGTCGGGATGCTGGCGCGGGGTTTGTACGAGAGCTCTGAAGATGTCCCGGTTTATGGTCGAACGACGATCGGCGTAAAATTCCTGGACGCTGACAACGAGCAGGTTCTTCTGGCCAACGAGTATTACGGTGTTGCTCAAAAGCGCCACAAGATCGAAGACTGTGACAAGAATGAGACGAAGTCAAGAATCATCGGCGTTTCCGCCGAAAACGCCATGGACCAGCTCAAGGCAGATGTCGCGACGTTGATTGCCCGAAGCAATGCTGGTCAGACCCTCTAGGGCAGCGGGCCCGAAGGCATAGATCCCGTCATTTAGGGGCGGCCTTCGGGCCTGAAGGTTTTTGCGGACCCACGCCTCAATCAACGCCCGGCACCAATACATTCAATTCGTCGATGTTCTCTTGCCAAGGCACTCTTTGTCTTGAAAGGTGAGTTGCGGTCACCCCGTGACTGTCTCTTACTCGCAACTCACTGACGGAGATGTGATTTTACGAGAGCGGTTCCATGACTATCTCTTACACAGAGAAGACATAACGCCAGAATTGGAGGCAAAAGTGGTGACACGTCGATCTGTCGTTTTGGGTGCCCTGACCGCCGTGGGCGGCGCGGCGCTCGCGAGCGTCCTGCCCGTGGCCCACGGTCGGGCCGGGGAAACCACCACGTTCCCCTTCGTCCGCACCGAAGAGCAGTGGCGGGCGCTGCTGACGCCCGCGCAGTACCGCGTTCTGCGCGAACATGGCACCGAGCGCGCGGGGTCGAGCCCGCTGGACAAGGTATACGATCCCGGAACCTATCATTGCGCCGGCTGCGACCAGCCGCTGTTCTCGTCGGAGACCAAGTTCGACAGCCATACCGGCTGGCCGAGCTTCCACACGCCGCTCGACGGCGCCGTCGGCACCACCGAGGACCACAGCTTCTTCATGAAACGCACGGAGGTGCACTGCGCCGCTGCGGCGGGCATCTGGGGCATGTGTTCGAGGACGGCCCGCCGCCCACCGGCCTGCGCTACTGCATGAACGGCGTGGCGCTCAAGTTCGTTCCCGCGTGAACCGATAAGACAAGGATTTCCCGATGAAAGCCCTGCTTTTCGCCCTGCTCCTCGCCCTGCCCGTCGCGGCCGGCGTCGCCCGCGCCGCCGACACCGGCGGCAAGACGGACGCGCCCGCCGGGACCCTCGCGTCGGCGGTCTTCGCGGGGGGCTGCTTCTGGTGCATGGAGCATCCCTTCGACGAACTGGACGGCGTCGTCTCCACAACGTCGGGGTATATCGGCGGTCACACCCCGTCGCCCACCTACTCCCAGGTTTCGGCGGGCACCACGGGACACGCCGAGGCGGTGAAGGTGGTCTACGACCCCGCCAAGGTCGGCTACGGGCGCCTGCTGGAGGTGTTCTGGCGCAACGTCGATCCGCTGGACGGCGGCGGACAGTTCTGCGATCGCGGCGATCAATACCGCACCGCCATCTTTTACGAGACCGAGGAACAGCGCCAACTGGCCGAGCGATCGAAACAGGAACTCGCCGCGTCGGGCCGGTTCGACCGCCCCATCGTCACGCCCATCGTCGCGGCGGGCGAGTTCTTCCCGGCGGAGGATTATCACCAGAACTACTATCTGGTGAATCCGATCCGCTACAAATTTTATCGCCACGGCTGTGGTCGCGACAAGCGGCTGAAAGAGGTCTGGGGAGACGAGGCGCCCAAGGCGGCCGGCTGATCTCCCCGGTGCCGGCCCCTATTCCGTCGCCAGCAAGACGTCGCTGGCCTTGATCACCACAGACACGTCGTCGCCCACGTTCAGGCCAAGTTCCGCCACCGCGTCGGCGGTGACCACGGACGTGATGGTGTTGCCGCCGCCCACATCCACATGCACCTGGGCCGCCACCGCGGCGGTCTTTATCTTGGTCACCTTGCCCCTGAGGACGTTGCGCGCGCTGATTTTCATCACTGTTTACTCCTTCCCCTACTGTGCCCGAAGCGGCTGTACACGCCGGTCGATAGCCGTAATATGGATGGGATCGCGGAACGATCAATGCCCGGCCACCCGCCCGCCTCGAAGGACACGCGGCCATGAACAACGGAATGGAACCTTCCGCCGGCCGGATCGCGCTGGTGACCCACGTCAACGCGTTCGTCGGACTGGCCTCGGCCGAGGCCCTGGCGCGGTCCGGAGCAACGGTCGTCTGTCACGATGCGAGCTTCGCCGACGACGATGCGCGGACACGGTTCGCCGACGCGCACCCCGAACTTCGGGTGTCGCCGAACAGCGGCCGGCCGACATGGCGGCGGCCGTGACCGAGGCGTTCGGCCGCGTCGACGTGCTGGTCAACAACGACCCCTTTCCGGCTATCCGAGCGCCAATCGACGATGCGCGGATCGAGGACCTGCGGGCCGGCCTCGAGGCCCTGGTCACGGCGCCGTTCGCGCTCACCCAGGCGGTGGCGCCACAGATGAAGCACCGACGGAGCGGCAAGATCGTTTTCGTGACGTCGGCCGCGCCGTTCCACGGGCTGGCGAACTATTCCATGTACGTGGCCGCGCGGGGCGGCGCCAACGCGCTGGCGGTCTCGCTGGCGAAAGAGCTCGCGCCGTTCAACATCCAGGTGAACGCCGTCGCGCCGAATTTCGTGGAAAGCCCGACCTATTTTCCGCCCGCGCTGCTGGCCGATCCCCAGGCGCTTGCCAAGATCACCCGCAACATCCCTCTCGGAAGATTGGGGAAACCCGGCGAAGTCGGCGCGCTGGTGGCCTTTCTGGCGTCCAACCAGGCCGATTTCATCACCGGGCACATCATGCCGATCGCCGGCGGGTGGGCCTGAGCGATTGACGCGGCGAATAGGCCGCCACGGTCACTCCTTCGGCGCGACCTCGCCCATGGGGTCGCGCTCCAACAGGTCCGCCGCGCGCTCGTAGACGGTGGCGAACTCCTCCTTGCGCTGGTCGGACTCCGGGTCGCCGCCGGCGATGGTGCGGAAGATCCCGGCGGCCTCGCGAAGCAGCATGGCGGCCACGTCAGCATTCGTTGCCATGAACGATTTCCTTTCCGTCGATTGGGTGAGCACACCCGCGCCGCCCCCGTCACGAGTCCGGCGGCGGCTTATCATGCATTCTTCTAGGATGACCGGGGAATGCTTGTGCAAAATTTCATCGGTACCCGATCTTAAAGCAAACCAGGGACGGTGCAACGACGTTTTCGAGAGAACACGATCCCCTCAAAACGCCGCGATCGGCGAGAATTTCGTTGATCAGCCTGGACGTCTCCTCGGTATTCAGGACCCCCACGTGGGTCTCGTTGAAGCCGTACAGCCTGTGATCGGCGTCATCCTGCGCTTCCCACCGCGTTTGACTTTCCACCGTTATGGTCCCGTCGTCGGACGGACCGAACGAGGACGAATTCCGCCGGAACGCGAAAAGCAGATGATATGTCAGGGTCGCCGGCAGGTACTTGCGCGTCCCGCCCGCTTCCCCGCCCTCGAAGAACATCTCCGTCAGGAACGGGCTGCCCGGCGCGAGACTCCGCCACGAACCGACCACCACCGGAGAGTTCGCGACTCCCCGCCCCGCCGATTCGACCCCGCCCCACGGCGTGGCGATGGTCGCGAAAACCGGAATGTCGCCGTGGCCCACGGCCCCCGCGTATCGCAGGATGAATGATCGCGATACCAGCCCCCCGGCACTGTGGGCGATCACATACAGATCGTCGAAGCCGAGCTGGCGGCGAAGCTGCAACATGGTCTGGTTGAGGTGATCGGCGACGATGGAGAGATCGACGCCGGAGGGATAGTAGTAGACCATGGGCTGGAAGCGGCCGCGGTCGAGATTTCGGATGATCGTCTCGAAATTGCGGGGCGTTCCCTGGATTCCGTGAACGAACAGGACGGGGGTCTTGTTCGGGTCGTACGGCTCGAGGAGATAAATTCCCGGCCGCGCATCGAACAAGAAGTCGAAGGGCCGCCAAAGCCCCATCCTGGCGTTCTCCTCGCTGAACCTCGGATCGCCGAGATCGGCGACCTCTCCCACAGCCGTCTGAAGACCGATGCTTGTCCGCATCTGATCTTGGATCGTGCGGGCCCGCAGCTTGGCGATATCGAGTGGCCCATCGATGCGCGGACGGCCATCCACGGGGATGGAGAGCGCGATATCCTTGATTGCCCCTCCGGGCTTGCACTCGAGCAGGTTGTCCAGATCCATCCGCAGGAAGGGCTCGCCAGGGCGGTAGACGAGATTGCTGTCCGTATCCTGGAAGGCGGCCAGCCCATACACGCCCGCGGCGGTTCGAAACACCCATCGGCCGCCACGCTCGAGCACATAGTGATCGAAGACACTCCAGTCCTCGACCTTTTCGCCTGACCCGTCCCTGCGAACCAGCACCACCACCAGGGGTTTGTCCTCCGATTCCTCGGAGACGACCGTGCCCGACACCGTGCAGAATGCACTCAGTTTTTGCTGTTGCCGCTTCACGTCCAGCAGGACGCACCCGCTGATGGCCACGGCCGCCATGCCGATCAGCAGAAACCGGCTCAGTGCTCTCATGGTGCCCCCCCGACTTGTTACCCCATTTTTATGGTGTTCATCCCTTAGCGGCTGAGGGTACGGCGATCAAGCATTCAAGCGATAACCGCCAACCGGTGTTCGCGCCCTCATTGGGAACATGCCCGCCGCCGCGCTCAGAATCCGATCGCGGCCAGCAGGTCCCTGGCATGGCGGATGGGAATGGCGTAGGTGATGCCGCTCGGGTCCTGAAGCACCCTTTCCTTGGTTTCCTTGACCGCGACGCTGCCGACGACCCCGATCACCGCGCCGGTTCCCGGGTCGTACAGCGGACTGCCGCTGTTGCCGGGGTAGGCGGTGGCATCCAGCTGGAAGACCGTGAAGTTTTGACGCAGGCGCTGGATCATCCGATGGTCCAGGTATCCGGCCGACGGCGGCGGCACGGCGGCCGGCGTGATCGCCGAAATAATGCCCCGGTGGGTCACCGGATACAGCCCCAGGGCCGGCGCCGCGGGAAACCCGGTGAACGCGATGCTCTGGCCTTCCCGGACGCTCTCGTCGTCGCCAAGCGCGAGGGCCGGCAGGGGCGCGTCCGACATCCGCAACACCGCCAGGTCGTGTTCCGTGTCCTCCCCCACCAGTTCCACCGGACGGGCCTCCACGGTATCGCCCCGGGGCAGGAACACCGACAGTGTTTCCCGGTGCTCGCGGTTGAGGTCCGTGGGAATGACGTGGCCGCTGGTGATCACATGCAGCCCGTCGCCCACCGCGAAGCCGGTCCCGAGAAGTTCGGCCGCCGGCTTGCGGGTCGCCTGGTAGGTGCCCACCGCGACCACGCTCGGCTTGACGCGGTCGATGGTCTCCGAGAGGCCACCGGCGACGCCGCCATCCATGAACATCCCGAACACCGACAGGATCACGATCATCATGATCGGCAAGCGCGGCAACAGTCGAAACGGCATTTTCCAGAACGATCCCTGAGTGTCGGATACGGACCAGTAGCACATGTGGAGCCGAAACGAAAAAGATCCGTCCGCCCCGCCGCCGCCTGGTCCGTCCGCTCCGGCGCGGTGGACGATACCCGCGTCCCGGATCGCGGGGTTGATCCCGCCGCGACGGGAACACACATACGTCACACACATATTTCATGGCAATTTGATGGATCCTGGCGGGAGCCGCGCGCATGGAAATGGCCACCCTGTTGCGGAAATACGATCCCTACCCGACGCCCGACGTGCGGGACGTGGTCGATGCGTGCGACGCGCTCCATGTCCGGGAAATCAAACTCTTCCGCCTGGCGTTTGCCCGCTGGTTCGGCCGCGACCCGAGCGAACCGGAATTGGAACGCCCGTTCATGCACTACCTGTTCGCGCATCAGGCGCCCATGTGGGTGCGCCAATTCGCCCGCGAGGTACTCCTCCGCAAGACCGAGGGCGTTCTCGATCCCGTCCAATTCGGACTTCCGCCGCGCACGCCGCAACCGGAGGGCGACGGTCCGTTCGAGACCGCGTGCCGAGTGCTTCTGGTGGTGGCCTGGGGTGTGATTATCGCCATCATCGCCCGCAGCTCTCTCTGGGACGGCTTCTGGTGGTGACATTGTCGAAGTTTCGGCTTCAGGGCCCTTGCCCTGACCCTGGCGAGGCGACGGCGAGCCCTTGAACGGCGGCTCGTCGAATCAGGGTCCCGTCGAACGTGTAAAAGCACTCGGCTTCCGGGCTGGCCGCCAAGTGCAGCGCGTCCGCAATGTCGAGGCCATGGCTCACGAGATCCAGCGCGCGCGCCAATTGCTCCGGATTTTCCACCATGGCGTTGGACAACCCCGCGACACGCCGCAAGGCCGTGGTGACTTCAGCGGGCGGAAAACCATAAACACTCTGCAACACCCATGCGGTTTCCAAAACGACGGTCTTGGCGATGAAAATTCTGGGTTCGCGCGAGAACAGGTCGAATGCCTGCTTTCCCTGCGCGGGATCATCGCCGACCAGAAGCCGCACGAGAATGTTGGTGTCGACGGAAATCACTTGCTGCTCGCGCGCCCGCCCTCGCGCAGCCAAGTGGCGAGCGCCTCGTCCATCTCCTCCACCGTCTTGGACGGGCCCCTGTACGGAAGAGATCCCGCCACGTCCTCAAGACGCGCCGCCGGAAAAGGTTTCCGAGGCTTCAGCAGCAACCCCTGATCCACCTCCTCCAGGATAAACTCGTCCCCAGTTTGCCATTGATGGGCCGCGCGCAGGGTGGCCGGAATCACCAACTGGCCCTTACTCGACAGCTTCACCACGGTCATTCGCTTCGGCTCCCTGGAAATCGGAAGTAAGACGTTATCTTACTTCAAGCCGGGCGTTCGTTCAATGGCCGTCGAACCCATTCAGGCAAGAGCCGGTCAAGGTCGGGACCATGGTCGTTACCCGTGGCCGCGAGGTCGTGTTACAGATGGCGGAAGCGCGGAAACCCTTGGCCTGGATCCATCGGCAACGGAGAGCCGGCGCCTACTGATCGTCCGTGACATGGACCCGGACGGTCATTTCCTCGACGCCGCCGCCCTTGCGTACGCCGCGAACGGGGCATGCGCCGGCATAGTCGAAGGCTACCGCCAAACGCACATAGTGGTCGGTGGCGCTGACGCCGTTGGACGGATCGAACGAGACCCACCCGAGCCCATCCACCGACGCCTCGGCCCACGCGTGGCTGGCGACCGAACCGCGTCCGTCGCCTTCCAGGAACAGATAGCCGCTGACGTAGCGGGCCGGAAGACCCAGCACCCGGCAGCAGGCGATGAACAGATGGGCGTGATCCTGGCAGACCCCGTGCCCGTGCTCCAAGGCTTCCGCCGCCGTGGTCTCCGAATCGGTGTACCCCGGATGATAGGCGACGGTTTCGTGAAGACCCCACATCAGCGCGTGCAGCGCCGCGACGCCCCCTTCGTCCTGCAATCGCTCGCGGTACGTCTCGGCGAGGTCCACGATCGCGCCACTGGTCTTGGTGAAGCGGGTCTCGCGGATGAACATCTCGGGCGGCAATCCATCGTCCGCCGGCAGGATGCCATGCGTGTCCGTGGTTTCCACCACGCCGCGCACCACCACCGGAACCTCGTTGTGGGTCCCGCTCTGAACCGAGGTGTGGACCGCGTTGTTGAACCCGTCGACCCACGGGTTCAGCGTCCCGGGAGTGGACACATGCCACGACAGCACGCTCTGGCAGGCATCCGGCCTCGGCGTCAGACGCAGGTACTGCGTGCTGTGATGGGCCGGCTGGGTGAACCGGTAATGGGTTTCGTGTTCAATTGAGAGTTTCATAACACCAGCATGAATTCACGGCCGATCAGGGTGTGCAGTTCGTTGTTCCGGTTGATGTAGCCGGTGAGGAATTCCGGAAGACCCGTGCGCAGGATGCCGTCAATGCGGCTGCGGTGCAAGCCCCGGTGGACCTCCTCGGCCACGCGCGTGCACGCGGCGTTGCTTCGGAGCGTGCCCAAAATATCGGCGGTTTCGGCGGTGCAGGCATGCAGCGAACGGGGCATGTCCCGCCGCAACACCAGAAGTTCGGCGACGCGCTTCGGCTCGATGATACCGGAATACACCTCCCGGTAGGCCTTGAACGCGCTGAAGGCTCGGAGCAACGCGCCCCATCGGTAATAGTCCTCCGCCGCGAGCGTTCCCTTGCCGCCGGGACTGAGCGTTTCCCAGCCGATGGACAGGAAGCGCGCGGTGTTGTCGGCCCGCTCCACGAACGTCCCCAGCCGGCTGAAGGTAAACGCCTCGCCCCGGCGCATGGTTCCGTAGATGGCCCCGCGAAACAGATGCGAGCGTTCCTTGACCCAGTCGAAGAACTCCTGAAACCCCTGGTCCACCATTTTCGCGTACGAAATTCCCTCGAGTTCCAGGTAGGTCTGATTGATCCCTTCCCACACTTCCGTGGTCAGGTTGGTCCGTGTCTCACGGGCGTTCTCGCGCGCCTCGCGGACGCTGGTGATGATGCTGCCCGGGTTGTCGCCGTCCAGGGCCATGTACGCGAGCACGTTGCCGGGCGTCATCAGGCCGTAGCGTTCGTCGAACTTGGCTCGGTCGCCGCCGAGGCCGAGGGCGGCCTCCCACTGGCGCAAGGCGCTTCCGTTCGAGGCCGGCAGCAGGGACATGTGGTAGATGCTGGCGAGCAGGCGCGCCATGTTTTCCGCCCGCTCCACGTAGCGGGCCATCCAGTAGACGTTGTTGGCGGTGCGTCCGAGCATCGATCAGGCCTCCAGCACCCAGGTATCCTTGGTCCCGCCGCCCTGCGACGAATTGACCACCAGCGAGCCCTCGCGCATGGCGACACGGGTCAGGCCGCCGGGAACCACCGTGGTCGACTCGCCGGTCAGCACGAAGGGCCGCAGATCCACGTGCCGGGGCGCGATGCCGCCGTTGACCAGGGTCGGGCAGGTGGACAGGCTCAGCGTCGGCTGGGCGATGAAACTGGTGGGGCTCGCGAGGATCTTGTTTCTGAACTCGCGGCGCTCCTCCGACGTGCTGGCGGGGCCGATCAGCATTCCGTAACCGCCGGAACCGGCCACCTCCTTCACCACCAGCTCCTCCAGGTGGTCGAGAACGTAGTTCCGGTCCTCCTCTTCTCCGAGCTGATAGGTGGGGACGTTCTTGAGGATCGGCTTCTCGCCGAGATAGAAATCGATCATGTCGGGAACGTAGCAGTAGACCGCCTTGTCGTCGGCGATGCCGGTGCCGATGGCGTTGGCGAGGGATACGCGGCCGTTCCGCACCACCGACAGGAGGCCGGGGACGCCCAGCATCGAGCGCGGGTCGAAGGCGAGCGGGTCGATGAAGTCGTCGTCGATGCGCCGGTAGATCACGTCGACCCGGCGCGGCCCCTCGGTGGTGCGCATGAACACCGTGTCGTTTTCCACGAACAGGTCCGAGCCTTCCACCAGTTCCACGCCCATCTGCTGGGCCAGGAAGGCATGCTCGAAGTAGGCGCTGTTGTAGTGCCCGGGGGTCAGCACGACCACCGCCGGATCGTAGACACCGGGAGGCGCCACCGCGCGCAGGCTGCGCAACAGCGTTTCCGGGTAGTGGTTGATGGGAGCCACCGACTGCGAGCTGAACAGGTCCGGGAACAGCCGCATCATCGTCTCGCGGTTTTCCAGCATGTACGAGACGCCGGACGGGACCCGGGCGTTGTCCTCCAGCACGTAGAACTCGTCGGCCGACACGCGGACGATGTCGATCCCGGCCACGTGCACGTAGACGTCCCGGGGCACGTCGAGGCCGAGGACCTCCGGGCGGAACGCGGGATTGTGAAGCACCAGGTCCGCGGGCATGCGGCCCGCCTTGAGGATGCTCTGCTCGTGGTAGATGTCCTTGAGGAAGGCGTTGATGGCGCGGACGCGCTGCACGACCCCCGCCGCCAGGGTGTCCCACTCCTGGGCGTCGAGAATGCGCGGCACCACGTCGAAGGGGATAAGCCGCTCGACGCCTTCGTCGCTACCGTAAACCGAGAAGGTGATGCCAAGCCGGCGGAAAATCAGGTCCGCCTGCTGGTGTCTTTCGGTAAGCCGGCTGATCGGCGTCTCGTCCAGCCAGTCGTTATACGAACGGTAGGCGGGTCGGATGCCGTCGCCGAGACCCCGCATCTCGTCGAAGGCCTTGTCTAGCGCCATCGGTTGTTGCCTGTCATTTTCTCAGTGTCTAACCCAAACGGTGCATTTTTGTTTAGGCCCTTGCCTTAGCAAACCATACGCCAACTTGCACGCCCGCTGGAGAAATTCCAATAGCTTGTTGCCGTCTCGTAACTTTTAGCACTCCGAACCGGCGGCGACGCAGCCATATGGGCGGCCGCGAGCCTCAAATATTGCCCAATGATTCATCGTCGAAACGCCATCTGCATATTTTTTCGCCAGCGGCTGGAACGCGGTCGCGCCCGGCGCGGTTTTACAGGAATCCTCATCGACCTTGCCTCATTGCGGTCCCGGTTCTAGAGTTAGTCTTGGTAATTTGCGGCTTGATAAAGGGTGGTTGGCGGTCAAATAACCAACGGGGACAGTCGTGGGCTTTTGAATAAATCAAAAATCGAGGGGAGTGTTTTCAATGTTGAGGACTGTGACGAGGCGTTCGGTTCTTGCGCTGACGGCGGCGGCCATCCTGGCGGTGCCCGCCGGTGTCCGCGGCCAGGACATCCAGGAGCGCTCCTATATCCTGGCGACCGCCACGACCGGCGGAACGTATTATCCGGTGGGCGTCGCGCTGGCGACCCTGACCAAGGTCAAGCTGCAGCCCACGGACAAGATTTCCATGTCGGCGATCACGTCGGCGGGCTCGGGCGAGAACATCAAGCTGCTCCGCGAGGATCAGGCGCAGTTCGCCATTCTCCAGGGTCTTTACGGCGCCTGGGCGTGGAACGGCACCGGAAAGGTCGCGGCCGAGGGACCCCAGAAGAACCTGCGGTCGGTGACCATGCTGTGGCAGAACGTCGAGCACTTCGTCGTCGACTCCACGTTCGTCAAGACCGGAAACGCCAGCGACCTCACCAACCTCAAGGGCAAGAAATTCTCCATCGGTAAGCGCAATTCGGGCACCGAGGGATCGGGCCGCACCATTCTTACCGGCCTCGGGATCGAGCCCGATACCTTCTTCGACTTGGTCTACATGGGCTACAACCCCAGCGCCGACGCCCTGCAGAACGGCACCATCAGCGGCATGAACATTCCCGCCGGATCGCCGGTGGCGGCGGTGATGCGCGTCGCCGCCGCGATGGAAGGCAAGATCCGCGTTCTCGATTTCACCGATGAGCAGATGGCCGCCGCCAACAAGGTCGCCGGGTTGGATCTGTGGACGCGCTACGTGGTCCCGGCCGACACCTATCCCGGACAGGCCGCGGAAATCCGCACCATGGCGCAGCCGAACTTCCTCGCCGTTCGCGACGACGTGGACAACGAATCCGTCTATCTGATCACCAAGACCATCTACGAGAACCTCCCCTTCCTTCAGGGCATCCACAAAGCCACCATGGCGATGGACCTGCAAAAGGCCCTCGCCGGCCTGCCCTTTCCGCTTCACCCCGGGGCGGCCCGGTACTACCAGGAGGCGGGCCTGACCATTCCGGATAAACTCAAGCCGCCGAGCTAGGAGTTGAACCGGGAGGGGGCTTCGCCTCCGGCGCGCCCTCCCGGCCGTTCGTGGAGGCGACCGTTCTGAGAACCGTCCGTTGACCGCCGCGGGGGACCCCGACACCCCCCTGCCCGACGTCGAACTCGGCGAAACCGAGGCCCGTGTCCGTCCGTCCGACTCCGCCACGGGACGGGTGGTGTTCTGGGCCGGGGCGGCGGTATCCCTGGTCCACATATACTTCAACACCCTCGGCACCTTCTCGGAGCTGTGGACGTCGGCGATCCATTTCGGCGGCTTCGGCTTCCTGTGCGCGCTGGTCTTTCCGCTGGCCACGGCCAAGACCGCTCCCGGCCGGCGGTGGATCCTCGCCGTCGACGCCGGTCTCGGCGTGCTCGCGCTGGCCTGCGTCGCCTACCTCATCTACAACGAGGAACCGCTGTTCGCGCGGGGCGTGCGTTTCCTGCCCGCCGACTGGATCGTCTCCATCGTCGGCATCGCGCTCGCCATCGAGTTCACCCGCCGCACCACCGGCTGGATCATCCCCGCCCTGATCGTGCTGTCGCTGAGTTACGTCGCCTGGTGGGGACGCTACGTCGGCGGCGTGTTCCATTTCCCCGGCCTGACGCTGGAGACCGTGCTGTTCCGGGTGTTCTACGGCGCCGACGGCATGTTCGGCACCATCGCCCGGATCTCGTCCACCTATGTCTTCATGTTCATCCTGTTCGGCGCGTTCCTGGTGCGCTCGGGCGCCGGCGATTTCATCATCAACCTGGCGCGCTGCGTCGCCGGGCGGTTCGTCGGCGGGCCGGGACTGGTGGCGGTGCTGGGGTCGGGCCTGATGGGATCCATCTCCGGCTCGGCGGTGGCCAACACCGTCGGCACCGGGGTCATCACCATCCCGCTCATGCGCCGCGCCGGCTTCAACGCCCGGTTCGCCGCCGGGGTCGAGGCGTCGGCTTCCACCGGCGGCCAGCTCATGCCGCCGGTCATGGGCGCCGGCGCGTTCATCATGTCCAGCTACACCCAGATCCCCTACCTGGAGATCATCAAGCTCGCCGCCCTGCCGGCCATCCTGTATTTCCTGTCGGTGGCGTTCTGGGTCCGCATCGAGGCCAAGCGGCATGACATCGGCGCCGGCCTCGGCGAGGACGCGCCGCCCATCGGCCGGGTGCTGCGCGAGGGCGGGCATTCGCTGATCCCCATCGCGGTGCTCATCGGGCTGCTGATTTACGGCTTCACCCCCACCTACGCCGCCGGCCTCGCCATGCTCGCCGTCATCGCCGCCTCGTGGCTGTCGCCCAACCGCATGGGACCCCGCGCCATCGTCGACGCGCTGGCGCTGGGCGCGCGCAACATGATCGCCACCGCCGTCTTGCTGGTCGCCGTGGGCATCGTCGTCAACGTGCTGGGCACCACCGGCATCGGCAACACGTTCTCGCTGATGATCAAGGGATGGGCCCAGGACAGCCTGATGGTCAGCCTCGTCCTGGTGGCGCTGGCCTCGCTGGTGCTCGGCATGGGCCTGCCGGTGACGGCGGCCTACATCGTGCTCGGCACCCTGTCGGCGCCGGCGCTGTACGACCTGATCGTCCAGGGCCAGTTGATCGACGCCATCGCCTCCGGCGCGGTCTCGGAGCAGGCCCGCTCCATCCTGATGCTGGTCAGCCCCGAGTCGGCCGCCGCCCTCGGCCAGGCCATGACCGAGTCCCAGGCCGCCGCCCTCGCCGCGCAAATTCCGCCCGCCATGAAATCGATGGTGCTGGAGAGCACGCTCGACGCGGCGGCGCTGACCACCGCGCTCTTGTCGGCCCACATGATCATCTTCTGGCTGTCCCAGGACAGCAACGTCACGCCCCCGGTGTGCCTCGCGGCCTTCGCCGCCGCCGCCATCGCCCGCACCCCGCCGATGGCCACCGGCCTGATGGCGTGGAAGATCGCCAAGGGCCTCTACATCGTGCCGCTGCTGTTCGCCTACACGCCGTTCCTGGCAGGCGACGCGCTCGCCGCCCTCGCCATCTTCGCGTTCGCGGCCGCCGGCATTTACGCCTGACGGCGGCGCTCGCCGGATACGCCGAGTCGCCGCTCGGCTGGCCGGCCCGCGCGGTGCTGACCGCCTCTGGCGTGGTGCTTCTGTGGCCGCTGGTCTGGGAATGGAAGCTGGCGGCGCTCGGCGCGGCCGCCACGGTGCTTATCGCGAGTTACCGCTCAGCCAGTCGAGCGCGGCCGTCCCGTCCATGACGGTCCCGCCGTCTCCGCCGTCGGCATGGGGCTCGTTCCGAGGAATGCCCTCCGCCGGAGCGCCGGGCGTCCACGAGCGCACCCGCACGTGCTTGCCGCTCTGGGTCCGCATGACCTTGCGGCGCCCCAGCGGATCGCCGCCGCCCGGAACGCCGTGGTCGACGATGGACCGCCGCATGGCGTCGAGCGTGATCTCGGTCCGCGCGCCGCGCCGATGCGCGTTGGCGTAGGCCGGCATCTCGCGCGTCACGGTGCCGAGGTGGTCGCACGTCAGATGCCCGAACCGCCGCCAGATTTCCTCCAGCAGCGTCTCGGCCTCGTCGGGAAGCGGCGCGTCGGCGCCGATGTCGGGCCGCCCCTGGGAAAACGCGGCATAAAGATTGGGCTCCACCGGCCCCGCCTCGTCGGCCACGAACACGGCCGGCATCAGGGTCCGCCCCGGATAGAGCGCCGCATGACACGCCTGCGCCAGGAACAGCAGCCGCTGCAGCTTCTGCGGTTGCAGGTACTCGTCCCGCGCCGACGCCTTGTCGGCAAACCAGAACGCGGCGGCAAAAGCGGATTCCAGAATGGCGCGCATGGGGAAACAGTGTACGCGCATCCGCTCAACAAACGGTTAATGCGGAGACCGGGTACGCGCGAAACCGGGGTCTCTTTATCCTCCCGCTGTTGAGGTCGGGATGAAGCGGTGATCAGGTTGAGGTAGCCACTTTACGTAATGCCCTTTATGATTTGGAGATAGAGAAACCGGCGCGGTGGGGGAGTGTTGCCGGGTGGCGGATACCTACGACGTCTTCCTGAGCTACAGCCACAACGACCGGGACGCGGCCGCGCAACCTCCACGGTCAGCTCGACAAGCTCGGGCTGTCGCGTTTTCTGGGACGATGAAGGGCATCCGCGAGGGCGATCTCTGGCTCGACCGGCTGCAGGACGCGGTGGACGGCTGCGGCGCGTTCGTCGTGCTGGTCGGCCGCGACGGGGTGGCGCGGTGGATCGGCGCCGAGACCCAGGCCGCGCTCAACCGCTATTTCGGTCCCCGCGACGAGGCCGAACGCCTGCCGATCTTTCCGATCCTGCTCGGCGAGACGCGACCGGAGACGCTCCCGGCCTTCCTGCGGCTGTTCCAGGCGACGCCCTGGAACGGCGCCGATCCGCTGCCCGACACGCTGCTTCGAACAGATCCGCGAGCGCTCGATTGTCCCGAATGAAGCGATCGCGTTCGAAGGCTGTCCGTTCGTCGGGCTCAACGCCTATGGGACGGATCAGGCGCAACTGTTCTTCGGCCGTCAAAAGGAAACCTTGGACGCCCTCGCCTGCTTCGACACCCGGCGCGGCAGCCCGACCGTCCGGTGGCTGGAGATCAACGGCAACTCGGGCTCCGGCAAGTCCTCGCTGATGAACGCCGGCCTGCTGCCGCTGGTGGACCAGGGGTGGCTCTGGCCGCGCACCGGCATCGCGCACTGGCGGCGCATCGGGCCGATGATGCCGGGCGCGCATCCGGTGGAAATGCTGGCGGAGTCCCTGGCGCCGCGCGCTCGATGCGAAGATGGGCGAGATCGTCAAGGACCTGCGCGACAGCGACGACGCCCTGCGCTACCGGCTGCGCGAACGCAAGGCGGACGACACCGCCTTTCTGCTCGCCGTCGATCAGTTCGAGGAGCTGTTCACCTTCGCCGACCCGGACGAGCGCGGCCGCTTCGACCGTCTGCTCGCCACCGCGCTGGAGGATGCCGACTGCCCGTTGTTCGTCATCTCCACGGTGCGCGCCGACTTTCTCGACCGCTTCGACGACCTGCCGCGACTGGTCGCCGTGCGCAACCGGCTGGGCCGGCCGTGGACGCTGCCGCCGATCGGCGCGGACGGCCTGCGCGAGATTATCGACGGCCCGGCCCGGCTCGCCGGCCTCGACGTCGGCGCGGTGCGGGAGGCGATGGTGGCCGAGGCGCGAGACGAGCCCGGCGCCCTGCCGCTGGTCGAAAATGCCCTGCATTGGCTGTGGACCCGGCGGGACAACGGCCGCCTGAGCGGAGAACTGTTCACCGAGAACGGCGGGCTCGCCGGAATTCTCAGCCGCAACGCGGACCGTTTGCTCGACGGGCTGGACCCGAGGGAACGCGACCGCGCGCTGGAGTCTCCTGTTCCGCATGGTCCAGGTGGACCCGGAGGGTCGCCGTCACACCCGCCGGCGCATCGCGTTCGCCGAGGCCGAGGATGTCGCCGGCGGCGGCGAGCGCGGCCGGGCCCTGATCAACCGCCTGGCCGGCGAGCGCGCCCGCGATGGGGGACGGACCGAAGGTCCCTTGCGGCTGATCACCGTCACCGAGGAGGCGGCGGGCGGGAACGCGGTCCCGCGTGACGGCCGGTGGGTCAACCTGATCCACGAGACGCTGATCCGCGAGCAAGGGGCTGGACGCCGAGGGCAAGCCGCAGCCCTACTGGCCGACGCTGTGGACCTACATCGAACAGCACAAGGATCGGGCGGCGCGGCGGGAACGCCTGCTGCTGCAGGCGCGGGAATGGAAGGATCGCACGGGCCTCTCCCGGCTGGGCGGACTTGCCGGCTGGTCGTCGCTGTTCGGCTTTCGCGGACTTGCCGCCCCGGGCAGTCTCGAGCACCGCTACCTGCGGTGGAGCCGGGCGCCGGGCCTTGTTGAGGCCCTCGTCTGGCGGCGATCGTCGGCCGTTGTCGGGGAAAGCCGGTTCTGGATTGGGTGAAGGCGCATGACCAGCCGTATCGAGGCGCTTAGGAGCGCATTGGCTGTACAAACTTGGATCAAGGAGCTGCCGTTACCGCGAGCTTGTCTAGGTCCCGGCGAAGGGTTCACCTCACGGACGGTTTCCGGATGGGGAGCGAGCGAGACAGCGGACGAACGGCCGGTGCATCCGGTGACGTTCGCCGACCGTTCGCGATCGGCGAGTACCGAGGTGACCTTTCGCGCAGTAGGATGCGTGCGTCGCGACGACGGGTGCGACGGCTATGCCGCGCGATCAAGGCTGGGGCCGGGAGACCGGCCGGTGATCAACGTCGACTGGGACGATGCACGCGCCTACGCCAAGTGGCTGGACGCGATGAAACGGCGGGGACTGCCGACTGCCGAGCGAGGCGGAGTGGGAATATGCCGCCCGCGCCGGCACCACGACCGAATTACGCGCTGCCGGCACCGGACGGCAGCGATGATATCGCAGGCAAGGCGCTCGCCAATTGTGCTGACTGCGGCAGCGAATGGGACGGCAGACAGACCGCGCCGGTCGGCAAGCTTTCCGGCCAACGCCTGGGGATTGCACGATATGCACGGCAACGTGTTGGGAGTGGGTCGAGGACTGCTGGCATGACAGCTACGATGATGCGCCGGATGACGGCCGGGCATGGGGCGAGGAGAATGGCGGCGACTGCGGTCTTCGTGTGCTGCGCGGCGGGTCCTGGGACAGCGATCAGGACTGTCGCGCGCTCGGCCGACCGCGACAGGGTCGACCCGGACAACCGGAACAACGTCATCGGTTTCCGTGTGGTTTGTTCGTCCCCATCTTCGGACACTGACCCCTGAACGCGGCGCGCGTCAGGCGCCGCGTCGAATTTTTTTTAGCGTATCCCCATCTTGCCGGGCTGTCTTCGCCCGGCGGTGTTCGGCGGGACGGATCGGCAACGTACTCCAGAATATGGCGCGCGCAGCCCCCAGCTGTCGGCGTGGCCCACATGGTTGATCCAGCCCTGGATGCTGGCATCCAGCTCGGCGAAGCTGATCTCGCCGGCGTGATAGGCGGCCAGCCGCGACCGCAATCGCCGGTGGGCGTGCCGCACCTTGCGGCCCTTGACCAGGCGGTGGGTCGGGTAGACGACGAAACCGAGCCAGGGGATTCCCTCGCCGACCGGCAGAACTTGCGCCCGCGTCTCGTGAATCACCAGCCGCAGCCGGGCCAGCCTCTCGATGATCGCCGCCGGCCGCCCTCCCCCGTCCTTGCGAGCCCACCCTGCCTCCGTCGTCCTTGCGAGCGAAGCGCGGCAATCCAGTTCCACCGCTCAAGTCCTGAACGGCACCGGACCGCCGCGTCGCTTCGCTCCTCGCGGCGGCGGCGCGGCGCGGGCCACGAGGCTCGTTGGCCGGGATATTCGCCCGCTTTTCCGGGTGAAAGATGGCACTGATTTTGCTTTTCAGGGCCCGGATTTCTACTGTGCATGGGGTTGTTTTGCAAAAAACCGTTTTTCCCCCCCCCCCCCCGCGTGCGCCCTGGCGGGAGGGCTCCGGGCGGATTGGCCGCGTCCGGAGCCCTCGGGTGGCCGTTACCAGGACAGGGTCTTGACGTTGGGGTCGAACAGGATGCCCGGAACGGAAGACCCGGGTGATCCCCGGCTGTTATCTTGCGTATGATAGAAGTATCCACCGATCTTCATCGTCAGGAGGCCGCGCGCTCATGGAACCTGCCCGCCGACACCGGATCCGTCCCCTTCCTCTCGCCGCCGCCCTTGCCGGCGGGCTCCTGCTGGCCGGCGCGGGGAATGCGGCCGGTGGTGATGGTCGCGCCGGGGCGTGCGCGGCGGCGGGGGCGTGGATCGATCCGGCGGACGGCTCGGTGGTCGCCCACGACCGGCTGATCGCGGGCATGGCGGCTCGCGGCCGGTGGTGCTGCTGGGCGAGCATCACGACGACGCCGGGCACCATCGCTGGCAACTGCACACGCTGGCGGCGCTGCATGGACGGCGGCCGGACATGGCGGTCGGCTTCGAGGCGTTTCCCCGCCGGGTCCAGCCGGTCCTCGACCGCTGGGTGGCGGGCGGACTCGCCGCCGATGCCTTCCTCGCCGACGCGGGGTGGGCGGAGGTCTGGGGGTTCGACGCGGAACTCTACCTGCCGCTGTTCGAGTTCGCCCGCCTGCACCGCGTGCCCATGCTGGCGCTGAACGTGGAGCGGGATCTGGTCGCGCGGGTCGGCCGGGAGGGCTTCGACGCCGTGCCGCCCGGGGACCGCGAAGGCGTCTCCACGCCAGCGCCGCCGCCGGACGCCTACATCCGTCAGCTCGCCCGGGTGTACGACAAGAACGCTTCCGCCGCCCCTCCGGCGACACGGTGCCGGGGACCCAGGAGGCCGACCGGAGCGACATCGCCGAAACCTTGGCCGATCCGGCGTTCCGGCGGTTCGTCGACGCCCAGCTCACCTGGGACCGCGCCATGGCCGAGGCCATCGCCGGCGCGCGCGCCGCCGACGGCGCGCGGCTGGTCGTCGGCATCCTCGGGCGGGGGCACGTGGAGCGCCGCTGGGGCGTGCCCCACCAGCTCGCCGACCTCGGCGTTCCGGACGCCGCCGTGCTGCTGCCCGTGGCGCCCTCGGAGGACTGCGCGGCCTTGGTCCCGGGCCTCGCCGACGCGGTCACGGTGCCGCCGGCCGGCGACGCGCCGCCCCCGGGTCCCCGCCTGGGCGTGAGGATGGAACGCGTGAGCGGCGCCGGCGCGCGGGTGATCGAGGTGGTGCCGGGCGGCGTCGCCGAGGCCACCGGCATCGAGGCCGGAGACATCATCGTCGAGGCCGCCGGCCGACCCATCGCCAAGAGCGGAGATCTCATCGCCACCGTCCGCCAGCAGTCCCCGGGCACCTGGCTGCCTCTTAAAGTCCAGCGGGACGGCGCCACTGTCGACCGGGTCGCCCGCTTCCGCCGAACCCAGCCGAGCCGCAATGATCCGCGTGGCCTCCGCCCTCGTCGTGCTGGTGTTCGCCACCGTATCGGCGGCCTTGGCCGAGCCGCCGGCTCCGGTGCATCACGACATCAGGCTGTGGCTGGACCCGGACCAGCGAACCCTTCGGGCGACCACCCGAACGACCCTTTCCGGCCCCGGCCCCGTGGCCGTCCGTCTCGCCCCCTGGCTCACGGTCTCCGCCCTCGAGGTCGATGGCAAGGCCGTTGAACCGCCCTCCAACGAGGCGGCACGGTCGACGTGGACCCGGCCAGCGGCGGGACAAGCGAAATCCAGATCGCGTACGAGGGCACGGTGCCGGCCGCCGGGACGGAAAACACCGATGCGGCCGGAGGGGTCCTACCTGCCAGGCGGCGGCGGATGGCTGCCGTTCCTCGGGGGCGGCCATGTCACCTACCGCCTCGAGATGACCGTGCCGGACCGCCACCGGGTCATCGCGAGCGGCCGCCTGGTGGACGAGCGGACCGAGGGCGGCCGCTACACGGCGGTGGTGACCCGCGACCACCCCGCCGAGGAACCGTCGGTGTTCGCCGGTCCCTACACCGTCCGCGAGCGCTGGCATCGCGGCATCCGTCTGCGGACGTATTTCCACGATGAACTGGCGGGGCTCGCCGAGGAGTACCTGGACCGGTCGGCCGGCTATCTCGACCAGTTCTCCGATCGGATCGGCGACTACCCCTTCGCCGGTTTCTTCATCGTTTCGTCGCCGCTGCCGGTGGGGCTCGGCTTTGCCAACGTGGCCTACGTTGGGCGGACGGTGCTTCCCCTGCCGTTCATGCGCGGCCGCTCGCTGGCCCACGAAATCCTTCACAACTGGTGGGGCAACGGCGTGTTCGTGGACTACCCGTCCGGCAACTGGTCCGAGGGACTGACGACCTACATGGCCGATTACGCGCT
>CAVPAM010000048.1:0-28887 GCA_963701445.1 uncultured Alphaproteobacteria bacterium
CCTGTTTGCGGCGGCGATTTTAATTGTTCCAAATAACTTTACTTGCCGGCGCGCCGCCGGCATAGTGATCGAACCGGACGCGTAACGAAGCAAGATGCTCCGAACAAAGGGGCGCATGAAGAACCAAACCACTGCGAGGGGCAGCATGGCGGCTTCAGACGGCTCCGAGATCATCAAGAAATCATCCACGGTCACGCTCACACCCGATGGCGGGATGTGGGGCGGCAGCGGCGATCCCCTGGTCTGGAACAAGTTCCTGGGCATCGGCGGATCCGGAAACGGGTTCAACACCTTTGTATTCTCCGGCGCGAACGGCAACGACGAAATCGCCAATTTCGCCAACGGCGTCGACCGCATCGATCTGAGTGCGTACGGCGTCAACTTCTCGAGTATCGTCAAGGTCCAGGACGGCTCCGATGTGGTCCTTTCCGGCTTTGGCGGGGGCACCATCAAGCTTCGCAATTTCGTTCTCGACAAACTCGACGAGCGCGACTTCATTTTCTCGGGCGGGGTTGGCGGTGGCGCGGTCACCCACCCCGGCGGCTCGCGAAGCGAAACGCTGACGGGCGGCGACGGCGACGATTATCTGAGCGGCGGCGGTGGCAACGATTTCCTGATCAGCGGCAACGGCGACGATGTGCTGGACGGCGGATCCGGGCAACGACACGCTGGATGGCGGCAACGGGCCGCTGCACGAGGAGTTCTCAATCGGCGGCCCGCTCAAGGTCTGGATTCCGTTCAAGGGCACGACGGAGATTTTCCGCGCCGAACTGCCCATCGAACTCATGGGCCGGTTCGGCATCGAGCTCGACTTCAATTTCAATCCCGGCACCATCGACGCGACGCTGCCGTATGCGATCGATTTTGCGTTTCCCGATGTTCAAAGCCTGCAGAGCAAGCCGAGTTTCGTTCTCGACGGATCCTTCGACCTTCAGGAACAGGCCGCCGGCTTCACCACCGACTTCCCGGACATGCAGTTCACCCTCGACGCGATCATCGATCTCGCCGCCGAGTTCGATGCCGTCCTGGGGGCCTTCGGCAACAACAAGACCTATAACCTCTTCGAGTTCGGTGGGGGTGTCCGTATCCCCATTTTCGGCGTCGACACCAGCCGGCGGTCCCCGGACCCGGAAGACGGAATCATCACCGAGAACGAACGCGGGATGTTCACCGTCCTCGGCCTCGATGCCCGCACGCTGGAAATCGATGGCGCGCCGCTGAATCCCGTTCCCGGAGGGTTCGAGTACGAATTCAACAACCTGTTCGCCAACGCCAAGCTGTCCACGGAAACCAAGGACAAGGGCAAGAGCGACGTTGACAAGGACAGCCGCAAGGGCGGCGATTCCGAGGACACCACGAAGCTCAAGCCGTTCTCCGAACTGACCATCGACCTGGGCAGCGTCTCGCTCACCGTGCCCGAGATCAACGTCCAGTCCCTGTACGAAGACGGCAAGTTCGTCACCGACCCGACCACCAACCGCGACAACATCGTCGCCATCGACATCGATATCGACGGCCTGGCCACGGCGCTCACCAACTACGCGTTTCCGCCGCTCGAGCTCAGTTCCAAGGTGGGCGCGACCCTCGGACCGGTGAAGGCGGCGGTGAGTTCGTCTTACAATCTGCTCGACGTGGAGCTGAACGCCGGCATTCCCCTGGTCCAGGATTTCACCCTGGAGCCCAGGCTGGAAACCAAGCTCTCGTTCTTCGACGAGGCCGGGAACCCGGAAGATATCCTGATCGAGCAGCAGCGCGCCGTGGTCCAGTTCAACGATCACGGAACGTTCCAGAACGCGCAGGTGGAAGCCTTCCTCAGGTCCCTGGCCGCCAGCAACCCGAAGATCGCCCGCGACGTGGACCTGTTCGTGAACTTCGACGAAGGCATCCCCGGCGCGTTCACCGGCGAGACGGCCAGCGTCGGCGGCGCCATGTATACCCGCGTCAACAACGGGCCGCTGGTGAGCATTCCGACGGTCAACGAGGGCACGGCGCCGGTGGCGGTGGGCGACTGGTCCATCGTCTACGACCCGGATCTGCCCATCGCCGCGCCGCCCGGCACCCGGTTCTTCTACGGCGTAACCTATTTCCAGGGCGGCCAGGAACGCTTCCGGACCTTCGAGACGCCGTTCGACACCAATTTCAGCGCCTTCGAAAAGATCGTGGAGATCGACGATCAGCCGCTGAGGACCACCGGCTGGCTCGAGGACGTTCCCGATCTGAAGATGCTGTATGCCGACGAAGAGATCCACGTGGATGTGGAAAACCGGTCGCGACCCGTGGTCACCAACAAAACCGGCCTGGAGTTCGATCTCGGTCTGCTGGTTCAAGGCCTGGCCGCCAGCATCGGCGCGGAACTCAAACTCAAGCTCGGGCCCATCGAGATCGGACCGGAGTTCAAGATCGGGTTCGAGGAGCTGTTCAGCAAGCAGTTCAACCTGTTCAACGCCGACATCGTCACCCTTTACGAGAAAAGTTTCGCCATCGGCGACAGTGACGACGACGCGGCGTGGGACTTCGTCATCGGCGACAACGACGACAAGGTGGCCGTGGAAATCGTCGGCACCCCGGGCCGCGACGTGCCGTTGACGGGAACCGACGGCAAGGACGTCATTCGCGGCGAGGGCGGCGACGACTCGCTCGTCGGCCTTCTCGGCGACGACGTGCTGGTGGGGGGACCCGGCAACGATACCCTGGACGGCGGCGGCGGATCCGACACCGCGTCCTTCCTGTCCGAGGACCGGCCCATCCTCGTGGACCTGAGCCAGAGAAATCCCCGAGCCATCAGCGGCGATACGGTGGAAAGCGACGACCTCGTCTCCATCGAGAACATCAACGGCACGATCTATGGCGACACGCTGATCGGCGGCGGCGGGGGCAATGTGCTCGACGGGTTCGCGGGCGATGACTCGATCCTCGGCGGCGCCGGCAACGATGTGCTGATCGGCAACCGCGGCGACGACACGCTTGATGGCGGCCCCGGCAACGACACGCTCGAGGGCGGCGAGTTCGACGATCTGTTGATCGGTTCTCCCGGCGCCGACGTGCTCGACGGCGGCAACCAGTTCGACGTGGTGGACTACTCGGCGGCGCGGCGGCCGTTGAACATGAACCTGGAAACCGGCAGGGTCATCGGCGATCTGGCCAGCGGCGATACCTACATCGGCGTCGAGGGCTTCGTCGCCACCCGGTTCAACGACCTCCTGGTCGGCGACGACGAGCGCAACCTGTTCCGGGGCGGCGGCGGCAATGACCGGATCGTCGGCGGCGACGATAACGACCGCCTGTACGGCGAAGCCGGCAACGACCTGCTGGAGGGCGGCGCCGGGGCGGATCTGCTCGACGGCGGCGCCGGGATCGACACCATCACCTACGCGAACAGCCCGTACAGCGTCTACGTCAAGCTCGACGCGCCCATTCCCACCAACGATGTCTACGATGAGTTCGGACCGATCACGGGGCAGGGGTGGCGCGGCCGCGCCCAGGGCGACCAGATCCGTGAGGTCGAGGTCATCATCGGTACCGACCACGAGGACATCCTGTTCGGCGACGGCGGCGACAACACCCTCTTCGGCGGGCTCGGCAACGACCGTCTCGCCGCCGAAAAGGGCAAGGATGTGCTGATCGCGGGGCCGGGCGACGACCTCCTGTGGCGGGGCGAGGCGGCCTTCGACGGCACCTTCGAGGGCACCGCCAACGCCGACCGCACCCGCGACATCGAGGCCATCGACAGCGGCGGGATCAATGTTTTCAATGGCGGCGCCGGCGTCGACATCGCGCTATTCGACGGTATCGGTACCGTCGATCTGTACCTGGATACCTATGTCCGGCAGGAGCACACGCTCCGTAACGGCTTTAGCGGTTGGCTTTACGACCTCGAACTCAAACTGCAGACGAGCGTGGCGGCCAGTCTCGACGTCTGGCTGGACCGGAACGCCGCGACCGTGACCATTCCCGCGTCCTCCGGCCGGCCGGAGGTCTACGTGGTTGGATACCGCAGCGACGACCTCGGCGTCGACGACTGGGTCGACATCGATCCGGTTCTGGCGCGAACCTGGTATGCGAACCCGAGAAGCGTCCTGCACTATTCCGGTCCAGCCGAGAAGTTCCGATTTCGTCCGGGAGGAGATTTGGATCGGCGGCAAATTCGGCGATCAGCCGTTCCAGGCCGCCTATACCGGCCCCGACGCGCGGTATACCGAAAGGCTCGTCCAGGTGGAGGGCGTTACCGGAAGCATGTTCGGCGACGCGCTGAGGGGAACCCGGAACGCGGATTTCTTCTACGGCGGAGGTGGTGACGACAATATCGAGGGTGGCGCGGGGAACGATTTCCTCGGCTTCGGCGAGGTTCAGCAGGCGGTGGACGTCTTCAGTTTTCCCAGCGGCGGGCGCACCTTCAATGTGTTCGACCCGGGGATCAGCGGGTTCAATCTCTCCGGGTATCTTCGGAACCTCAACCCAAACGAGACCAGGGTCGGCCTGTGGGACCTGCCCGCCGGCGAGTCCGGCGTGGGCAGCTTTCTCTGGGGCGGAGCGGGGATCGACACGCTCGACATGCGCTATGATCGCGGGTTCAAGTTCTTCCCGCCCGAGTCCACCGACCGGGCCTTCGTCGACCTCGACTTCCGTCCCAACTCCAGCGACATCAACAAGTTCACCGGCGAGCGGGTCGTTTACGGGGTCGCTCAATGGAAGAATTCGGCGTTTACGAGGGTCGAGGACGGGGCGACCACCTACGGCATCGAGAACATCATCGGTTCGGACAACGGCGACATGCTGCTGGGCGATGACGGCAACAACGTCATCGAAGGGGGCGGCGGCAGCGATACCCTGAGCGGCGGCGGCGGCATCGATACCCTGAGCTACGCCCTGTCCGACGCTCCGGTCGCGCTCGACATCCAGGGCGTGGTGGAAAACATCGACATCTCCCAAGGCTTCTTCCCCGACGTTCAACCCTTCGCGCGCGTTTATGGGGCGGGCGACGCGGGCGACGACCGGTTCCGCGATTTCGAGCATATCGTCGGCAGCGACCACGACGACACGTTCTTCTTCTCGTTCGATACCGCCAAGGATGCCAGTTCGAACCAGTTCCGGCCCGCGCCGAACCTGTATGGCGCCGAGAAGATTTCGGTCCATGCCGGCGCGGGCAAGGACCGGATCTACCTGGACGGCGGCGGCCGGATCACCGCGCATGGCGGGGCGGGCGACGACGATATCCAGATCCGCGACGGCGGTCACGCCGTGTACGGCGACGAAGGCGTCGACCGGTTCGAGATCGGGGACGCGTCCCTCGTTCTCTACCAGGAGGCCGGCGTCGAGGCGAAGGACTATACGTCCACTCTCGATGGCGGTCCGGACTTCGACGTGCTGACACTGTTCGGCGACCACTTCTGGAAGGTGGAGTTCAATGGCCGCAACGGCTTGAACGGCCTGACCGTCTACGAATCCCCCGACTCCACCTTGCCCATCGATCAGTTCGATACCCAGTCGAAGGTGATCTACGAACTGACCAACATCGAATTCGTCGGCTTCGCCGCCACCGGCGAGGTGATCAGGCTCGACAACCGCGATCCGGTCCTGCAGAGGAACAAGGTGCTGACGGTCGCCGAGGACTCCATGGACCGTCAGCCGATCGACTACGAGGTGCCGGCGGAAGAGGCGCGAAAGGGGCAGGTCTACCTGGTTCGCGAGGTCCCGGACACCGGCAACGTCGTCATCGGCGCCAGGTCGGCCGCGGGCATCAAGGTGGGAGCCAAGCTGAACGAAGCCCAACTCGAGGCGCTGTCGTTTCTGCCCGGCCAATCCTTCCAAGGCTCGGACGAGCGGCTCGTGTTCGAGGTGATGGGCCAGACCGACGACGCCTACATCGGCAACGAGGGAGCCGCGGCGCTGCGCGCCCTACCCATCCGGGCCGAGGCCTACGGCGGGACATCGCTCAACATCGACGCGCCCGTGGACAGCCCCGGCGACGTCCTGACCATCAAGGTCACCGAAGTGCCAACCGGCGGTGTCGTCTACTATTCCCCGCTGCAAACGGTGGCGCTGAACATCGACCTGGCGCCCGGCGAGGACGGCGCCGCTCAAACCTATACGATCGTCGATCTGCCGACTCCGGGAACGCTGTTTTACGGCGGGGGAACGACGACGACGCCCACGGTTACCGTCGGTATCGACGACCAACTCACCAAGAGCCAACTTCTGGACCTGAAATTCACCCCGTCGGCGGGGTTCGACGGCTTCGACAATGCGGTGGCCTTCGAGATCGACGGCACGGCGGAGGGCGACGACGGCGCGCCGGTGGTGCGCGAGGCGGAGGCCTGGCCCGGCGTCAGGGTGGGCGACATCCTCACCGTGGATCAACTCACCACCCTCAAGTTCAAGCCGTATTCCGATTTTTACGGAAAGGCCGGGGTGTTCTCCTACGAGGTCGCCGATCAGTGGGCCAACGGCGATCTCGCGGCCACGGTGATGGAGGACGTGGATCCGCGCCCCGCCGCGTTCGACGGCCGCGCCAGCCAGACCATCCGGATCAATGTCGCGCCGGTGAACGATGCGCCGCGCTCCTCGGACGTGGCCTATCTGCTCTCGGTGGACACCCCCATCGAGGGCCAGCTCGAAGCCACCGAGGTGGAGGGCCAACGCTTCGCGTTCAAGCTCGACGCCAAGCCGGCCAACGGCGATCTGACGCTGAAACGCGACGGATCCTTCGAGTACATGCCCGAGCCGGGCTTTTCCGGCGTCGACGGGTTCACGTTCATGGTGACCGATGGCCGGACCATGGCCCGGCACGAGGCCAGCCTCTACGTTCTCACCGACGCGGAGGTGCCGGAGGTCCAGGTGGACCCCAACGACCGCGACGACGACGGCCGCGTCAGCGCGGTGGGCGGCTACGGCACCAACGACCGGATCATCGGCAGCGGGGAGGACGACCGGCTGTACGGGTTCGGCGGGCTGGACCTGCTCGAGGGCCGGGGCGGCAACGACCTGCTCGACGGCGGCGGCAACGCCGACACCATGAGGGGCGGCACCGGCGACGACCTGTATCGCGTGGACCACGAAGCCGACGTGGTGGACGAGGCGGGTGGCGGCGGCATCGACAGCGTCGAGGCGAAGATATCGTTCGCGCTGGCGGCTCCGCTGGAGCACCTGACCCTCCTCGACGAGGCCGGGGCCAGCACCGGAACCGGCAACGCCGGCGCCAACCGGTTGACCGGCAACGCCGCGCCCAACACCTTGGAGGGGCTTGGCGGGAACGATACCCTCGATGGCGGCGCGGGCCCAGACCTGCTCATCGGCGGCCCCGGCGACGACGATTACGTGCGCGACAATCCCCGCGACACGGGTCGTCGAGGCCGAGAACGAGGGCATCGACAGCGTGGTCAGCGCCGCCAGTTACCGGCTTCCCGCGCACGTGGAAAACCTGACCCTGGCGGGCCCGGGCAATCTGGTGGCGGTGGGCAACGCCGCCGACAACGTCCTCGTCGGCAACGACGGCAACAATACGATCCTCGGCCTCGATGGCGACGATGTCCTTGTCGGCGGGCGTGGCAGGGATGTGCTCGACGGCGGCCGGGGCGAGGACACGTTCGTGTTCAATTCCGCGGACGACAGCGGCGTGGGCAAGCCGGCGCGGGACGTGATCGTCGGCTTCACCTCCGGCGAGGACGTGCTCGATCTGAGCCTGATCGACGCCCAGACGTTACTCACCGGCGATCAGCCCTTCCGGTGGATCGGGGATACCGCGTTCCGGGGAATCCCGGGCGAGCTCCGTTTGGAACGAAACCTGCTCCAGGCCGACCTGGACGGCGACGCCGCGGCGGATTTCGAATTGGTGTTCGCGCGATTCACCATCGCCGAATCGGATATCCTTCTCTGACATACCGGGCTTGGCGGCCCCTCGCCGCGAGCCGGGCCGCCAACCGCCGGCCGTCAAACGCCGCGCGGGCCGCCGCGTTGCCTACTTGACATCCTGGCGAACGACGGTAGTGAACGCATCAAGAACAACAGCAACAATCCGACATCGCGAGCACCAGACCGGATTTCGGCGTTACCCGGCGTTAACCGCTCGGCGCCTACGATAACGTCGACGGCAATGCAACTGGCACGGAGGCACATGGCATGGCGACGGACGGCATCATGGAACAAGTGGCGACGGCTTACCGCGCCCGGCGCGCGCTGGGAGATCCGGACCGGCCCGCCTGGGACGCGGCATTGGCGGCCTTCAAGCGGTGCCGTCCGGAACTCCCCGAGGACGAGGCCCGCAGCCACGTCGCCGAGCTGATCTTCGAGGCCAGCGAAGTTTACGGGCCCTGGCTTTACGGCGCGGAAAGCTGCGAGGCGCCTTGGTGGCACAAGACCGCCCGCGCGCCGCTGGAATAGCCACGGCCGGCGGGGCCGCGCGAATCGGCATCCGGTTCGCCGCCCGCCGCGTTCACCGGATCCGGACTCCCCGCCGACCCGCCTCTTGACGGCATGGCCTCCGTGCGCCACTGAAACGTTCTCGGTCGCGCCACCGCCCGGAGTTGTGAACGCATGATCGCGAACGGTCCGCATATCGTCATCGACATCTCGTACCACGGTTTCGGCCATACCGCCCAGGTGGCGGCCCTGGTTCCGGCGCTGCGTCGGCGCCTGCCCGGCATGAGGCTGACGCTGCGCACCGGCGTGCCGGAGGCCGTTCTGCGCGATGCCGTCCCCGGCGCGTTCGAGCTGTCGCCCGGCCCCGCCGACCCGGGGCTTCGCATGTTCGGTCCGGACCGGGTGGACGCCGAGGCGTCGGCGCGGGCCTACGCGGACCTGCATGCCCGGTGGGACGCGGTGGTGGGTCATGAATCGCGGCGGCTTCGGGAGCTCCGCGCGGATCTGTTGATCGCCGATATCCCGTACACGAGCCTGGCCGCGTCGGCCGAGGCAGGGGTTCCGGCGGCGGCGTTCTGCTCGCTGAACTGGAGCGATCTGTTCGCCGCCTACTGCGACGGCGCGGATGATCCGGCCCAGGATAGTGTCCGGATCCATGCCCAGATCCGGGACGCTTACCGGACGGCCGCCGTGTTTCTGCAACCGGTTCCCCACATGCCCATGGCGGATCTGCCCAACCGCCGGTCCATCGCCCCGTTGGCGCGGATCGGCGCCGATCGGCGGGACCACATCCGGCGGCGGTGCGGCGCCCGGCCGGGCGACCGCTTCGTGCTGGTGACCTGGGGCGGGATTTCCGGCGATCTCGGGACCACGGCCCTCCGGCGATTGGCTGCCGCGTCTGCCGGGCGTCCGGTGGATCGTCGGCGACGGACTGCGGATCGAACGCGACGACGTGCGCCCCGTCGGCGCGCTGGGACTGCCGTTCGTCGACGCCATCCGGTCGTGCGACGCGGTCATCACCAAGACCGGCTACGGCACCTTCACCGAATCCGTGTTCAACGGCACCCGGGTGCTGTACGCGCCCCGGCCCGATTGGCCCGAATCACCGTACCTGGAGACGTGGCTCGAGGAAAAGGGAACCGCCGCCGCCGTGGATCGCGACGCCCTGCGGGCGGGCGATTTCGCCCGTCCGCTGATGGATCTGCTCGATCGCCCGGCGACGGCGCCGGCTCCGCCCACGGGCGCCATGGAAGCCGCCGAAATCCTCGCGTCACTGTGAGCGCCGTCACAGACCGCGCCGGCCCTGTCCGAGTACTCTTCCACGGACAGCGGGGGATGGCCTTCGATCGCGGTTGTAATTCCGGTGATCGAAGGCAGGGATAAGTTCTCGCCGAATGAGAGGACCGGGTGATGCCCATCGACAGCCTTTACAACATCAAACTTGGCGACCGCTACACCACCGACGGCAAGGACGTCTGGGTGGTGGACGCCATTCGTCCGTTTCCGTCGGTCACCCTGCGCCAGGTGGGAATCCCCAGCGACACCGGGGAGCCGCGCATCGACGCCAGCCTCGACGCCGCCGGCTTCGCCCGGTTCCAGCCCCTGGAAGGCTGACCGTCCGGGGTCCGCCGCCGGAAGCGCCCGGTCATGCCCGCAGCAGCGCGTCCAGCCGGTGGAGGGGCGCGGGGTCGGGGGCGAGGCCCACGACCACGGAAAAATGCCCCTGATGGCGGAGGAACAGGTTTTCCGCCGGCAGGCCCCATTGACGCGCCAAGGCCAGGCCGCCGGCGTAGGGGGTAAGGTCGTCCGCGTCCCCCAACACCATGACCACGTTTTCCGGTCCCATCACCGGCGGCCCCTCGGGTTGCAGCAGCGGCAGCCATCGTTCCAGCGCGGCCCGGTCCCAGCCGGCCTGTTCGAGGCGGCCGGGAAGGCCGATGCCGTCGGCCAGGCTGCCGGAGAACACCACGTCGAGAAGCTGGCCGGTGGTGGCCACCAGGAACGCCGCGTCGGGGCGCTGGGACTCGGGCCAGTGACGGCAGACGGTGGAGAGCATCTGGCTGGTCAGGGCGCCGAGCGAGACGCCGCCGATGGCGACCCGGCGGCTGCCCGCCTCGCGCGCCCACTGGATCAGCAGCGCGGCCTCCGGGACCCATGCCTGCAGGAGCGCGATCATGCCCTCGGGCGCCCGCGCCATCACCGCCTCGCCGCCATAGCGTCCGGTTTCCATCCGCCGCCCGTGCCAGGGTCCCTCGGGGCGGACGATGCGAACGTCCGCGAGCGCCATTTCCATGGGATCGGGAACGCGCGGCCACATCTCCGTCTCCACGTTGACGCCGTGCAGAAGCACCAGGGTCGGCGGGTCGGCGACGCCGAGCGGTTCCGACACGTGCGCCCAGGCCGTGTCCCCGAGGACCGGAGAGGGAAAGCGCAGCCAGTATTGGCGCCGCCCCCTGGCCTCGATGGCATGGGAGACCTGAACGGAGGTGGGCGGTGGCGGCGGGTAGGCGCTGCCGGGAGCGGCCAGCCGGGAGCCGTGGCGGGTTTCCAGGCCGCCGCGCGAGGCGATCGACCAGCGGACCGACGGCAATCGCCGGACCCACGGCAGGAACGCGCCGCGAGCGAGCATGAAACGGGTGGCCGCCTTGCCGCGGGCGCGCTCGGCGGCCCGCAGGCGATCGGCGCCCGGCGTCCCGGGGGCCAGAAAGGCCTCGTTCCACAGCGTGTCCGCGGTCTCGTAGGCGCGGGCCAGGGCCGACGTCCGGTTCAGCGCCCGCGCCAGTCCGCGCGCCGACGGCGCGATCCCGGTGTCGGCGCCGAACCGCTCGGCGTCGCCGTCCGCCGCCACCGCCGCGGCCCAGCCGCGCGACAGCGGCAGGTGGATCCGGGTGACGGCGCGCACGCAAAAGGCGTCGAACCACGGACGGCTGAGAGCGGCGGGGATCATGAGGAGAGGGTTCAACGGCGGGTCAGCCCATGAGCGTGGGACCAGGGGGTCTGATTTGTCGCGGGGACTCCGATTTACGGGCCGGTCCAGCGTTCGGACAGGTCGTGCTCGATGCCCAACTGGTCGAGGGTGCGGCCGACGGTCTGATGGACGATTTCCAGGATGGTGCCGGGCCGGTTGTAGAACGCCGGCATGGGCGGCATGATGATGGCGCCCATCTCCGTCACCTGGGTCATCAGCCGCAGATGGCCGAGGTGCAGGGGCGTTTCCCGGGCGAGAAGCACCAGCGGGCGGCGTTCCTTGAGGGTCACGTCGGCGGCGCGGATCAGAAGGTTGTGCGAAAAGCTGGTGGCGATGCCCGACAGCGTCTTGACCGAGCACGGCGCGATGACCATGCCGCCGGTGGGAAAGGAGCCGCTGGAAACCGCGGCCGCCAGGTCCTTGTTGCTGTACACTTCGTCGGCGAGGGCGCGAACTTCGTCCAGTTCCAGGTCGGTTTCGATGGCCAACGTGCGCACCGCCATCTCGCTCATGATCAGGTGCGCGGAGTGACCGAGCCGGCGCAAGGTCTTGAGCAACTCGATCCCGTAGACCACGCCCGTCGCTCCGCTCATCCCGACAACCAGTGGCGCCGCCATGCACCGCTCCTCTCTCCTAGTAAGTTGGCATCATGAGGGGTTTGCCGTCACCGTACAACCGCTGAACATTTGAAATGACGCGGCCGCTCTTGTAGCGTTCGCCGGTACGGCCCCATTTAATCGAACAGGGACTTCAATATTGGACGGGGACAGGGCGCGGCGATGACCTTTGTTGGCGATTTCCAGGATCCCGACCCGCTGCGCGCGGCCATCCGCGCCGCCACCCTGGCCGACGAGGAGGGGTGCGTCGAGGCGCTGATCCGCGAGGCCGATCCCGGACTGGGCGCCCGCCGGCGCATCGCCGCGATGGCGACGACCATGGTGGAGCGGATCCGCGAGAAGGCCCGCGACGACGGCGGCCTCGACGCCTTCATGCACGAATACGACCTGTCCAGCCAGGAAGGCGTGATGCTCATGTGCCTCGCCGAGGCGCTGCTCCGGGTGCCGGACGCGGACACCGCCGACAAGCTCATCGCCGACAAGATCGGCGGCGCCCATTGGGACCGCCACATGGGCCAGAGCGAATTGCTGTTCGTCAACGCGTCCACCTGGGCGCTGATGCTGACCGGCCGGCTGGTGCGCATCGAGGGCGAGGCGCTGCGCGATCCGCGCTCGTTGCTGAAGCGGCTGGTGGCGCGCAGCGGCGAGCCGGTGATCCGCCAGGCCATGGTCCAGGCCATGCGCATCATGGGGCGCCAGTTCGTCATGGGGCGGACCATCGAGGAGGCGCTGGCCCGCGCCCGCGACGACAAGGGTTATGTCCATTCCTACGACATGCTGGGCGAGGCGGCGCACACCGCGAAGGACGCCGAGCGCTATTTCGAGGCCTACACGCGCGCCATCGGCGCGGTGGGGCGGGAGGGCGCGGGGCGCGGACTGGTGGACAGCCCGGGTATTTCCATCAAGCTGTCGGCGCTGCACCCGCGCTTCGAGACGGCGCAGCGCGACCGGGTTCTCGCCGAACTGATCCCCAGGGTGAAGGCACTGGCCGCGAAGGCCAAGACCTTCGACATGGGGCTCTGCGTCGATACCGAGGAGGCGGCCCGGCTGGATCTGACGCTCGACGTGGTTGAGGCGGTGTTCCGCGATCCCGACCTCGCCGGTTGGGAGGGCTTCGGTCTGGCGGTGCAGGCCTATCAGAAGCGCGCGCCGGCGCTGCTCGACTGGCTGGCGGCGCTCGCCCGGGACGAGGGCCGGCGGCTGTCGGTGCGGCTGGTCAAGGGCGCGTACTGGGACGCCGAGATCAAGCGCGCCCAGGAGCAGGGGCTCGGCCGGCTATCCGGTGTTCACGCGCAAGATGAACACCGACGTCTCCTACATCGCGTGCGCGCGGAAAATGCTGGCCGCCCGCGATGCCTTCCATGCCCAGTTCGCCACCCACAACGCCCACACCCTGGCGGCGGTGGTGGAGCTTGCCGGCGACTTCCGGGGCTTCGAGTTCCAGCGGCTGCACGGCATGGGCGACGATCTGTACGATCACGCCATGGGCCCCGAGGGCTTCGGCATCCGCTGCCGGGTCTACGCGCCGGTGGGCAGTCACGAGGAACTGCTCGCCTACCTGGTGCGGCGGCTGCTGGAAAACGGCTCCAATACCTCCTTCGTCAACCGCATCGTCGACGAAGACGCCCCCATCGCGGACCTGGTGGCCGATCCCATCGAACGGGCGGCCCGGGCGACGCCCAAGGCCCATCCGCGCATCCCGCTGCCGCCGGACCTGTTCGCCGGCGAGCGGCGCAATTCGCGGGGCGTGGATCTCGCCGATCCGATGGCGCTCCAGAACCTCGCCGCGTCCATGAACGCCGCCCGGGGACCGTGGAGCGCCGCGCCGCTCGTGGCCGGCCGCGAGGCACCGAGCGCCGCAGACCGGGCCGTCACCGATCCCGCCGACCGCCGCCGCAAGGTCGGCGCGGTTCGGGAGGCTGGCGCGGACGCCGTCGACGCGGCGCTGGCGGCGGCGGCGCAGGCCGCCCTGAGTTGGGACGCCACGCCGGCCGGTGATCGCGCGGCGTGCCTGGACCGCGCGGCGGACGGTCTCGAACAGGCCATGCCGGAGCTGATGGCGCTCTGCGTCCGCGAGGCCGGAAAGACCATCGCCGACGCCGTCGCCGAGGTGCGCGAGGCGGTGGATTTCTGCCGCTACTACGCCCAGCGGGCGCGCGCCGACTTCGCCCGCCCCATGGACATGCCCGGACCCACCGGCGAGAGAAACCAGGTGGAACTGCGCGGTCGCGGCGTGTTCGCCTGTATCAGTCCGTGGAATTTCCCGCTCGCCATCTTCTGCGGCCAGGTTTCGGCGGCGCTGGCGGCGGGCAACGCCGTGGTCGCCAAGCCGGCCGAGCAGACGCCGCTGATCGCGGCGCGGGCGGTGGGCATATTCCACGCCGCCGGCGTGCCGAAGGGCGTGCTGAACCTGCTTCCCGGCGACGGCGCCGTGGGCGCCCGGCTGATCGCGGACGCGCGGGTGGGCGGCGTGTCCTTCACCGGTTCGGTGGACACGGCGCGGGCGATCAACCAGACGCTGGCCGCGCGCCCCGGTCCCATCGTGCCCCTGATCGCGGAGACCGGCGGCCTCAACGCCATGCTCGTGGACTCCACGGCGCTGCCCGAACAGGTGGTGACCGACGTGATCGCGTCCGCGTTCCAGAGCGCCGGGCAGCGCTGCTCGGCGCTCCGGGTGCTGTTCGTCCAGCGCGATATCGTGAAACGGGTCGAGGCCATGCTGGCGGGCGCCATGGCGGAGTTGCGGGTGGGCGATCCCGGGCTGCTGGAGACCGACGTGGGACCGGTGATCGACGACGACGCGCGGGCCATGCTGGAGGCCCACGCGGCGCGCATGGACCGCGAGGGCCGTCTCATCCATGCCGTGACCCTGCCGGAAGCGTGCCGCCACGGAACCTTCTTCGCGCCCCGGGCCTACGCCATCGACCGGCTGGAGGTGCTGGAGCGCGAGATATTCGGGCCCATCCTCCACGTCGTCTCCTATCCCGGCGACCGCCTCGACGCGGTGATGGAATCCATCAACGCCAGCGGCTATGGTCTCACCCTCGGCATTCACAGCCGGGTCGACGGCTTCGCCCGTCGCGTCCATAAACGGCTCCGGGTGGGAAACACATACGTGAACCGCAACATGATCGGCGCCGTCGTGGGCGTCCAACCCTTCGGCGGCGAGGGCCTGTCGGGGACCGGCCCGAAGGCCGGCGGCCCCCGCTATCTGCACCGCTTCGCCACCGAGCGCACGCTGACCGTCAACACCGCGGCGGCGGGCGGCAACACCCAGTTGCTGTCGCTCGACGACGGCGAGGCGGGACCGTGAGCCGCGCGCGGACAGGGACGGCGGAGCGCCGGCGCGCTGGCGCTTCTCGTCGTCTTCGCGGTCCTCGCCGTGGGTCTCGGGGCCTGCGGCGCGCCCCATGTCTTCACCAAGGACGAATTCAATCGCGAGTCCGAGGACTTCCGCAAGGCACCCGAGGACCGCGACTTCGTGACCGTCTGCTACAGCGATTGGGAGAGCACGCCGGCCCAGGCGCTGGAGATCGCCGAGGCGGAATGCGGCAAGTACGGCAAGACGGCGCGCCTCGTGACCGAGCGGTTCTATAAATGCCCGCTCAACACGCCGACGGAGGCACGGTTCGCGTGCATCAAGGGTTGAGCGGCAGTCCTCCCGTGATCCGTGAACAACGGGTATCGCCCCTGCCGGCCCGCCGGAGACGACGCGGTCCGATGGCGGAAAGGCCCGTCTCGTGACGGCGGTGGGGTTCGTGGGGCTGGTGGTCGCGGGATACCTCGCGGTGGTCGGGGGCATGTACACCTTCCAGCGCGGCCTCCTCTACGTGCCGAGCACCGCGACGCCGTCGCCGGCCGAAAGCGGCGTGCCGGACATGGCGCCGGTCACCCTCGAGACCGCAGACGGACTGAGATTGATGTCGTGGTACAAGCCGGCCGCCGACGGCCGACCGACCCTGGTCTATTTCCATGGCAACGGCGGCCATATCGGCTACCGGGGCGACAAGGCGCGACCCTACCTGGATGCTGGTTACGGCATGCTGCTGGTGAGCTATCGCGGCTACGGCGGCAATCCCGGCAGTCCGACGGAAGACGGCCTCTACGCCGACGGGCGCGCCGCCATGGCCTTCCTCGCCGCCCGGGGGGTCACGCCGGGCGACACCGTGCTCTACGGCGAATTGCTCGGCACGGGCGTCGCGGTGCAGATCGCCCTCGAGCAGGCGCGCGCGTCCGAGCCGGTGGCGGCGGTGGTCCTGGAAGCGCCGTTCACCTCGGCGGTGGACGCCGGCGCCCAGCACTATCCGTGGGCGCCGGTGCGATGGCTGATGAAGGACCGCTTCGAGTCCCGGTCCAAGATCGCGGAAATCCGGGCGCCGGTCCTGATCGTCCACGGCGGCCGGGACCGCGTCATCCCCTTCAGCCACGGCGAGGCCCTCTACGCCGCCGCCGTCGCCCCGAAGGAGTCCCTGTGGATCCCCGAAGCCGGCCACAACGACCTCGACGCCCACGGCGCCTCCGCCAAGATCCAAGCGTTCCTCGCGACCCTGCCGACAGCCCCAAATCCGTAGCCCTTATGCGACGCGGCGGAATAGGGGGATGGCATCAGCGCGCCCAGCCGTCTCGACTCTGTGTCAGCAATCGCCGGCGTCAGGATCCAAGGCGGAGGTGCCGTTTTCCTTATGCAGCATCGCCGCGAGTTCCTCGGGCGGGAGGGGGGCGCCGAGGTAATGGCCCTGGCCGAAGGTGCAGCCCTCGGCGGTGAGGAAGGCGAGCTGTTCGCTCGGTCTCGATGCCCTCGGCCGTCACCGTCATTCCGAGGCTCTTGGCCAGCGCGATGATCGCTCGGACGAGCATCTCGGCGTTGCGGCTGTTGCCCACTCCGGCGACGAACGACCGGTCGATCTTGATCTTGTCGACGGGCAGGTTGATCAGGCGGCCGAAGCTGGAATAGCCGGTGCCGAAATCGTCGATGGAGATGGTGACGCCGAGGCTTCTCAGCCGCCGAAGCGTCTCGATCCCGTCGCTGGGGGGCAGGAACAGGTGTTCCGTCACCTCCATCTCCAGCCAGTCATAGCCCTCGCGCGTCCCGCGCGGCGATGCGCTTCACCGCCTCCACCAGGTCGCCGCTCCGGCACTGGCTCAGGGAGATGTTGGTGGCGACGAAGTCCGGCGCCGATCCGGCGGCGCTCATCTCGCGCATGTCCGCCGCCACGCGCTCGAGGACCCAGCGGCCGAGCGGAACGATCAGACCGGTCATCTCGGCCACCGGGATGAAGACGTCGGGCACCAGCAGTCCGCGCGTGGGGTGGCGCCACCGCACCAGCGCCTCGGCGCCGGCGAGCCGTTTCGTCGCGAGATCGAATTGTGGCTGGTATTCCATGAACAGCTCGTCGCGTTCGATGGCGTCGATCAGGTCGTGTTCCAGGGCCTTGCGGTCCTCGATCTGCACGGTCATGTCGGCGGAATAGAAGCGGTAGGTGTTCCGTTCCTCCGTCTTGGCGCGGTAGAGGGCGAGATCGGCGTTGCGCAGCAGGCCATCCACGTCGGAGCCGTCGTGCGGGCAGAGCGTGATCCCGATGCTGGCCCCCACGCGGGTCTTGTGGCCGTCCAGGACGAACGGTTCTGAAACACGGGCGACGATCTTGCGGGCGACCGCCGCCGCCTCTTCCGGCGAGCGAAGGTCGGACAGGATCACCGCGAACTCGTCGCCGCCGAGCCGGGCCGGCGCGTCGACCTCGCGAACGCAATCCTTGAGACGCCGCGCGACGGTCTCCAGTAGCAGGTCGCCGATGGGATGACCGAGCGTATCGTTGACGTCCTTGAAATGATCGAGGTCGAGGAGGAGCAGGGCGAGCATGCCCCGGCCGCGCCGGAGCCGCGCCAGTTCCTGATACAGGTGATTCCGGAACAGTTCGCGGTTGGGCAGTCCGGTCAGCGGATCGTGAAGCGCCAGGTGCTCGATGTCCTGTTCCGCGCGTTTTCGCTCGATCGCGGAGGTCAGCATATTGGCGATGGACCTGAGGAAGCTCATGTCGATTCGGGAGAAATCGCGCGGCGCGTCCGAAAGCGCCACCAGAACGCCGAACGGGTACTGGCGGTTGGAGATGACGGCCTGGGCGCTGTCCGCCCGGGCACCGGACCCCGGGTATGATCCCGGCCCGGTCGAAAGCGCTTCCGGGCCCGCCACTATGGCCGGGTCCTCGTCGCCGAGCCTTGGATCGGTCCTCAGGCCGACGGGGAGATGGTCGGACAGGCCGGGGCGGGACGCCGGCGCAAGCGTGGAAGGGGCCACGCCGGCCGACGCCCGGACGATCCGCTCACCGCTCTCCGCCGAGGTTTCGATGACCGCGGCGCCGGCGACGGCAAGCCGGTCGCGGACCAGCGAAACGGCATTGTCGAACAAGACGCCGATTTCCATGCCGGAGAGCGCCAACCGGCCGAAGTCCGCGATCGCGGCCTGGCGGTCGGCATAATCGGCGAGAGCCGTTTCCGCCCGCACCCGCTCGGCGATATCGAGGTGCAGCCGCGTGTTGACGTCCTTGAGTTCGCTGGTGCGCTCCGCGACCCGGCGTTCGAGCGAGTGAATGAGGCTCTCGTTCGCGAGACGGCGCGACACCGACTCGGTCAGCCAGCGGTTCGCCCTTCGGCCGAGAAGACAGAGCGATACGAGATACAGACCGACCGCGGCCGCCATGACCCAATGATGCAGGTCGCCCTCCATGACGAGGCGGAGGGAGAAGGGCAGGACTGACGGAAGCAGGTACGCATGGAAGGCGGGCAGGCAGGGCGCGAGCGCGGAAACGGCTCCGGCCCCCATGCCGCCGAGAATGAAAGCCAGAACCATGGTTCGGGTGACGTCCTCCGGGGAATAGAACAGGAGCCCCGCGGCTCCCCACAGAACCCCGCTGACGGCGGCGCTGGCGATGGCGACGCGCGACCACCGGCGGTTCGATCCGGCGCCTCCGCGGTACCAGAGCCAGAGGACGACCCGCGCCGCGACCATGAGGACCATCAACGCCCACCAGCCGACAACCAGCGGCGACGGATGGACTCCGTAGAAGACACCGGCGATCAGGGTTCCATTGATCAGGTTGGCGGCGAGTACGATCAGGGTGTTGTCGAAGACGATCTTGAGCAGATCGTGCTCGATCGTCTCGCCATGACCATTCCGATCAAGGTCCGTGCCGGCGTGGACGGATTCCTTCACCCCAACCCCACTTCCTGTTCCCCCTGTGCGCCGCTCGATCGCCTCGCGCGCGGGTCTCCCCGGCTGGCGCGCATCGGGAACGATCACCCTGAACTTTAACGTCTTGGCATCGTGCGTCCCAGAAAAACTGACCCAAATGGGGATTTTTTTGAAAATGTGGCGATCCCGGGTGTTTTCCCGCGCCATATCCAGCCGGCGTTGAAATGGCGTCCCGGACCGAACGCCCGGGAGCGCGGTCTCAAAACACCCAGCGGAGCTGCACGCCGACGATGTCCACCGAGCTTTCCACGTTGCCCGATAGATTGCCCCGCGTCGTGTTGCCCGGTTGATCCGCTTCCAGGCGGACGGAGGCGTCGGGGGTGAAAATGTGGGTGTAGCCGATGTTCAAATCGATGGCGTCCGAGAAACGGTACCCCGCGCCGAGGCTCAGCCAATAGCGGTCGGAGTCGGGGACCCGGGGCGTCCTCGTCCGGCTGGGAACGGCGCTCTGGTCGAAGGCCGCGCCGACGCGGATCGCCCACGCCGGGGTCGGACGATAGGTGGCGCCGGCCGCCACGAACCATGAATCGTTCCAGTCGTTTTCAGTGACGCTGTCGGGCTGGGCCGGGTTGTCGAATTTTATCCTCAGCTCCTTGTTGCGGCTCCAGCGGGTCCACGCCGCGTTGGCCATGACCGACCACTGGTCGTCGATATCGTGATACGCGCCGAACATGAGGGTTTCCGGAGTTTCCAGCTTGGCCTCGGCGCCGGTGCTGGTGAACGCGCCGGTGGCGCTCGATATGGCCTGGCCGACGCCGTCGGAGTCCAGACGGAACCGGGCGTCTCCCTTCAGATCGTGTTTGACTTGAGAGCGGTAACTGACTCCGAAGCGGGTCCCGGTCCACGGCTCGTAGAGCACGCCCGCCGTCCAGCCGAAACCCCAGTCATCGCCCTCGACACGAGCCTTGCCGTCCTGTTGCGTGGGCCGGGCCGCCGGGGCGAGCGAGGGAACGCCGGCGGCGATGGTCCCGAAATCGATGGCGTTGCTCAGTTCGGCGTCAACGTACTGCGCTTGCAGACCGATCCCGACGGAGAGTCCCTTGACGGGGTCGAAGGCCAGGGTGGGGTTCAGGTTCACGCTGGTCAGTTTCGATTGCAACGCGTGATAGCGGCCCGCCCAACCGCTGTCGTAGTCGGTTTCGAGGCCGAACGGTGCCGTGACGGCGAGGCCGACGCGGACGTTGTCGACGAAATCGATGGCGCGACTCAGGTCCGCCACCGCGTAGAGGGCCGGCAGGATATGATCGTCGGCGATGTCGCCGCCGCCATCGCCGCCACCGATGGGAACGCCGCCGGCCGTGCTGGCGGCCTTGACGTCGAAGGTGATGACCGGCCGGATATAGGTGGTGGACGTGTCGATCTGGTGACCGTTCTGGCGGGCGAGCGCCGCCGGATTGAAGAACATGAAGCTGGGGTCTTCCGCGGCCGCGGCCCCGCCGGCGAAGGCGTTGCCGAGACCGGAGACGCTCTGCTCGCGGATGGCGAAGCCCGCCGCTTGCACCGGATCGGACGCGAGCAGGCACGCGCCGACCGCGCCGGCCAGCATCAAGCGCGGTTCATTCCGCCCAATCCAATCCCGGATGACCGCCGCGCGGCGCGGCCGCAAGCCCCCCTTCATTGAAACCACCGTCCCCTGCCTCGCCTGATTTTGCCACCGTCAAGTTCGCGGCGGCCATCCCGTTCGCCACCGCCCTGATTAGGACATCATAATTAACCCAAATGAGCCATCAGGCGCAAATCATTAACCCATCGGAGGAGGGCGGATGCAAATGTGGCGAACACGGCGGAGTTCGGCTATCATCGGACCCCATAAAAACTAAGGTTTTGGGGAGGGCCGCGATGACTGGGATTCGGTGGAAAACGAGATTGCGTTCAGGGACGACATGGCGCGTCGCGCTGTGGGCCGTGACGGCGGCGGCGGCATGGGCGGCCGCGTCCTCGGCGTGGGCCGCGGACGCCACCATCCGCTACCGGGCCGAGCCGGCCGGACGGGGAACCGCCGCCGAGAAATGCGTGGTCTGTCATAGCGTCGAGGCCAACGGTCCGTTTCGCTACGCGCCCAACCTTTACGGGATCGTCGGCGCCGAAAAGGGCCGGGACCGCGCGTGGTACGGATATTCCCCGGCGTTGCTGAAGAAGGGCGGCGTGTGGACCGAGGAGGATCTCGACGCGTACCTGGCCGACGCCGACAAATTCGCGCCGGGCACAACCAAGACCATCCGGGTTCAGGACCCGGAAGAGCGCCGGGAGATCATCGCGTTTCTGAGATCGCCGCAGTCGTAGCGGTCCCCATCGCCCCGGGCGAGTGTTTTTTGAGCCGAATCGCCTTACATCCGGTTTTTCGGCGAGGTGCCTCGCGCTAGCTTTTCTTGTCGAATTTCACTTCGCGCATCATGAAGGCGGGGACGTGGTCGCCCATGCCGACCACCGGCGAGTCGGGCTTGCCGCGATCCCGCCGCGGTTCCCGTTTCTTGTTCCCGGCCGGCTGTTCGGTTGCCTTGTGCTCGGTTGCCCTATGAGGCGGCGTCGCCGCGCGCGCCTTGGGCTCGGGCCGTGGGTCAACTTTTGGCTCGGGCCGGGGCTCCACCCTCGGCTCTGGCCGGGGCTCGGCGGCGGACGTGTCCGGCGCGTGCGAGTGGGGCCGGGGGTGGCTCCGGGAAGCCGGTTGCGCCGGCGTCCGCGACGAGCCCGCCGATCTGCCGGGACGGCGGCCCCGGCGCTCGGCGTCGGACTTGCGGCGGCGCGATTTTCCGCCCGACATGTCCAGTTCCGCCGTTTCCACCTCGGGCACGGTGATGCGGGGGATCTCCCGTCCGATCAGTTGCTCGATGCCGGCCACGTACTTGCCGTCCTCCGGCGTGGCGATGGTCAGGGCGCGGCCCTCTAGTCCGGCGCGCGCCGTCCGGCCGATGCGATGGACATAGTCCTCGGCGGCGGTGGGAACGTCGAAGTTGAACACGTGGGACATGCCGGCGATATCGAGGCCGCGGGCGGCCACGTCGCTGCACACCAGCATCTTGATCTCGCCGCGCTTGAACCGCTCCAACACCTCGGTGCGCGCCGACTGGGCCATGTCGCCGTGAAGCATGGCCACGTCGTAGCCGTGGCGCAGCAGCGACCGGCAGACCACGCCCACCTCGCGCTTGCGATTGCAGAAGATCAGGGCGTTGCCCACGTCCTCGCTCTGCAGCAGGTGCCTGAGCGCGTCGCGCTTTTCCTTCTGGCTCGCGCCGCCCTCGCAGACCAGCAGGCCCTGGACCACGTTTTCCGACGGCGTCGACGGCGGCGAGACGGTGATTTCCTTGGGATTGCGCAGGAAAGCGTCGGCGAGCTTGCGGATCGCCGGCGGCATGGTCGCCGAGAAGAACAGCGTCTGGCGCATGCGCGACACGATCGAGACGATGCGCTCCACGTCGGGAATGAACCCCATGTCCAGCATCCGGTCGGCTTCGTCGATGACCAGGATCTTGGTGTCGGTGAGCAAAAGGTGGCCGCGATCGAACACGTCGAGCAGCCGCCCGGGGGTGGCGATCAGCACGTCGGCGCCACGCTCCAGGACCTTGAGCTGCTCGGCCATGGACTCGCCACCGATGAACAGCGCCTTGGACAGACGGTGATACTTGCCGTAGGTCTCGAAGTTCTGCGCCACCTGGGTGGCGAGTTCGCGCGTGGGTTCGAGAATCAGCGATCGCGGCATGCGCGACTTCGCGCGCCCGGCGGCCAAGATCTCGATCATCGGCAGGGTGAACGACGCGGTTTTCCCGGTACCGGTCTGGGCGCAACCAAGGATGTCGCGGCCCATCAGGATAATGGGAATTGCTTGCTCTTGTATGGGCGTGGGGTGCTGGTATCCAGCATCCGTAACGGCGCGAAGCACGTCGCCGCTGAGCCCCAAATCAGAAAAATCCATGCGGTGGGGACTGTATGACCACTAAGTACTGAGAGTAACGCTTAAATATTACCACGATCAGTTTCGGAGCATAGGTATTTGCACGCGGAAGTCAACTCTTGTCGAGTCCCTCGCGACGGCCGGCTTCCTTGGCGTCGCGCGCGCTTTGCGATAGGCTGAACCATCACCGCCGCAGAGGATCTCCGACCATGCTGATCTCCAGGGACAAATCATGCCTTCTCGTGGTGGACGTGCAGGCCCGGCTGGCGCCCGCCATGGCCGCCGAACGGGCGGTCGTCGACAACACCCGGCTGCTGCTCAAGGCCGCCCGCCGGCTCGACGTGCCGGTGCTGGTCTCGGAGCAATACCGCCGGGGCCTCGGGCCGACGGTGGACGCGGTGGCCGAATTCGTGCCGGACGGCGCGGTGGTGGAGAAGATGCATTTCTCGTGCATGAACGACGCGGGCTTCGCCGGGCGGTTCCGCCAAACCGGCCGGCCGATGGCGGTGGTCGCCGGCATCGAGGCCCACGTGTGCGTCCTGCAGACGGTGGAGCAGCTTCTGGAGAGCGGAAACGCGGTGTTCGTGGTGGCCGACGCCACGTCGTCGCGGACGCCCGCCAACCACGCCGCCGCGCTGGAACGCATGCGCCACGCCGGCGCCCGCGTGGTGACCACGGAAATGGTGGTGTTCGAGTGGCTGGAGAAGGCCGGCACGCCCGAGTTCAAGGAACTCAGCGCCCTGGTCAAATAGACGCCCGGCATCCCGGCCGAACGGCCCCACGGCGACCCGGTGGAATGGGCGCCCGGCGCTCGGGTCACGCAAGCAAAATTGCGCGGCGCTCTTGCGGGCGCGGCGGAAATGGCTGAAAAAAGGCCTCGCGTCGAGTCTCGTGGACCAGAACAAGAAAAGGGGAAAAAGACCAATGTCCGGAATCATTCTGCCATACCGGGGTGTCTCTCCGCGCATCGCCGCGTCGGCCTTCATCGCGCCCACGGCCACCATCATCGGCGACGTGGAGATCGGCGAGGACACCAACATCTGGTTCGGTTGCGTCATTCGTGGCGACGTCAACGAGGTCCGCATCGGCGCCGGCACCAACATCCAGGACGGCACGGTGGTCCATGTGTCGCGCGAGAAGTACGGCACCTACATCGGCGACCACATCACCATCGGCCACATGGCCCTGATCCATGCCTGCACCCTGGAGGACGGCTGCTTCATCGGCATGCGGGCGACGGTGATGGACGGCTGCGTGATCGCCGGCGGCGCCATGGTGGCGGCCGGCGCCCTGATCACGCCGGGCAAGCGGGTGCCGCCGGGCGAGCTCTGGGCCGGCACGCCGGCGAAGCGGGTCCGCGATCTCAGCGAGGCCGACGGCAAGAGCATCGCCGCCACCGCGCCGCACTACGTCCGCCTCGCCCGCGAGTACAGGGACGCGAGCCATGGCTGAGGCGAACCGGACCCCGCCGCCGAACACCGACAACCCGCTGATCGCCGAGGTTCTGGAGGGCCGGCGCAAAAGCGTCGCCCGGATGATGTCGATGGCCGAATCCTCCGGCGGCGCCCATCGCGCGGTGCTCGCCGAGATGCACCGCCACGCCGGCCGCGCCCACGTGGTGGGCCTCACCGGGGTGCCGGGCAGCGGCAAGTCCACCATGGCCCGGGCGCTGACCCAGAAGATCCGCGAATCGGGGCGCACGGTGGGCATCGTCGCCATCGACCCGTCGAGCCCGTTCTCCGGCGGCGCCATCCTCGGCGACCGCATCCGCATGGCCGATCTCACCGGCGACCCCGGGGTGTTCATCCGCAGCATGGCGACGCGCGGCGAACTCGGCGGCCTGGCGCGGGCCAGCCTCGACGTGGCCGATATCATGGACGCGGCGGGCTTCGACGTGGTGATCATCGAGACCGTCGGCGTCGGCCAGGACGAAGTGGACATCGTCCAGGCGGCGCACACGGTGATCGTGGTCTCCGCCCCCGGCCTCGGCGACGAGGTCCAGGCGATCAAGGCCGGCGTGCTGGAGATCGCCGACATCCACGTGGTCAGCAAGTGCGACCGCCCCGACGCGCTGCACACCCTGGTCAACCTGCGCTCCATGCTCAAGCTCGGCGCCATCGGCAGCGGCCTGTCCACCTGGACGGTGCCGGTGCTGCCCACCTCCGCCCAGAACAGCGAGGGCGTCGGCGATCTGGTGGCCACCATCGACGCCCACGGCCGCCACCTGGTGGACACCGGCGAAATGGCGGGCCGGCGGCGGAAGATCCTCGAAATGCGCATCGTCAAGGCCGCCGAGGACATCGTCCGCGAGCGCCTGCTGGGCAAGGGCCGGGACAAGCTCGAGCGCCTGATCGACGGCGCGCTCGCCCAGAAGATCGACCCCTACACGGCGGCCGCCACCCTGCTGGATGGCGATTAGATTTCGGGGCTCGTCGCCATGGACGACGCCCCGGGGTCGTTGGTATAAGCGGGGCGGAGAGTGCATCATCGCGAGAGAGGACAGTACATGCTCGGTATTGCGAAACGTGTCTGGTTCGGCTGTGCCATCGCCGGACCGGTGGTCCTGGCGGCGGCGGGCGCGCCGGCGCAGACATTGCCCAATCCCATGGAGTTCGGCGCCGTATACCAACAACTGGCGTTCGAAGCGGCGGACACCGACGGCGACAATCGGGTGGACCTCGGCGAGTTCGCGCGGGACGCGGCGGCGGCGTTCAGCGGGCTCGACGCCAACCGCGACGGCAAACTGACGCCCAACGAGTTGCAACCGCATCCGGCGGTCAGCTTTTCCCGGGTGGACGGAAACAAGGACGGCGCGTTGACCTTCGACGAGGTCATGGCGTTCAAGGTCAATGCGTTCAGGGCGGCCGACAAGAACCAGGACGACGCCCTGTCGTACGACGAGATGGTCGAGGCCGTACGGACGGAGGTGGGACGATGACGATCCGGTCATTCCGAAAAACCATGCGCTCTTCATCGTGGGCGGCGGTGTTCGTGGCCATCGCCGGCCTGTCCGTCGCCGGGTGCGAGTCCGGCTCGGGCGGTCCCGGCGTGGGAACCGTCGGCGGCGCCGCGCTCGGGGCCGGCGCCAGACGCGCGATCTTCGGCAACAACACCTCGGCGATGCTGATCGGCGGCGCCGTGGGCGGCATGGCGGGCAACGCGACGATCGACCGCCAGGCGGAGCAGCGCCGGATCGCGCAGACCGAGGAAACCCGGGACCGGGCGATGCAGCGGCAACTGGATTTCGAGCGCCAGCGCGCCCTGCAGCAGGCCGAGGTCGAGCGGGAAATCGAGGAGCAGCGGCTGTTCAACGAGTGGCGGCGCCAGGAAGGCAGGTAAGGCCGAGGCAAGGCCGAAACCGGGGCCGTCGATACCGGCGGTCCCGAGATCGGCCGACCCCGAACCGGCCGCGTCAGAACTGAAACGGCTGGCTGATCATCATCTGGATGCCGAAGTCCTCGTCGGAGACGGCCGCGTCGGCGCGGACGATGAACCCGTTGGCGAAGGCCCTGAGGCCGATCCCGCCGCTCAGTTTCATGCTGGAATGCAGGTTGCGCAGGTCGTAGGACGGGGCGACGCGGCCGACCTCGACGAACGGCACGAACTGCAGCCACTCGACGCCGACGAACTTCTGGATCCTGGGCCAGGCGTCGAAGGGGTTCCAGTCCGGGATCAGGCGCAGCTCGGCCGCGTAGTAGATGGCCGACTGGTCGCTGAACCGCTGGGTCGGATAGCCGCGCATCCGCCACAGCCCGCCGAGCGTCGCCCCGGTATACGACGGCGGGCGATTGGAGACCTGTCCGGACGACGACACGTTCCAGCTCGGCGAATGCGCCGTCCAGAAGTCGAGGGCGAGAACCCGCTGGCGGAACCAGTCGGACGCGCCGAAGTCCACGTACTGATCCACCTCGCCCTCCAGCACCGTCCACGACGAATCGCTGTCGAACCAGCCGAAGTCCCGCGAGACCTCAAAGCGCACGCCCTGGCCGCGCGACGGATTGCGCGGGAAATCGCGGTTGTCCCAGAACACCGCGGCGTCGATGCCGTTGGTCTTGAACTCGTCCTTGTCGATATCCTCGGTGTCGATCCGCTGGTTGCGATAGAACGGCAGAACGGAGACGAACGTCCGGCCGCTGTCCAGCGGATTGAGCGACGTGGCGCCGGTCTCTCCCGAAACGAGCAGGCCCCGTTCCAGCTGGTAGTCCGGCACGATCTCGTCGCGGCCGTGACCGATGGGCAGGAGATACTTGAAACGGCTGCGCGCGAAGGAATCCACCCCGCTGCCGCTGATGTAGTTGCTCGAATTCGACGTGTTGCTGCCGGCCGTCTCGCCGCGAAAGCGCGGGTTGCCGTCGATGTAGCTCTTGGTGTCGTCGAAATAGCCGATGGAAAACACCGGATCGATGAACAGGCGGCCGAGCCACGGCAGGCGCAGGTCCTGTCCGGCGAGAAACAGCATGGCGGCGCCCTGTGTCCCGGCGAAGGCCGTGCCGATCAGGCGCGACTGCTTCTCGGGAAACCCGTTCAGCCCGTAGACGAACCCGAGCGCGCCTCCGAAGTGCTCGTTGTAGAACGGAAAGGGCAGCGCCAGCACCTGCGGCTCGGCGGCGGCCGGCTCGCGGTCCGGGCGGCGGCCGGCTGTCGACGCGCGACGGCCACGCCGCCATGACGGCGGCCACGACCATCGACGCCGTGAGTCCGCGTAGGTTCATCCCAAGCTGTCCCGTCATCCGTCCGCTTCCCGACCCTCCATTGCGCGCCCCGGATAAGTAACGCCCGCGCGCCCGGATAGAAAGCCCTTGCGACGGACGGCATGGCGGCGCGGGGGGGGGGGTGTAACGCGTTTTTTGCAAAACAACCCCATGCACAGTAGAAATCCGCCGGCGGAAGCCGATTTTGGTTTGGTGGATTTCATTAAAATCAATATATTAAATATAATTTATGATAAAAAAGTTTAGTAAGTTTTGATAGCTTACTAATAATAAATTGAAAAACATAAAAAAGTAGCGTTACCGACCGTCACATGCGGGCTTCCGGGGTGCGCCGCTCCGCTCCTCGCGAGGACGGGGTGGCGCGACCGTTCCCGCCGTCATCCCCGCCGTCATCGCGAGCGAAGCGCGGCGATCCAGAGCCGGCGCTCGCGGCATGCACGGCGCTGGACCGCCGCGTCGCTTCGCTCCTCGCGGTGACGGCGGGGGGAGGCTCGGGCGCCCTCATTCACCCAACTCCGCGATTTGGGCCTCGAACCAATCGTGAGTCCCGCCTGAACGCGGCATGGTCCGGCGCCAACTCCACAAGCCGTCGCCATGATCCCGAGGCCACTGCCGGTAGGCCGCGCAACGCCTCTTCGCGCTCACCGTTCTCTGCCGCGACCATGCCGATGCTTGCTATGCGAGATCGCCACGTCATGTTGCCACCCGGCGTTTCCCGGATCGGCCCCGGCCAGCCGCTCGGCGATGGCCAGGGACGCCCGGAAGCTCTCCAGCGCCTGGGCGAGATTGCCCTGGGCCACGAGCACGTCGCCGATCTTGTTGTGCGACACCGACAGATCGCGTTGCCACCCGGCGTTTCCCGGATCGGCCCCGGCCAGCCGCTCGGCGATGTCCAGGGACGCCCGGTAGCTCTCCAGCGCCTGGGCGAGATTGCCCTGGGCCTCGAGCACGTCGCCGATCTTGTCGTGCGACACCGACAGATCGCGTTGCCACCCGGCGTTTCCCGGATCGGCCCCGGCCAGCCGCTCGGCGATGTCCAGGGACGCCCGGTAGCTCTCCAGCGCCTGGGCGAGATCGCCCTGGGCCACGAGCACGTC
>CAVPAM010000049.1:0-48946 GCA_963701445.1 uncultured Alphaproteobacteria bacterium
CGCGAGGTTCGGGGGACATTTTACTCAATTGGCATCCCAATTTACGCGATCCGCAACATGTCCCGTAACATGTCCCGGAACCTGCCGGAACCCCTTTTCCGGCCGGCATCCGAAAGCCCGAGAGGGATGTCGCAGGTGAGGATTTGCGCGCCCACCAAAAATAGTATAATTTTTATACCATGTTCTCATTCGAATATGATGAACGGAAGAGCCGGTCCAATTTAGCGAAACACGGGATAGACTTCGTTCAAGCCCGGGATCTGTGGAGTGATCCGGAGCTTTTTGAAATCCCGGCAAAAACGTCCGATGAACCGAGATTTCTGGTTATCGGGCGGATCGAGGGAAAACATTGGTCGGCGGTGATCACGCATCGTCGTGGGACCATCCGCATTATTTCCGTTCGTCGTTCTCGCGCGGAGGAGGTCGCTCTCTATGAAGGCTAAGAAATTCGATGCCGACTTCGATGACGGAAAGGATGTCACCGGTGCCCTGGATCTCGCCAAGGCACGTCGTCCTCTCCAGAAGCAGAGACGGGTCAACGTGGATTTTCCGGAGTGGATGATCGAATCCCTGGATAGGGAGGCCAGCCGGCTCGGCGTCACCCGCCAGTCGATTATCAAGGTTTGGTTGGCGGAACGCCTTGAGCAAGCGTCTTCGAACACGTGAACGCGGACGGGCGGTTCCCAAGCGATGATTTCCGGTCGTTAGGACCCTGTCAGGGCACGACGGCGGACGAGCGATCCCGAGGGACGGCGACGGCGGCGAGGGCGGTCATCGGGCCGTGGCGTCTGATGGTTTCCACCTGTTCGCTGTCCCGGACAAATAGGGAGCCGGCGAAACCGAGGGCGTTGATGGAGATCGTCTCGAAATGTTCGCGGGATCGCGGGACCAGCAGCATCCATCGGCGGGTGACGAGCAGGTTGTAGGGACGCGGCCATCCGGCTTCGCCGCCGCCGGCGCGTGTCCGCGCCGACGCGGTCCAGCATGGTCCGGTACCGCTGCTCCAAGACGGTCGCGGCCGACGCATCGTGAAGCAGGGACGGTTCCAACCGGACGAAGGCGTTCGCGAACGGCAGGCTCGGCAGGTCCTGGATCGCGTGCCCGGCCGTTGCCGCGTCGAGAAGCGGCTCCAGCGGGATCGCCGGGCCCTCGCTTGCCAGCGGGAGGGGCACGATCTGAAGATGCTTGTGGGGCTGGCTGGCCCCGGCGGCGGTCCCGCCGTTGTAGAAGCCGAGCCCGTCGATTTCGGTCAGGCACGCCCACAGGGCCGCGAAGTCGGCGGCGGTCAGGGGCGCGCGCTGATCCTCGAACTCCCGGGTGACGATCAGCATGTGATGGTCCATCACGTTGAACTTGTTCAACAGGCACAGGTGCGTGGGGGATATATCGGCGACGAACAGGTCCGGGTCGTAGGGCAGGAAGGGATTGCGACGGCGCGCGCCGTCGCCGGATTTTCCGGCTTCCCCGATTCGGGCCCGGTCCCGTCGCGCGAGGCTCGAAACCGAGCGCACGAGGAACCGGACGCCGCCCTGTTCGATGAAATGCCGGTCCGTTTCGATCGAACGGAGCGCGCCCGTCGCGAGGGCGCGGCCGGTGGCGCTTCGCAGCGACCGAAGCAGGGTGCCGGGGGCGAATGCGAGGCTGGCTGTCGTCATGGAGGCTATTCCCGCCGCTCAGGAGCGATGAACGGACGGAAGTCCGGCCGCCGGGGTTACGCTCCGTGTAAGCTCTATCCCCAAGACTCCCAGGTTTCAATCGTTGGCCTGGGGGCGTTTTTCTGGCACAGCTTCACGCCAACCCGTCGGGAAGGCTTGCAGCGCCCAAGACGCCGCCCGAGATCGAATTGCGAGGAGCAACCGAAGATGATAGGCCGCAACACCGCCGCCGGCGAGAAACTGACCGCGTACGCGCAACGAATCGCGCACCTGCTCGACGAGATCGACGCGCTTCGGGAGGACCTCAAGGAGGTCAAGTCCGAGGCCAAGCACGACGGCTTCAACGTTCAGGCGCTCACCAAGCTGGTGGCGATTCGCCGGAACCAGCGTCATGCCGACAAGGAAGCGGAAATGCTGAACGATCTCGTTCTGTATGCCCACGCCACCGGCACGCCGCTCGACCTCGCCATGCCCGAGGACGATTGGCCGTCCGATCGCGCCGCTTCCCCGAGCGGTCCGGCGGAAGAGCCGGTGCCGTCCGCGGCGGAGTAGGGGGCCTGGCGAATGGCCCGCGCGGCGAACCTCATACCCAATTCATTTCCGGGGGCTTGTCCGCCCATGACCGCCGTCCTATAACGAAGGTCCGGGCGTGGAGAGAACCGGAGGCGGCTTGCTCGCCGGAATTCGTTCATTAAGAGGGTTGATCCTATGAGAAAAGCAGCGTTGGCCCTGTCGCTCGCGGTGGCGGTGGGATTTGCGGCAACGGGTGCCGAGTCGGCCGGACCCGACATTTACGATCTCGACGACTACCAGTTGGATTCGGCGAAAGATCTCTATGACGTGTGCACGGTTCCGCCGAACCACCCGGATCACGCCGTGGCCAAGGCCTTTTGCGTCGGGTATTTCGAGGGCGGCATCCACCTCCATGACGCATTGGCGAAGGCGGACGATTTTCCGCGGATCGCCTGCGCCCCGGACACGACGACGCGGAAGGAACTCGTCGATGTCTTTGTCGCGTACGCCAAGGCAAATCCCCAGTACCACTCGGAAGCGCCGATGGATGCGGTGTTCAGGGCGGTTGTCAACAAGTGGCCGTGCGACAAATAGGGCTGGTCCAGAGGGCGGAAGGAAAACGAACCATGAGTAACAATGCCATTGCGAAAACGGGCGGCCTGCCCATCCTGGGAAATCTTCGCCTGATCTTCCCCTTGCTGCTCGCCATTGTCGTCGTTCTCGGCGGCTGCACCATGAACGAGACCGAGCAGCGAACCGCGAGCGGAGCCGGAATCGGCGCGGCCGGCGGCGCCGCGCTGGGCGCCATCATCGGCGCTTTCGCCGGCGCTCCCGGGGCGGGCGCGGCCATCGGCGCTGGCGCGGGGGCGGCGGTGGGCGGCGGCGTCGGCTACATCGTCGATCAGCGCGCCAAGCGGGAGAGCGCGGAAGCGCGGGCGCGGCGGTTGGAGGCCGAGAACCAGAAGTTGAAACAGCAGAATCAGTATTAGGGTTTCATCGCAAGGTTTGATGGCGGAGGGCCCTGGATCCGGTCCTGTCGCCCCGCGATACCAAGGCCCCGCCGTTTGCGCGGGGCCTTTTTTTCCGCCGGAACAGGGTCTTTGCAATAATGGCGATCGGCGAACGTTCCATTTGCGTCAGTTGCAACTGATTGTTAGTTTACCGAAATCGAACCGGGCGCGAATAGATCGCCCGGCGCTTGAACGACAGGGAGACAGCGCAGCGGACGCCTCGGTCGCAAAATCGACCGGAGTGAGAAGTTCGCGCTTTGAACGTCACCGACAGCACCCCACATGGAACTTCAATGAGGCCCATGCGTTGTCGATTACGTGAACCCGGGACGCGATCATTCAGGTCCATCCCGGTTTTCTTCTTGTGTCGCTTTTGACAACGGGAGCCGCGTGCCCACAGGGTCGGCGAGGAGGCAGTAAAATGTTGGATTTTCCGCGAGAAGGTGACATTGATCCGGGCGAAACCCAGGAGTGGCTGGAGGCGCTGCAATCGGTTCTGAGTTACGAGGGACCGGAGCGCGTCCAGTATCTCATGGAGCGCCTGGCCCTGAAGGCCCGTGAAACCGGCGTCGCGCTTCCGTTCAACGCCAACACCCCGTACGTCAACACCATCCAGCCGCACGAGGAAAAGCAAAGCCCCGGCCAGGACGAACTGGAATGGCGCATCCGCACGATCACGCGCTGGAACGCCATGGCCATGGTGGTGCGCGCCAATCGCAAGACCACGGAGCTTGGCGGTCACATCGCCAGTTTCGCCTCCAGCCTGACCCTCTACGAGGTGGGCTTCAACCATTTCTGGCACGCCCCGAGCGAGAGCCACGGCGGCGACATGATCTTCATTCAGGGGCACTCCGCGCCGGGGATCTACTCCCGCGCCTTCATGGAGGGCCGCCTGACCGAAGCCGACCTGGAAAGCTTCCGCCAGGAAGTGGATGGCGGCGGACTGTCCTCCTATCCGCACCCCTGGCTGATGCCCGACTTCTGGCAGTTCCCCACCGTGTCCATGGGCCTGGGACCGCTGCAGGCCATCTATCAGGCGCGGTTCATGAAATACATGCACGAACGCGGCATCATCGACGCGACCAATCGCAAGGTCTGGGCGTTCATGGGCGACGGCGAGATGGACGAGCCGGAATCGCAGGGCGCCATTTCACTGGCGACCCGCGAAAAGCTCGACAATCTGGTGTTCGTGATCAACTGCAACCTGCAGCGGCTGGACGGTCCGGTGCGCGGCAACAGCAGTGTCGTCCAGGAACTGGAACGCAACTTCCGCGGCACCGGCTGGAACGTGATCAAGGTGTTGTGGGGATCGAACTGGGATCCGTTGTTGATGCGCGACACCCAAGGGTTCCTGCGCAAACGCATGGAGGAGTGCGTCGACGGCGAGTATCAGGCGTTCAAACGCAACGGCGGCGCCTACACCCGCGAGCACTTCTTCGGCAAGTATCCGGAGCTGAAGGAAATGGTCGCCGACATGAGCGACTACGATATCTGGCGGCTCCACCGGGGCGGGCACGACGCCCAGAAGGTCTACGCCGCCTACGCCGCCGCCAACACGCACACGGGCGGACCCACGCTGATCCTGGCCATGACCGTCAAGGGCTATGGCATGGGCGAGGCCGGCGAGGGCCAGAACATCACCCACCAGCAGAAGAAGATGGGCGAGGAGGCGCTCCGGGCCTTCCGCGACCGGTTCAAGATTCCCATTTCCGACGACAAGGTCGGTCAGGCGCCCTACTACCGGCCCGCGGACGACAGCCCGGAAATCAAGTACCTCCTGGAGCGCCGCAAGGCCCTTGGCGGCTCCCTGCCGGTCCGCCGGAGAACCGCCGATCCGCTTGAAATTCCCGATATCAGCGTGTTCGACGCACAGCTGAAGGGAAGCGGGGATCGCGAAATCTCGACCACGATGGCGTTCGTGAGGATGCTGACGACGCTGTCGAGGGACAAGAAGGTGGGCAAGCACGTGGTTCCCATCGTCGCCGACGAAGCCCGCACCTTCGGAATGGAGGGTCTGTTCCGCCAGCTCGGCATCTATTCCTCGGAGGGGCAGTTGTACCGCCCGGAGGACGCCGATCAGCTCCTCTACTATCGCGAGGACCGCAAGGGCCAGATCCTCGAGGAAGGCATCAGCGAAGCCGGCGCCATCTCCTCGTGGATCGCCGCGGGCACGTCCTACAGCAATCACGGGGTCAGCATGATCCCGTTCTACATCTACTATTCCATGTTCGGCTTCCAGCGGGTCGGCGATCTCGCCTGGGCGGCGGCGGACATTCAGGCCCGGGGGTTCCTCTTGGGCGGCACCGCCGGACGCACGACGCTGGCCGGCGAGGGACTGCAGCACCAGGACGGTCACAGCCACCTGATGGCCGCGACCATTCCCAACTGCGTCGCCTACGACCCCACGTTCAGCTACGAACTGGCGGTCATTCTCCACGACGGCCTCAAGCGCATGTATGTCGAGCAGCAGAACATCTACTACTACATCACCGTCATGAACGAGAATTACACCCACCCCGACAAGCCGGACGGCGTCGAGGAGGGCATTCTCAAGGGGATGTACCTGTTCCAGGAAGGCGGCGGCGGCAAGAAGAAAAAGCAGCGGGTCCAGTTGCTCGGCAGCGGCACGATCCTGCGCGAGGTCATCGCCGGCGCGGCGTTGCTGGAGGAGGATTTCGGCGTTTCCGCCGATGTCTGGAGTTGCACCAGCTTCAACGAGCTGAGCCGGAACGGCATCGACGTGGAGCGCTGGAACATGCTCCACCCCACCGACGATCCGAAGGTGAGTTACGTGACCCAGTGCCTCTCCGGCCAGACCGGTCCGGTGATCGCGGCGACGGACTACATGCGGGCGTTTCCGGAGCAGATCCGGCCGTTCGTGCCGGCCCGCTACGTCACTCTCGGCACCGACGGATTCGGGCGCAGCGACACACGAGCCCAGCTTCGCAAGTTCTTCGAGGTGAACCGCTATTACGTGGTGGTCGCCGCTCTCAAGGCACTCGCCGACGAGGGAACGGTGCCGGCGTCGAAGGTGGCGGAAGCCATCGAGAAGTACGGTATCGATCCGGAGAAGCCGAACCCGGTACGGGTCTGAACAACGCTGTAACCGTCATCCGCGGAAAAACGAGAAGGGGCGAACACGATGGGAGCCGTTCAAGACATTCTGGTGCCCGATATCGGTGACTTCAAGAATGTGGAAATTATCGAGGTCAATGTTTCCGCGGGCGATCAGGTCGAGGAGAACGACCCGCTGATCACGCTGGAGAGCGACAAGGCCACGATGGAAGTGCCGTCGCCGCGATCCGGGAAGGTCGTGGAGATCAAGGTGGCGGTCGGCGACAAGGTTTCGGAAGGATCCCTTGTCTGCACGATGGAAGCGGCCGGCGGCGGCGATGCGCCGGCTCCCGAACCCGCCGCGGAGAAGGCGCCCGCGGAAGAGAAGGCGCCCGCCGAGGAGAAAGCGCCTGAACCGGCCGCCGCCCCGGCGCCATCCGCTCCTCCGCCCTCGCCCGCTCCAGTTGCTCCCGCGCCGACGGCGGCCGCTTCGGTGGACGAGGCGGCGTTCGCCAAGGCTCACGCCAGCCCGTCCGTGCGCAAGTTCGCGCGCGAACTCGGCGCCGACCTTGGCCGGATCCAGGGAACCGGGCCCAAGGGGCGCATCCTCAAGGAAGACGTGCAGGCATTCGTCAAGGGCGTGCTGGCAAGCCCGCCTCAACAAATGGCGGCGGCCGGCGCTCCGGCCGGCGGGCTTGCGGTGGCCGATTGGCCCAAGCTGGACTTCTCGGCGTTCGGCGAGACCGAGGTCCAGGCGCTCAGCAAGATCAAGAAACTCTCCGGCGCCGGCCTTCACCGCAACTGGGTCGTCATCCCCCACGTCACCCACCAGGAAGACGCCGACATCACCGACCTCGAGGCGTTCCGCAAGGAGATGAACGAGGAGGCCAAGAAACAGGGCTTCCGCCTGACCATGGTGGCGTTCCTGCTGAAGGCGTCGGTGGCGGCGCTCCGCGAGTTCCCGGTATTCAACGCGTCGCTGGACGAGACCCGCGAGAACCTGATCCTCAAGAAGTACTTCCACATCGGCGTGGCGGTGGACACGCCCGAGGGTCTGGTGGTTCCGGTCATTCGCGACGTGGACCGGAAGGGCATCTTCGACCTCGCCCGCGAGATGGGCGAGATCAGCGAAAAGGCCCGCGCCCGCAAGCTCGGCCCCAACGACATGGCCGGCGGCTGCTTCACCATTTCCAGCCTCGGCGGCATCGGCGGCACCGGGTTCACGCCCATCGTCAACGCGCCCGAGGTGGCCATCCTCGGCGTCACGCGCTCCAAGATGCAGCCGGTCTACCAAGACGGCGCGTTCGTGCCGCGGCTGATGCTGCCGCTGTCGCTGTCGTACGATCACCGGGTCATCGACGGCGCGCTGGCGGCCCGCTTCGCCGCCTATCTCGCGTTCATTCTCGGCGACGTTCGCCGGCTTGTCCTGTAATCGGGGGAGATCGCAATGAGCAGTATCCAGGAGATCAAGGTCCCCGACATCGGCGATTTCAAGGGCGTGGAAATCATCGAGATCCTCGTCTCGCCCGGCGATTCGATCAGCCCCGAGGATCCGCTGATTTCGCTGGAAAGCGACAAGGCGACCATGGAAGTGCCGTCGCCGGCGGCCGGCAAGGTGGTCGAGATCAAGGTCAAGGTGGGCGACAAGGTGTCCGAGGGCGACCTGATCCTGACCCTGGAAGCGGCCGGAGAGGCGGCGGGAGACGCGGCCGCGCCCGAACCGCCGAAGCAGACAGAAGGCGGAACCCGCTCCGGCGGCGCCGCAACCGGCCGCCCAGCCTTCGGCCCAACCGGCGGCGAAAGGCGACATTCACGCCGAGGTGGTGGTGCTCGGCTCCGGGCCGGGCGGATACTCCGCCGCGTTCCGGGCCGCCGACCTGGGCAAGAAGACGGTTCTGGTGGAGCGGTACGAGACCCTCGGCGGCGTCTGCCTCAATGTGGGGTGTATCCCGTCGAAGGCGCTGCTGCACGCCGCCAAGGTCATCGCCGAGACCAGGGAGATGGCGGAACACGGGATCGTGTTCGGCGAGCTCTCCATCGACGTGGCCAAGCTGGCCGCGTGGAAGAATTCGGTGGTCGGAAAGCTGACCAAGGGCCTGAGCGGGCTCGCCAAGCAGCGCAAGGTGGAGGTGGTGACGGGCGTCGGCGCGTTCATCTCGCCGAACCAGCTCGCGGTGGAAACGGCGTCCGGCCGCAAGGTGGTCTCGTTCGACAATGCCATCATCGCCGCCGGCTCCCAGGCCGCGCGCATTCCGGGCTTTCCCCATGACGATCCGCGTGTCATCGATTCCACCGGCGCCCTGGAAATGGACGGAATTCCGAAGCGGCTTCTGGTGGTGGGCGGCGGCATCATCGGCCTGGAGATGGCCGACGTGTATGCCGCGCTGGGCGCCAAGATCACCGTCGTCGAGCTTTTGGACGGGCTGATGCCCGGCGCCGACCGCGATCTGGTCCGGCCCTACCAGAAGTTCGTGGAAAAGGCGTTCGAGAACATCTTCCTGAGCACCAAGGTCACCGGAATGACCGCCGAAAAGGACGGTATCCGGGTCACCTTCGAGGGCAAGAACGCCCCGGCCGAGGACGTGTTCGACAAGGTGCTGGTGGCGGTCGGTCGCAGCCCCAACGGCAAGAAGATCGGCGCCGAGAACGCCGGTGTCGCCGTGGACGATCGCGGCTTCATCGCCGTCGACAAGCAGCAGCGCACCAACGTTCCGCATATCTTCGCCATCGGCGACATCGTCGGCCAGCCCATGCTGGCCCACAAATCGGTGCACGAGGGCAAGGTGGCGGCGGAGGTGGCGGCCGGCCTCAAGAGCAGTTTCGACGCCAAGGTCATCCCGTCGGTGGCCTACACCGATCCAGAGGTGGCGTGGGTCGGACTGACCGAGATCGAGGCCAAGGCAAAGAAGATCAAGTACGGCAAGGGCGTGTTCCCCTGGGCGGCGAGCGGCCGCAGCCTGGCGCTGTCTCGCGACGAAGGCATGACCAAGCTGTTGTTCGACGAGGAGACGGACCTGTTGATCGGCGCCGGGATCGTCGGGCCCAACGCGGGCGATCTGATCGCCGAGGCGGCGCTGGCCATCGAGATGGGCTGCGACGCCACCGACATCGGCCTGACCATCCATCCGCATCCGACGCTGTCGGAGACCATCGGGCTTCGCGGCCGAGGCCTTCGAGGGGACCATCACCGACCTGTACATGCCGAAGAAGAAAAAGTAGCGGCCGGGCGTGGACCGGATGACCGTCCCCCTGGCGTTCAGCGAGGTTGGCGAGGGGCCGCCGCTGGTGATCCTGCATGGCCTGTTCGGCTCGGCCCGCAACTGGCGGACCATCGCCGAGCGCCTCGCGGACCGCTATCACGTCTATGCCGTCGATCTCCGGAACCACGGCGAGTTCGGCCACGCGGACACCATGACCTTTTCGGAGATGATCGACGACCTGCGCGAGTTCCTCGACGCCCGGGGGCTGGACCGGCCGGCCATCCTCGGCCACAGCGTCGGCGGCAAGATCGCCATGCTGTTCGCGCTGCTGTACGGCCAGCACCTGGACCGGGTCGTCGTGGTGGACATCGCTCCGTTCGCCTATGCCCACACCTACCTGCCGGAGGTGCGGGCCATGCGCGGGATCGACGCCGCCACCGTGGAAAGCCGCGCGGACGCGGAAACGCGCCTCGCCAAGGCGATTTTCGACGCGCCGCTCAGAACGTTTTTATTGCAGAATTTGGTGAGCCGCGACGGCGGCTATGCGTGGCGGATCAATCTCGACGCCATCGCCGATGCAATGGAACAACTCACCGGCTTTCCCGACGTGACCGGCCTCGAATACGACGGCCCGTCGCTGTTCGTCAGCGGCGACGGCTCGGACTACGTGCGGGCCGGCTACCACGCGAAAATCCGCACCCTGTTTCCCGCCGCCAAGTTCACCGTTATCCCCGGGGCCGGCCACCGCGTCCACGCCGAGCAACCGGAGAAATTCCTGGCGAGCGTCCGGGAGTTCCTGGCCGAGCGCTGAGAAAGGCGCGCTCCGTGTCGGGGTTACGCCGCCGCCGGACCGTGCGGTGTCGGGTGGTTCGGGTGCGCGATGGCCTCGAATGCCGCATGGATCTTGGCGCCGAGCCAGTGGGCCGTATCGACAAGCGCCTGGCTCCGGGCCTGACGGGCACGTCGCAGGTACAAGTCCATTTCTTCCGTCGTCGGATGTTCGAACGTTTGGGTCATGGCCCGGATCCTTTGCGTCTTCGGTCACATTCCTGTGCGAATGTAAGCGCACTCTAATTGATTGTGACCGAGCCGATAATCCGCGAATATGTCATAAGATCTATGAACACAGATCACAAATGGCGGGTGATTGCGATGGATGCCCCGGGCGAAATGGCGGTTTTTGTCCGCGTGGTTGACGAGGGCGGGTTTTCCAACGCGGCGCGCACCCTTGGCTTGTCGCCGTCGGCGGTGAGCAAACTGGTCTCGCGGCTGGAGGATCGTCTGGGGGCGCGGCTGCTGAACCGGACGACCCGGCGCCTCAGCCTCACCGACGAGGGCGAGGCGTACTACCACCGCAGTTCCCATATTCTCGATGAGATCGAGGAGGCGGAGCAGGCCATCAGCCGGTCGCACGCGGCGCCGCGCGGGCGGCTCAGGGTGACCGCGGCGGCGGCCTTCGCCACCAACCAGATGGCGCCGGTGCTGCCCGAATTCCTCGACCGGTATCCGGAGGTTCATCTCGAACTGAGCGTCGGCGACCGGGTGGTCGATCTGGTGGAAGAGGGATTCGACGTGGGCGTGCGGACCGGCGCGCTGGTGGACTCGTCGCTCATCTCGCGGCTGCTCGCCGAGGATCACCGCACCATCTGCGCCACGCCCGCCTATCTGAAACGCCATGGCGCCCCGCGCACGCCCGCCGATCTCGCCGGTCACAACTGCATCACCTGGACCGGCAGCCACGGCGCCTTGAACGACTGGCCGTTCGAGGGGCCGGACGGCCCCTACACCGTTCGCGTCCGTGGCAACGCGGCGGTCAACAACGGCGAGGCCCTGCACGAGATGGCGCTCGCGGGTCTCGGGATCGCCCATATGGCGGAGTATCGCGTGGCGCCCGATATTCGCACGGGGCGGCTGGTGCCGTTGCTTGCCCACTGCCACCGGTTCGTGCGCCTGCCCATCCACGTGGTCTACCCGCACCGCCGGCACCTGTCCCCCAAGGTCCGGGCCTTCGTCGATTTTCTCACCGAGAAGTTCACGCCCGTCCCGCCCTGGCGGATGACTTGAAGCCCTGAGGCGCCGTGGCGGCTGACTTAAACCAAAGTGATTTCGATCCGTTCCTTGCCCTTGCCGGGGTTGCGGCGCTTTAGACGGATTTCGCCGATTTCGCCGGTTGTCTTCAGGTGCGTTCCGCCGCAGGGGACCCGGGCGAAGCCGGGGATTTCCCAATAGCGACGCTCGGCGGCCTCGTCGCTGTACGCCGTGATCACCGGGCCGTTGGCGCCGATGATCGCCGCGGTCTCGCGCTCGATGTCGGGGAGCACGCCGGACAGCGCGCCGTCCCAGGCGAAGTCGATGCGGGCCTTGTCCTCGGCGATGTGGGCGCCGATCTTTTCGATGCCGGCCAGCCGACGGTACACCAATTCGAGGACAAGTTCGGCGGCGAGGTGGAGGCGCATCAGCCGGCGGCGCCGCTCCCCGTCGATGACGATGGCGACCGGCGCGCCGGGACGGAGGCCGTGACCCGGTTCCAGGGTATAGACGATCTGCCGGCCGTCCTTGCGGGCCTGGAGGACGCGGACGCCTCCGATGGTTCCGGCGTCGCTCTCCTGGCCGCCCGAGAACGCGAAGAACACGGTCCGCGCCACGGTGACGTCGTCGCCGACGACGCCGGTGATCGTGGTCTCGAGTTCGGTGGCGTAGGGATCGGTCCAGAACGCTTTCTCAACGCCGGTGTGCATGGCGCCGCCCTTCAGTTCCGGTCGGAGCCCATTTCGGCGCTACTGGAAGCCGCTCCCATCGTCGCCGTAGGGTTCCCGCCGGCACATCTGTTCGGACTTGAACTGGATGCATTTCCGGTACCGGGTCAGGAAGTACGAGTCCATGGCGTCGACCCCGAGGATCGTCGATTCCCGCAGGGTCGGCGGGGCGTTAAGATCGGGCGGGGGTTCCCTGGTGCCGCACGCGGCCAAGGCTCCCGTCAGGAACAGGGCCGCGAAAACCGGAACTCCGGATCGGACCATGTCTCTGTTGCTCATAAGCTTTCCGTCTTTTCCACCGGCGCGGGTGTCGGGCCGTCATGTCCCGGGTCGGCCCGCTCCTCGCCGAAATCAAGGGTCAGGATCAATAACATGACCACCCCGAGGACGAGCGCGACCGGGAAAAGGTCCCATTCTGCAGATTGGCGATCCAAGGTGCGCTCCGTGGCGGTCAAGGGGTAGTTGAAATATTGGGGGAAAGAAACCCATGTTCAACGGCAAGCACGACGATACGATGACGGATCGTTTCTTCCCGCCGCGTTGGGGTACACAGAGAACCGGAGCGACGCAATAGCGAATTCGGCTTTTCGTGTCGGCGAAAACGGGAGGCAGCGTTGCGCCGGCGACGGGCGCGGGACAATACAGGAACACATTCCTTGACCGTTGGGCGTTGGTGGCCTATCGTCCGCTCGCCATCGCGCGGAACGGGGCCGGGGCTTGGCGGGCGGCGGGTTTTCTGGCAGACAGAAGCGCCGGGACACGGGGACTTTCGGAGCCGAGGGTCGCGCCGCGGAGCACACAGTTCGGAGCTGGACACAATGAGCGAAGCAGAGACCGCGCCCGAGGAGGGCCGGCGGGATTTCATCCGCGATGTCATAAGCGCGGATCTGAGAGAGGGCCGCCACCGGGGCGTGGTGACGCGGTTTCCGCCCGAGCCCAACGGCTATCTCCACATCGGCCACGCCAAGTCCATCTGTCTCAACTTCGGCATCGCCCAGGAATTCGGCGGACGCTGTCACCTCCGGTTCGACGATACCAACCCGGTCAAGGAAGAGCTGGAGTTCATCGAATCCATCAAGCGCGATGTTCGGTGGCTGGGGTTCGACTGGGGCGAACACCTCTACTTCGCCTCCGACTATTTCGAGCAGTTGTACGAGTGGGCCGAGGACCTGATCCGCGCCGGAAAGGCCTACGTGGACGATCTTTCGGCGGAGGACGTGCGCGCCTACCGGGGAACCCTCACGGAGCCCGGCAGAAACAGCCCCTATCGCGACCGGCCGGTGGACGAGAACCTGGATCTGTTCCGCCGCATGCGGGCCGGTGAATTCCCCGACGGCGCCCGCGTGCTGCGCGCCAAGATCGACATGGCTTCGGGCAACATGAACATGCGCGACCCGGCCATGTACCGCATTCTTCACGCCGCCCACCCGCGCACCGGCGCTGCCTGGTGCATCTACCCCACCTACGATTTCACCCATGGCCAGTCGGACGCCATCGAGCACATCACCCATTCCATCTGTACGCTGGAATTCGAGGATCACCGGCCGCTCTACGACTGGTTCATCGCCAACCTGCCGGTGCCGTCGAAGCCCCGGCAGTACGAGTTCGCCCGCCTGGAGCTGACCTACACCGTGCTGTCGAAGCGCCGCCTCACGCAACTGGTCCGCGACGGTCACGTGGACGGCTGGGACGATCCGCGCATGCCGACGCTGGCGGGACTGCGCCGCCGCGGCATTCCCGCCGCCGCTCTCCGCGCCTTCGCGCAGCGCATCGGCGTCGCCAAGAGCTACAGCGTTCACGAGGTGGCGCTCCTGGATCACTGCGTTCGCGAGGTCCTGAACCACGCGGCCCCGCGCCGGATGGCGGTCCTCCGGCCGCTCAAGGTGGTGATCGAGAATTACCCGGAAGGCAAGACCGAGGAAATGTCGGCGGTGAACAATCCGGAGGACGCGGACGCCGGAACCCGGCCGGTCCCGTTCTCGCGGGAGCTTTACATCGAGCGCGAGGACTTCATGGAGGATCCGCCGAGGAAGTTCTTCCGGCTGGCTCCGGGCCGCGAGGTGCGGTTGCGCTACGCCTATTTCGTCACCTGCACCGACGTGATCAAGGACGCCGCCGGCGAGGTCGTGGAACTGCGATGCACCTACGATCCGGCAAGCCGTGGCGGCGACTCCCCCGACGGGCGCAAGGTCAAGGCGACCCTGCACTGGGTGTCGGCGGCGCACGCGATTCCGGCCAAGGCGCGTATCTACGACCACCTGTTCTCGCGGCCCGATCCCGGCGCCGACGGCGATTTCCTCAAGGACATCAACCCGAATTCGATCGAAGTGCTCGACGGATGCCGCCTGGAGCCCGCGTTGGCCGACCTGGCGGAAGGCGAAACCGTGCAGTTCGAGCGCCAGGGGTATTTCTGCCTCGATGCCGACTCGGCCCCCGGTCTGTTGGTCTTCAACCGCACGGTCGGACTGCGCGATAGCTGGAGCAAGATCCAGGCGAAGGGCAAGGCGGACAATTAGACCGCCGTGACGGAGGGTCCGGCATGAGAATCGTCGCCGCGCCCAACGCGTTCAAGGGATGCCTGACCGCCATCGCCGCCGCCGACGCCATGACGGCGGGCGTGCTGCGCGCGGCTCCCGGCGCCGACGTCGTGCGCGTGCCGGTCGCCGATGGCGGCGACGGACTGGTGGACGTGGCGATCGAAGGTCTCGGCGGCGAGGCCCGGGTCGTAACGGTTTGCGGCCCCCGGGGCGAGCCCACGCGGGCCGCCTTCTGTTATGTCCCCGCCATGAAGTTCGCCGCCGTGGAGATGGCGCTGGCGAGCGGCCTGGCGCTGCTGGCCCGGGACCGCCGCGATCCCACGCGCACGACGACCCGGGGAACCGGCGAGTTGATCCGCGCCGCGCTCGATCTGGGTGTCTCGCGGATCGGCGTCGGGATCGGCGGCAGCGCCACCAACGACGGCGGCATCGGCATGGCGGCGGCCCTGGGCGCGCGCTTTCTCGACGACCGGGGAGCGGCGGTGGAACCGGTGGGGGGCGAACTGGGCCGCGTCCGGCGGATCGACCTGTCGGGGCTCGATCCGCGCGTGACGTCCGTTCGGTTCGAGGCGGTGTGCGACGTGGACAATCCGCTTTGCGGTCCCACGGGGGCGGCCCATGTCTACGGCCCGCAGAAGGGCGCCGCGCCGGAACAGGTCGAGGCTCTCGACGCGGGTCTCGCCAACCTCGCCGACGTAATCGAGCGGGATCTTGGCGTGGATGTCCGCGATCTCCCCGGCTCCGGCGCGGCGGGCGGGCTGGGCGCGGGGCTGCGGGCGTTCCTGGGCGCCGAGTTGCGCCGCGGCGTGGACCTGGTTCTCGAACTCGTGGATCTCGACGGCAAGCTGGCGGGGGCGGATCTGGTGCTGACCGGGGAGGGCCAGATCGACTTCCAGACGGCGTACGGCAAGGCGCCGGCCGGCGTCGGCGCCGCCGCCAGGGCCCGGGGAATTCCCTGTATCGCCATCGCCGGCGGCGTCGGCGACGGGCTCGGCGACCTGCACGCCATCGGCATCGACGCGGTGTTCAGCCTGTGTCCCGGCCCGGTCACCCTGGACGAGGCGATGACCCACGCCGCCGAGTACCTGGCACGCGCCGCCGAACAGGCGGTCCGCGCCTTTCTGGCGGGCGGCGCGGGGCTGGACTGATCGCGGTTGCGATCCCATGTGAGGGGTGGGGGAACCCACCCGGGTCCGCAATCGTTTTCAAGGCATCCGCTTTTACCACGGCATCATGACCGGACAATTCGAACCAAAAATCCTCCGCCCAGGTGAGACGTGCTGGCGCGTGGAAACGGCGAACAGGGCCGCGGTGCTTGTCGACGGCGCCGCCTATTTCGGCGCGCTGCGGTCGTCGCTGCTCAAGGCCACGCGATCGGTCTTCATCATCGGTTGGGATATCGACAGCCGGGTGCGGGTCGTCGGCGGCTCCGGCGCATGCGACGACGGCGCGCCGGAGCAACTGAAGGCGCTGCTCACCCATATGTCGAACCGCCGGCCCGATCTGTCCATTCATGTCCTGCTCTGGGATTACTCCGTCCTCTATGCCCTCGACCGGGAGCCGCTGCCGAACCTCAACCTCGGTTGGATGACCCCGCCCGGCATCCACGTCTGTCTCGACGACGTCCTGCCGCTCGGCTCCTGCCACCATCAGAAGATCGTCGTCGTCGACGACGCGGTCGCCTTCTGCGGCGGCCTGGACCTGGCCGTCGGACGCTGGGACACCTCCGAACACCGCCCCCGCCATCCCGTCCGGGTCGATCCGGCCGGCGAGAATTGTCCGCCGTTTCACGACATGCAGATGGTGGTCGACGGAGCGGCGGCGCGCGCCCTTGCCGAGCTTGCGCGCGAACGATGGCTGGAGGCCTCCTGCCGGGCGGCCGGATCGCAGGAACCCGCGGGAGATCCCTGGCCCGACGGGGTCGAACCGGATTTGACCGATGTGACCATTGGCATTGCCCGGACGATGCCGGCGCTGTCCGGCCGGCCCGAGGTCCGCGAGGTCAGGGACCTGATGTGCGCCGCCGTCGCCGCGGCCGAGCGTTTCATCTACATCGAAAACCAGTACCTGACCTCTGAAGCTTTTTCCGAGGCCCTGGTGCGCGCCATGCGCGAGAACCAGCAACTCGAAGTGATGGTGGTCGGGCCCAAGGAACCGACCAGCTGGCTGGAGGCGCGGGCCATGGGCGCCGGCCGGGCGCTTTTCGCCCGCCATCTCGATGAGGCGGGCGTGGCCGACCGGTTTCGCCTGCTCTATCCCGTCGTCATCGATGACGACGAGGAGACGCCGGTGATGGTTCACGCCAAGCTGATGACCGTCGACGACACGTTCCTGATGATCGGCTCGGCCAACCTCAACAACCGCTCCATGGGCCTGGACAGCGAGTGCAATCTCGCCGTCGAGGCCTCCAGCGCGGCGGAGGCGGAGACGATCGCGGCGTTGCGCGACCGGCTGCTCGCCGAGCATCTCGGCCTCGTGCCTGAGAAGGTAAAGGCAACGTTCGCGGAGCATGCGTCGCCCTTCTCCGCGTTCGATCACCTGGTCGGAAGCGGCCGCCGCCTGGCGGTCATCGAGGATCATGGGCCTTGGGACGACGACTTGGCGCATACCTTGCGGGAGGTGGCCGATGCCGAGCGGCCCATCGATCCCGATGACCTCGTGGGCGACATGTTCGAGCCCGAGGCCGGTCTGAGCGTCACGCCGCGCAAGACGATGGTGATGTTCGGACTGGCGGGGGTCGCTCTCGCGGGTCTCGCGCTGACATGGCAGGTCTCGCCGCTGGCCGAGTGGGCGAATCCGACGCGGCTGGAACCGCTGGTGGAGACCTTCGCCGAAAGCGCATGGGCGCCGCTTCTGACGGTCGCGGTCTTTGTCGTCGGGAGCCTTGTTATGTTTCCGGTGACCGTGCTGATCGCGCTCGCCGCGATGACCTTCGGTCCGGTCACGGGGTTCCTTTACGCCGCCGCCGGCTCGGCGCTGAGCGCCGCGATCACCTACCAGATCGGCGCCGTCGCCGGACGAAAAGGGTTGCGCCAGTTGCTCGGGCAGCGGCTCAACAAGATCAGCCGGACGCTGGCCAATCGCGGCATCCTGTCGGTGGCCGCCCTGCGCCTGGTTCCGGTGGCGCCGTTCACCGTCGTCAACCTCATTTCCGGCGCATCCCACATCCGTTTCCGCGACTACATTCTGGGCACCCTGGTGGGCATGGCCCCGGGAATCGCCGTCATGACGGCGCTCGGCGACCGGCTGCGGGAGATCCTGCGCGATCCGAGCGCCGCCAATATCGGACTCCTGGTGCTGGTCGTCGCCGTCTGGATCGCGCTTTCCTTGGGCTTGCAGGCGGCGCTGTCGCGCCGCCGAAAGTGAATATATGTTGGCGGACCCAGACCATCGGTCGCTGCGCGTGGCGACCTGGAACGTCCATGCGTGCGTCGGCGGCGACGGCAGGTTCGACCCGCACCGCGTGATGTCCGTCATGCGAGTTCTTTCGCCCGATATCGTTGCCCTGCAGGAAGTGGATTCGCGGCGGCGCCTGGCGCGAGACCTGGACGTGTTCGCGTTTTTGCGGGAGCATCTCGGCGGCCACGCGGCCGAGGCGCGGACTATCGTGACCGGGGAGGGAGACTATGGTCACATGGTGCTCAGCCGCTGGCCGCTGGGCCATGACCGGGTCCACGAAATCACGGCGGCCGGACGCGAGCCGCGCGCCATCCTCGACGTGCCGGTGCTGTCGCCGTTCGGTTCGATCCGGGTGTTCGGCGCGCATTTCGGTCTCGCGCGGGGCGAGCGGCGCATGCAGACGGCGGCGCTTCGCGCGCTGGTCGAGACCCGCCTCGACGGCGCCGCCATCGTCGCCGGCGATTTCAACGAACTGAGACGCTCCAGCGCAACCCACAAGGCCTTGATCCCGATGTTTCAGCCCGCGCCGATCTTCGGCACTTATCCGTCGTGGCGTCCACTTTTCGCGCTGGATCGTATCTGGTGCAGGGCGCCGCTTCGCGTGCGGGAATGCCACGTTCCTAGGGGTGTCCGCGGCGCCTCGGATCATCTTCCGCTGATCGCGGATTTGGACTGGATCGGGCCGTGAATTTGTGATTTTTCAGGCCTGCGAGCAGTGACCGGCGACCCGCCGCGACGACACTCCTAGGAAGGAGGAGGACCCGATAGATGGACGCCATGGAAACGGATGATGTATCCGATTGGATGGATTTCTGCGAGGCGCTGGATTTCGGCGCGCTCGTTCCGGTGGAGTATGAGCGCTACCGCCCGGCCGTGGTCGACGGCCTGATCCATTTCCTGCAAAGCCTGCCGCCCGAGCGCGCCGCCGAAATCCTGTTCGAGCAGGCGTCCATGCCCGAGGACGCGGGCGTCGACGAACGCCTGGTGGCCATGGCCCATCGCTGCCCGGCGCTGCACAAGCTGGGGCAAGTGATGGCGCGCGACCGGCGGCTGCCGGCCCGTTTCCGCGGACTTCTGCAGCAACTGGAGTCCATGAAACCGGCCGGCGATCTGGGGTGGATCCGCGACGAACTGGAGCGGGAACTGGGGCCCTTGTCCGGCCTCGGCGTCGGCATCGACGAGGCGCCTCTCGCCGAGGCGAGTGTCGCCGTCGTGGTGCCGTTCGTCTGGCGGGACGGCGGAGGCGGCGGGCTCAGGCGCGGCGTGTTCAAGCTGCTGAAGCCGGGGATCGAGCGGCGGCTCCACCAAGAGTTGGAGGTGCTGCGGGATATCGGCGCCCTGCTCGACGAGCGCTGTCACCACTACGGAATCCCCGAGATCGATTACGAGAGCACCTTCGCCCAGGTCCGCGACCTTTTGTATTTCGAGGTCCACCTGGAGAAGGAACAGGACCATCTTAGGCTGGCGCGCGCCGCCTACGCCGACGTTCCGTCGGTGGTGGTGCCGGAGGTCTATCCGTTCTGCACGCCCCGCGTGACCGCCATGGAGCGGATCGACGGCCGCAAGGTCACCGACGTCGAGACCATGACGGCCGAGGACCGCAACCGGCTGGCCGACCTGATCACCGGAGCGCTGATCGCCCGGCCCATCTGGTCTCCGGGACCGCGAACCATGTTCCACGCCGATCCCCACGCCGGAAACCTGATGGTGACGGACGACCACAGGCTGGCCATTCTCGACTGGAGCCTGGTGGGATACTTGAGCAAGTCCGATCAGGTCCGATTGTCGCAGATCCTGATCGGCGCCGCGACGCTGGATGGCGAACGGATTTCCCGCGCCATCGAGGCGCTGGCGGAGGGCGGCATCGACACGGAGCGTCTGCGCCATGTGGTCGACGACCACATGGCGACCATCAAGGACGGCGCGATACCGGGCGTGGGTTGGCTGATGAACCTGATGGACGACGCCCTGACCAAGGCGCGCGGCCGGTTTGGGGCCTCGTTGGTGATCTTTCGCAAGGTGTTGCAGACCCTCAAGGGGGTGGTCGCCGACGTTTCGGAAGAGAGCCGCGCGGATCTGGTCCTGGCGGCGTCCCTGGTCTCGCGCCTGAGCGTGGAGTTGCCGGCCCGGATGATCGCTCCGCCGCTCTCGCGGGCGTTCACCACCCACCTCTCAAACGCCGACCTCGCCCACCTATTCCTGTCGGCGCCGCTGATTGCCTCGCGATACTGGCTGACCCTCCAACGGAATCAGTCGCGCGGCGATCCCACCGAGCCCTGACCTGGCGAGAGGGGTCAAGGAACGGCGGACTGCCAATCCGGGTTGGGCTGGGATGGCGAGGGGATCAGCCCCGCGGCCTGGACGCCCGCGATGGCGCAATACTCGTCCTTGTCCGAGGCGTCGCCGCTGACGCCCACCGCGCCGATAATGTCGCCGCCGGTATCGAGGATCAGGACGCCGCCCGGAACAGGTATGAAGCGCCCTCCGGTCGCGGACGCGGCCGTGCTTTGAAACGCTTCCCGGCCCTTCAGGCGGTCGCGCAGCGTCCGGCTCGACATGCCCATCCCGAGCGCGGCGCAGGCCTTTCCGGTGGCGATGTCCACGCGGTGGATACCGGCGCCGTCCTCGCGCTTGAGGACGATCAGGTGCCCGCCCGCGTCGAACACGCAGACCGTAAGCGGAAACATCCCGGCTTCCCGGCCGGCCACCAGCGCGGCGTCGACAATATGCGTCGCCGAGGCCAGCGAGAGATTTGTTTTCAGCTTCATGATACCGTCGTCCGACATCCCGGTCCTCTCCTGCGTCCGCGCGTTTTTTTCATTGAAGGCCCGTTGACGGGGCCGATGGACCCATTCAACCACAGCCCGCCGGGTGTTGCACACCGGTTTATGTCCGTTCGTCAGGCGGAGCGGCGCCTGTATGTGCGGACGGCCCATTTCTCCAGTTCGATCAGGACGAGGACCCAGACGGCCACGGCGAGGATCCGGCCCCAGGCGTCGAGCCCGATCGCCTCCGTCGCGAACAGGTGCTGCAAGGGCGGCGCGTAGGTGAACAGGAGCTGGAATCCGATCACCGCCGCCACCGAAATCCAGATGGCGCGGCTGCCGAACAGGCCCTCGCGGTTGAGCACCGGCGCCAGCAGGCGCCGGGAGCTGAACAGGTAGAACACCTCGAACATCACCAGGGTGTTGACGGCGACCGTTCGGGCCAGCGCGTCGTTGGCGCCGTGGGCGCGCTCCCACAGAAACAGCCCGAAGGTGCCCGCCACGAGGATGAGCGACACGAACGCGATGCGCCAGAGCAGATAGCGGGTGAGCAGCGGCTCGTCCGTCGGCCGCGGCGGGCGTTTCATCATGTCGTGTTCCGTCGGCTCGAACGCCAGGGCCAGGGCCAGGGTCACCGCCGTGATCATGTTCACCCAGAGGATCTGGACGGCGGTGATCGGCAGGGCGGTTCCCATGAAGATGGCGGCGATCAATGTAAACGCTTGGCCGCCGTTGGTCGGAAGAATGAAGGCGATGGCTTTCTTGAGGTTCTCGTAAACGGTGCGGCCTTCCTCGACGGCATGGGCGATGGAGGCGAAGTTGTCGTCGAACAGGACCATTTCGGCGGCCTCCTTGGCCGCCTCGGTTCCCTTGATGCCCATGGCGACGCCAATATTCGCGCGCTTGAGGGCGGGCGCGTCGTTGACCCCGTCGCCGGTCATGGCGACGACCTGGCCGCCGGCCTGAAGCGCCTCCACCAGCCGCAGCTTGTGCTCCGGGCTGGCGCGGGCGAACACGTCGGTTTCACCGACGGTGGTTTTCAGGCGGTTCTCGTCGAGGCCGTCGATGTCTCGTCCCGTGACTACGGCGTCGGCATTGGCGAGCCCCAGTTGGCGGGCGATCGCCTGGGCGGTGGCCGCGTGGTCGCCGGTGATCATCTTGACGCGAATGCCGGCGGCCTGGCAGCGGGCGATGGCGTCGATGGCTTCCCGACGCGGCGGATCCATCAATCCCACCAGCCCGAGCAGCGTCAGGTTGCTTTCGACGTCGGCGAAGCGCAGCTCGCGGTGCTCTTCGTCGGCGCTTCGATAGGCGATGGCGAGCAGGCGTTGTCCGCGCGACGCGATGTCCTCGGCCTTGGCGTGCCAATAGCCGGCGTCGAGCGCCTCGTCGCCGTCGTGTCCCCGCTGGCCGCCGCACATCTCCAGGACCCGCTCCGGCGCGCCCTTGACGTAAACGAAGCCCCGGCCCTCGTGATCGTGATGGAGCGTCGCCATGAACCGGTGCTCGGATTCGAACGGGATGATGTCCGTTCGCGGCGACGACTTGCGTTCGAAATCGATATCGAGCCCGCCCTTGGCCGCCAGGGTGAGCAGCGCCCCCTCCGTGGGATCGCCCTCCATGACCCATCCCCTGTCGGTCAGCCGAAGCTCCGCCTCGTTGCACAGCAGGGCGGCCCGCGTGATCGCCGACAGGACCGGGTGATCGTCCGGGTGAACCTCCGCGCCGTCCCGCGTGAACACCCCTTCCGGGTCGTATCCCACGCCGGTGACCTCGAACATGTGGCGCGCGGTCGCCACGCTCTGCGCGGTCATCTCGTTGCGCGTCAGCGTGCCGGTCTTGTCCGAGCAGATCACGGTGACGGAGCCGAGCGTCTCCACCGCCGGCAGTCGCCGGATGATGGCGTTGCGCCGCGCCATCCGCTGCACGCCGATGGCGAACGCGATGGTCATGATCGCCGGCAGGCCTTCGGGGATGGCGGCGACGGCGAGGCCGACGGCCGCCATGAACATCTCGGTGGCGGAGTAGCCGCGAACGAGGACACCGAATGCCAAGGTCAGCGCGGCGATCACGAGGATCGCCAGGGTCAGCCAGCGCGCGAACCGGGCGAGTTGGAGAAGCAGCGGCGTGGTCAGCGTCTGAACCTCGGCGAGCATGGCGCCGATCCGGCCGATCTCCGTGCGGTCGCCCGTCTCGACCACCATTCCGGTGCCCTGGCCATAGGACACCAGGGTTCCCGAATAGGCCATGCACTGGCGGTCGGCGATGGCCGTGGTTTCGTCCACGCGGTGGGAGGACTTCTCCACCGGAACGGACTCGCCGGTCAGGGCCGCCTCCTGGATCTGCAGGTTCTTCACGTGCACGAGGCGCAGATCGGCGGGGACCTTGTCGCCCGACTGCAGATAGACGATGTCGCCCGGGACGAGGTCTTCCGCGGGGATGACGCCCCTGTGTCCGTCCCTGAGCACCGTCGCCTGGAGCGACAGCATGTCGCGGATGGCGGCCAGAGCCTTTTCCGCCTTGCCCTCCTGGATGAAACCGATGACGGCATTGATCACGACGACGCCGAGGATGACGCCGGTATCGATCCAGTGCTGGAGAAAGGCGGTGGTGACGGCGGCTCCCAGCAGCACGTAGATCAGCACGTTATGAAACTGCAGAAGAAACCGCTCGACGGGTCCCCGCCGTTTCGGCGGCTTCAACAGATTGGGGCCGAACCGGTCAAGCCGGTCCTTGGCCCCGTTGGCGGTCAGTCCCTCCAGCCGGCCCGCGACCCGCTCGAACACGTCCTCCAGGTGAAGCGCGTGCCATTCGGGGACGGGCTTGTCGGGAGATTGCTTTTCCATGATGGCCACTCGATCGCCGCTCCGGTTTCCGGCATTCGAATATCCACGTTTTTGTTGGCCGTATCAATCCGCGAGGCGCCGGCCGGCAATTCTCGACCGCGCGCGTCGGATACTTCTTGACACCGGTCGCGGCGGCGGATCATTCTGCGAACGTTCCGAGGGGCGCCCCGGCAGGGGGCTGAGAGTCCATCGGCGCCGGACGGCGCACCATGGTGACCCTTTGAACCTGACCCGGGTCATGCCGGCGTAGGGAGAGGAACCCGCGGTTTTCGCCACAGTGCCGCAACCCGACCCCCTCCCGGTTCCGCTCGGATCGCTTCACCGCTGGAGAAGGGAGCCCCGTCGTGGACGGTTCAACGCATCGATCGGCTATCAACGTCACCACCGGCCCGCTGCCGGCCTCGGAAAAGGTTTACGTGGAGGATGCCGAGGGGCGCGTCCGCGTGCCCTTCCGGGAGATCGCGCTTCACGAGACCGCCAACGAGCCGCCGGTCCGGGTCTACGACACATCCGGTCCCTACACGGATCCGGATGTGGACATTGACATCGATAGCGGGCTGGAGCGTCTGCGAACCCCGTGGATCGAGGCGCGCGGCGACGTGGAAAGCTATGACGGCCGCGTGATCACCGCCGCCGACAACGGCTTCGCCGACGGGGACCGCCTGGTTCCCGAATTTCCCTCGAAGCATCGCCCGCTCAGGGCCAAGGACGGCAAGGCGGTCACCCAACTCGCCTACGCGCGGGCCGGCATCGTCACGCCGGAGATGGAGTATATCGCCATCCGCGAGAATCTGGGGCGCGCCGAACTCCGCGACGCCGGCTCGGAGATCCCCGAGTCCGGGATCCCGGCCGAAATTACCGCCGAGTTCGTCCGCGACGAAGTGGCGCGCGGCCGCGCCATCATCCCCGCCAACATCAATCACCCCGAGGCCGAGCCGATGATCATCGGCCGGAACTTCCTGGTGAAGATCAACGCCAACATCGGCAACTCGGCGGTGACCTCGTCGGTGGCCGACGAGGTGGACAAGATGGTCTGGGCGATCCGCTGGGGCTCCGACACGGTCATGGACCTGTCGACGGGGCGCAACATCCACAACATCCGCGAATGGATCATCCGCAATTCGCCGGTTCCCATCGGCACGGTGCCCATCTATCAGGCGCTGGAGAAGGTAGACGGCGTCGCCGAGGACCTGACCTGGGAGATCTTCCGCGACACGCTGCTGGAACAGTGCGAGCAGGGCGTCGACTACTTCACCATTCATGCCGGCGTGCGGCTCGCCTACATCCCGCTCACCGCCAACCGGGTCACCGGCATCGTCAGCCGCGGCGGGTCGATCCTCGCCAAGTGGTGCCTCGCCCATCACCAGGAGAATTTCCTCTACACCCACTTCGCCGAGATCTGCGAGATCCTCCGCGCCTATGACGTCAGTTTCTCGCTGGGCGACGGCCTGCGCCCCGGCTCCATCGCCGACGCCAACGACGCCGCCCAGTTCGCCGAACTGGAGACGCTGGGCGAGTTGACCAAGATCGCCTGGGAACACGACGTGCAGGTGATGATCGAAGGACCGGGCCACGTGCCCATGCACAAGATCAAGGTCAACATGGACAAGCAGCTCGCCATCTGCGGCGAGGCGCCGTTCTATACGTTGGGGCCGCTCACCACCGATATCGCGCCCGGCTACGATCACATCACCAGCGCCATCGGCGCGGCGATGATCGGATGGTTCGGGACCGCCATGCTCTGCTACGTGACGCCGAAGGAGCACCTCGGCCTTCCCAACCGCGACGACGTCAAGGTGGGCGTGGTGACGTACAAGATCGCGGCGCACGCGGCGGACCTCGCCAAGGGGCACCCGTCCGCCCAGGCCCGCGACGACGCGGTCAGCCGCGCCCGGTTCGAGTTCCGCTGGCAGGACCAGTTCAACCTGTCCCTCGATCCCGAGACGGCGCGGTCGTTCCACGACCAGACGCTGCCCAAGGACGCCCACAAGGTGGCGCACTTCTGCTCCATGTGCGGACCCAAGTTCTGCTCCATGAAGATCACCCAGGAGGTGCGGGACTACGCCCGGAAGGGCATGGCGGAGATGTCGGAAACCTTCCGCTCCGGCGGCGGCGAGATCTACCTGGAAAAGGAAAAGACCGAGGGTCGGTGACCCTCGGTCGAGCGGTGTGGGGGGGGGGGGTGTAACGCGTTTTTTGCAAAACAACCCCATGCACAGTAGAATTCCGGCCGTGAAGACCCCTTTGAGCCGTCCTATTCCGCCGATTTCGGGTCCGCCCTAGAGGACGAAGTCGTCGGCGGCGAGCATCGCCGTGTTGAGGCCGATCTCGAAGTCGGCGTTGCCGTCTCCGTCGGTATCGGCCTGCAGCAGGTTGGCGTCGAAGCGGAGCTCGCCGGCGGTCCCGCTGAAGGCGGCGTCGTAAATCAGGCTGAACGCCTGATCTCCGCCGGCGGTCGTGTCGGCGTCGATCAAGGACAGATCGATGAGGTCGTCGCCGTACCGGTCGAAATCCTTGATGAAATCCCGGTCCGGATCGGCGATGCCGCTCTCCGCCGCGTCCGAATACACGAACAGGTCGTCGCCGAGGCCTCCCAACAAGACATCCCCGCCGGCGCCGCCGAAAACCGTATCGTCGCCGTTGCCGCCGCCGATGGTGTCGTTTCCGTCATCCCCGGCGATGCTGTCGGCGCCGTCGGACCCGATGAGCAGGTCGTTGCCGTCGCCGCCAGAGATGGTGTCACCGCCCGCCGCGCCGACGACGATGTCGTTGCCGGCGCCTCCGGCGATGCTGTCGGCGCCGTCGCCGCCGTTGATGGTGTCGTTGCCGTCATCCCCGGCGAGCGTGTCGTCGCCGTCGTGCCCGGCGATGACGTCGTTGCCGTCGCCGCCGGTGACCGAGTCGGCGTCGTTGCCGGCGGAGACGAAGTCGTCGCCCGTCCCGCCCGCGATGCTGTCGGCGCCGTTGCCGCCGTAGATCTTGTCGTTGCCGGATCCCCCGGTCAGGACATTGTCCTCGGCGTTGCCGACGATGACACCCGGTCCGGTTCCGGTCAGGGTGGCGTTTTCCACGTTGGCCGCGAGTTTGATCGCCCGTACGGCGAAGACCGTATCGGTACCGCCGCCCGCGTCCTCGTGGACACGGTCGTATCCGTTGTCGATCTCGTAAACGTCATTTCCCGCGCCGCCGGTCATGACGTCGATACCGGTGCCGCCGACCAGCGAGTCGTCGCCGTCGCCGCCAACCAGGGTGTCGTTTCCGCCCTCGCCGGACAGCGTGTCGTTGCCCGCCAGTCCCTCGAGCGTGTTGTGGTAGTCGCTGCCGACGATGGAGTCGTCGCCGGCGGTGCCATCGGCGATGAACAAGCCGCTGAACACCTCGAAAAGGCCGTCCGCGAACAACAGGCGCTCGACCCGCGCCACCTCGTCGGCGCCCTCGTCGCCGTCGCCGGCGTTCAAGTCGGTGACGGCGACGGAGGCCGCGCCGACGACCACCGTGAAATCGGCGTAGTTTCCGGCGTAGAACGCGATGTCGGCGCCGCCGCCGCCATCGATGGTATCGTCGCCCAGCCCGCCGGTGAACTCGTTGGCGAGGTCGTTTCCGATGAGACGGTTGTCCTCGTCGTTGCCGGTCGCGGTCACGGCGTTCCGGCCGACCAGCGTCAGGTTTTCAAGATCGGCGGCAAGGACATAGCTGAACGCGGAGATGACGCTGTCGATGCCTTCGCCCGGCGCCTCGACGACCACGTCGTTCACGTTGTCGACAAAGTATGTATCGTCGCCGTCGCCGCCGGTCATGGTGTCGGCGCCGCTGCCGCCGCGCAGCACGTTGTCGCCATCGTTGCCGGTGACCACGTTGTCGAAATTGTTGCCGACCGCGTCCGCGTCGGCGCCGCCGATGAGAATCAGGTTTTCCACGTGGCGGTTGAGAAGGCTGTAGGTGGTGGTGCTGTAGACCGTGTCGATCCCGCCGTTCGGGGCTTCGACAACCATGTCGTTCCCGACATCCACGTAGTAGACGTCGTCGCCGGCGCCGCCGACCATGCGATCGCGTCCGGCGCCGCCGTCCAGGGTGTCGTTGCCGAAAAAGCCGAACAGCCGGTCGTTGCCCGCGTTGCCCTCGAGACCGTTGGCGACGTCGTTGCCGAAGATGAGGTCGGCGGCGGAACCGCCGCTGGCGTTCTCGATGGTGACACCGTTGGCGATGGTGAACCCACCGAAGATCTTGAACGCTTTCGACAGATGGCCACCGGCGTGGCGGCCCACCAGCGGAGCCGCGCGCAGGTCCAACGTCGCGCGGTGATCGCCATCATAGTCGAGTGTATCGATACCGGCGGTGTCCCAGATGGCGGCGTAAAAGCTGCCCGCTTGGTTGATGTCCGCGAGCTGGTAGACGTCGTTACCCGGGGCGAAGGCGGTGTTGGCGCCGTACATCTGTTGCAGGGCGGCGATATCGAACACCATCGGTCCGGCGACGAACCCGTAACCCTGCTCGGGATGATTCGGGATCAGTGTGGTGTTCATGTCGTTGTAGGACATGACGGTGCAGACGGCCTGATTGAGGCCGTACAGACCGGTGCTGTACGGTCCCTTGACCCCGGGAAATTTCGGGGAACCGCCTCCGTTGTCGTGCGGGTGGGCGAGCCCGAGCGCATGCCCGAGTTCGTGGACGATGGTCGTGAAACCATAGCCGCCTTCCATCAGGCCGTCGGGGTTCCAGCCGTCGCCTTGCCAATTGTAGTAGCCGTGGCCGTCGTCCGCTAAACCATTAGGCCCCGCCTGCATGCCCAGCGCGCCGCCCAGCGAGGCGCCCGAGACGGAATGAAACACGAGGTTCGCGTCGGTCGCGTCGGCGACCACCGCGAACTGGACGTCGATCACCGCCTCATACTTGTCGAGGGCCTTTTCGAAGGCCTGTTTTTCGTAGGCGGTCCAGACCCGGCTGCTCTCGTCGAACGTGTAGGTTATGGGGCCGTCGTTATACCATTTGTTGCCCCAGGTCAGGGCATCGAGGTACGGATGGCCCGTTGTCCCGGCCGCCACGGTGGTGACCTTGGCGGACGCACCGCCGCCTGATTTCATGGAATCCCCATAACCGCTCATCGTTCAACTCCAAAACGCGTTGTGTCCGCGCGACCGCCATGCACCCCGGCGAATTCGCTTGTTCATCCCTCGCGGACCCCCCGGTCGCGTTGTCGCTGGCGGATTGGAAAAGGCATTGCGGACATTGCCGCGCACGGGGCGTCTCGCGGTTCAAGTAACCACCCCATTTCGATAAACCGACCCTGTTTTATTCGGGTTTATTATGGGAATCGTTTGTCGAAGTGCAAATGTTTATTATGAATGTAAAGTGTATAGTTTATTGGTTAAATACAAATATAGTTTTGTAACAAATTTCATTGAATTTTATCGAAATTGCGCGCGTGGCCGCGAGAACGGCAGTGAATTAGATAAAGTTAATATATTTTTCCGTTGTGTAACTTAGTCACAGACCGTCGCGGGTTGCCTGTCCTACGAGGATGTATCCAAACAGCCACGGAGGGACGGCAATGGTCATGACGAGAATGGCAGCGGCGGCGGGCGTACTTCTGCTCTGGGTGTCGGTGGCGGTGGCGGGGGATCTTCCCGGACCGGTGGTGGACGCCGAATGGCTCGATCGGAATCGCGAGGGCGTGGTCGTGCTCGACGTCCGCAAGGACACCCAGGCGTACTCGGAGGCCGGGCACATCCCGGGAGCCCGGCTGGTGGACTGGAAGGCCGCGCGCGGCACCCGAACGGTCGATGGTGTGGAATTGCAGATGATGTTGCCGGACGGCGCGGCGTTCGAGGCGCTGATGCGCGACGCCGGTGTCGACGGCGACAGCGCCGTGGTCGTCACCCATGGGGGCGAGACGCCGTACCAGGTGGCCTACGCGGCGCGTCTGTATTGGCAGCTCAAGTCCTACGGTCACGACCGGGTGGCGCTGCTGGATGGTGGAACCAAGGCCTGGGAGGCCGCGGGTAAACCGCTTGCCACCGAGGCGGCGGCGCCGGAACGGGGGAACTTCACGGCGCGCGACCAGAGAACGGACATCCTCGCCACCACCGCCGACGTGGAGAAGGCGCTCGCGGACGGCACGGCGGGGCTGGTCGATGCCCGTCCGCTCGCCTTCTACCTGGGCATGGACCAGCGCGACTACGTATCCGCCAAGGGCCACATTCCCGGTTCCAAGGTGGTGCCGTTTACCCTCAACACCCGAGGCAAGGCGCCGGCCCTGTTCCGTCCGGCCGACGAGCTTCGCGCGGCTTACGAGGCCCTCGGCGTCGACACCGCGAAACCGGCGATCGCCTACTGCAACAGCGGCGCGGTGTCGGCGGCCACGTGGTTCGTCCTGTCCGAGATTCTCGGCAACAAGCAGGCGCGGCACTACGACGGCTCCATGCACGAATGGACCAAGGACCCAAGCCGGCCCGTGGTCGCCATGCGCATGGAATAGAGATTGTCCCTACCCACATCCGTGAACCGTCGCGAAAAAAGGAGAAGACAGCTATGAGAAAGACCCTACCGGCCCTTGCGCTCGCCCTAATGGCGGGCATGGCCTGGACCTCCATGACCGCCGCCCCCGCCGCCGCCGAGGAGGCGAAACCGAACCTGTTCGTGGTGGTCACGTCGGCCGACGCGCAGACCCAGGGCATGGCCATGGTGCTGACCATGGAATCGGTCAGGCAGGGGGCCAAGGTCCAGGTGCTGCTGTGCGGCCCCGGTGGCGACATGGCCCTCAAGGGCTCGCCGCAGATCGCCTTGAAGCCCAAGAACGTGACCCCGCAAGCCATGCTCGGCAAGGCGATGGAGATGGGCGTCACGGTCGAGGTCTGCGCCCTCTACCTGCCCAACGCCGGCAAGACCGCCGCGGACCTGATGGACGGGGTCGGCGAGGCCAAGCCACCGGCGATCGCCGCCGCGCTTCTCGCGCCCGACACGCGGCTGTTCACCTTCTGAGACCGCCGCGACCGGATATTGCGGAGGGGGGCGCGCATGGCTGATGCGCGCCCCTTTGCTCTTGAGGTTTCCGCCGCCGCCCCTATGTTTTGGGCGGCGGTGTTAAAACAGAGGTCAGGATGCGCTCTTTCTTCAATCCGTTCGACTATTTCACGCTGGCGCTCCAGCAACAGGCGCTCATGGTCGCGTCCGCCCGGACCATCTCTCGGCGCACGACTCTCATGATGACCGGGGCGATGACGGCCAGGGAGGCGACGGGCATGTGCCTGGAGAAACCGACCGCGTTCGCCAAGGGTCTGGGGCAGGGGGCGCGCGCGGTGAAGCGCGGGAAATCGCCGGCCAAGGTCATGAGCGCGGCCCTGAAGCCGATTTCCGCGAAGGCGTCGTCGAACGCCCGCCGCCTCTCCCGCTGAGCGGCGTGGCGGCGGCGCCAGCATCTCCTCGGTTCTGGCCCGGGCCGATCTGACAAGGTCCGGGATCAGTTCGGTCTCGGGCATGTTCTTCCAGTATTTCCTCGGCATCTGCGATTGCATGGCCTTGGTCATGAGGCGCGCCGGGTTGAAGATGTTGGCGAAATAGACCTTCCACAGATCCTCGTTGGCGTCGGCGATGGCGGCCCATTGGTCGCGGCCGACGCCCTCGCCGAACACCAGCGTATGGCGGTCCCAATGGGCGCTCTTGGCGGGCGTCAACAGGCTCCAGTCCATTCCGGTAAAGCGCCGGCGGAAAAAGTCGGCGGCGCGCGGCGTGATGTGATGCGCCGGCTCGAACCAGGCCACGAACCGCTCCGCCGATTCGCCGGGCGCTTGGCGGAACCGGACAAACGCCTTCATCTTGTGAAGATCGCGCCGCACCGCCTGGGCCAACCGGTGGAGCCGGACGACGTCGGTGTCGGTCTGGACCGCCATCAGGCGCGGCTCCTCGCGGAACCGCCACAGCAGACGGTAGAGGAACTGAAACCGGTCCGGGTCGGCGTGCAGCGCGGCGTCGTCCGCCTCGCGCTTGAAAGCGGCGGGCACGGTCAGCTCGCGGTCGAGAGGGGCCTCGGCCGGGAGCGGGCACCCGGAGAACAGATCGACGCCGTCTTCGCCCACGGCGAATTGGACGCACTCGGGTGGGATGGCGAGAGCCAGCGCCACCCGCGCGCGCGGCCGCCAGTCCTCGAAGCCGGCGTCGTCGGCGAGAGCGACCCGGTAATTCACCGCCGGTCCGGTCGCGTCCCGGGTCAAAACAGCTCCAGTTGCGCCGGCTTGGGACGGAGCCGCGCGACCGGTGTTTCGCGGTCGAGCGCCGCGCCGGGCTTCCAGTCGGCGCAGCAGATGAACGGTTTCATCTTCGCGAGATTGCGGCAGACGCGTCCCACATCGGCGAGCCGGAGCCGGGTAACCCGGCGCGACGACAGGATCTTCGCCACCGAGCGGGTGCCCAGGCCCGGCACGCGCAGAAGCATTTCGCGATCCGCCGTGTTGACGTCCACCGGAAACCTGCCCCGGTTGACCGCCGCCCACGCCAGTTTGGGATCCACGTCGGGGTCGAGCATTCCGCCGTGCATTCCCTCGGCGATCTCGCTCACTTGGAAACCGTAGAAGCGCACCAGCCAGTCCGCCTGGTACAGCCGGTGCTCGCGCAGCAGGGGCGCCGCCTTGCTCGGCAGCGCGGCGGACGAATCCGGGATGGGGCTGAACGCGGAATAGTACACCCGCCGCAGCGCATAACGGCCGTAGAGATCGACGGATTGGGCCAGGATTTCGCTGTCCGTGCCGTCGTCGGCGCCGACGATCATCTGCGTGCTCTGGCCGGCGGGCGCGAACCGGCGCCGACCGGTCCGCGACTTCGAGCGCTCGCGCTCCCCCTCCATCCTGTGGCGGAGCCTGCCCATGGTCTCACGGATGGCGCCGGCATCCTTCTCGGGTGCCAGGGACCTCAGGCTGGTGTCGTTGGCCAACTCCACGTTGATGGACAAGCGGTCAGCGAACAGGCCGGCCTCGTCGATCAGATCCTGGGAGGCGCCGGGAATCGTCTTCAGGTGGATGTAGCCGCGGAAATTTTCCTCCAGCCTCAACTTGCGGGCCACCGAATTGATCTGTTCCATGGTGTAGTCGGAATCGCGAATGATTCCCGAGGACAGGAACAGGCCCTCGATGTAATTCCGCCGGTAGAAGTTCATGGTCAGGGCGACGACCTCGTCCACGGTAAACCGCGCCCGTCTGACATTGCTCGACGAGCGGTTGACGCAGTAGGCGCAGTCGAAAACGCAGAAGTTGGTCAGGAGCAGTTTGAGCAGCGAGATGCACCGGCCATCGGGCGCGTAGGCGTGGCAGATTCCGGACCCGCCGGCCGAACCGATACCGCCGGATTTCACCGAATTGCGGGGCTTCGCGCCGCTGGAGGCGCACGATGCGTCATACTTCGCCGCGTCGCTGAGGATCGCGAGCTTTTGCGCCAGGGACATGGGGCCGGCCGCCTATGTTCGCTCTTTGTTTCCTTCCGTCTTTTTTCGCGGACCGGAGGCGGTTTGTCAAGGGACGGCCTTTGGGCTGGATCTCCCTCCCGGTTTCGGAGAAAGATAGGCCGCCATGAAGAGTTTTCTGAAAACGAACATCGTTCTTGTGGTCGGCGTTGCCCTGCCGTTGCTGCTGATGGCGTTTTTCTATGTCGCGCAGCGGGCGTCGGTGGCCGGGATCGATCCGCCGGGGTACGACGCCGTCATCGCCGTCGATTACCATGATCGCTGGACCGACTATCCGTACCGAATCGGCGTCGACGAGGGGAAACTCGTGGTCCGATACCGCCCCGGCGCGGACGGCAAGAGCGAAGATCGCCGGGCACCGAGACTTCTACGTCGTCGACCACGCCACCCACGACGCGCGAGCGCTGGACATCGATTTCGGATCGGTGGAGGACGGCGCGGTGACCGATCCCGACATCGACGCGCTCAACCGGAACCGCCTGATCCCGGACCCGACCAGCCCGGACGGATACCGCTTCGAGCGCCTGTCGCGGTCCTCGGGCGGCGGCCTCGTGGGCGGGCTGTTCGGGTTCGGCCGCCACCGGTCCGGCTACGCGCTGGAGAAAGGCGCGCGCGTCGTCCCGATCAACGGTTCGAGCGACTGGAGTCAGGCCCAATTCATCGCCTGGATCGGCAAATGACCGACAAGCGGGCGGCGCTGGCCGAGATCGCCGCCCTGGCCGAGAAGCACCGCATCGAACCGGAGGAGATCGCGGCTTACCTGGCCGGGGAGCGCTCGCCGGCAAAGGACCGGACCGTCGTTGGCAAGGTGCTGAGCTATGTCGGCGGCGCGCTCGTGTTTTCGGGCATCGGCCTGTTGATCGGCTTCCTGTGGGACGATATCGGCGCCCCCGGACGCGTGGTCCTCACGTTCGGCGCCGGGCTGGCGGCGTTCGTGCTCGCCACGCTCTGCGCGGGCGATCCCCGGTTCGAAAAGGCGGCCACGCCCCTGTCCCTGGTGGCCGCCCTGATGCAACCGACGGGCCTGTTCGTCTTCCTTCACGAAACCATGCCACCGTCCGACGATCCGGAACTGGCCGCCATCCTGGTGTTCGGCGTCCTGGCCGCGCAGCAGGGCCTGGCGTTCTGGGCCCTCAAGCGCACCAGCCTCCTGTTCCTGGCCTTGGTCTTCTGGATGTTTTGCCTCGGCACGGCCATGGTCTGGCTCGATTGGAACGAAGAGATCATCGGCATCATTCTGGGGACCGCCATGCTCTGCCTGTCCTGGGGCGTGGGCAGGACACCGCATCGCGCGATCGCGCCGTTCTGGTCCTTCACCGGCGGCGCCACGCTGCTTGCGTCGTGGTGGGCGCAATTCGAGAGCACGTCCCTGGACCTGACCTTCCTCGGGCTCGACGCGTTCCTGATTTATCTCGCCGTCCGCACCGGAAACCGGTCGTTGCTGTTCGTCTCGGTTCTCGGCCTGCTTGCGTACATGAGCTACTTCGCCTGGGAATACTTCGCCGACGTGATCGGATGGCCGATCGCCCTGATCGTGCTGGGCCTCGTTCTGATCGGTATCACCGGCTGGGCCGTGAAACTCGGCAAGAGCCCGCCGGGCGCCGAATAGCGGCGGATTGTCAGGTTACTTCAGCAGCCACTCGCGGACGGGGCGGATCTGGTCGTCGGACATCAGCATGGGCGTGTGGCCGACGCCCGCGAACTCGACGAGGGCGGCCGAGGGTTTGCGGGAGATCATTTCCGCCGCCGTTTCCGCGAGCAGCACGTCAGACTCGGCGCCGCGCACCACCAGAACCGGACAGGAAATGCCGTCCCACAGCGGCCACAGGTCCACCGCATCGGAAAATCCCTGCTTGAAGGCCTCGGCGAGGGCCGGATCGTAGTGCAGCCGCCAGGCGCCGGTGTCTTCGTCGCGGCGGGAGCCATGCTTGGCGAGATGGGCCCACTGCTTGTCGGAGAGGGGGCCGAAGGGGCAGATCTCGCGGAGATAGCCCTCCAGCGCCGCGAGGTCGGGAAACGACGGGTCGGCGCCCACGTAACCGCAGATACGGGCGAGCAATTCCTTCGAGATGGCGGCGCCGATATCCACCAGGACCAGCTTGCCGATCGGCGTTTTCGGCTGAACCGCGAGGATCATGCCGAGGATGCCGCCGAGCGACGTGCCGATCCAGTCCACGGTGTCGACGTCGAGCCGCGCGATCAGGGAGGTCATGTCCTGGACGTACTTGGTGGGCTGGTAGTCGGCGGGATCGGCAAGCCAGTCGCTTTTGCCGCGTCCCGGCAGGTCGACGCAGATCACCCGGTAGCGGTCCTCGATGGCGCGGGCGAGGAAATCGAAGTCGCGGCTCAGGCGGGTCAGGCCGGGGACGCACACCGCCACGTTGCGGTTGGCGGGATCGCCCCACTCGGTGTAGGCGATGGCGTGGAAGCCACGGGTGCCCAGGCCCAGGAAGCTGTGTTCGGTCATTGCCATGGCTGTTCTCCCAATTGATCTCCTCCCAATTGATCTCCGAAGTGTTCGGCCTCCGTCCGTTAGTCCGAGACGCGCGTCCGCCGGGCGCCGCCATTCGATGCCGGCGTCCTGGAAATAGCGGATGGCGCCGAAGTGAAAGGGCGCGGAGAGACCGTCCGTGACCATCCGTTCCCTGTCGAGCGCCGCCAGGGCCGGATGAAGCGATTTGAACTCCTCGAAATTGTCGAACACGGCTTTCACGACCTGATGGATGACGAGGGAATCGACGCCGATGCTGGTCACCAGGGTCGCGCCGGTCCCGAAACTCTCCACGTCCTCGGGGTTGCCGGGATACATGCCGCCCGGAATGACGGCTCTCCGGTAAAACGGATGGGTCTCGACGAGACGGTCGATCACCTCGCCGGTGACGGGCACCAGCACGGCGTCGCAGTCGCTGATGGCGTCCTCGACGGATTTGTTAGGATGACCGACCGCGAACACGATGGCGTCGACCCGGTCTTCGCAGAGCGCCTGACCCTGCTCACCGGACGGCAACTCGGACGCGAGGTCGAAGTCGCCGATGTCCCATCCCAACGCCTCCATCAGGATCTCCATGGTGCCGCGTTGGCCCGACCCCGGGTTGCCGATGTTCACCCGCTTTCCCTTCAGGTCCTCGATGCGGTTGATGTCGGCATCGCGGCGGGCGACGACCGTGAACGGCTCGGGATAGAGGGAAAACACCGACCGCAGGTTTCGATTGGGGCCGGCGTTCTCGAACGGGCCGGTACCGTTAAAGGCGTGATAGTGCAGGTCGGACTGTACCAGCGCGAGAGTGAGCCGGCCCGCCCGCAAATCCCTAAGATTGGCGGTCGAGCCATCGGTGCTCTCGGCGAGGCAGCGTATGCCATGGTCCATGCGGTTCCTGTTGACGAGTTCGCAGATACCGCCGCCAACGGCATAGTAGACACCCGTCTTGGCGCCCGTGCCGATGGAGATCAGGCGTAACTCCGACGCCGCATTGGCCGTGCTTCCAAGGGCGGCCAGTATCATCAAGACCATGCTCGCCACGAGCGAGGTCAAACGGCGCCGCGCGCATCCGTGAGGGGCCGGGCCGGCGGGCACACTGCGAAATGGCGGGTTCAAGACGATCAGCACCTCCCGGGTACCATATAGGGTCGCGGTTCACCGGAGCGTAAAGCGTTTCCGGCCCCGGGCATAGTCCCCGCCGCGCTTCCGCTCCGCCGCCATTTGCCCGGCGCACGGTTATTGTGGGACACTCCCACGCACGGCCACGACGGGTGATCCCCGGCAACGGGGCCGGCTGGCAAGCGGGAGGTTTTTGTCATGTACGGATATGAAAGAATTGTCGACTGGATCGCGCTTCGCAACCTCCAGATGCGAGGCGAATACTGGCTGCTGACCGAACTTCTCGTCTGGTCGACGCTGATCCAGCTCGCGGTGATCGGTCTCGGAATGGCGGTGGCGTATTATCTGGCGAGGCCGGCGCGGGCTTGGCTCCACGCGAAAATCTCGGGTTTCACGGCGAGCCGGCGACTGGTCGCTCGGATGGCCGGCGTCGCGCGCTCCGTCCTTTATCCGGCGATCGCGCTCGTTCTCCTGGGGCCGGCGGTCCTGGTGTGCGACGCGATGGACTGGCCCTATCTGCTGCTGAGCACTTGGGTTAATCTGCTCGCCGTCTGGATCATCATCCGGGTGACCTCCAGCGTCATCAAGAATGAAACCCTTGCCCACCTGATCGCGATCGCCGCGTTTGGCATCGCGACGCTCAACATCCTTGATCTGGTGCAACCGACGATCCTGTTCCTGGACAGCGTCGGGACGCGGTTCGGCGGCGTCCACCTGACCGTTTTCGAGGTTCTCAAGGCGGGCGTCCAGTTGGCGGTTCTCCTTTGGGCGGCGATGGCGGGGTCGCGGATCCTGGAACACCGCATGCGGTCGGTCCAGGGCCTGACGCCGTCCTTCCAGGTGCTGACGGGCAAGCTCATCCGGATTTCGCTGATTACCGTCGCCTTTCTGATCGCGCTGAGCAGCGTCGGCATCGACCTGACGGCGTTTGCCGTGTTCACCGGCGCGGTCGGCGTCGGCGTTGGTTTCGGCCTGCAGAAGCTGGTGTCGAACCTGATTAGCGGCGTTATTCTGCTGCTCGACCGGTCGATCAAGCCTGGCGACGTGATCGAGGTTGGGGAGACCTTTGGCTGGGTGTCGGCGTTGAACGCGCGGTATGCCTCCGTGACCACGCGGGACGGCAAGGAGTGGCTCATTCCCAACGAGGACCTGATCACCCAGCGGGTGACCAACTTGTCGTTCAGCAGCGAACAACTCCGGCTGCTGCTCCCCTTCGGGATCTCATACGATTCCGACGTGCGCCTCGCGATCAAGCTCGCCGTCGAGGCCGCGACCGAGGTGCCCCGGGTGCTGACCAATCCCGCCCCCGTATGCCGGGTGATGGGGTTCGGCGACAGTTCGGTGGATCTGGAACTGCGGATATGGATCAACGACCCGGTCAACGGCGTTGTCAACGTCCGCAGCGAGATCCTGCTCAACATGTGGGACAAGTTCCACGAGAACGATGTTAGCATTCCGTTCCCGCAACGCGACCTCCACATCAAGAGCGGCTCGGAACTCAACGTGACGATGACCCGCCCGGGCGAGACGGCCGCAGCGTGACGGAAACCGCGAAAGCACCGGTCAGGAGAACAGCTTCAAGCCGATGGCGCCGCCGATGACGAGGCCGAGACAGACGATACGCATGATCCGTTTCGATTCGCCGAACCGGATCATGCCGATCAACGCGGTGCCGGCGGCGCCGATGCCCGTCCACACCGCGTAGGCGGTGCCGATGTGGATGTCCCGCGCGGCCAAGGACAGCAGGGTAAAACTGAAGGCGAAGGCCGCGAAAAGGGAAACCGATGGCCACAACCGGGTGAGCCCGTGGCTGAGTTTCAAGCTGACAGCGCCGGCGACCTCGAACAGGCCCGCGGCGACCAGCATCATCCATGCCATTGTGCGCGCTCCCTCACCTGTCCAGGGCTCGGACAGGGTCCTCCGAGAAGACCTTGAGCCCGGCCACGCCGAGAACGATCGCGCCGAGGCTGATCAGCCGCATGGCGTTGGCGGGTTCGTCGAACAGCACGATCCCCAGCAACCCGGCGCCGGCGGCGCCGGTACCGGTGAAGACGGCGTAGGCGGTGCCCACCGGGATCCGGCGTACGGCGAGCGCGAGCAGCACGAAACTGGCGGCGATGCCGGCGGCGACGAAAACGGATGGCACCAGGACCGTGAACCCGTCGGTATATTTCAGGCCCACCGCCCAGCCGATTTCCAGGACCGAACCGACAAACAGATATGTCCATGCCATCGCCATCGGGAGCCTCCTTGGAACCATCGCCGCGTGCAGGCGTTTCTCTCCCGGGGTCGTCGCCGGGGTTATCGCGAGCCGGTTGGACCTTGGCCTGTCCGGTCCCCGAAAAGACCTTTGGCGTCGCGCGCTTCGCCATGATCTATTCGGTATGAATAATCGATGCGCGCGTGTAATCATCGAAAATCATGTCCCGATCCCGCTGGATTGTATTCCCCAAAACTCGAATTCGCGGCTTCCGGCGCCTGACGCGTCCGGCGCGCCTCACCCTTGCGTGCCTGCTTCTTGCGATGGCATCGCTGGCATCCGCGTGCGCCGACGAGAACGAGGGACTCATCATTCCGGAGCCACCGGTAAGCGCTTCCTCCGGGTCCGTGGCCGGGGACGAGGCGGGAGGGATCCCATACGAGGTCACGTTCACCGACATCAAGGACGACAGGCTCGAGACCCTCATGAAGGAGAGTTCGCAGTTGATCTCCCTCCAGGACCGGCTGCCGACGACCATGGCGGGACTATCACGGCGTATCGACGAGGACGTGAACCGGTTTGGCGAGGTTCTTCGTTCGCAGGGATATTACCAGGGCAGCATCCACCAGCGGATCGACACCGAAGCCGACCCCATCCGGGTGAAATTCGCCATCGAGACCGGCCCGCCCTTCCTGCTCGCCGCCTATGACATCCGGTACGTCGGCCACTTCGCCGCGGATCCCGCGCCGTCCAAGCCGACGCTGGAGGATCTTGGGTTGAAGCTGGGAGAGAGGGCGGAAGCGAGCCGGATCGTGACCGCCGGCACGAGGCTTCTCGCGTTCCTTCGCAACGAGGCGCGGCCGCTTGCCCGACAAACCGACAGGCAAGCCGTCGCCGATTTCCGGAACAACACGCTCAGCGTCGACGTATCGGTTGATCCCGGGCCCCGGGCCACGTATGGAGCCGTCACCGTTAGCGGTCTCGAACGAACCAACGAACAGTACGTGCGCCAGTGGATTCCGTGGAAGGAGGGCGACCCCTATGAGCAGAAGCAGATGGATGCGCTGCAGTCCGACCTGGTGGGCACCGGTCTGTTCGCGTCCGTCGTCGTGACCCATGCCGACAGCGTGGACGACCAGGGCCGGATCGCGATTTCCATCGCCGTCGAGGAGGACAGGCCGCGCTCGGTGGGGGCGAGAATCGGCGTTTCCACGGACAGGGGCGTAGGCGGCCAGGCGTTCTGGCGGCACAACAACCTGCTTGGCAACAACGAACAGCTTGAACTCTCCGCTCAGGCGGATTTCCTAGAGCAGAGAGGCGCGATTAGCTACGAGCGTCCCAATCTCGGACGGGCGGGCCGATCCGTTTTCGCGCGGGCCGAGGCCGGCAACAGTGACACCGACGCCTACACGGGGTTCGACAGTTCCATTTCCGGCGGTATCCGGTGGCCCGTCTCGAAACGCGTGCGCGCGTCGCTGGGCGGGCTGGTGGAATACAGCAACCTCAAGGGCAACGACGAAGACGACTATACCGAAACCATCCTCTGGGGCGTGCCCGGCACGATCCGGTTCGACGGGACCGATAGTGTGCTCGATCCAACGAAGGGCGTGCGCGTGGACCTGACCCTCGTGCCCTACGTGGGAACATCGGGAACGCCGCTGACCTTCAACTTCACCGAAGTGGGGCTCTCCGGCTACTATCCCCTCGACGAGAAAAAGCGCTTCGTTCTCGCCGGACGCACCCGGGTGGCGTCGCTGGTCGGAGAGAGCACGGTGAATATTCCACCCAACAAGCGCATCTACGCGGGCGGCGGCAATTCGATCCGCGGCTACGCCTTCCAGAGCGTCGGGCCCCTGGACGACGACGACGATCCCATCGGCGGCCGCTCGAAGATCGAGTTCAGCGGAGAATTGCGTGCCCGGGTTTACGGAGATTTCGGCTTGGTACCCTTCTTCGCGGCGGGAAACGCCTACGATTCCGTGCTGCCCGAACTTTCAGAGGAATTCCAGTGGGCGGCGGGGCTCGGGTTCCGATATCACACGACGTTCGGACCGTTGCGGCTGGACGTGGCCTTTCCCATCAACCGGCGCCGCAACGTCGACGATCTTTTTCAGATCTACTTCAGCATAGGGCAGGCGTTCTGAGATGACTGGCTGGCGGCGGGTGGCGCGCTGGATGGCCTGGGGAATGGCGGGAGCGATCGCCCTGGTCGTCGCGATCGGAGCGGCCGGCTACGCCTATCTGCAGACCGAAACCGGGCGGCGGACCCTCGCCGAAATGATCGGCACGGCGGCCAGCGGCCCGGACCTGCGGGTTTCCGTGGGCTCCATCGGCGCCGGCCTGCCGGCGCGCATCGCCGTCGATTCGCTGGCGTTGAGCGACGGCCAAGGACCGTGGCTGACCCTGGATCGCGCGGTGATCGAGTGGCGGCCGCTGGCGTTGCTTTCGGGCACCGCGCATGTCACCAGCATCGAGGCGGCCGGCGTTCACCTCGAGCGCCTGCCGCCCGCAACCGGGACCGAGGAAGCGGCGGACACCGCCACGGCGGATGCGTTCGAAATCCCGACGCTGCCCATCGACGTTCGAGTGGATCGGATCGATATCCGCGACATCGCGCTCGCCGAGGCCGTCGCCGGCGAGGCGATGGTGCTCGACCTCACCGGGCAAGTGGCGGCCGAGGCCGGCGCCGTCGCGAAAACGGATCTGAGGATCGAGAGGACCGACGCCGAGGGGCTGGTGACGCTGACCAGCGAACTTGATCCGGGGGCGCAAACGCTGTCCGTCGCCCTCGACGTGAGCGAGCCGAAGGGCGGCCTGATCGCGCGGTTGCTCGGCCTCGCTCCCTATCCGCCGGTGACCGTTACGCTCAAGGGCGAGGGGCCGCTGAAGGCGTGGCGCGCCAAACTCGACGCCCGGATCGAAGGGATGGCGGAGGTGACCGCCAATCTTTCCGTCGACCACGAACGGACCACGACCGTGGCGCTGGAGGGCCGGGCGGACGTGGGCGGCCTGCTCGATCCGCCCTTGCGGCCGCTGGTTGCCGGTGGGGCCGGTTTCGCCGTGGTCGCCGACCTGCCGCCGGATCTGAACGCGGTGACCATCGATCGCTTGAGCGTGGACACCAAGGCCGCGTCGGTGTCCGGTTCGGGCCGCGTGGATCTCGCGCAGAACACGCTCGACGCCACCGTGAGCGTTTCCGTGCCCAAGGGCGCCGAACTCGACCCCCTGCTGTCTCCCCTGGGCGTGGAAAGTGTCACGGGCGAGGTCAAGCTGTCCGGTGCTTTGGATGCTCCCGCCGTGGATCTCGTGGCCACCGTCCGCGACATGGCGGTTCCCGGCGTGGCGACGGCCGAGCGTCTGGAGCTGACCGCCGGGGCGCGCCTCGCGGAGGACCCGGTGGCCATCGACGCGCGTCTCGACGGCCATGGCCTGAACGTGAGCGATCCGGCCGCCGCCGCCCTGACCGGCAAGACGGCGACGGTGGAGGTTTCCGGGGCCTACGACCGGGCCGGCGAGACGCTGCGCATCGCGAGCGCGACCGTCGCCACCGGACCGACGGCGATGTCGATGAACGGCGAATTCGGCCTGTCGACGCAACGGGTGGCGGCCACGGTGGATTTGGATGTCGCGGACGTCGCGGCGCTGGGCGACGCGCTCGGCTTTCCGTTGTCCGGTCCCGCCCGGGTGACCGCCCGGACCGAAGGCAGCCTGGAGACCCTGAACCTGGAGGGCACGGTCGAGGGGGAGATCCCGCGACCCTCCGTGGGGCAGGCGGCGGCGGACGAACTGCTGCGGGACGGCGTGCGGTTGAACGGCTCCTACACGCTCGCCGGCGCGGACAGCGTTCGATTCGACGCCGTCGTCGAGGCTGGAAAACTAATCCAGCTTCATGCCGAGGGCCGGATGGAGGACACCATCGCGGCGGACGCGCGGCTGACCGCCGGGGACCTCTCGGCCTTCTCCGGGTTGGCCGGCATACCCCTCTCCGGCGCTCTCTCGCTGACCGCGCGCGTGGAAGGCCAGCGCGAGAACGCCACCGGGACGCTGTCCGCGACGCTCCGCGACGCCGATATCGCCGGGGTGGCCGTTCCGGCGGCGGACCTGACCGTCGACGCCAGGGATCTGATGCAAAATCCGTCGGGGCGGCTGTCTCTCGACGCGCGCACCGGCCAGGGGCCGGTGAACCTGAGCACCGAGTTCACGCTGGCGGAGTTCGCGAGCGCCGATCTCCGCGACATCAGGGGAGACATTCTCGGCGCGCGGATCACGGGATCCCTCCGGGCGCCGTTCGACGGCGGCGCCATGACCGGGCGCCTGCAAGCGGCCTTCAAGGAAACCGGCGCCGGGCGGACGGTGGCCGGCGTCGGCATCGCCGGGCGCGCGGACCTGGATCTCCGTCTCGGCGACAGGGGAGGCGGCCAATCCGTGGACCTGCGATTGGACGCGTCGTCGCTGGCCGTCGCGGTGGACGGCGACCCGGCGTTCGAGGCCGAGCGGTTGTCGTTGAACGCGGCGCTGACCGATGTCCTGCGGGCGCCGAGGGGAAAGATCACGCTCGAAGGCGAGGACGCGGGGACCGCCGCGTTTGCCGCGAGTACGGTGACGGCGAACATCGACGGCTCCCTCGCCGATGCCGGCTTCCAGGTCCGGATGAAGGGCGCTGGCGATCCCCTGGTTCGCGTGGCGCTCGACGGGCGCTACGCCACGGCGGGCGGCACGCACACGGTGACGCTGCGCAAGCTTGACGGCGCCCTCGGCACCTATCCCCTCAAGCTCGCCCGCTCCGCCACGGTGACCTATGGACCCGACGCCATCGGCGTGGAGAACCTGTCCCTCGGCGTGGGCAAGGGCAGGATCGCCGCGAACGGCCGTCTCGGCGGCGCGCGGACGGCGGCGACCATCCGGGTCGCCGGATTGCCCCTCGATCTGGTGAGCCAGTTCGACCCGGACCTTCCCTTGCGGGGCACGCTCGACGCCGATGCCGACATTCAGGCCGAGGGACGGGGGCTGGCGGGCACGGCGACCGTTCGCGGTCGCGGCATCGCTTACGGCTTGGCGGCCCGGCGGTCGGCGCCGCCCGTGGACCTGGACGTGAACGCGGTCTGGCGCGGCGGCCGCGTCGATCTCAACGCGCGGGTAGGAGGGATCGGGTCCCAGGACCTGGTGGCGACGGCGCGCGGTCCTCTCGTGGTCGATGCCCGGTCCCTGCGCCCCGAGGTCGACCAGCGCGCGCCGATCGCGGCGACGGTCCGGTGGGCCGGGGAGGTGGAGCCGCTTTGGGAGGCGCTCCCGCTCAGCGATCAGCGCCTCGCCGGGCAGGGCCGCATCGCCATCGACGTGGCCGGAACCGTCGCGCAACCCCGGCCCACCGGCGAGATCACGATCGAAAACGGAACCTACGAGCAGTTCGAGGCCGGGACGCTCATCAAGGACCTCGACCTGCGGGCTTCGGTCGACCAGCGTCAGGCGGTCAAGGTTTCCCTTTCCGGGACCGATGGCGGATCCGGCCGGATCTCCGGCACGGGCACGGCGAACCTGAGCGATCTCGCCGGCAAGCCCATCGAGGTCGCGGTGCGTCTCGACAAGGCCACGCTGGTGCGGCGCGACGACGTGACCGCCACGGCTTCCGGCTCGGTGGCCTTCCGTGGCACGGCGGCGCGCGGCCGGCTCGAGGGCAAGATTACGACCGACCGCGTGGATATCCGGCTCGTGGACCAGTTGCCGCCCTCGGTGGTCACGCTGGATGTCACGGAAGTCAACGTCAATGGCAAGCCGACATCGGAAAAGCGTGAGTCGAAACCGGCCGAGCCATCCCTGATCGACCTCGACATCACGATCGATCTGCCGAGGTCGGTGTACATCCAGGGCCGGGGATTGGAGTCCGAGTGGGGCGGGTCGTTCCGGGTGACGGGCACCACGGACACGCCGCGCGTCGAGGGCACGCTGAAGATCATCCGTGGCCAGTTTACCTTCGTGGGTAAGCGGTTCACGATCCCCAAGGGCGTAGTGACCCTTGACGGCGGAACGGAGATCGAACCGAGGATCGATATCGCCGCCGAGTATACCCAGGGCGATTTTACCGCGACCATCAGCGTCAGCGGACCGGCGTCCGACCCCAAACTGGTCCTGAGTTCGTCGCCGCCAATGCCCCAGAGCGAAATCCTGCCTCGCATTCTGTTCGGAAGAAACAGCTCACAGCTCTCGGCCGTGCAGGCCGCGCAACTCGCGCTGGCGCTCCAGGCGTTGGCCAGCGGCGGGAGCAGTGTCGGCGACGACGTTATCTCGAAGATTCAGAATACTCTCGGAATCGACGTGCTGTCGGTGGAGAGCGTGGGGGAAGATGGGCAGGGTACGGGGGTGCGGGTCGGGCGCTACATCGGGGATCGGGTCTATGTGGAAACGGTGCAGGGAAGCCAACCGGGAAGCACCATCTACCGGGTCGAAGTGAAGATCATCGGCAACCTGTCCGCCGAGAGTACCATCGGCCAAGGCACGGGGGATGCGTCCGGCTTTCTTGGCTTGAGGTGGGAATACCGGTATTGAACGACCCGAAGCACCCGGAGGAGAACACATCATGCGGCTTGTTTCGGCGGTTCTGGCGGTTCTTCTGTTGATGCCGATGGCGGCGGTCACGCATTCGGCGAGCGCGGGCGGGGGATCGGAGCCGGCGTCCGGGGTGGTGTCCGGGACCGTGACCTACTTTCAGCGGATCGCGCTTCCCCCCGACGCGACGCTGGTGGTTCAACTCCGCGATACCTCGCGGATGGACGTGGCGGCGCCGCTGATCGGCGAGACCCGTGTCGACTCGCCCGGTCAGGTTCCCATCCCGTTCGAGATCCGCTACGACCCGAAGCTCATCGATCCCAGGTTCACCTATTCGGTTTCGGCCCGAATTCTCAGGGGCGACAAACTGCTGTTCGTCTCGGATACCGCCAACGAGGTGATCACCCGCGACCGCCCCAGCACCGTGGATGTCGTCGTCCGGCCCGTGCCGTAGCGACAAGGCCCGGGAAAACCGGGGTGTCCTCGTGATGACAAGCCCGGCGACACTCCCCATGTGCAAACTCGGCGGGCGCACGGAACGCCTTGAGCGACAACGCGGTGTGGTTTAAGTCAAAACGACATCGAAAAACTTGGGGAAACAGCGGATGCTGAAAAGCTCATCCAGGACCGTGATCTTGGCGCTCCTCGCGCTGTGGAGTTTTGACGCCGGGCTGGCGTCGGCGGCCGAGCGCTCCGACCGGGAGATCGCCACGGGGCTCGCGGAACTTCTGCGATCAGCGCGCGGCGTGATTTCGGCCAACCAGGACCGCATCAACGATCCGGCCATCGCCGACAAGGGGTTGACCGGCGAGGTGGTGCTGACCGAAGCGCGTAAGCGCTATCGGGAGGCCACCGGAGCGGACCTGTCGGACATCGATCCTTCCAGCCGGTACGGCCGCGCCGTTTCGGCCCTTGAGAACGCCATCGTTCAGGTGACGGACGAGCACCAATCCACCATCAACATGCCGGACGTCGGGTTCAAGGGGTTCATTCCGGCGGTGTTCGCGCGGCTCGTCAACGAGCGGTTCGACGAGCTGATGGGCGGAGAGGCGGCGATGAAGGTCACGGCGCCCAAGAACCTCGTTCGCAACCGCAAGTCGCGACCGGACGCCTGGGAGGCGGAGGTCATGGAAACCAAGTTGTTGTCGCCGGATTGGTCGGCGGGCGAGCCGTTCATGGCTTCCGTGACGGTCGGCGGCCGCGAGGCCTTCCGGTTTCTGGTGCCGGAATACTATCAGGCCTCTTGTTTGACGTGCCACGGCCAGCCGAAGGGCGAACTCGACGTCACCGGTTACCCGAAAGAGGGCGGCGAGGAGGGGGAACTCGGGGCCGCCATCAGCATCACCCTGTTTCGCTGACGCCGATGCGCGGCGCCGGGCGGCCGAACCTTCCTTGACGCCTTTTCGACAACCCCCCAGGCAAATGGGGCTCGTATGATACGGTTTTCCATTCGATCGCAGTTGATCATCCTGGCCTGCATCGGCCTGGTGGTGTTTCTGGGCACCTGCATCTTCCTGACGCGGGCGCTGGTGCGCAACACGGAGGCCGTCGCCGCTCAGACACGGTTCGTCGAGGTCCTCGAGACCACCTATGGCGCCGGCAAGGAATTCGACCAGATGAAGTACTGGCTGGCGGACCTGGCGGTGAGCCTGCTGGTCAATTCCGAGGACCGGGCGGTGGCCGCCCGCGAGAAACTGGACGCGAAACTGGACCGGCTCGGCGCCGTGGACGCGGACGCGGCCTCGGCCATCCGCGTCGACGCGGACTTGGTGATGCAGCAGTCCATGGTGGCCGTGGAGGCGTACAGCCAGGACCGCCGCGTGCTGGGAAATTCGCTGATGGCGCCGGTCCGGACCCATATCCGGGATGCCGACGAAAAGCTCGCGGCGCTGGCCGGCGAATTGCGGGAACAGTCCCGCAAGCTCAGCGACGCCGCCGTGAGTCGCACCGAGCAAACCCTGCACCTCGCGCTCGGCGTGGTTTTCCTCGCCGTGGTCGCCGGTATCGCGCTGACGGCGTTTCTGCTGCGGTCCATTTCCATGCCGCTGGGGCGGCTGGTGACCGCCATGGACGGAATCACCGCCGGCAACCTGCAGGTGGAGCTCCCGCCGGCGGGCAGCGACGAGATCGGCGCCATGTCGCGCACGCTCGGCCTGTTTCGCGACAGCCTCATCGAACGCGACCGGCTGAGCGAGGAAGGCGAGGCCCAGCGCCGGACCATCGAGACGGCCGTGGAGACCATTACCGACGGCTTCGTGCTCTGGGACCGCGACGACCAGCTGGTTCTCTGCAACAGCAAGTTCCGGGAGTTCTACGCCGAACTCGGGGACCACCTGCGTCCCGGCGTTTCCTTCGAGGAGATCGTCGGCTTGGCGCTCGACCGGGGATTGCACGACCTGGACGGAACGTCGCGCGACGCGTGGCTGGCGCGCCGATACAAGATGCACAGCAAACCCTCCGGCTCCCACACCCACCACCACAGCGACAACCGCTGGATCCGCGTCACCGAGCGCAAGACCCCGGACGGCGGCACCGTCGCGGTCTACTCCGACATCACCGATCTGAAGGAACACGAAAACGAACTGCGTCAGGCCAAGGACGAGGCCGAACGGGCGCTCCAGGATCTCACCCAGGCCCAGACCAACCTGGTGCAGGCGGAAAAACTGGCGCTGCTCGGCCAACTGGTCGCCGGTATCGCCCACGAGATCAAGAATCCGCTCAATTTCGTGAACAATTTCTCGGAACTGTCGGTGGAGTTGCTGGATGAACTGAAGGAGGTGCTCGAGGAGGTCCTGCCGAAACTGGACGAAAAGCTGCGCGACGACGTGGAGGACCTGTTCCGGACCCTGACCGGAAACCTCGCCAAGATCGGCGAGCACGGCGGGCGCGCTGATTCCATCGTCAAAAGCATGCTGTCCCACTCGCGCGAGGGACCGGGCGAACGCCGCCCCGCGGACATCAACGCCCTCGTGGAGGAGAGCCTCAACCTCGCCTACCACGGCGCCCGGGCCAAGGACCAGGACTTCAACGTCACGCTGGAGCGCGACTACGACGACGGCGCCGGCCGGGCCGAGGTGATCCCCCAGGATCTCAGCCGGGTCTTCCTCAATCTCTTCTCGAACGGCTTTTACGCCACCCAGAAGCGCCGGGCGGAGAGCGGCGGCGACGGCTACGTACCGACCTTGAGCGTCTCCACCCGGGGTCTCGCCGATGCTGTGGAGATCCGTGTCCGCGACAACGGAACCGGCATGCCGGAAGATGTCGCGAACAAGGTTTTCACGCCGTTCTTCACCACCAAGCCCACCGGCGAGGGGACCGGTCTCGGCTTGTCGCTGAGCTACGACATCATCGCCCACCAGCACAACGGCGCGTTTGACGTGGACAGCCGCGAGGGCGAATATACCGAATTCGTTATTTCGCTG
>CAVPAM010000050.1:0-132222 GCA_963701445.1 uncultured Alphaproteobacteria bacterium
CGTCCGGCCGCCGTGATTTCGTGGACCCGGTCATGGCCCAGCGGCCAGCGGCTGAGCACCATGTGACCATAGTCTCCCTCCCCGGTCACGATAGTCCGCGCCTCGGCCGCGTGGCCGCCGAGATGCTCCCGCAAAAACGCGAACACGTCCAGGTCTCGCGCCAGTCGCCGCCGCGAATCCACTTCCTGCAGGGCAACGATATCGGGCGAAAGAACTCGCATGACGGACATCACGCGGTGCGGGTCGAACCTGCCCGTCGCCGCCGACGCACGCATGGACGTTCCAGGTCGCCACGCGCAGCGACCGATGGTCTGGGTCCGCCAACATACTATTCACTTTCGGCGGCGCGACAGCGCCGCCTGCAAGCCCAAGGAAAGCGCGATCCAGACGGCGACGACCAGCACCAGGAGTCCGATATTGGCGGCGCTCGGATCGCGCAGGATCTCCCGCAGCCGGTCGCCGAGCGCCGTCATGACGGCAATTCCCGGGGCCATGCCCACCAGGGTGCCCAGAATGTAGTCGCGGAAACGGATGTGGGATGCGCCGGAAATGAGGTTGACGACGGTGAACGGCGCCACCGGAACCAGGCGCAGGGCGGCCACCGACAGGATGCCGCGATTGGCCAGCGTCCGGCTGATCTTGTTGAGCCGCTGCCCGAGCAACTGGCGCAACCCTTTTCGTCCGGCGACGGCGCCGATCTGGTAGGTGATCGCGGCGCTCATAGCCGAGCCGGCGGCGGCGTAAAGGAACCCCGTGACCGGACCGAAGGTCATCGCGGCGAGCGCGATCAGCACGGTCACCGGAAACATAACAAGGCTCCCGACGACAAAGACCGCGACCGTCAGAAGCGGCGCCCATGCGCTTTCGGCGAAGGTCTCCACCAGCGGTTCCAGCCGCGCCGATTCGCCCACTCGGCCAGCGGCGAGACCTGCCATGTCAGCGCAAGACCCGCGAGAACGACCCCCGCCAATCCGAACATCACCATCGTCTTGCGTGGCGTGACGCTCGAACCGGCCTCGGGCTCGAACATATCGCCCACGAGGTCCTCGGGATCGATGGGCCGCTCGGCATCGGCCACCTCCCGCAAGGTATGCGCCAAGTCGTCGTCCCAAGGCCCATGATCCTCGATGACCGCCAGGCGGCGGCCGCTTCCGACCAGGTGATCGAACGCGGAGAAGGGCGACTCCTGCTCCGCGAACGTTGCCCTTACCTTCTCAGGCACGAGGCCGAGATGCTCGGCGAGCAGCCGGTCGCGCAACGCCGCGATCGTCTCCGCCTCCGCCGCGCTGGAGGCCTCGACGGCGAGATTGCACTCGCTGTCCAGGCCCATGGAGCGGTTGTTGAGGTTGGCCGAGCCGATCATCAGGAACGTGTCGTCGACGGTCATCAGCTTGGCGTGAACCATCACCGGCGTCTCCTCGTCGTCATCGATGACGACGGGATAGAGCAGGCGAAACCGGTCGGCCACGCCCGCCTCATCGAGATGGCGGGCGAAAAGCGCCCGGCCGGCGCCCATGGCCCGCGCCTCCAGCCAGCTGGTCGCCTTGGGCCCGACCACCATCACTTCGAGTTGCTGGTTCTCGCGCATGGCGCGCACCAGGGCCTCGGAAAAAGCTTCAGAGGTCAGGTACTGGTTTTCGATGTAGATGAAACGCTCGGCCGCGGCGACGGCGGCGTCAGGTCCCTGACCTCGCGGACCTCGGGCCGGCCGGACAGCGCCGGCATCGTCCGGGCAATGCCAATGGTCACATCGGTCAAATCCGGTTCGACCCCGTCGGGCCAGGGATCTCCCGCGGGTTCCTGCGATCCGGCCGCCCGGCAGGAGGCCTCCAACCATCGTTCGCGCGCAAGCTCGGCAAGGGCGCGCGCCGCCGCTCCGTCGACCACCATCTGCATGTCGTGAAACGGCGGACAATTCTCGCCGGCCGGATCGACCCGGACGGGATGACGGGGGCGGTGTCGGAGGTGTCCCAGCGTCCGACGGCCAGGTCGAGGCCGCCGCAGAAGGCGACCGCGTCGTCGACGACGACGATCTTCTGATGGTGGCAGGAGCCGAGCGGCAGGACGTCGTCGAGACAGACGTGGATGCCGGGCGGGGTCATCCAACCGAGGTTGAGGTTCGGCAGCGGCTCCCGGTCGAGGGCATAGAGGACGGAGTAATCCCAGAGCAGGACATGAATGGACGGATCGGGCCGGCGGTTCGACATATGGGTGAGCAGCGCCTTCAGTTGCCTCCGGCGCGCCGTCGTCGCTTGCGCCGGAGCCACCGACGACCCGCACCCGGCTGTCGATATCCCAACCGATGATGAAGACCGATCGCGTGGCCTTCTGACAGCGACGACCGCAGCGCGCCGAAATAGGCGGCGCCGTCGACAAGCACCGCGGCCCTGTTCGCCGTTTCCACGCGCCAGCACGTCTCACCTGGGCGGAGGATTTTTGGTTCGAATTGTCGGGTAAGTGATGCCGTGGTAAAAGCGGATGCCTTGAAAACGATTGCGGACCCGGGTGGGTTCCCCCACCCCTCACATGGGATCGCAACCGCGATCAGTCCAGCCCCGCGCCGCCCGCCAAAAGGCGCGGACCGCCTGTTCGGCGGCGCGTGCCAGGTACTCGGCGGCGTGGGTCATCGCCTCGTCCAGGGTGACCGGGCCGGGACACAGGCTGAACACCGCGTCGATGCCGATGGCGTGCAGGTCGCCGAGCCCGTCGCCGACGCCGCCGGCGATGGCGATACAGGGAATTCCCCGGGCCCTGGCGGCGGCGCCGACGCCGGCCGGCGCCTTGCCGTACGCCGTCTGGAAGTCGATCTGGCCCTCCCCGGTCAGCACCAGATCCGCCCCCGCCAGCTTGCCGTGGAGATCCACGAGTTCGAGAACCAGGTCCACGCCGCGGCGCAACTCGGCGCCCAGGAACGCCCGCAGCCCCGCGCCCAGCCCGCCCGCCGCGCCGGAGCCGGGGAGATTGCGGACATTCACGCCAAGATCCCGCTCGATTACGTCGGCGAGGTTGGCGAGACCCGCGTCGAGAGCCTCGACCTGTTCCGGCGCGGCGCCCTTCTGCGGGCCGTAGACATGGGCCGCCCCCGTGGGACCGCAAAGCGGATTGTCCACGTCGCACACCGCCTCGAACCGAACGGACGTCACGCGCGGATCGAGCCCCGACAGGTCGATCCGCCGGACGCGGCCCAGTTCGCCCCCCACCGGTTCCACCGCCGCTCCCCGGTCGTCGAGAAAGCGCGCGCCCAGGGCCGCCGCCATGCCGATGCCGCCGTCGTTGGTGGCGCTGCCGCCGATCCCGACGCCGATCCGCGAGACACCCAGATCGAGCGCGGCGCGGATCAACTCGCCGGTTCCCCGGGTCGTCGTGCGCGTGGGATCGCGGCGGTCCCGGGCCAGCAGCGCCAGGCCGCTCGCCAGCGCCATCTCCACGGCGGCGAACTTCATGGCGGGGACATAACAGAAGGCGGCCCGCGTGGGCTCGCCCCGGGGGCCGCAAACCGTTACGACCCGGGCCTCGCCGCCGAGACCTTCGATCGCCACGTCCACCAGTCCGTCGCCGCCATCGGCGACCGGCACGCGCACGACGTCGGCGCCGGGAGCCGCGCGCAGCACGCCCGCCATCATGGCGTCGGCGGCGGCGATGGCGGTCAGGCATCCCTTGAACGCGTTGGGCGCGGCGACAATTCTCATGCCGGACCCTCCGTCACGGCGGTCTAATTGTCCGCCTTGCCCTTCGCCTGGATCTTGCTCCAGCTATCGCGCAGTCCGACCGTGCGGTTGAAGACCGAACAGACCGGGGGCCGAGTTCGGCATCGAGGCAAAAATACCCCTGGCGCTCGAACTGCACGGTTTCGCCTTCCGCCAGGTCGGCCAACGCGGGCTCCAGGCGGCATCCGTCGAGCACTTCGATCGAATTCGGGTTGATGTCCTTGAGGAAATCGCCGTCGGCGCCGGGATCGGGCCGCGAGAACAGGTGGTCGTAGATCCGCGCCTTGGCCGGAATCGCGTGCGCCGCCGACACCCAGTGCAGGGTCGCCTTGACCTTGCGCCCGTCGGGGGAGTCGCCGCCACGGCTTGCCGGATCGTAGGTGCATCGCAGTTCCACGACCTCGCCGGCGGCGTCCTTGATCACGTCGGTGCAGGTGACGAAATACGCGTAGCGCAACCGCACCTCGCGGCCCGGAGCCAGCCGGAAGAACTTCCTCGGCGGATCCTCCATGAAGTCCTCGCGCTCGATGTAAAGCTCCCGCGAGAACGGGACCGGCCGGGTTCCGGCGTCCGCGTCCTCCGGATTGTTCACCGCCGACATTTCCTCGGTCTTGCCTTCCGGGTAATTCTCGATCACCACCTTGAGCGGCCGGAGGACCGCCATCCGGCGCGGGGCCGCGTGGTTCAGGACCTCGCGAACGCAGTGATCCAGGAGCGCCACCTCGTGAACGCTGTAGCTCTTGGCGACGCCGATGCGCTGCGCGAAGGCGCGGAGAGCGGCGGCGGGAATGCCGCGGCGGCGCAGTCCCGCCAGCGTCGGCATGCGCGGATCGTCCCAGCCGTCCACGTGACCGTCGCGGACCAGTTGCGTGAGGCGGCGCTTCGACAGCACGGTGTAGGTCAGCTCCAGGCGGGCGAACTCGTACTGCCGGGGCTTCGACGGCACCGGCAGGTTGGCGATGAACCAGTCGTAGAGCGGCCGGTGATCCTCGAACTCCAGCGTACAGATGGAATGGGTGATGTGCTCGATGGCGTCCGACTGGCCATGGGTGAAATCGTAGGTGGGGTAGATGCACCAGGCAGCGCCGGTGCGCGGGTGGGCGGCGTGAAGAATGCGGTACATGGCCGGGTCGCGCATGTTCATGTTGCCCGAAGCCATGTCGATCTTGGCGCGCAGCACGCGGGCGCCGTCGGGGAATTCACCGGCCCGCATGCGGCGGAACAGATCCAGGTTCTCGTCCACCGGCCGGTCGCGATAGGGGCTGTTTCTGCCGGGCTCCGTGAGGGTTCCCCGGTAGGCGCGCACGTCCTCCGCCGAAAGATCGTCCACATAGGCTTTTCCGGCGCGGATCAGGTCCTCGGCCCACTCATACAACTGCTCGAAATAGTCGGAGGCGAAGTAGAGGTGTTCGCCCCAGTCGAACCCCAGCCACCGAACATCGCGCTTGATGGATTCGATGAACTCCAGCTCTTCCTTGACCGGGTTGGTATCGTCGAACCGGAGGTGACAGCGTCCGCCGAATTCCTGGGCGATGCCGAAGTTGAGACAGATGGACTTGGCGTGGCCGATGTGGAGATAGCCGTTGGGCTCGGGCGGAAACCGCGTCACCACGCCCCGGTGGCGGCCCTCTCTCAGATCCGCGCTTATGACATCGCGGATGAAATCCCGCCGGCCCTCCTCGGGCGCGGTCTCTGCTTCGCTCATTGTGTCCAGCTCCGAACTGTGTGCTCCGCGGCGCGACCCTCGGCTCCGAAAGTCCCCGTGTCCCGGCGCTTCTGTCTGCCAGAAAACCCGCCGCCCGCCAAGCCCCGGCCCCGTTCCGCGCGATGGCGAGCGGACGATAGGCCACCAACGCCCAACGGTCAAGGAATGTGTTCCTGTATTGTCCCGCGCCCGTCGCCGGCGCAACGCTGCCTCCCGTTTTCGCCGACACGAAAAGCCGAATTCGCTATTGCGTCGCTCCGGTTCTCTGTGTACCCCAACGCGGCGGGAAGAAACGATCCGTCATCGTATCGTCGTGCTTGCCGTTGAACATGGGTTTCTTTCCCCCAATATTTCAACTACCCCTTGACCGCCACGGAGCGCACCTTGGATCGCCAATCTGCAGAATGGGACCTTTTCCCGGTCGCGCTCGTCCTCGGGGTGGTCATGTTATTGATCCTGACCCTTGATTTCGGCGAGGAGCGGGCCGACCCGGGACATGACGGCCCGACACCCGCGCCGGTGGAAAAGACGGAAAGCTCATGAGCAACAGAGACATGGTCCGATCCGGAGTTCCGGTTTTCGCGGCCCTGTTCCTGACGGGAGCCTTGGCCGCGTGCGGCACCAGGGAACCCCCGCCCGATCTTAACGCCCCGCCGACCCTGCGGGAATCGACGATCCTCGGGGTCGACGCCATGGACTCGTACTTCCTGACCCGGTACCGGAAATGCATCCAGTTCAAGTCCGAACAGATGTGCCGGCGGGAACCCTACGGCGACGACGGCAGCGGCTTTCAGTGACGCCGAACCGGGTTCCGAGCGGAACTTGAGGGCGGCGCGATGAACACCGGCGTTGAAAAAGCGTTCTGGACTGATCCCTACGCCACCGAACTCGACACCACGGTCACCGCCGTTGCCGGCGACGACGTCACCGTGGCCCGGACCGTGTTCTTCGCGTTCTCGGGCGGCCAGGAGAGCGACGCCGGAACCATCGGAGGCGCCCGCGTCCTCCAGGCCCGCAAGGATGGCCGGCAGATCATCTATACCCTGGAACCGGGTCATGGCCTCCGTCCCGGCGCCCCGGTCGCCATCGTCATCGACGGGGAGCGGCGCCGCCGGCTGATGCGGCTTCACCTCGCCGCCGAGCTCGTTCTCGAGCTGGTGTACCGGCGGCTGGCCGGGATCGAAAAGGTCGGCGCCCACATCGCCGAGGACAAGGCCCGCATCGACTTCGCCTGGGACGGTGCGCTGTCCGGCGTGCTCCCCGACATCGAGCGCGAGGCCGCCGACATCATCGGTGCCAACGGCCCGGTGATCACGGCTTACAGCGACGAGGCCGCCGAGCGCCGCTACTGGGAGATCCCCGGCTTCGCCCGCGTCCCCTGCGGCGGCACGCACCTGAAAACAACCGGCGAAATCGGCGAAATCCGTCTGAAGCGCCGCAACCCCGGCAAGGGCAAGGAACGGATCGAAATCACTTTGGTTTAAGTCAGCCGCCACGGCGGCTCGGGGGTTTAAGTCATCCGCCAGGGCGGGACGGGCGTGAACTTTTCGGCGAGGAAATCGACGAAGGCCCGGACCTTGGGGGACAGATGCCGGCGGTGCGGGTAGACCACGTGGATGGGCAGGCGCACGAACCGGTGGCAGTGGGCAAGCAACGGCACCAGCCGGCCCATGCGAATATCGGGCGCCACGCGATACTCCGCCATGTGGGCGATCCCGAGACCCGCGAGCGCCATCTCGTGCAGGGCCTCGCCGTTGTTGACCTCGGCGTTGCCACGGACGCGAACGCTGTAGGGGCCGTCCGGCCCCTCGAACGGCCAGTCGTTCAGGGCGCCGTGGCTGCCGGTCCAGGTGATGCAGTTGTGACCGGCGAGATCGGCGGGCGTGCGCGGGGCGCCATGGCGTTTCAGATAGGCGGGCGTGGCGCAGATGGTGCGGTGATCCTCGGCGAGCAGCCGCGAAATGAGCGACGAGTTCCTCCAGGGCGCCGGTCCGCACGCCCACGTCGAACCCCTCCTCCACCAGATCGACGACCCGGTCGCCGACGTTCAGTTCGAGATGGACCTCCGGATACCGGTCGAGGAATTCGGGCAGCACCGGCGCCATCTGGTTGGTGGCGAAGGCCGCCGCAGCGGTCACCCGCAGCCGCCCGCGCGGCGCCGCGTGCGACCGGCTGATGGCCTGCTCCGCCTCCTCGATCTCATCGAGAATATGGGAACTGCGGTGGTAGTACGCCTCGCCCTCGTCGGTGAGGCTGAGGCGCCGGGTGGTCCGGTTCAGCAGCCGCGCCCCCAGACGATCCTCCAGCCGCGAGACCAGTTTGCTCACCGCCGACGGCGACAAGCCAAGGGTGCGCGCCGCGTTGGAAAACCCGCCCTCGTCAACCACGCGGACAAAAACCGCCATTTCGCCCGAGGCATCCATCGCAATCACCCGCCATTTGTGATCTGTGTTCATAGATCTTATGACATATTCGCGGATTATCGGCTCGGTCACAATCAATTAGAGTGCGCTTACATTCGCACAGGAATGTGACCGAAGACGCAAAGGATCCGGGCCATGACCCAAACGTTCGAACATCCGACGACGGAAGAAATGGACTTGTACCTGCGACGTGCCCGTCAGGCCCGGAGCCAGGCGCTTGTCGATACGGCCCACTGGCTCGGCGCCAAGATCCATGCGGCATTCGAGGCCATCGCGCACCCGAACCACCCGACACCGCACGGTCCGGCGGCGGCGTAACCCCGACACGGAGCGCGCCTTTCTCAGCGCTCGGCCAGGAACTCCCGCACGCTCGCCAGGAATTTCTCCGGTTGCTCGGCGTGGACGCGGTGGCCGGCCCCGGGGATAACGGTGAACTCGGCGGCGGGAAACAGGGTGCGGATTTTCGCGTGGTAGCCGGCCCGCACGTAGTCCGAGCCGTCGCCGCTGACGAACAGCGACGGGCCGTCGTATTCGAGGCCGGTCACGTCGGGAAAGCCGGTGAGTTGTTCCATGGCATCGGCGATGGCGTCGAGATTGATCCGCCACGCATAGCCGCCGTCGCGGCTCACCAGAATTCTGCAATAAAAACGTTCTGAGCGGCGCGTCGAAAATCGCCTTGGCGAGGCGCGTTTCCGCGTCCGCGCGGCTTTCCACGGTGGCGGCGTCGATCCCGCGCATGGCCCGCACCTCCGGCAGGTAGGTGTGGGCATAGGCGAACGGAGCGATGTCCACCACGACGACCCGGTCCAGGTGCTGGCCGTACAGCAGCGCGAACAGCATGGCGATCTTGCCGCCGACGCTGTGGCCGAGGATGGCCGGCCGGTCCAGCCCCCGGGCGTCGAGAAACTCGCGCAGGTCGTCGATCATCTCCGAAAAGGTCATGGTGTCCGCGTGGCCGGACTCGCCGTGGTTCCGGAGATCGACGGCATAGACGTGATACCGGTCGGCGAGACGCTCGGCGATGGTCCGCCAGTTGCGGGCCGAGCCGAACAGGCCGTGCAGGATGACCAGCGGCGGCCCCTCGCCAACCTCGCTGAACGCCAGGGGGACGGTCATCCGGTCCGCGCCCGGCCGCTACTTTTTCTTCTTCGGCATGTACAGGTCGGTGATCGTCCCCTCGAAGGCCTCGGCCGCGAATCCGATCGTTTCCGACAACGTCGGATGGGGATGGATGGTCAGACCGATGTCGGTGGAGTCGCAACCCATCTCGATGGCCAGCGCCGCCTCGGCGATCAGATCGCCCGCGTTGGGCCCGACGATCCCGGCGCCGATCAACAGGTCCGTCTCCTCGTCGAACAACAGCTTGGTCATGCCTTCGTCGCGAGACAGCGCCAGGCTGCGTCCGCTGGCCGCCCAGGGGAACACGCCCTTGCCGTACTTGATCTTCTTCGCCTTGGCCTCGATCTCGGTCAGTCCGACCCACGCCACCTCGGGATCGGTGTAGGCCACCGACGGGATGACCTTGGCGTCGAAACTGCTCTTGAGACCGGCCGCCACCTCCGCCGCCACCTTGCCCTCGTGCACCGATTTATGGGCCAGCATGGGCTGACCGACGATGTCGCCGATGGCGAAGATATGCGGAACGTTGGTGCGCTGCTGCTTGTCGACGGCGATGAACCCGCGATCGTCCACGGCGACGCCGGCGTTCTCGGCGCCGATCTTCTTGCCGTTGGGGCTGCGCCCGACCGCCACCAGCACCTTGTCGAACACGTCCTCGGCCGGGGCGTTCTTGCCCTCGAAGGTGACCCGGATACCGTCTTTTTCGGCGGTCATTCCGGTGACCTTGGTGCTCAGGAAGATGTTCTCGAACGCCTTTTCCACGAACTTCTGGTAGGGCCGCACCAGATCGCGGTCGGCGCCGGGCATCAGCCCGTCCAAAAGCTCGACGACGGTGATCTTGGCGCCCAGCGCGGCATACACGTCGGCCATCTCCAGGCCGATGATGCCGCCGCCCACCACCAGAAGCCGCTTCGGAATTCCGTCCATTTCCAGGGCGCCGGTGGAATCGATGACACGCGGATCGTCATGGGGAAAGCCCGGAATGCGCGCGGCCTGGGAGCCGGCGGCGATGATGGCATGGTCGAACGAGACCACCTTGCGGCCGGACGCCGTTTCCACCGCGAGCTGGTTCGGCGAGATGAACGCGCCGACGCCCGTCACCACTTCCACCTTGCGCTGCTTGGCGAGGCCGCTGAGGCCCTTGGTCAGCTTGCCGACCACCGAATTCTTCCAGTCCGCCAGCTTGGCCACGTCGATGGAGACCTCGCCGAACACGATCCCGTGTTCCGCCATCTCCTTGGTCTCGGCGATGACCTTGGCGGCGTGCAACAGCGCCTTCGACGGGATACACCCCACATTGAGGCAAACGCCGCCGAGGGTCTCGTAGCGCTCCACCAGAACCGTCTTCTTGCCCAGGTCGGCGGCCCGGAACGCGGCGGAGTATCCGCCCGGCCCGGAGCCGAGCACCACCACCTCGGCGTGAATGTCGCCTTTCGCCGCCGGTTGGGCCGAAGGCTGGGCGGCCGGTGGCGGCGCCGCCGGAGCGGGTTGCGCCTTTTCCTGTCTCGGCTCCTGTTTCGGCGGTTCGGGCGCGGCCGCGTCTCCGGCCGCCTCTCCGGCCGCTTCCAGGGTCAGGATCAGGTCGCCCTCGGACACCTTGTCGCCCACCTTGACCTTGATCTCGACCACCTTGCCGGCCGCCGGCGACGGCACTTCCATGGTCGCCTTGTCGCTTTCCAGCGAAATCAGCGGATCCTCGGGGCTGATGAAATCGCCGGGCGAGACGAGGATCTCGATGATTTCCACGCCCTTGAAATCGCCGATGTCGGGGACCTTGATCTCCTGGATACTGCTCATTGCGATCTCCCCCGATTACAGGACAAGCCGGCGAACGTCGCCGAGAATGAACGCGAGATAGGCGGCGAAGCGGGCCGCCAGCGCGCCGTCGATGACCCGGTGATCGTACGACAGCGACAACGGGAGCATCAGCCGCGGCACGAACGCGCCGTCCTGGTAGACCGGCTGCATCTTGGAGCGGGTGACGCCGAGGATGGCCACCTCGGGCGCGTTGACGATGGGTGTGAACCCGGTGCCGCCGATGCCGCCGAGGCTGGAAATGGTGAAACACCCGCCGGCCATGTCGTTGGGGCCGAGCTTGCGGGCGCGGGCCTTTTCGCTGATCTCGCCCATCTCGCGGGCGAGGTCGAAGATGCCCTTGCGGTCCACGTCGCGAATGACCGGAACCACCAGACCCTCGGGCGTGTCCACCGCCACGCCGATGTGGAAATACTTCTTGAGGATCAGGTTCTCGCGGGTCTCGTCCAGCGATGCGTTGAACACCGGGAACTCGCGGAGCGCCGCCACCGAAGCCTTCAACAGGAACGCCACCATGGTCAGGCGGAAGCCCTGTTTCTTGGCTTCTTCGTTCATCTCCTTGCGGAACGCCTCGAGGTCGGTGATGTCCGCGTCTTCCTGATGGGTGACGTGGGGAATGACCACCCAGTTGCGGTGCAGTCCGGCGCCGGAAAGTTTCTTGATCTTGCTGAGCGCCTGGACCTCGGTCTCGCCGAACGCAGAGAAGTCCAGCTTGGGCCAATCGGCCACCGCCAGCCCGCCGGCGGGAGCGGCACCCGCCGCCGCTTGTTGAGGCGGGCTTGCCAGCACGCCCTTGACGAATGCCTGCACGTCTTCCTTGAGAATGCGCCCCTTGGGCCCGGTTCCCTGGATCCGGCCCAGGTCGGCACCGAGTTCGCGCGCGAACTTGCGCACGGACGGGCTGGCGTGGGCCTTGGCGAACGCCCCCTCATCGACGGGAGCGGCGGCCGCCGGAGCGGCCGGCGCGGGTGCGGGCGGAGGAGCGGATGGCGCCGGGGCGGCCGGTTCAGGCGCTTTCTCTTCTGCGGGCGCTTTCTCTTCTGCGGGCGCTTTCTCCGCGGCGGGCGCTTCTTCCGCGGCGGGTTCGGGAGCCGGGGCTTCGCCGCCGCCGGCCGCTTCCATCGTGCAGACAAGGGATCCTTCGGAAACCTTTTCGCCGACCGCCACCTTGATCTCAACCACCTTTCCCGATCGCGGCGACGGCACTTCCATCGTGGCCTTGTCGCTCTCCAGCGTGATCAGCGGGTCGTTTTCCTCGACCTGATCGCCCGCGGAGACATTGACCTCGATGATTTCGACCTCCTTGAAGTCACCGATATCGGGCACCAGAATGTCTTGAACGGCTCCCATCGTGTTCGCCCCTTCTCGTTTTTCCGCGGATGGCGGTTACAGCGTTGTTCAGACCCGTACCGGGTTCGGCTTCTCCGGATCGATACCGTACTTCTTGATGGCTTCCGCCACCTTCGAGGCCGGCACCGTTCCCTCGTCGGCGAGCGCCTTGAGGGCGGCAACCACCACGTAATAGCGGTTCACCTCGAAGAACTTGCGAAGCTGGGCGCGGGTATCGCTGCGCCCGAACCCGTCGGTGCCGAGAGTGACGTAGCGGGCCGGAACGAACGGCCGGATCTGCTCCGGAAACGCCCGCATGTAGTCGGTCGCCGCGATCACCGGACCGGTCCGCCCGGAGAGGCACTGGGTCACGTAACTCACCTTCGGATCGTCGGTGGGATGGAGCATGTTCCAGCGGTCCACGTCGATGCCGTTCCGGCTCAACTCGTTGAAGCTGGGGCAACTCCAGACATCGGCGGAGACACCGAAATCCTCCTCCAGCAACGCCGCGCCGGCGATGACCTCGCGCAGGATGGTGCCGCTGCCGAGCAACTGGACCCGCTGCTTTTTCTTCTTGCCGCCGCCGCCTTCCTGGAACAGGTACATCCCCTTGAGAATGCCCTCCTCGACGCCGTCCGGCTTGTCGGGGTGGGTGTAATTCTCGTTCATGACGGTGATGTAGTAGTAGATGTTCTGCTGCTCGACATACATGCGCTTGAGGCCGTCGTGGAGAATGACCGCCAGTTCGTAGCTGAACGTGGGGTCGTAGGCGACGCAGTTGGGAATGGTCGCGGCCATCAGGTGGCTGTGGCCGTCCTGGTGCTGCAGTCCCTCGCCGGCCAGCGTCGTGCGTCCGGCGGTGCCGCCCAAGAGGAACCCCCGGGCCTGAATGTCCGCCGCCGCCCAGGCGAGATCGCCGACCCGCTGGAAGCCGAACATGGAATAGTAGATGTAGAACGGGATCATGCTGACCCCGTGATTGCTGTAGGACGTGCCCGCGGCGATCCACGAGGAGATGGCGCCGGCTTCGCTGATGCCTTCCTCGAGGATCTGGCCCTTGCGGTCCTCGCGATAGTAGAGGAGCTGATCGGCGTCCTCCGGGCGGTACAACTGCCCCTCCGAGGAATAGATGCCGAGCTGGCGGAACAGACCCTCCATTCCGAAGGTGCGGGCTTCGTCGGCGACGATGGGAACCACGTGCTTGCCCACCTTCTTGTCCCTCGACAGCGTCGTCAGCATCCTCACGAACGCCATCGTGGTCGAGATTTCGCGATCCCCGCTTCCCTTCAGCTGTGCGTCGAACACGCTGATATCGGGAATTTCAAGCGGATCGGCGGTTCTCCGGCGGACCGGCAGGGAGCCGCCAAGGGCCTTGCGGCGCTCCAGGAGGTACTTGATTTCCGGGCTGTCATCCGCGGGCCGGTAGTAGGGCGCCTGACCGACCTTGTCGTCGGAAATGGGAATCTTGAACCGGTCGCGGAAGGCCCGGAGCGCCTCCTCGCCCATCTTTTTCTGCTGGTGGGTGATGTTCTGGCCCTCGCCGGCCTCGCCCATGCCATAGCCCTTGACGGTCATGGCCAGGATCAGCGTGGGTCCGCCCGTGTGCGTGTTGGCGGCGGCGTAGGCGGCGTAGACCTTCTGGGCGTCATGCCCGCCCCGGTGGAGCCGCCAGATATCGTAGTCGCTCATGTCGGCGACCATTTCCTTCAGCTCCGGATACTTGCCGAAGAAGTGCTCGCGGGTGTAGGCGCCGCCGTTGCGTTTAAACGCCTGATACTCGCCGTCGACGCACTCCTCCATGCGTTTGCGCAGGAACCCTTGGGTGTCGCGCATCAACAATGGATCCCAGTTCGATCCCCACAACACCTTGATCACGTTCCAGCCGGTGCCGCGGAAGTTGCGTTCCAGTTCCTGGACGACACTGCTGTTGCCGCGCACCGGACCGTCCAGCCGTTGCAGGTTGCAGTTGATCACGAACACCAGATTGTCGAGCTTTTCGCGGGTCGCCAGTGAAATGGCGCCCTGCGATTCCGGCTCGTCCATCTCGCCGTCGCCCATGAACGCCCAGACCTTGCGATTGGTCGCGTCGATGATGCCGCGTTCGTGCATGTATTTCATGAACCGCGCCTGATAGATGGCCTGCAGCGGTCCCAGGCCCATGGACACGGTGGGGAACTGCCAGAAGTCGGGCATCAGCCAGGGGTGCGGATAGGAGGACAGTCCGCCGCCATCCACTTCCTGGCGGAAGCTTTCCAGGTCGGCTTCGGTCAGGCGGCCCTCCATGAAGGCGCGGGAGTAGATCCCCGGCGCGGAGTGCCCCTGAATGAAGATCATGTCGCCGCCGTGGCTCTCGCTCGGGGCGTGCCAGAAATGGTTGAAGCCCACCTCGTAGAGGGTCAGGCTGGAGGCGAAACTGGCGATGTGACCGCCAAGCTCCGTGGTCTTGCGATTGGCGCGCACCACCATGGCCATGGCGTTCCAGCGCGTGATCGTGCGGATGCGCCATTCCAGTTCGTCCTGGCCGGGGCTTTGCTTTTCCTCGTGCGGCTGGATGGTGTTGACGTACGGGGTGTTGGCGTTGAACGGAAGCGCGACGCCGGTTTCACGGGCCTTCAGGGCCAGGCGCTCCATGAGATACTGGACGCGCTCCGGTCCCTCGTAACTCAGAACCGATTGCAGCGCCTCCAGCCACTCCTGGGTTTCGCCCGGATCAATGTCACCTTCTCGCGGAAAATCCAACATTTTACTGCCTCCTCGCCGACCCTGTGGGCACGCGGCTCCCGTTGTCAAAAGCGACACAAGAAGAAAACCGGGATGGACCTGAATGATCGCGTCCCGGGTTCACGTAATCGACAACGCATGGGCCTCATTGAAGTTCCATGTGGGGTGCTGTCGGTGACGTTCAAAGCGCGAACTTCTCACACCGGTCGATTTTGCGACCGAGGCGTCCGCTGCGCTGTCTCCCTGTCGTTCAAGCGCCGGGCGATCTATTCGCGCCCGGTTCGATTTCGGTAAACTAACAATCAGTTGCAACTGACGCAAATGGAACGTTCGCCGATCGCCATTATTGCAAAGACCCTGTTCCGGCGGAAAAAAAGGCCCCGCGCAAACGGCGGGGCCTTGGTATCGCGGGGCGACAGGACCGGATCCAGGGCCCTCCGCCATCAAACCTTGCGATGAAACCCTAATACTGATTCTGTTGTTTCAACTTCTGGTTCTCGGCCTCCAACCGCCGCGCCCGCGCTTCCGCGCTCTCCCGCTTGGCCCGCTGATCGACGATGTAGCCGACGCCGCCGCCCACCGCAGCCCCCGCGCCAGCGCCGATGGCGGCGCCCGCGCCCGGGGCGCCGGCGAAAGCGCCGATGATGGCGCCCAGCGCGGCGCCGCCGGCCGCGCCGATCCCGGCTCCGCTCGCGGTTCGTTGCTCGGTCTCGTCCATGGTGCAGCCGCCGAGAACGACCACAATGGCGAGCAGCAAGGGGAAAATCAGGCGAAGATTTCCCAGGATGGGCAGGCCGCCCGTTTTCGCAATGGCATTGTTACTCATGGTTCGTTTTCCTTCCGCCCTTTGGACTAGCCCTATTTGTCGCACGGCCACTTATTGGCAACCGCCCTGAACACCGCATCCATCGACGCTTCCCCTTGGTACTGGGGGTTCGCCTTGGCATACGCGACAAAGACATCGACGAGTTCCTTCCGCGTCGTCGTGTCCGGGGCGCAGGCGATCCGCGGAAAATCGTCCGCCTTCGCCAATGCGTCGTGGAGGTGCATGCCGCCCTCGAAATACCCGACGCAAAAGGCCTTGGCCACGGCGTGATCCGGGTGGTTCGGCGGAACCGTGCATACGTCATAGAGATCTTTCGCCGAATCCAACTGGTAGTCATCGAGATCGTAAATGTCGGGGCCGGCCGACTTGGCACCCGTTGCCGCAAATCCCACCGCCACCGCGAGCGACAGGGCCAACGCTGCTTTTCTCATAGGATCAACCCTCTTAATGAACGAATTCCGGCGAGCAAGCCGCCTCCGGTTCTCTCCACGCCCGGACCTTCGTTATAGGACGGCGGTCATGGGCGGACAAGCCCCCGGAAACGAATCGGGTATGGGTTCGCCGCGCGGGCCAGTCGCCAGGCCCCTACTCCGCCGCGGACGGCACCGGCTCTTCCGCCGGACCGCTCGGGGAAGCGGCGCGATCGGACGGCCAATCGTCCTCGGGCATGGCGAGGTCGAGCGGCGTACCCGTGGCGTGGGCATACAGAACGAGATCGTTCAGCATTTCCGCTTCCTTGTCGGCATGACGCTGGTTCCGGCGAATCGCCACCAGTTTGGTGAGCGCCTGAACGTTGAAGCCGTCGTGCTTCGCCTCGGACTTGACCTCCTTGAGGTCCTCCCGAAGCGCGTCGATCTCGTCGAGCAGGTGCGCGATTCGTTGCGCATACGCGGTCAGTTTCTCGCCGGCGGCGGTGTTGCGGCCTATCATCTTCGGTTGCTCCTCGCAATTCGATCTCGGGCGGCGTCTCGGGCGCTGCAAGCCTTCCCGACGGGTTGGTGTGAAGCTCTGCCAGAAAAACGCCCCCAGGCCAACGATTGAAACCTGGGAGTCTTGGGGATAGAGCTTACACGGGGGATGGAGCGTAACCCCGGCGGCCGGACTTCCGTCCGTTCATCGCTCCGAAGCGGCGGGAATAGCCTCCATGACCACAGCCAGCCTCGCATTCGCCCCCGGCACCCTGCTTCGGTCGCTGCGAAGCGCCACCGGCCGCGCCCTCGCGACGGGCGCGCTCCGTTCGATCGAAACGGACCGGCATTTCATCGAACAGGGCGGCGTCCGGTTCCTCGTGCGCTCGGTTTCGAGCCTCGCGCGACGGGACCGGGCCCGAATCGGGGAAGCCGGAAAATCCGGCGACGGCGCGCGCCGTCGCAATCCCTTCCTGCCCCACGACCCGGACCTGTTCGTCGCCGACATTTCCCCCACGCACCTGTGCCTGTTGAACAAGTTCAACGTGATGGACCATCACATGCTGATCGTCACCCGGGAGTTCGAGGATCAGCGCGCGCCCCTGACCGCCGCCGACTTCGCGGCCCTGTGGGCGTGCCTGACCGAAATCGACGGGCTCGGCTTCTACAACGGCGGGACCGCCGCCGGGGCCAGCCAGCCCCACAAGCATCTTCAGATCGTGCCCCTCCCGCTGGCAAGCGAGGGCCCGGCGATCCCGCTGGAGCCGCTTCTCGACGCGGCAACGGCCGGGCCCGCGATCCAGGACCTGCCGAGCCTGCCGTTCGCGAACGCCTTCGTCCGGTTGGAACCGTCCCTGCTTCACGACGCGTCGGCCGCGACCGTTTTAGAGCGGCGGTACCGGACCATGCTGGACCGCGTCGGCCCGGGCACCGCCGGCGGCGGCGAAGCCGCGTGGCCGCGTCCCTACAACCTGCTCGTCACCCGCCGATGGATGCTGCTGGTCCCGCGATCCCGCGAACATTTCGAGACGATCTCCATCAACGCGCTGGGTTTCGCCGGCTCCCTATTCGTCCGGGACAGCGAACAGGTGGAAACCATCAGACGCCACGGCCCGATGACCGCCCTCGCCGCCGTCGCCGTCCCCGGGATCGCCCGTCCGCCGTCGTGCCCTGACAGGGTCCCAACGACCGGAAATCATCGCTTGGGAACCGTCCGTCCGCGTTCACGTGTTCGAAGACGCTTGCTCAAGGCGTTCCGCCAGCCAAACCTTGATAATCGACTGGCGGGTGACGCCGAGCCGGCTGGCCTCCTTATCCAGGGATTCGATCATCCACTCCGGAAAATCCACGTTAACCCGTCTCTGCTTCTGGAGAGGACGACGGGCCTTGGAGAGATCCAGGGCACCGGTGATATTCTTTCCGTCATCGAAGTCGGCATCGAATTTCTTAGCCTTCATAGAGAGCGACCTCCTCCGCGCGAGAACGACGAACGGAAATAATGCGGATGGTCCCACGACGATGCGTGATCACCGCCGACCAATGTTTTCCCTCGATCCGCCCGATAACCAGAAATCTCGGTTCATCGGACGTTTTCGCCGGGATTTCAAAAAGCTCCGGATCACTCCATGGATCTCGGGCTTGAACGAAGTCTATCCCGTGTTTCGCTGAATTGGACAGGCTCTTCCGTTCATCATATTCGAATGAGAACATGGTATAAAAATCATACTATTTTTGGTGGGCGCGCAAATCTTTACCTGCGACATCTCTCTCGGGCTTTGGGATGCCGGCCGGAAAAGGGGTTCCGGCAGGTTCCGCAGACATGTTACGGCATTGTGTGTTCCCAGGACATGTTGCGGATCGCGTAAACTTGGATGCCAATTAAGCAACATTTCCCCGGAACTCGCGACCTCCGCGCGTGAGCGGGCGGGGCGTCGAGGTCAGGGCTCCGAGGGGGTCTACCCCTAAACAACTTCGCGAACCCGGCGTTTCATGATGCCGTATGACAGTTCGGCGAGGGGGCGGTCACAATGGCATTCATAAAGGGCGCTTTTCCGTGCCGTCCTTGGATGGACATTTGTCATTCATTCCGGGGACATACTGGTGGATGGCCTAAGCGGATACGCAAAAAGCGGCTATGAGGCCTGTTCGCGATGGGATTTCAATATTACAATAAAGTAACGGTTGGACGGGCCGGCATTATTTTTTTGCCAAATTCGCTTAATCCCCTGGGATTCGGGAAGAAGCTCAGTGTTCATTGCAAGCAGTCGTTTTATCGTGGCCAACGCGATGGCGGGTGCTGTCCGCGACGCCTTCAAAAATCGCCCCCACGCGGTCGACGCCGCGTCTGGCTTTCTGCGGATGGAGGTGACGTCACCGCGAGACGATCCGAACGAGTTCTGTCTTACGACCTACTGGTCGGATGAGACGAGTTTTCGGTCCTGGTACAAGGGCCATGCGTTTCGTGACTCCCACCGGTTCATCCCCCGCGGCCTTAAGGTCGTTCGCGGGAGTACTCGACTGCGCTTTTTCGACCTCATATCCGATTGAGTGAACGTCGTCATGTCAGCCGGTCCTGGCTTAGCCAACGAAGACGCTTCCATGCGGGCCGTTGAAGCGGTTGAGCGCCTTTCGGATGACGCAATACGCTGGGTCGCGGATGAGCTTTACCGCCGGTACGCCCCGCTCATGGTGGTGCGCGGAACCAGGGGACGATTTCACACACAACAGGACTTAAAATACCACCTTGAATTTTTGAACGGCGCGCTTGAGACCGGAGCGTCAATCTTCTTCACGGACTACGTTGGCTGGCTGGCAACGGTCTTGGAGAGCCGGGGGGTGCCGAGGCAATCCTTGGACGAGTCCCTGGAACTCCTCCGTCTGTTTTTTGATGATGCCCTGGAATCGACACTCAGCGCTCGCATCTCGGATGTTCTCGAACAAGGACGGCGCGCGCTCGCCAGTGGACGAGGACCAAGTGAACCGCTGTATTGCGCTTATCGACCTCCGGACCTTCCGCACGTGGCCGCCTTGACCAAGTCCCTGATTAATGGCGACGTCGAAGCAGCACGGTCCTTCTCGCGGATGGCGTGGGAAGCCTCGGGCGACTATGTGGAAGTCGCTACGCGCCTATTCCAGCCGGCCCTATACGATGTCGGGATCTTGTGGCAGCGAAACCAGATTACGGTTGCGCAGGAGCACTTGGCCACGGCAATTGTCCAGACCCTGCTTACCCAGATCTATCTCACCGCCCCACTGTTTTCGGAGCCGTCGGGGAGGACGGTTGTTCTCGCCGGAGTCGAGGGCAACCAACATGTCCTTGGACTTCGAATGGTCTCCGACGCGTTCGAAATTGCCGGTTGGACGGTTCAGTTCTTGGGTGCGAATACTCCGACCGACGCCCTCGTCGCTCATCTTGATAGCGTAAAGCCCGAGGTCGTGGGATTGTCCACATCGATCGTGCAGCAACTCCCGACCCTAAGGCGACTGATCGGCGTCATGAGGGCCGAACTCGGATCGCAATGCCCGACAATCATGGTGGGCGGTTTGCCAACGAACCAGCTGAACGAGGTCTGGCATTGGCTTGGAGCCGATGCCTGGAGCCCGGACGCCGCCAAAGCTGTCAAGGAAGTGACATGACATCAATTGCTCTGACCGTCGGCCAATTGCCAGCGCGGTTACCTATTTTTCTCCGCGATCTTGGCGCCGTCGCCGTCGCGCTTCTCACGCGAGACGGCGTGCTCAACGACGCCAACCCGAGCTTCTTGAGATTGATCCCGGGCGAGAGCGGGGCGACGGAACTTTTGGATGTCCGTCATCTTTTCGTAAATCCGCGGTTCGATCAATTCGCGGCGCGGCGTGGCGAATCGTCGGACGGCTCCGTTTACCGCGGCATCTTCAATATTGGGGACATAAACAGGCAAGTTAAATCCCTGCGCGGCGCCATTTATGAATCGGGCAACAATCTCCTGCTTGTCGCGGAACACGACGTCGAGCAACTGGAGAAAAACGTTGCAATGTTACATATGCTGAACGAAGAACTGGCGACGGCGGGGAGGGAAATCGCCCGACTCGAACGAAAGTTGGATCGTAATGAGGACGCGGCACAAGGCGCCCTCGCCGATCGCGAGGCGTTGCTGGACGTGCTGTTTCAGAATTCGCGGGGATCGCATCCGGTGGATCTCTCGACGCGGTACGGTTTTTCGGACGAAGCGGCGGACTGTTTTGGGGCTCGATCAACCGAAACCCTCGGCACCGGCATTACGGATCTCGACGACGAGCACAGGGACCTGATCAGCCGCTTCGATCGGGTCGCCAGTTCCGTGACCATGGAGGGCAACGTCAGCGCCTTCCGTTCACAATTTGAGACGTTGATGGACGCGACGGCCCGGCATTTCGCGCATGAAGAGCGCGTGATGAAAACGATAGGCTTTCCGTCACGCTTGCAACACAAGAAGGAACATGACCGGCTCCTGAGGGATAGCCAGGATTTCTTGGAAAACATCGGTACGGCGCTTCCCGCGGACGACTGCCCGGCGATCGCTCACTACCTGAAACATTGGCTTGTTCGTCATATGCGGGAGAGCCATTCGGAGATCCGCGCTTTTATCAATCAGTGATCGTAACGATGCCAATGTTCGGTGAAATAACCGACCGAGTGACGCCGTCGACATCGGAGCATGGGTTCTTGGGGACATGGGGTTCAGGGGGACATGTTGTCCAATTGACATCCGTTCGGTAGAGCTATGGGTCGCCCATCGCACGGCACGCACGCGGCGTCGCTCCCAGTAGATCAGTAACATGTCCCCAGAACCCGCAGGCACCTGTCGCACTGGTGATCGCAGAGCCCGTTACCGCTCCTCTCGAATGCGGATTTGTTGCGTTTCCGACCTTTAGGGCCTATAACGCGACTCAATCGATAGAGTTTTGGCCATTGGCCAGGATCCCCGGGGATAAATGAGGGCGGTGGCCGGAGTAGCAAGGAAACCGATGATCTCGCAGAAGGCTAAGTACGCATTGAGAGCGCTTCTGGCGCTAGCAAAAGAAGGTCAAGGAAGCTCGCTTCTGATCGCTGAGATCGCCGAGAATCAAAGCATCCCGAAGAAATTCCTCGAGCAGATCCTCCTCGATCTGAAACATCACGGCATCGTCATGAGCCGCCGCGGGAAGTCAGGCGGCTACCTGCTGCTCAAGCAGCCGTCCGACATTACGTTTGGCGAGGTTCTGCGCATCATCGACGGGCCGATCGCCCCTCTGCCCTGCCTTAGCAAGATGGCCTACAGGCGGTGCGACGACTGTACGAGCGAGGACGCGTGTGAAGTCCGGCAAGTGTTTGCTCGCGTCGCCACCGCGACCCGCGACGTCCTCGACAAAACGTCGATCGCCGAGGCCGCCGGTTTGGAATCCGCAAAAGAAGCGGCGCGCAAGGCGTCTTAACTCATTGATAGATCGGCTATTTTCGGTCCGACCAATTTCTGCATTGACTAACACGACTTACTCGATAGAGATTATAATGCTCATGATCTATTGGGAGACCGACAATGATGCGACGACGAAGTGTCCTGGCCCTCGGGGCATTCCTGTCGGCCGTCGGCTTGTCAGCGGCGACAGGAGTCGCGTCCGCCGACACCACGCTCCTCAACGTGTCCTACGATCCGACCCGCGAACTCTACAAGGAGTTCAACGCGGCCTTCGCCAAGCACTGGAAAGATCAGACCGGCGAGACGGTGACCATCCAGCAGTCGCATGGCGGCTCCGGCAAGCAGGCACGCGCCGTGATCGACGGCCTCGAGGCCGACGTCGTGACGCTGGCCTCTCGGTGCGACATCGACCCGATCGCCAAGGCGACGGGCAAGATCCCGGCCGACTGGCAGCAGCGCCTGCCGAATCCAGTTCGCCCTACACCTCGACCATCGTCTTCCTCGTGCGCAAGGGCAATCCCAAGGGCATCAAGGACTGGGACGATCTGGTGCAAGGACGGCGTCCAGGTGATCACGCCGAATCCCAAGACCTCGGGCGGCGCGCGCTGGAACTATCTCGCCGCCTGGGCCTATGCGCTCGACAAGTTCGGCGGCGACGAAGCGAAGGTGCAGCGACTTCATCGGCGACCTCTATCAGCAACGTGCCGGTGCTCGACACCGGCGCGCGCGGCTCGACGACGACCTTCGCCCAGCGCGGCATCGGCGACGTGCTGCTCGCCTGGGAGAACGAGGCCTATCTCTCGCTCGAAGGAATTCGGCGCCGACAAGTTCGACATCGTCGTGCCCTCGATCAGCATCCTGGCCGAGCCGCCGGTCGCCGTGGTCGACGGCAATGTCGACGCGCAAGGGCACCCGCGCGGTGGCCGAGGCCTATCTCGAGTACCTCTACTCCGAGACCGGGCAGCAGCTCGCGGCCAAGCACTTCTACCGCGCCGCCAAGCCCGAGCTTGCCGATCCGCCAAGACGTCGCCCGTTTTCCCGATGTGAAGCTGGTCCGCGTCGACGACGATGTTCGGCGGCTGGACAAAGGCGCAAGCCGACGCACTTCGCCGACGGCGGCATCTTCGACCAGATCTACAGACCGGCGGCAGCTGACCATGACCGCACGCCGTCGCTTCGGCGGGGTGGCGGTTTCAGCAAGCCGAGCGTCCTCCCGGGTTTCGGGCTGACGCTCGGCTTCACGATCTGCCTACCTGACGCTGATCGTCCTGATCCCGCTGTCGGGCCTTGCCTGGCGCTCGGCGGCACTCGGCTGGACGCGAGTTCTGGCACATCGCCACCGACCCGCGCACCGTCCAGGCGCTGAAGCTCAGCTTCGGCACGGCTCTCATCGCGGCGCTGGTCAACGCCGTCTTCGGCGTCATCGTCGCCTGGGTGCTGGTGCGCTACCACTTTCCCGGCCGGCGCATGATCGACGCCATCGTCGACCTGCCCTTCGCGCTGCCGACCGCCGTCGCCGGCATCGCGCTGACCGCGCTCTACGCGCCGAACGGCTGGATCGGCAGTCGCTCTCGCCGCTCGGCATCAAGGTCGCCTACACGCCGCTCGGCATCGTCGTCGCGCTGATCTTCATCGGCCTGCCGTTCGTGGTGCGCACCGTGCAGCCGGTGCTGGAGGAGATCGACCGCGAGGTCGAGGAGGCCGCGGCGACGCTCGGCGCCAGCCGGTTGCAGACGGTGTTCGCAGGTGATCCTGCCCGGCCTGATGCCGGCGCTGCTGACCGGCTTCGCGCTCGCCTTCGCCCGCGGCGTCGGCGAGTACGGCTCGGTGATCTTCATCGCCGGCAACATCCCCTACGTCTCCGAGATCGCGCCGCTGCTGATCGTCATCCGGCTGGAGGAGTTCAACTACGCCGGCGGCGACCGCCATCGCCGCGATCATGCTGGTCATCTCGTTCGCCATGCTGCTGCTCATCAACCTCATCCAGGCGTGGAGCCGCCGGAGATATGGCCATGGCTGACGCTGTCCGCCGCGAGCTGTCCGCTCAGGTCAGCGTCCGCCGTCACCGAGCGTGCCCCTGGCACGGCTGGCGCTGATCTGGCATCGCGCTCGCCTTCCTGGCGCTGTTCCTGCTCCTGCCGCTGATCGCCGTCTTCATCGAGGCGTTCCGCCACGGGCTCGGCGCCTTCGTTCGACGCCGTTCTGGAGCCCGACACGCTGGCCGCGATCCGGCTGACGCTGCTGGTCGCGGCGATCTCGGTGCCGCTCAATCTCGTCTTCGGCGTCGCCGCCGCCTGGGCGATCGCCAAGTTCGAGTTTCACGGGCAAGGCTTCCTGATCACGCTGATCGACCTGCCGTTCTCGGTCTCGCCGGTGATCTCGGGCCTGGTCTACGTGCTGCTGTTCGGCGCCGGCAGCGTCGCTCGGCCCGTGGCTGCAAGAGCTACGGCATCAAGATCATCTTCGCCGTGCCGGGCATCGTGCTCGCCACGATCTTCGTGACCTTCCCCTTCGTCGCCCGCGAACTGATCCCGCTGATGCAGGAGCAGGGCACCAGCGACGAGGAGGCCGCGCTCGTCGCTCGGCGCCAGCGGCTGGCAGACCTTCTGGCACGTCACCCTGCCCAACGTCAAATGGGGCCTGCTCTACGGCGTGCTGCTCTGCAACGCCCGCGCGATGGGCGAGTTCGGCGCCGTCTCGGTGGTCTCCGGCCACATCCGCGGCCAGACCAACACCATGCCGCTGCACGTCGAGATCCTCTACAACGAGTACAATTTCGTCGCGCGCCTTCGCCGTCGCCTCGCTGCTGGCCTTGCTGGCGCTGGTGACGCTGGTGCTGAAGATCGCTTCTCGAATACGCTTCGGCGACCGACAGTGCCGCTCGCGCGCCACTGACGGAAGAGGATAAAGCCATGGACGTTCGCGTCATCGACGTGCAGCAAGGAGTTCGACCGGTTCCCGGCGCTCCACGACGTGTCGCTGGACATCCGCTCGGGCGAGCTGATCGCGCTGCTCGGCCCGTCGGGTTCGGGCAAGACGACGCTGCTGCGGCTGATCGCCGGCCTGGAGTTCCCGACCGAGGGCGCGATCTTCTTCGGCGACGACGACGCATCGTCGAAGACCGTCCAGGAGCGCAACGTCGGCTTCGTGTTCCAGCACTACGCGCTGTTCCGCCACATGACCGTTGCTCGACAACATCGCCTTCGGCCTGCGAGGTCCGGCCGCGCGCGTCCCGGCCTTCGCACAAGGCGAGATCCGCGAGCGCGCCCTCGAGCTGCTCGACCTGGTGCAGCTGCCCGGTCTGGAGAAGCGCTATCCGGCGCAGCTCTCCGGCGGCCAGCGCCAGCGCGTGGCGCTGGCCCGGGCGCTGGCGATCGAGCCGAGGGTGCTGCTGCTCGACGAGCCGTTCGGCGCGCTCGACGCGAAGGTGCGCAAGGACCTGCGCCGCTGGCTGCGCGAGATCCACGACAAGACCGGCCACACCACCGTGTTCGTCACCCACGACCAGGAAGAGGCGCTCGAACTCGCCGACCGGGTCGTCGTCATGAGCCAGGGACGCATCGAGCAGGTCGGCACGCCCGATGACGTGTACGACGAACCCAACTCGCCCTTCGTGTACGACTTCATCGGCGAGTTCGAGCGCCATCCCGGTCACGGTCTGCGATGGCCACGTGCACATCGCTGACCGGCCCGTCGGCCTGCGCAGCGACGGCTGCCCCGGCGGCGATGCTACGCTCTTTTTCCGACCCCACGACGTCGACGTCGTCCAAGGGCCTGGCCCCGCGATCGCGGGTGTCGTGATTGCCACCCGCCGGCACGAGGGCACCCGGCGGATCGAAATGGAGGTCGGAGCCGGCCGGCATCGGATCGAGATCGAGGTTCCCCTCGGCCAGCGTCTCGACGGCAACGGCCGGCTCGCACTCAGGCCGCGACGCTGGAAACTGTTCGCTGGCGATGAACCGGTGTCGAGTGCCTGTTCCATCGCGAGCACGTCCCTCGAGGCTGTCGCTCAGGGGTGACACGCGGAATGCTGCCCGCCGGCGGATGATCGACGAAAGCTGTCCTCCGCGACGCCCGCATCTCGCGCAGAGATCGGGCAGCGGCGGCACTGTCAGGGGAAACTGGCCATTGACATTCGATGCCGCTCATGCGTTGACCTTCGAGCAGGCAGCGATCGTTGTGCTGCTGCTTGTTCTGATGATCGTGTTTGCCCTCGACCGATTCAGGATCGAACTGGTCGCGCTCGCCGGTCTGGCGGGGGGCTTAGCGCTGGGGTTGGTCCCGGCGGCCGGGGTGTTCACCGGCTTCTCGAATCCGGCCGTCATCACCGTCGCTGAGATCCTGCTGATCATCCAGGCGCTGGCGCGATCGCGGGTGGTCGAGCGCGTGTCCGCGATGGTGACCCGCCTGGTGGATGGCGAAACCTCGGCGCTGACGTTCCTGTGCGTCGTTGCCGGTTTTCTGTCCGTGTTCATGAACAACATCGGCGCTCTGGCGCTGATCCTGCCGGTCGCGATCTCGCTCTCCGCTAGGCTGGGAATACCGATCCGGCGGATGCTGATGCCGATCTCCTTTGCGACCCTGTTGGGGGGCTTGTGCTCACTGATCGGGACGCCCTCCAACCTCGTCGTAAGTCAGGCGCGCGCTGAATTCGTCGGCCGGCCCTTCGCGTTTTTCGACCTTGCCTACGTTGGAATCCCCGTCGCCGTCCTCGGTATCGCCTTCCTCATTTTGTGGGCCCCTCGCAGGTTCTCCTTTCTGTCCCATGCCCGGTCGGCCGAGCAGGGCATCCGTCAACGGCGGCTGGTCACCGAGGTCCGCCTGCCTTCCGCCTCCCCCCTGATCGGAGAAACGGCGTCGCGTCTCGAAGCGGCTGCCGGCGCGACAGTCCATTCCATCGTCCGGGACGGCAAACACGTCTTTGGACGGCCAGGCGAGCACGTCTTACAAGTTGACGACATCCTGGTTGTCGAGGTCACGACGGGGAGCCTGGAGGAAGCCCGCGAGTCGGGCATCCTGGAGCTTGCACATGTCGACGGGCGCGCGTCGGAGGGTGACACTGCAGACGTCGTGCTGATGCCTCAGAGCATTTTTGTCGGGTCGCGGATCGGCACGCTCGAGCCCCTCACCCTGCGCGGCATCACGGTGATGGGTGTGGTGCCTCAGCGGCCGAGGATCGAAGGCCGGCTGGCGGATCTCCAGTTGGGGATCGGCGATGTTCTAGTCCTCGAGGGCCCGGAGGACGCAATCGGCGAAGTGCTCGACGAAGCGGACCTGCTGCGGCTCTCGCCGCGGGATGCCACCTCGCCAAAGGACAGCTCCTACACGGTGCTGATCGTGTTCGCCATTGGCGTCCTGATTGCCGCCTTTGGGCTGATACCACCTGAGATCGCGTTCGGGCTTGTCGTGCTGGTCCTGTCCGCAACCGGGTCGCTGCGCCTGCGGGAAGGGTTGCAGTCGCTCAACTGGCCCATTCTGATCATGCTGGCGTCAATGATCCCGCTCGGCACGGCGGTCGAGACGACAGGCGCGGCGCGCATGCTCTCGCATGCGCTTCTCAGCCTCGTGCCCGCGAGCGAGCCGATCGCGATTGTCGGCTGCATGCTTCTGGTGGCCGTGCTGCTGACACCGTTCGTCAACAACGTGTCGACGGCGGTGGTGCTGAGTCCCATTGCCGTCGAGGTCGCGCGTGCCTCGAACCTGCCCGCCGATCCGTTGCTCGTTGCCGTCGCGCTCGGGGCGTCGCTCGATTTCCTGACCCCCTTTGGGCATCACAATAATACGCTGGTCATGGGCATGGCGGGATATCGCTTCATCGACTTCCCGCGGCGGGGCACGCCTTTGTTGCTCGTGACGTTCGTCGTCGGCTTATGCGCGATCTCGCTGTTTTGGCTATGATGGCGCTCTTTTCCCGCAGGTTCTGGGGAAATGTTATTCAATTGCCATCCGCCCACACGAGATCGTTAAAATGTCCCGAGAACCCGCGCAGGGCAGCACGTGCCTTGCCGTAATGGCTTAGCCTGTTCCCTCGCGGCGAATGAGCGTCTGCCAGGCGGCGCGCATCACGGGTGCATAGTCGCCGATACGCGCGTAAATCTGCAAGGCGGTCTCCTCGTCGTAAATATGCGAGGTCGTGTTGCGGTCTCTAAGCATGGAGAGCCATAGCGCTTCGTCATCGATCCACCGTGCCCGGAACGCTTCGGTAATCGCCTCCCTCGGCGTGGAGGTCTCGATCCCCTCATCCGCGAGGATCCGCTTCAGGCTCTTCCATGTGAGTTCGATGGCGAACTCGAAGCGCTGAATCGTGCCGTCCACCGCGAGCGGCGCGTCTCGCGGCACCTCGAGCGCTTCCTCCAGACGGATGACCGCGCGCTCCAGGTTGGCGAGGACTCCCTTACGTTTTCGGGCGCTCATAGAGAACCTTTCCGGTGCGGCGGATTTCGTCTCGGAGGGCGGCCGGGGCCTCCTCCAGCCACACCAGATCGATGGGGATCAACGTCTCGGCCCGCTCGACGGCGTCCGCGATCTCCACCCAGCGGCGGCGCGTGATGCCGGGGCAGGAGATGGCGAGATCGAGATCGGAGCGCTCCTCGGCGTCGCCGATCGCCCGTGAGCCGAAGACGATGGCTTCCGCTACCTCCGGGAGAGCCAAGAGCCGCTCACGCACCGCCTCTTCCGGGCGACCCGCGCCCGCGCGGGCGGCAAGTCGGCGTTTGTGACGGGCGAGCGCTTCCAACTCCTCGATCTTCGCCGTCATCGCCTCGCGCAGGATGTGGCTGCGGTTGAGCCCGAGCGTTTCCACCAGCCGATCGAGCCGCTGGCGCAGCCGCTCTTCAATGCGAAACGTGATCGACGCCACGGGCATGCCTGTCCTGGGATTTGTAAGACAAATCATACGCAACCGGCGGCGCGAGGGCAAGCCCGTCCATCGGAAAGCGGAGCGCGCGGGGCGGCGGGGGCGCCCGGGGGGTGAGCGGCTGGTCCAGGATTGTCGCAAAATCCGGGTCCGGCTTGGCGACTCCGGCAGGCGTCGGACCGCTCCCTCCGGGCTTCGTTCGGCGGGTTGCGACACCGCCGTAAAGTGGACTTGGCGGGCCATCCGGTGCGGCGAATCGACCCAATATGACCGAAAACGACGGCATCGAAAGCGGAACGAACCCGGACCGCAATGGAATTGTTTGTTTAATATCAACAGGTTATTCGTTACGGTAAAAAATCAGAAGACGCTAATATTTAAGCATATTTCAATATGTTAATGGCGACGTTCTACTGTGCATAGGGTTGTTTTGCACTTTTTGCTTTTACCCCCCCCCCCCACACGCGCGGCGGACGGCGCGGCCGGGCCGAGGGGTTGGCCGGGCCGGGTTGGCCGGGCCGAGATAAGGGGGGGGCCGGAGCGTGAAGTGAAGCCGGGTCAGGCGGGAGCGGCGAGAAGGGCGCGCGCGATGGTCTGGAGTTCGAGGCCGTCCGGCAGTTGGAGCAGGTGGGCGGCGCAGGTCCGGCAGTCCGACGCGCCGAAACCGGGGACGGGGACCGTGACCCCCGGCAACGCGGAAACCGCCGCGACCAGGGCGCACTCGCGGCCGCCCGGCACGGCAAGCACCCCGGTGCACCCGCCCGCCGGCGGTCAGCCGGTCCACGTGCCAGTGGAGCGCCTTGTCGGGGTTCAGGTGGCGCCGGACGCGCGCCCGGATGCCGCCCGGGCCCCAGGCGCTGCCGGCGTAGAGATAACGCCCCGGCGGCAGCCCGGCGCGGGGCGCGTCGAGCGCGATGATCAGCGCGTACGCCCCGGACACCGCCGGCGGGTCCCCGGCGCCGGCGGCGGGGTCGGCGTCGGCACGGGACGCCCGGGGGACGCCCAGGGGGGGCATGGCGGCGCCGTCAGTTCGCCTTGACCAGCACCTTTCCGAACTTGGACTGGTCGTTGTAGACGAGCATGGCGGTGATGTCCTTCTTGTCCACCGATGCCACGATCCCCACGTCCTCGGCGAGGAAGCGGTACTGGGTGTCCTGGATGTTGGCGGGACCGACGCTTCCGGTGTAGGTCCACTTGATCAGCGCCGCGTCGTAGGTGCCGGCGGGCACCGTGACCGTGTAGGCGCCGATGTAGCCGTAGGTCACGTCCATGGAGCCCTGGTGCGTCAGGTCGCTCGGGTCGCTGAGATCGTAGACCTTCACGCCGACGGTCATGTTCCGGCTCTCTCCCGGGTTCATGCCGGCGAGGACGATGGGTTCCGGTGGCGCGTACCGGACGATGACCCCCTCGCCCAGATCCTGTTCGCTGACGATGGACAGATCGCCGTCGCCGGATTGCCGGACGAAATACACCGTTTTCGTCCCCACCGAGTATTTGCCCGTGGCCCCGGAGCCGTCTCCCTTGATGGGCGCGAACGTGACCTGTTGCGTCGTTCCGCTCTGGCCCCCGCCGACAATCTGGACCGTCCATGTGGTATCGCGAATAGGCAGGAACTTCGAGGACGGAGGCAGCGGTTTCGCCGCCACGGCGTCGCCGACCACGCCGGGACCGAGCAGGTTCTCGAGGACGCCGCGATCCGCCGCCGGCAACGGGATGGCCTGGCCGGCCGCGGGCTCGGCGGCCCGGACCGGACCGAGGGAAAGAACGAACAGGGCGCAGGCCGTCGCGCAACAACTCAACCGATTCATGGGATCCCTCCGAAAGCGATACACATACACGCGACAGGAACCCGATGTTCCTCCCGACCGGCGCCATGATAGTGGGCGGCGGGCGGGACCGCATCCAGTGTTTTTACGACCGGCGCGCGGCGCGGCTTCATGGGGACGCGGCCCGGGCTTGAACCGGATGCTCGGCGGTCGCATCTCCTGATTGTGCAACGTTCGGGACGGAGGATGATGGATGAATGGTTCAGGGTGGAGCGTGTCTCGCCGGTCTTTCGTCGTGGGCGGCCTGTCGGCGGCGGCCTGGGCCGTCTCCGTCTCCAATCCGGCCGGGGCGGAGGCCTCCCGCGTGCCGACCGCGCGGCAGACGGCGGGTCCGTTCTACCCGCGAACCAAGCCGATCGACTCGGACGCCGACCTCGTGAGCGTGGCCGGGCGGACGGAGCGGGCCCGGGGGATCGTCACCCGCGTCGCCGGACGGGTGCTCGATCCCGGCGGGCGGGCGGTGCCCGATGCCCTGGTGGAGATCTGGCAGTGCGACGCGCTCGGCCGCTACCATCACCCGAGGGGCGGCGGCGGGCGCGACCCCAATTTCCAGGGTTACGGCCGGGTGGAGACGGACGGGAGCGGAGGCTATGCCTTCCGCACCATCCGCCCGGTGCCCTATCCGGGCCGGACGCCGCATATTCATTTCGCCGTGTCGGCGCGGGACTTTCCGGTTCTGACCACGCAGATGTACGTGGCCGGGGAGCCCCTGAACGACGAGGATTTCGTCCTCAACGCCATCCGCGATCCCGAGGCCAGGGCCGGTGTGATCGTCGACCTCGTTCCGGCCCCGGGTGACGAACCCGGTTCGCTGACGGGAACTTTCGATATCGTACTTGGCCGGGGATAGGGGGCGGGATAGCGTCCCTGCCCGCCGGGGGGTGGTCCGCCCGGGCCGGCGGCGGCCACCCCATGGGAGCGGGAGCTATAGCCCTAGAAGCTCCAAGGATCGTGAGGGGCCAGAATGGGCGAGTCCATCTCGGGGGCCCAGCCGCCGAACCTGGCGTTCGCCGCCAGGGCGGAGGGACCGCCGGACTCGCGGGTCATGAACGAGTCGGGTACCACGGGGTAGAAAACGGCTTCCACGGCGTTGGTTTCGATGTCACGGATAACCATGCGCCAAACTCCTTTCGTTAGTCCTGTATCGCGTGTTGGAACGCTGGTCGGGTGGTTGCGACACCCGGGTCTTACATCCGCCATCTGACTTTATAATCCCTTAAAGTCAAGAGGGCGGGGTTGGGCGGACTCCCTCGCCTCCGGCCGCCGGAAACCGGTTCCTTGCGTTTGTGCGGTCCAGCAATTCGTCCCGTTTCAGTGTCTTAACCGTTACGCCGCCCGCTCTCGGATGGATCCCCTTTTTGCGCGCGCGCAACCTCCTAATTCCGCGAAGTGTGACCCGAAGGGCACAAACTTCCGCCGCTTTGTCATGAAAACATAACATCCAAGCCAGCGATCGGAGGCGCGGAAGGCCGCCAGGACGGGGACCCGAATCGACGCTCCGCGCGCGCGCGTTTCGCCGGCTGTTCCGGCCGCCCCCGGCCCGTCCTCAGGACCGGGTGTCGTCCAGCAGGGCCGTGTCGGCGGCGCGGATCATGGCGCGCGCGATGTCCCGCCAGAACGGCCGTTCGATCGCGTTCGTCGCCTCCCATGTCAGCCGCTTCTCGTCGTGCAGCGCCTCGTAGAGCGCCCGCGCCGCCGTCTCGACGCGCGCCGGGTCGGGGTCCTCGTCGAGCAGCACGGCGAGGCCGGTGCGCAGCGCGGCGTCGGCGATGTCCTCGTGCGAATGCGATGCCTGGCCGCCGGCCAGTTCGATCAGCATTTCGCCGATGGTATCGGCCGCCTCGTCGACGGCCGTGTTCCATGTCCTGTTCATTCGCGCCCCTGGCCAGTGACAACCGAAAGCCCCGGCGCCCCGCCCGAAACCCCGCCGAGCCGCCGCCGGCGCGCCTCCCCGACTGTGACCAAACCCCGCGAAAGGCGCAAGCCGCCTTGAGACCGGCGTGGTCATCGGAAACAACGAATTCGAGACCGCGCAGACCACGGTGCCTGAGCTTGAGGAGAAGCTCCCGCTAGCTGCGGTAATTCCGGTTTGTCTCTTGACCACGAGAAGTGCTGTCCTCCGATTTGAATGACCTCGGGGTTGGAGTTGTTCGGACCTCTGAGGTGGTCCTGGAAAATCGGACAGTTTGTTAAGGTGTATTCCACCGTTTGAGGGAGGAATACGAAGATGACGACACGACGCCGGTTTAGTGGGGATTTCAAGGCGAAGGTGGCGCTGGAAGCGCTCCGGGGCGACAAGACGATCCAGGAGATCGCGTCGAAGCACAAGGTGCATCCGAACCAGGTGAGCACGTGGAAGCGCCAGGCGATGGAGGGACTGGGCGCGGTGTTTTCGAACGGCGCCGAGCGGGCTGGCCGAGACCATGACGCCGAGGTCCGCGACCTTCACGCCAAGATCGGCGAGTTGACGGTGGAACGGGATTTTTTGGCGAGAGGGCTCAAGCGATGAGCCGGGAGGAGCGCAAGGCGATGATCGCGCGCGACCATCTCGATTTGAGCTTGAGCCGTCGATGCCGTTTGCTGTCGATCAGCCGCTCGTCGTTCTATCGCGCGGCGAAGGGCGAGAGCCCGGAAACCTGGCGCTGATGCGTCGCATCGACGAGTTGTTTCTCAAGTATCCATGTCCAGCGCGGCTTTTTGTATCTGGTGGCGGTCATGGATTGGGCGACGCGTCATGTGCTCGCCTGGCGGCTGTCGAACACCCTGGATGCCGGGTTCTGCGTCGAGGCCTTGCGGGAGGCACTGGCCCGATACGGCCGGCCGGAGATCTTCAATACGGATCAGGGCAGCCAGTTCACCAGCCTCGACTTCACCGCGACGCTCAACAACGCGGGCATCACGATCTCCATGGATGGGCGGGGCCGGTGCATGGACAACATCTTCATCGAGCGCCTCTGGCGGTCGCTCAAGTACGAGGCCGTCTACCTGCACGAACTGACCGACGGCTTCAAGGCCGAACGGGTCATCGGCGAGTGGATCGACTTCTACAATACCGAGCGGCCCCATTCGGCGCTTGCCGGCCAAACGCCGGCCGAGGCCTACGGAGCCAGGCGGCCCGTGGATATGATGGATAAGCCTGACGGCTTACCCACATCCCCACAGGCTCAACAGCAGCACCACGATGTGATAAACAGAATTTTGGCGGCATGATCAACAACCGGAATACACCTTAACTTTGCCGCCAAACTGTCCAGCGATGTGGGACCACCTCAAACGAATGGCGCAGCGTCTTGCCGTCGATCGCCACCACCCCCGGGGGCGTCTCGGCTAAACGCCGCATAAAACCCAGGAAGCACGCTTGAAACGCCACCAGGTCGAGCAGGCGGAACAGCCGGCTGAACGTATCGTGGCTCGGAATGCCATGGCGCAGGCGCAGAAACCGCCGCAGAAACGGCTCCTTAGACCGACCGAACAACGCCATTTCGGTGCAATCCTCGCCGCCACACACCATCGTGCACAGCGCGATCACCATAATCTCAAGCAAATCGTGGCGAGCGTTGTCGTCACGCGGATCTTCCAGAGCGCCAAAACAGGCGTTGAATTCTTCCATGGGATCTTTCCCTCCAAATCCCACGCTTCGAATCCATTTCAAACGCTATCGCAAGCCATTTCTTCAACCAAACTCCAAATGCGATTCCCCTGGAGAGCATAGTTGGTCGCCTTGCATCAAGCCTCCATGGCGTGATAAATTAAGCCAATAGTTAGAATTTTCCAGGGTGGTTCGGAAACCACTACGTGACCATATGGTTATAAGTTTCTTAGCTGAATTATAATAGTTTTGTCGCTTACTCGCACGCCCATTCCGGTGCATGGTCGCTGATGCAAACGGTGGGCGAAAGCCATCGAAGGCGCCTTGTGATGAATGGCCCGAGCATTTGGAGCCTCTCCAGAGGCCTTCTCTGGATCACGCGGAGACGCTGACAACGGTAGACTCCTCGTAAAGCCCGACGGTGCCATTTTGATCCCGAAGCCGCAAACCCTGTTAAGGATGGAACTCTGTGTCTGAGTTGCTTGCACAAAATACGCAAGATACATACGCTGGGAAAGATGATGCCGGCAAGCACCTGAGCGAATACGTCGCCATCCTCCGGCGGCACAAGCTTCAGATCCTCGCCGTTGCCGCAGTGGTTGGTGCGATATTCGCTGGTATAGTGGTCAGCTGGCCGCCGCTTTACCGATCCTCGGCAACCATCATGGTGCAGGAGCAGCAGATTCCCCGCGACTTGGTACGTTCCACTGTTACTAGCTTCGCGGATGAGCGTATCGAAGTCATCGGACAGCAAGTGATGACGAGTTCCGTCCTGCTGCCACTCATTGAGAAATATGATCTTTACGAGAAATACCGCAAAGACGAGAAGGAGCATCAGATCGTCGACCGGATGCGAGACGATATCAGCGTGACGCCAATTGACGCCAGATTTTCGGATAGGGGCAGCGGCTCCCGCGTAAACACGACTATCGCTTTCGAAATTGCCTATGAGTCCCGACATCCGGATCGGGCCCAAAAGGTTGTAAACGATCTGGTTGCTATGTATCTGCGCGAAAACGTTAAGGCCCGGCAGGAAAGTGTGGCCCAGACGACGGCGTTTTTTGCGGAGGAGGTGAATCGGTGGGCCAACGAAATTCGGGAAATCGAAGCGAATTTGGCGAACTTCAAGCGCCGCTACGCCGGCATTACACCCGAACTCATTGCCGATCAATTTGCAGCTTGCCGAACGTACAGAGGCCGAAATTCTGCGAAACGAAGGCGATATAAACACGCTCCAGGACCAAATTCTCTCGCTTGAGGCGCAACTCCAGTTCGTCAAACCCAATCTCCCGTCCTCGGCCGGCACAGATAGCGAAACCGCCCTTACGCCCGAAGCGCGCCTGCAAGCGCTTATGGCAGAATACCTGAGTGCCTCCGCCCGATATAGTCCCGAACATCCTGAAATGCGGAAATTGCAACGAGAAATTGACATTCTCAAAGCCGCCTCTGGCGTCTCAGGTAGAAAAATTGACACTTCGCAACAGCTGGAACAACTTGAAGCGCAACTTGCCGCACTCACACAACGTTACGCTGATGATCATCCCGACATTCGACGACTTAAACGCTCCATTGCAGCCCTGAAGGCATCTTCGGCTTCGAGAACGACGGGATTGGAAATCACCAGCAGGGCTCCCGACAATCCAGCGTTTATCGTACTAAACACGCAGCTTGAGAGCGCAAAACGCGAACTCGCCTATCTCTCGAGGTTGAGAGAGAGTTTGCGGGAAAAGCTGAGAATCTATGAAGAGCGTGCGCTTAAGATCCCCGAAGTTGAACGCGAATACCGCGAGTTGACGCGCAACTATGACAATGCGCAGGCTCGCTACCGCGAAACCAAAGCCAAGCAGATGGAAGCCGAGATTTCCGAGCAATTGGAGAGAGAGAGAAAGGCCGAGCGATTTACCCTGATGGAAGCCGCCAATTTGCCGGTTGAGCCCATCAGCCCCAACCGTAAACGCTTGGTGCCCATTGGCCTCATTGCTTCGCTCGGGAGCGCGCTTGGTCTCGCGTGGCTGCGCGACATGATCAATCCGTCAGTCAAGGGACCATTGGAGGTTGAGCGCCTCACGCGTGTTCCAATCCTAAATCCGATTCCGTACATCGAGACTCGTCAGGAACGCCTTGAGCGGCGGCTGCGCACACTGATGGTGCTGCTTGCGATCCCAGTGCTGGCGGCAGCGTCATTCTTCGGCGTTTCCATTTTTTTGAATTTCCTTAGTCAGAATTGGATCTGATCCCTGTGGACCTATCACGCAAATCGGGGGAAAGAACCAGTGATAGCGGCCTCTCGGGAGCGGCGGACAATTCAGCACATCAAGCCTCTTCTGGACACCGGCCCCACCGCATCGATTATACTCATACCCCCGCCGTTGATATTCCGCTACACGTCCTGGAGCGCCATCGAATAGCCGTAGTGGCGAACAATACGACAGCGGCCGATGCATTTCGACTGCTAAGGACTCAGGTGCTCCAACAGATGCGCAGAAACGACTGGCAAACGCTCGCGGTGACCAGTCCGAATCAGGGCGCTGGCAAGTCAACCGTATCGCTGAACCTCGCCATTAGTTTCGGCATGGAGGTTGGCTACACGGCGCTGCTTATAGACGCTGATCTGCGCGACCCATATTTGCGGAATATACTAGAGCTTCCTCCCGGACCCGGCCTTGGGGATTACCTGGTTGGCAAGGCTCGGCTGGAGGACATGCTGATTCACCCGAACATTGGGAATCTCGTTGTGCTTCCCGGAGGCGCACCGGTCGAAAACACATCCGAACTGATGGGCTCGCCCATGATGGTCGAAATGGTTCGTGAATTGCGCGGCCGCTATCCCAATCGCTTGATCGTATTCGATGTGCCGGCGAATCTCTCTGGTGCCGACACCTTGGCCCTTACTTCCTACGTCGACGCCACGATCTTACTTGTAGAGGAAAATAAGACGACGCCGGACGAAATAGAGCGCGCATGTGAATTCCTGCGTCACGTAAACCTCTTAGGGATTGTACTCAACAAATCTCGAGAGCTGCCCGATCCCGGGCCTAGTAGACGTGGGCGACGTGGTTTTTTTTCAAGGCTTTTCAGATCTTAACGCAACACTACGAAATTGGCTGCGGCGACGAATGGGAATACGGGATCTCCGACGTCCAATCCGCCATCCGATCACCGGAACGAGCCACCGCACTGATGCGCCCCCTACCACGGTCTCTGGCGGCCCCAGCGCTAGCTCCAGCGAGAGAGTTCCGACACGCCGCTGGCACTGGTGCCACGGCTGTCTGACTTGAATATGAACCCAGGGCAATTGCATTTCAGATTTGAGTGAGGAGGTTGGCGAGGAACTCGTCGTTCCATCCGGCGCGTTTGAATTTGACGCGCATCGAGCCTTTGGATTTTTCCTTGCGGATGATGTTGAGGGCGATGTGGCGGAGGACGGCCAGGTTGTTTGGGCCGTTGTCCTTGCGGTTGCGGGCGTTGTCTTCGTTCATGACGACATCGAGCACCCAGTGGAGGCTGTTCTCGATGCCCCAATGGGCGCGCGTGACTTGGCCGAAGCGTTCGGCCGAAAACGGGGAACTGGCCAGATAAAAGGCGGTTTCGGTGGTGACCTTGCCGTTCACCTCGCGGGTCCGGATCACCTTGCCGATGGCTTCGAGCCCCGGCCAGCGGTGGATGTCCTGGAGCCAGGCGATGTCGCTCGAGACGACGGAGGTGCGCGTCTCGATGCGGCCGTGATCGCCATCGACGGTGGTATGGCGCTTGAGACCGGCGGTGTCGGGATCGCCGAGAAAACGACGGATATCGTCGTGTAGCGTTTCCTGGTTTGCCTTGAGCGCGAAGACGTAATCGCCGCCCTTGTCGATGATCCGCCGGGCAGTGTCGCGCTGGCAGTTCATGGCATCGACGGTAACGATCGTATCCTTCAGCATGAGCAGTTCCAACAGCTTGGGCACGGCGGTGATTTCGTTGGACTTGGCGTCGGTGGCGGGTAGTGTCCAGAATCTTTCGCACATTCCTCACGCGACGGCTCCGCTGGTTGAGGTTTGCTCCGCGTAGAGCGGGTCCATGTTCATCTACCTGCGGGTGGACCATTGGGTTCCCGCGATGTGCCTCAATCTGGCCGCGGCCAGATTGAGGCAACTCCGCCCGTCGGGAAAGGCGCCGACAACCCTCGTCCGGCGCCGGATTTCCCTCATGATGCGCTCCAACGGATTGTTCGTCCGGATCTTGATCCAGTGGCTGTCCGGGAAAGCGCAGACGTTCAGCGTTTCGCCGATGCTGTCCGCGACCAGTTCCGCCGCCCGGGTCATCTTCTGGCGGCGCAGCTCGGCGATCACGGCTTCGGCCTTCTCCTCGGCCGCCGTGCGGCTCTCCTGGGCATGGATGGCTTTCAGCATGTGGGCGACCTCGCGGACCTTGGTCGAGGGCACATGGCTGAAGACATTACGGTAGAAGTGAACCATGCAGCGCTGCCAGAGGGCGTCGGGCAGGTAGTCCGCGATGCTCTCGACAAGGCCCCGGCAGGCGTCCGAGATGATCAGCCGTGCGCATTCCGACGCAAAGCGGCCACTGATTCCGATCCAAAGCGGCCACTGATTCCGATTTAAAGCGGCCACTGATTCCGACGCCAAAGCGGCCACTTCGGTTGGCCTGTGATCGACGTCGTTGGGTGATCCCTTGGGGGCTAGCCTCGCGCCTTTTCGAGAGGAGCGAGGATGCCCAGAGAGCGATTGCCCATGCGCAAGATACGAGACGTTTTACGGCTCCATGCCGACAAGCTGTCCAAACGTCGGATTGCCGTCAGCGTGAACCTTGGCCGTACGGCGGTGCGCGATTACATCAAGCGCGCCACCGGTGTCGGCCTGTCCTGGCCGCTACCCGAGGATCTTTGTGACGAGGCTCTGGAGCGGTTGCTGTTTCCGCCGCCGATCCAGGGGCGCAAGCGGGCTGCTATACCGGCGCGCGGATGGCCGCCTGACTGGCCGGTCTTACACCTGGAGCTCAAGAGATCCGGGGTGACCCTCTCGCTGTTGTGGGAGGAATACCGCGCGGCCCATCCCGAGGGCTACGGCTACAGCCGGTTCTGTGACCTCTACCGCGCCTGGAAGGGCAAGCTCAAGCCGACCATGCGCCAGGCGCATGTTGCCGGCGAGAAGATGTTCGTCGACTACGCCGGCACCACCGCGGAGGTGATCGATCCCCTGACCGGCGAGATCCACGAGGCCCAAGTCTTTGTCGCCACCCTGGGGGCGTCGAGCTACAGCTACGCCGAGGCGACCTGGACCCAGAGCCTGCCGGATTGGATCGCAGCACATAGCCGCGCATTTGCCTATTTCGGCGGCGTGCCGGCCCAAGTGGTGCCCGACAATCTCAAGTCCGGCGTTGTCAGGGCCTGCCTCTACGACCCCGAGATCAACCGGACCTATGCCGATATGGCGGCCCACTACGGCACCGCCATCGTCCCGGCGCGACCGCGCAAGCCGAGGGACAAGGCCAAGGTCGAGGTCGCCGTCCAGGTTGTCGAGCGTTGGGTTCTCGCCCGCCTCAGGAACCGCCGTTTTTTCAGCCTCGCCGAACTCAACCAAGCCATGGCTGAGCTGTTGGCAGACCTCAACGGTCGGGTCACGCGGCACCTCGGCGCGTCTCGCCGGCAACTGTTCGAGGAGCTTGACCGGCCGGTCCTCAAACCGCTGCCCGCGCAAGCCTACCAATACGCCGAATGGAAACAGCGTCGCGCCGGCCTCGACTACCACGTGGAAGTCGCCAAGCACTATTACTCGGTGCCTCATGCCCTGGCCAAACTCAAGCTCTGGGCGCGCATCACCGATCGCAGCGTCGAGGTCTTCCACAAAGGCAAAAGGGTTGCGGCCCACATGCGCGCCTCCGGCAATCGGCGCCACACCACGACGCCTGAGCACATGCCCTCATCGCACCGCCGTCATGCCGGCTGGACCCATGAACGCATTTGCAACCAGGCCAGCGCCACGGGCCCCAACACCGCCGCCCTGGTCGGGATCATCCTCAAGTCCAGGCCTCACCCCGAACAGGGTTTTCGTTCTTGTATCGGCATCTTGCGCCTGGCCAAGACCCATGGGGCGCCGCGCCTCGAGGCCGCCTGCGAGCGCGCCTTGGAGATCGGCGCCCACTCCTATTCCTCGCTCAATTCGATCCTCAAGAACAATCTCGATCGCCGCAAACCGCAACAGGCCACGGATGGGCCGGCGATCGATCACGCCAACATCCGTGGCTCCAGATACTTCCATTGAGGAGACATCATGCTTTGCCATCCCACACTCGACCAACTCAAGCATCTCAAGCTGCACGGCATGGCCCGCGCCTTCGCCGAACTCGGCGACAATCCCCAGGCCGGCGAGCTCGACCACGCCCAATGGCTCGCCCTGCTGCTCGACCGCGAGGCGGCCGAGCGCGACGACCGGCGCCTCACCTACAGGCTCCGCAACGCCCGCCTGCGCCACGCCGATGCCGCCATCGAGGACATCGATTACCGCACCCCCAGAGGCCTCGACAAAGCCCTCGTCCAGCAACTCGCCAGGGGCCAGTGGATCGCCCGCAAGCAGAACCTCATCATCATCGGCCCCTGCGGTGTCGGCAAATCCTGGCTCGCCTGCGCGCTCGGCCACAAAGCCTGCCGCGACGACTATTCCGTGCTCTACAAACGCCTGCCCAGGATGTTCGCCGAACTCGAGCTGGGACGCGCCGACGGACGCTATCCCCGCCTGTTCCGCGCCATCGCCAAGGCAAACCTCCTCATCCTCGACGACTGGGGACCCGAGCGCCTCAACGCCGAGCAGCGCCGCGACCTCATGGAAATCGTCGAGGACCGTTACCAAAACGCCGCCACCCTGATCACCAGCCAACTGCCGCTCGCCAAGTGGCACGAGGTCATCGGCGAACCCACTTTCGCCGACGCCATCCTCGACCGCATCGTCCACAATGCCCACAGACTGGAACTCGACGGGCCCTCCATGCGAAAGATCAACGCGGACAAAAACCGCCCCGCTACCATTGACCAGGCACAAGGAAAATGACATCAAACGATCACCCAACGGCGAAGATCACGCCCACCAAATCGGACCGCTGAAAAAGTGGCCGCTTTGGATCGGAATCGGTGGCCGCTTTCCCGTCGGAATCAGTGGCCGCTTTCGTCGGAATGCGCACTCAGGAGATAGCCATCGGCCCGGGTGACCTGTAATGTCGGCAAAAGGACGAACTGCTGCATCCCGATCGCGAGCCCCGGGAGGTTCTTCAACAGCTGAAAGAGTTTATGGGCAGCCAAGCCTTTTCGGCTCAATATCAGCAATGTCCGGTACCGGAGGGCGGTGCGCTGATCAAATCGTCATGGTTCCAGAGGTACCGCGACCTGCCCGGTCAGCGTCCCAACGACAAAATCGTTCAGAGTTGGGACACCACGTCGAAGGCCGAAGAGCTCAATGACTATTCGGTCTGCACCACCTGGCTTGTGCAGGATAACGACTACTACCTTGTTCACGTTCTGCGCGAACGGCTTGAATATCCCGCTCTGAGGCGACGCGTCATTCAGCATGCCCAGACGCATCGGGCGGATAGCATCATTGTCGAAGACAAAGGATCGGGTACGCACCTGATCCAGGATCTCCGATCTGATCGCAACGTTCGCGTCCGCCCGATCGGCTTTAAGCCTGAACACGATAAGATTACACGCATGGCGGCGCAGACGGCAATCATCGAGGCCGGTCACGTTTGGCTTCCCGAGAGTGCGGTGTGGCTTGCCGATTTCCAGACCGAACTCATGCAGTTTCCCGGTGGTCGCCATGACGACCAGGTCGACAGCGTGTCCCAGTTCTTGGCTTGGAAAAACTGCGGAAGTATCCGCCCAGCGGTTCCAAGCGATCAACGGGGTGGTGACAGCTGTTGCAACATTGGAACTTCATGGGTTGAGCAACTGTCGAAGGCCAAATTCAAGCCTCACGGCTCATTTGCCCCGTTCCTGGGACGCTACGGAATGAGGCGTTCTCCGCGTGTAGCGGCTGGCTCCAGACGTGGAGAACGCGCTTTCACAAGCGGCTCTTCTGCGCCCCTCTTTGCATTTTCGGAGTAATTTCAGTCTGTTAGTCTTTGAGAATTCTGCGCCAAACGGGCTCTTTGTACTGGACTTCTGCGCGCAAGGAAGCGGTACTGTCGTCAGGTCGAGGAACGGGACAGGCTCCGCCCTCCGCCCGCCCGGACCAGGGTCATATCCCTGCCGGGCTTGGGGTGGTGGGAGGTCGCGCAAGGGGCGCGGCCCGAGACGGAGAAACACACCATGACCAAGCGAACCTCGAATAAAACGCAACCGCGCATTCGTACGAAGAAGAGCCCCGCGACGAGCGTTCAGAAATCAGAGACGGCCAAACGCCCCGGCGGCAAGCTCGGCCTGATCCTGGACCGGCTCGAACGAACAGCCGGCGCGACGATCGACGAACTTGTCGATGCGACGGGCTGGCAAAGACACTCGGTCCACGGCGCACTGAGCCGGCTCCGGTCGGGGGGCTTCGCCGTTCGTCTGGAAGCGACGGGGGGTCGGAAGGCCTATCGGCTCGCGCCGGCCGAGGCGTAAGCCATGTCAGTTACGGAAATCCGCACCACAGGAGCCCCGGTGCGTGCAGACAGCGCACCAAGGGACGCGGGCTCCGAAGACGCGGTGGCTGCCAAGCTTCAGGCCCTCGAGGGCATGACCTACGACGGATTGCGCACCGAATGGCGGCGACTCTATCGCGCCCATCCGCCGAAGCGGGTGGCGCGCGATCTGCTCGTGCTTGGTGTCGCCTGGAAGATCCAGGAGCAGGCCTATGGCGGCCTTGGCGCAGCCACCAAGCGGCGGCTCGCCGATCTGGCAAAGGCCATGGAGCAGGACGGCGATCTGAGCCCGGAACCGCGTCGCGCGCCTCAAGCCCGGCGCAAAGCTGATCCGGGAATGGCGGGGCGAGACCCATACGGTGATCGTCCTCGAAGACGGGTTCGAATGGCAGGGCAAACGATGGCGATCGCTTTCGGTGATCGCCCGCGAGATCACCGGCGCCCACTGGTCCGGCCCGCGCTTCTTCGGTTTGAACGGCAAAGCGGAGGCGCGGGTCGCGATCGGGGAGGCAGCTAATGCGTAAATCCACGACTCTCAGGGGCACGAACGGCAAGGCATTAATCCGCTGTGCCATCTACACCCGGAAGTCATCGGAGGAAGGGCTCGAGCAGGACTTCAACTCACTCGACGCCCAGCGAGAGGCCTGCGAAGCCTTCATCCTCAGTCAGAAACACGAGGGCTGGACCGCGCTGCCCGAGATGTACGATGACGGCGGCATCTCCGGCGGCACCCTGGAGAGGCCCGCCCTCAAGCGGATTCTTGCGGACATCGAGGCCCATCGGATCGACACCGTGGTCGTCTACAAGGTCGATCGTCTGACACGGTCGCTCGGCGATTTCGCCAAGATCGTGGAGATCTTCGACAAACGGAACGTGTCCTTCGTCTCGGTGACCCAGCAGTTCAACACCACGACGTCGATGGGGCGGCTGACCCTCAACATGCTGCTCTCCTTCGCCCAGTTCGAGCGCGAGGTCACCGGCGAACGCATCCGCGACAAGATCGCGGCTTCGAAGAAGAAAGGCATGTGGATGGGCGGCAACGTGCCGCTCGGCTATGAGGTGAAGGACCGGAAACTTCTGGTCGACGAGACGGAGGCCAAGACGGTCCGGCATATCTACCGGCGATACGCCACGCTCGGCTCGGTCTGGACCCTCAAGGAGGAGCTTGACCGCGATGGCATCGTCAGCAAAGCGCGGGTCGACAGGTACGGGCGCACGACCGGCGGGAAGCCGCTTGCCCGTGGCGCGCTCTATACGATGCTGCAGAACCGCATCTACCGTGGCCGAGATCGTCCATAAGGACAAGCACTATCCGGGCGAGCATGAGGCGATCGTCGACGAGGCGCTCTGGGACGAGGTGCAGCGGAAACTTGCCGGCCAACCGTGTCGACCGCGCGACCGGCACTCATGCCGCGGAGCCGAGCCTTCTGGCGGGGTTGATTTACGACGACGGCGGTCAGCGCATGACGCCGAGCCACGCCACCAAGAAGGGGACGCGCTACCGCTATTACGTGTCACAGGCACTCGTCAGGGGAATCCGGCGGTCCGCGCCGAGGGCTCGACGGGTCCCGGCCGGAGATGTCGAGCGGTTGGTCGAAGAGCGGCTTACGGCCTTCCTGAAAAACCAGGGTGAAATCTTCGACGCTGTCGAACCGCTTTTTGATGATGTGAACAAAAGGCAGGAGGTCGTCGACCGAGCCGCGGACCTTGCCGCCCGCTGGCCGGACCTGGAGCCGATCGAACAAACGCCAAATCGTCGGGCGTCTCGTCCATAGGGTCGACCTTATGCGGGAAACACTGGAAATCCGGATTGCGCCGGGCCGGTTGCTGGAGATTCTTTGCGGAAGAGGACAACCCAAGAACCTTTGAGCCCGCTTTGTGGGACAACGAGCTGACCATAACCTTCACGGTTCCGGCGCATCTCAAGCGCGCCGGAATGGAGACCAGGCTTCTGATCGCGGGTGCGGACGGCAGCGCACGAAAATCCCCGGATCGCAGTCTGCTCAGACTCTTGAGCCAGGCGCACCGCTTCCACGAAATGGTGATGCACAGCCGGGGCAGGACGATGGCGGAGCTTGCCGTCGAGGCGGGCGTCGGTGGGTCCTACTTCACCCGGATCCTGCGGCTCAGCTTCCTCGCGCCGGAGGTCGTGAAGACCATCCTCCGGGACCGCCATCCGCTCGAACTGACCGCGAACAAGCTCGCAGGCGACACGCGCCTGCCGATCGCGTGGAAAGACCAGCGCGCCCGGTTCGGGATCGCTTGAACCACGGTATCGGTTGCTGTCCGACCGCCGCCCCTCGATGACCAGGCGCGCGGAGGCGTATTTTCTCGCGTGAAACTGACCCACATTCCGGCCGACGGTGTCTCGCCAACACCTGTTTGGCCGTACCACCAAAACCGGCGTAAGAGACTTTTGCGATATGAGCTCCCCGTTGGCCGGACCTGATCGGTCTCAGTCGGCCACGACGGAAAGGCGCATCGGGCGTAAGCCCCGGAAGTTTCGGGGCAAGTTCGAATCCATGCCGTGTCCAGAAAAATCCTTCTATAACAATGACTTAGGTGTGGCGGAGGGAGTGGGATTCGAACCCACGGTACGGTTTCCCGTACACACGCTTTCCAAGCGTGCGCCTTAAGCCACTCGGCCATCCCTCCGGCCTGGGAGCAATCCCGCCGCGTCCGGGTTTGCCTGGCGTCCCGATCCCTGGCCGCCCCGATGGAGCGCCGGATCGGCATGGTCGGAGCGCATTGCTAGCGTAGACGGGCGGCGCTCGCAACGGTTTTACCCACGTGGAGGCTATTAACGCGCGCCTTCCTCGAACCGAGCGCTTTCCCTGTCCGCGATGGGGTGGTATGAAGGGGTGCGAAAGGGGGAGAGGAAATTCATGAGTGTCAGTTCGCAAGGCGTCATTCAAGCCATCGTCAAGGCGCTCGAAGAGCCGCCAGTAAAAGGCCGGCGCGCGCGCAAGCCCGTTATCACCATGTCCCGCACCCTGGGAAGCGGTGGTGACCACGTGTCCCAGAGCCTGGCTCAAAAACTCGGGCTCGAGGTATACGATTCGGAAATCATCAACGGCATCGCCGCAGAGGCCAACGTCAGCACGTCGCTGATGCGCGACATGACCGAGAAACTGGACGCCGTGGACGCCTGGGTCTACTCGTCGGTGTTCGGCAAGAACGTGTCGCGCGGCGAGTACGTGCGGTTCCTGTCCACCGTCATCCGCGGCCTATACCATACCGGCGGCATCATCGTCGGACGGGGCGGGCACGTGATCCTGGCGGGCCGCGACGTGCTCCGGGTCCGGATCGTGGGGTCCATCGAGGCGTGCGCCACCCGCCTTTCGGAGCAGCAAGGCATTTCGTACGGCGACGCCAAGAAGGAAATTCAGGCGAGCAACAAGCGCAAGGGCAAGTTCATCTGGGACTTGTTCCATTCACGCTACAACGATCCGACCAATTTCGACCTGATCATCAATACCGACTACTATCGCCGTCTCGACGACGTGGTGGACGTGGTGCTCCAGGCCGTACGCGCGCGCGGGTTCGATCGTCACCTCGCCCAGTCGCCGGTCGCGGCGAAATAGCGGGTTCGCCCGGCGCCCCGGGCGAATCGCCCTTGGCGGACTGTTCGGGGCTCGCCGTTCGGCGCGCGTGGCGGCCTGTTTGTTCCGCGTCTGTCCGTGACCCGGCGCCGCGGCGTTTTCAGCTATCCTGCATCCTCAGCGCCGAGATGAAGGCGGACTGCGGAATGTCCACCTTGCCGAACTGGCGCATGCGCTTCTTCCCGGCCTTCTGCTTTTCGAGGAGCTTGCGCTTGCGGGTGATGTCGCCGCCATAGCACTTGGCGGTCACGTCCTTGCGCATGGCGCTGATGGTTTCGCGCGCCACCACGGTGCCGCCGATGGCCGCCTGGATCGGGATCTTGAACATTTGCCGGGGAATCAGGTCCTTCAGACGCTCGCAGATCATCCGGCCCCTGGATTCCGCCTGGCCGCGATCGCAGATGAACGAGAACGCGTCCACCGGCTCTGAATTGATCAGGATGGCGACCTTGACCAGGTTGCCGGGCGCGAACCCCTCCACTTCGTAGTCGAAGCTGGCGTAGCCCCGGGAGATGGACTTGAGCCGGTCGTAGAAGTCGAACACGACCTCGTTCAGCGGCAGCCGGTAGGTGACCATCGCCCGGCTGCCCGCGTAGGTGAGTTCCACCTGTTCGCCCCGGCGGTCGGTGCACAGTTGCAGGATCGAGCCGAGATAGTCGCCCGGCACCATGATGGTGGCGCGGATCCAGGGCTCCTCGGTGTGGTCGATCCTGCCCGGGTCGGGCATGTCGGCGGGGTTGTGAAGCTCGCGGATGGTCCCGTCCGTCATGTGCAGCCGATAGACCACGCTCGGCGCGGTGGCGATGAGGTCGAGGTCGAACTCCCGCTCCAGGCGCTCCTGGATCACCTCCATGTGCAGCAGGCCGAGAAAACCGCAGCGGAAACCCGTTCCGAGCGCCGCCGAACTCTCGGGCTCGAAATGGAAGCTGGAGTCGTTGAGCCTGAGCTTGCCGAGCGATTCCCTGAGGTCCTCGAAATCGCCGGCGTCGACGGGAAACAGGCCGCAAAAGACCACCGGCACCGAGGGCTTGAAGCCGGGAAGCGGCGCCTTGGCGGGCCGCCGGTCCTCGGTGATGGTGTCGCCGACGTTGGTATCCGCCACCGCCTTGATGGCGGCGGTGAAGTACCCCATTTCCCCGGGGCCCAGCTCTTCGGTTCGCGTCGGCTTCGGCGTGAACACGCCCACCTGCTCCACCTGATGGGTGGTTCCGGCCTCCATCATGCGCACCTTCATGCCGCGCCGGAGCACGCCGTCCTTGATCCGCACCAGGATCATGACTCCGAGGTAGGGGTCGTACCAGCTATCCACCAGCAGCGCCTTCAGCGGGGACTGGGCATCGCCGGTTGGGGGCGGCAGACGCGCGATCAGCGTCTCCAGCAGTTCCTTGACGCCCTCGCCGGTTTTCGCCGAGATGCAGAGCGCCTCGGACGCGTCCAGGCCGATCACCTCCTCGATCTGCTCGCGGACCCGACCGGGCTCGGACGCCGGCAGGTCCACCTTGTTGAGGACGGGGATGATTTCGTGGTTGTTCTCGATGGCCAGGTAAGCGTTGGCCAGGGTCTGGGCCTCCACGCCCTGGGTGGCGTCGACCACCAGCACCGAGCCCTCGCAGGCGGCCAGGCTGCGGCTCACCTCGTAGGAGAAGTCCACGTGGCCGGGCGTATCCATCAGATTGAGGACGTAGCCGTGGCCGTCGCCGGCGGCATAGAGCAGGCGCACGGTCTGAGCCTTGATGGTGATGCCCCGTTCGCGCTCGATCTCCATGGAGTTCGAGTACCTGTTCGCGCATCTCGCGGTCGGTGAGGCCGCCGCACAATTGAATGACGCGGTCGGCGAGCGTGGACTTGCCGTGGTCGATGTGGGCGATGATCGCGAAGTTACGGATCCGTGCAAGGTCGGTCATGAGGGACTTCTAGAGAATTATCCCGGCATATTGAAGCGTTCTCGTGGATGTTCGCCGTCAAGGCGCCGGCGAGAGGGCGGCGCGCCCGCAACCGGCTCCACGGTTGCGGTATCGGAACAATAATCATCCAAGAACACAACATTTGCACAGTGTCGACGGACATTGTATGGCACATTCAAAATGTGCGATAAATGGACCGGGTCGTGTATACTTGGTTCTTTCAGCGATATGGATCCGAAGAGACAGACATTAATCGAAAACAGACACGAAAGATTACAGCACTAACGGCTTTCAGCTTCTTCCGATCCTGATCCGGTTATTGCGAAACGTCAACGAACTCTTTTTTGTGGTGAACAGGTGTGAATGGTTTGGTCCGCCGCGGACGGCGCCGGGAGAACGATCCCGTCTTGTACCCATGAAGACCGTGCTTATGTAGCTATCCAGTGCCGCGGTCCCCGGACCGACGCGCAAGAAAAGGCAAAGGCCTTCGGAATGAAGTCGGAAACGACAGACCGCGCCATCGACACTCCCTTTCCCACGCACTGGCATACCACGCTGTCCGAAAGCATCGTTTCCGGCGTGGTGCGGGTGATGGACGGTTCGATCGTCGCCCTGGTCGGCCTCGCCTATTACCTTGGATATGTCGGCTGGAGCGCCGACGACAACCAGATCTATCTTTCGGCGATCGCGATCGGCGCGGCGATGACCGTTGTCGGGTTTCATTACGCCCGGCTTTACGATTTCGAGACCATTGTCTCCTGGCCCAATCAAATGGGGCGGGCGGTCGGCATATGCGCGCTGGTGTTCCTGGTTCTGGTGGCGCTGGCCTTCGCGCTGAAGGTGACCGAGGAGTTCTCCAGGGTCTGGTTTTTTTCATCGTTTCTGGGATCGGCGTTCCTGATCTGCGTGTTCCGGGGAGTGTTCCGGTATTTCCTCGGGTGCTCCACGCGCGCCGGTCTGCTGGTGCGGAACGTGGCGATCGTGGGCGCCGGCGGGGCGGCGGAGCATCTGGTGGATCAGTTGCGGGGCCGCGACGTGGCCTGGAAACGGGTCATCGGCGTGTTCGACGACCGGGGAACGCGAATCGACCACGACGTGAACGGATGTCCGGTTCTGGGCGATCTCGACGACCTGGTGGGATACGTCCGCCGGGGCCTGCTGCACGACGTGGTGATCACCCTGCCCTGGAATGCCGACGATCGGCTGGTCGGCATCATCGACCGGCTGCGCAACCTGCCGGTCAACGTCTATCTCGGTTCGGACCTGATCGGCTATCACTTTCCGCGTCACCACCGCCGTTACCTGGAGGGCGTTCCGGTCCTGGAGATCGCCTCGGTACCGCTGTCCGGTTGGAGCGGCCTCGTCAAGCTCGCGGAGGACAAGATCCTGGCCGTGCTGGCGCTGTTGGTGCTCTCGCCGCTGTTTCTGCTGATCGCGGTGGCCATCAAGCTCGACAGCCGGGGGCCGGTGCTGTTCCGCCAGGCGCGCTACGGGATCAACAACGAGGTGATCATCGTCAACAAGTTCCGGACCATGTACCACGACCGTCCGCCGGAGATCGGCGTGCCGCAGGCGAGCCGGGGCGACATCCGGGTCACCCGCGTGGGCCGGTTGCTGCGCCGCGTCAGTTTCGACGAACTGCCGCAGTTGCTGAACGTTCTGCGCGGCAACATGTCCATGGTCGGCCCCAGGCCGCACGCGGTCGAACACAACGAGCAGTACGCCGCGCTGATCGGCGGCTATCATGGCCGTCACCGGGTCAAGCCGGGGATCACCGGATGGGCGCAGGTGAACGGGCTCCGGGGCGAGACGACCACGGTGGAACAGATGCGCCGGCGGGTGGATTACGACATCCATTACATCGAAAACTGGTCGCCGTGGCTCGATCTCCGTATCATCGTCCTGACCGCCCTGGTCGTCTGGTACCAGAAAAACGCCTATTGACCTCCGGGCCGGGCATGTCCGGCCCGGGCGCCGCCCCGAAACGCCCTGAGCGGATTGTGTTCGTGAAACCAAACAGCCGGCCGACGTGGTATGCGAACCGGCTCCGATCCATGTCCGGGCCGGAGGTGCTTCATCGCGTCGTGGAAGCCGCGAAGCGCGTCCTTTCCAAGTACGGCCGGGCGGATTTCAACGTCGCGGCCGCGCCGGACGCCGCGCTTCCGGTCATCCCCGGGCTGTTGGACGGGGTTCGCGGACTGGCCGCCGCGCCGGACCGGCTTCGGACGTGGAGGGACATCGCCGAGCGCGCGCGCTCGGGGCGCCTCGCTTTTCTCGGGCAGGCGTGGCCGGGATTGACCGGGCCCGACAAATGGCATCTCGATCCGGTCATGGGACGGAGCTGGCCCGTGGATCGCTACTGCTTCGACATTCCTTACCGGGACGCCGCCGGGTACGGGGACATCAAGTACGTCTGGGAAATGAACCGGCTTCAGCATCTCCAGCCCATCGCCGCTCTCGCGGCCGTCACGGGCGATGCCGCCGCCCGGCGGTTCTGCGTGAGCGGAGATCGACGGCTGGATCCGGTTCAACCCGCCGTTTCGGGGCGTCAACTGGGCAAGCGGGATCGAACTGGCCCTGCGGCTGGTCAGCATCATGGTGGTGGTCTCGCTGATCGGCGAGGATGCCTTCACCGCCGCCCAGCGGCACCGCCTCAAGGCGTGCCTGGCGGCGCACGGCTACTGGCTGATGCGCTATCCCTCCCGGTATTCCTCGGCCAACAACCATCTGATCGCCGAGGCCGGCGGGCTCTACCTTCTGGGAACGCTGTTCCCCGGTCTCCGCGGCGGCGCCGGATATGCCCGGTACGGCCGGCGGGTCCTCTGCCGGGAAGCGTTGCTCCAGATCCTGGAAGACGGCGTCGGGGCGGAGCAGTCGCCCACCTATCAGGCGTTCGTCCTGGAATGGCTGCTGCTGTGCCGGCGGGTGGCGAGCGGGCTCGGCGATCCGTTTCCGGAGGCCGTCGACGAACGGCTGACCGAGGCCGGACGGTTTCTGCGTTCAATCACGGATGCGTCGGGCAACCAGCCGAGGATCGGCGACGACGACGAAGGCCGCGTCATCTACGACGGCGAGGAGACCGGCTATGTGTCGTCCATCCTGGGATGCCTGGCTTCGGCCCTCGACGATCCGGATCTCGTCCCGTTCGGCGTCGACGCGCGCCTCCGCAACGCCCTTTTCGGAGGCCCGCCGCCGCCCCCTGTCCGGCGCCGCGCGCCCTTCGTCGGCCCACGCGCCTTCGCGCGGGGCGGATACTGCGTGCTGCGCTGGGACGAGGGGGGCACCGAGGGTCTCTGGGTTTTCGACCGCGGTCCCCTCGGCTATCTCGCCATCGCCGCCCATGGTCACGCCGACGCGCTGTCGGTCTGGCTGCACGTGGGCGGGCGGCCGGTGTTCATCGATGCGGGAACCTACCTCTATCACTCCGGCGGCGCCTGGCGCGATCACTTTCGCGGAACCATGGCCCACAACACCTTGTCCATCGACGGCGCCGATTCCAGCGAGATCACCGGCGCCTTCAACTGGGGCCGCAAGGCCCAGGTGTCGGTGCTGTCGCGCAACGACGATCCGCGCGCCTGGCACGTGGAGTTCGAGCACGACGGATATGAGGAAACCCATGGTGTCCGCCACCGCCGACGCCTGGAGAGAACCGGCGCGAACGCCTTCGTCATCACCGACAGCCTGCAAGGCGACGAGGGGTCGCACGCGGTTCATGTGGGATTTCTCGTCCACCCCGACCTCGCGGTGCGCGAACGGCGGGGCGTTTGGATCGTCGAGGTGGGTTCGCGGCTGACCGTGAAAATCGCCCATGGCGGCCCGTTGCGCGGCGCCGTCCGCCGGGGCGAGGAGGATCCCCCTCGCGGCTGGTATTCCGTCCGGTTCGGAGACAAACAACCGGCGCCGAGGCTGGAATTCTCGGGACAGCTCGCGACGGGCGAGCCATGCCGGTTCGAGATCTCCATCGTCACGGGTCCTTAACGCGCGCGCAAAATCTCCTCCACGAGGATCAGATCCTCGGGCTTGTCCACGTCGATGCCGGTCTCCGCCAGCGGCGTCGGCACCGCCCGCACCGTGGCGCCGATGGTCCTGGAAGCCCGGACCATGGTCTCGTCCAGGGTCAGGCGCCCCAGAAGGTAGGCCAGCAGGCTCCGAAGACCGAACGCCTTGGCGATTCGCCACGGGCGCTTGCGGTCGCGCTCCACCCGCCGCCAGAACGCGAGCGCCTTGAGGCCATCGGGTGTCAGCACCGCGAACAGGTTGCTGCCCGTGTAGGGCCCATCCCTGAACTTGAGAAAGGTTCGCCTGGCCCGGGGATACGCCGCCATCAGAACGGCCCCCGGGGTCAGCCCGGCGGTCATGTCGGCGCCGGATCGCGCCGAAACGCCCAGGAAATCGTCCACCATCGCGCCGGTCAACAGCGGATGATCGGCCGTGGTGATCAGCATGGGGAGGGCACCGGCGCCGAGGCTATCGGCGGCGGCGAGCGCGCTGAGGCTCGGCGAACCGGCGCTCTTGATGGCGAGAAGACGCCCAGACGCGATCATCGCGGACAGCTCCGGAAGGGTATCGAGCAGCCCGGGATCCTCGATGGATACGGCGATGCGGCCGATGGCCTCGCTGGCATCCAGTCCCGCGACCACGCGGGCCAGCATGGGCACGCCGGCCACGGGAACCAGGCACTTGTGGCTTAATCCCGCTGCGTCGGCTACCGGCTCTCCCCGAGCCCGCTGCCCCGCCAGCACCAGCGCGGTGAACTGGCGGCGGCGTGGCTCCACGTCGGCCGCGGCGGTCAAACCAGGTCCTTGGCGTACAGGCGGTAGGTCTTGTAGGGCCGCCCCCCGAACATTTCGATCAGCTTGCGCACGGGCCGGTTGTCTTCGAGAATCCACGAAAGTTCGCCCCGCCGGGTGCCATGGCGGCGGTGATACTCGCGGATGGAATCGATGACGCCGAGCATGAGCGCCGTGCTCACCGCCGTCCCCTGGAAGCGCCGCCGCACCCCCATCAGCGGCAGCCGCGCGCTGTCGACGCCGCGTACCTTGAGGCGCCACAACAGCTTCGCCCAGCCGAACGGCAGCAGCCGGCCGTTGAGATCGGCGATGGCGGCATTGATATTCGGCAGGCTGACGGCCATGGCCGCCGGTTCGCCGGAAATCTCGGCGATGGACACGCATTCGGCCTTGACCAGGGGCTTCAAGTTCTTCGCCAGATAGCGCAGTTCCGGCTCTCCGAACGGCAGGAACCCCCAGTTTCCGGCCCACGCGTCGTTGAATATGTCGACGATCAGGGCCAGTTCCTGGTCGTAACGGGCCATGTTCATGGGACGGAAGGTCAGGTCGTTCTCGGCCTGGGCCTTGCCGATGAAGGCCCGGAGCGTCTCCGGCGGTTCGGTGAACAGGTCGTAATCGTAGGCGATCAGATCCTTGGCCTTGACGTAGCCGTGCTCCTCCACCCGCCGCGCGTAATACGGTTTGGCGTGTCCCATCATCAGGCTGGGCGGGGTGTCGAAACCGGCGACGAGCAGGCCGCTTTCGTCGTTTATGGAGAGGCTGTACGGCCCGAGAACGCGGCTCAGTCCGCGGTCCCGCAGCCAGGCCTCGGCGGTATTCAGCAGAAGGGCGAAGATTTCCGGATCGTCCTCCGCCTCGAGAAAGCCGAAGTGGCCGGTGCCGTCGCGATGCTGGTCGAGATGGGCCCGGTTGACCTGCGCGCTGATCCGGCCGACGGCGCGGTCCTCCCGCCACGCGATCCAGAAGGCCGCCTCGGCGTGATCGAAGAACGGGTTCTTGCGCGGATTCAGATGATTGAGCCGCTCGAACAGCAGCGGCGCGACCCAGTTGGGATCATCCGCGTAAAGCCTCCCCGGCACCTCGAGGAACCTGATCATGGTCCGCCGGTCGCGCACTTCGGTGACGTGAAGCGCCGGGCGCGGCGACAGGGCGGTCATGGGCCGGTGTCCGGGGCGCGGGGGAGCGGAACCTTCTCTATCCGTCAAACCGTCCCGGCGCGCCGGATGCGGGGGTTGCTGATATCGCCATGGGAAATCCGCGCGACCCACGGATAGCGCGCCGTGACCTCGTTGACATACCCGAGATTGTGGACGGTCTCGCTGCGCGGGAAGCTCTTCGGCTGGCTGTAGTATGTCCCGAAGACTCGGTCCCACAGATAGTTGGTGATGCCGAAATTGCCCTTTTCGCTGTGGAAGTGATGGGCCAGGTGAAGCTTCTTGATCCGCTTCAGCCACGCGTTCCGGGGCGCGAAGGGCAGGTGCTGGATGCAATGGCAGAACTCGTAATAACACGTGGTCAGCAGCCCCCACGCCACGCCGGCGGTGGCGCCGGCCGGTCCGCCGATGAGCCAGCCGATGGGCATGATCACGAGGACCACCGTCGGCAGGGTGGTGGTCAGCGCGCCGAACAGCACGCCGAGGTCGTTGGGGTCCTGGTGGTGATCGAAGTGAATGCGCTTCCACAGCGCCGCCGTCAGCGGCGACTTGTAGAGAAAGCTGCCATGCAGGACGTGCCGGTGCAGGAGATACCACACCAGCGGATACACCGGGATGACGACGGCGGCGGCGAGCGCCGGTCCCCAGACGTTGTCCGCCCACAGGACCGTCAGCCAGATCATGACCCCGGCCAGCACCAGGTAAGTCATGATGGCGTAGTGGGTCAGGTAGGCGACGACGAGGTCGCCCAGGTTCATCTTATCGAGGAAGTATTTTCGTCCCGCCCAGGGACCGACCTTTACCGACACAATGCAACCTCTTTGATCAATATACGTTTCGTTTCCGCGCGCGCCGGCCCCGGCGAAAGGGGCGTTAGGCGGCGAGACGCGGTGTCCGCTCCAAAACCTCGAAGGCGTCGTGACGCACATGGTTTTCGCGCATCTCGTCGCGCAGCATGTCCTCGGAGATGATGCCCTTTTCCACGCATTCGCGGAGAAGCCCGAAGAAGAACCGTTCCTGGTTCTCGTCCGGATGGCGCCTGTACTTGCCGAGCAGGGCGTGGTCTCCGAACAGCCGCCGACGCCAGCGCATGGCCCATCCGAGCGGCGGGAACAGCCTGAACCGGTCGGCCGGCGTGAAATCCACGGGCAGGCCCGTCTTCCAGGGCTGGGTAATCCGCCGGGTGTTGTGGACCATCTTGGTGTTGGGCGTCAGACGGTCAAGGTCGTTCCATTCGGCCTCCAGCACGCCGACGCTGCCCCGGGGTTCCAGTTTCAGCGATATCCAGTCCATGTAGTCGCGCTTGCCCTCGAACATCTCGTGGAACTGTTCCTCGCAGCGCCAGTGGGTCAGCTTCGCGCAATCCATCAACATCACGCTGGTTGCGAAGAACCCCAGTTTGCCGGCGGCGATCCCCTTCAACCCGGAGCGGGTGCGGCACATGACGGCGGTTGCGCCCATGTCCCGCGACAGAAGCTCCATGATGTCGGATACGGCGAAGATGTCCGGATCGATCACCACCGCCCGGCCCTGGTATCCCATCAGCTCCGGAGGCATGAATCGCAGCGGGGTAAAGGACTGTAGGTCGTCGGCGTTCCACTGCCGCTTGACCCCGTCGCGCAGGAAATCCTGGCCGTGGCGCTCGCGGAAGAACGGATAATCCTCGGTGTGGATGATCCTCACGTCGAACGCCTCGGGCGTGCGGGAATTCCGCTTGAGGGCGTACTCGGCGACGAGAGCGCCGACGATCTGAAGGTGATTCGTATGAATGAATACGCTCGGTTTCATTGTCGCATCCCACGGCGGCCGGCGCATTTGCTTTCCGGCCGTCCTCCTCGTTTGTTCACCATCCTGTTACGCACCAGGCCCGCGCGTGTCAGGCGCTGGCCACCTTTTCCGCCGTCCCGGTCTCCCTCTTTTCGTATCCGAAACCCGGAAGAAGATTGCTCTCGACGTAGGCATCGATGGCTTGGAGCTGCTCGGGGGTGAAGTCCTCCCGATAGCCGCCCACCTTCGCCCGCCGCACCTTGTACGTGTTGAGGTTGTTGCGGTCCTTGGCGAGCATGCGGCCGCCGCTCAGCCAGAACACCCGCTTCTGCTCGAGGCCGCGCATGTTCTCCACCGAGGCGAACTCCACGGCCTCGTGGATCTGCTCCGGCGTCCCGGGCGTGCCCATGAACTCGACGATTCGCGCCAGGGTCGCCTCCGGCTGCGCGCGCATATCCTCGTAGCGGACGATGAGGACGTCGCGGATATGTCCCATTTCCCGGGCCCATAGGTTCAGGAAATCGATGGCCTTCGGCAGGCCCGCGTTCGGCCGCATGATGAAATCGTAAAGCGACACGTCCTCGCCTTCGTCGGGGTAGTCGTTGATCTCCTTCTTCGCCTTGCGCATGCGGAACTTCCACTGGAAGAACTGCGACACCGACACGTCCGCCGGATCGCGCACCATCAGGACGACCTTCTTGTCGTAGTAGTCCGATTTGTTGTCGGCGTTGTTGGTATAATCCTTGAGATAGTTGTCATGGGTGAAAAAGATCTTGGGGATCGCCGCGTTCTTCCGGTGCAGGTTGTCGAAGCCGATCAGGTGCCGTTCGGCCAGGCCGTGCTTGACCTGATAGAAGCGCGACAGCATGACGCGAAGCCACGTCCGGCCGCTCTTGCCGAAGGAGACGATGACGCAATCCGCTAGGGCGAGCTTGCGGTTTTCCTCGCGGCCGCGAAGCCACCGCTCGATGCGGATCTGCTTTTCCTTAGGAAGAAAAAAGACGAGGAGCATGATCAGCTCTCTCATTACTCGTCGATAGGCTACATACATCGCCAAATGCCCTGCTAATACACTCTCTTCGAAACAAACCGTCGCACTATACCTAACAGCGCCCAAGCCGTCGTGCAATCCCGCCGACCACGGGATTGGCGTTCCGCAGGCCCGACACGCGAGGGTCCGGCGAGTTTCCGTCTCCGGTGCCGCGCGCCGCTCTTTACCGGCCCTCTGGTGAATTTTCGTTACGGCACAGAGTGTTATTCGAGGTGCCTTGATTCGCCTCTCAGCATCGCGTCTGGTCACGGACCGAATCGCCGGATTGAGTAAAACCGCATTTCCCGTTCCCGCGCGGCACTTCCGGCGTCCAGGAAAAATTGTTTTTTTCCATGCGGTTACGACGGCGCCGGTCGGATTGCGACCGACTCGTAACAAACGGTAACAAAGATTGACTTGATGGTGGAAAACATCACTGGTAGCCGTTTAAGAACACGATATCTAATAATTGGCTGATTCAAGTATTGAGCTTAGGGGCGAAATCGGGTCGGCGAAGCGCGAAATCGGATGGCGTGGACGACACGAAAAACGGTGTCGCGGCCACGCGGTCCCGAAGGGCCGGATGAGGATCTTTCGAGGGCCCGTCGGCGTTAATAAGCTTAGCGATTCGATTTCTTGATTGTTTGGGAGTGAGTTCCGTGCCGGATGGTATGACAGTGACGCAGCAGAGCAGCGACCACCCCCGGGTGTGGCTGATGATGGGCAGCAAGGCTGGCGACAATTCCCAGGTGATGGCGCTCGCCGAAGCCACGGGCTGGCCGTTCGAGATCAAGCGATTCGTCTACAAGCCTTATGAACTGGTTACCAACCTTCTGCTCGGTCCGAATCTGCATGGAGTGGTCAAGAGCGAGTCCAGTCCGCTGGAGGCGCCGTGGCCGGACCTGATCATCACCGGCGGCCGCCGCAACGAGCCGATCTGCCTGTGGATCCAGAAACAGGCCCGCAAGCAGGGCAAGCATGTCCGCATCGTGCACGTGGGCCGGACGTGGGCCAAGATCGAGCGGTTCGACCTGATCGTGACCACGCCGCAGTACCGGCTTCCGGTGCGCCCGAACGTGCTGCACAACAAGACGCCGTTGCACCGCGTGACCAACGAGAGGCTGCGGGCCGACGCCGAGGCCTGGGCGCCACGGCTGGCCCACCTGCCCAAGCCCCATATCGCGGTCGTCGTCGGCGGCAGCAGCGGCCCCTACAGCATGGACAAGCGGGCGGCCAAGCGGCTCGGCCGGCAGGCCAGCAAGCTGGCGGCCGAAACCGGCGGATCGCTGTTGATCACCACCAGCGCCCGGACCCCGGCGGAAGCCACCGCGACGCTCGAGGAAAACATCACCGCTCCGGCCTTTTTCTATCGCTGGCAGAAGGGCGCGACCGACAATCCGTACTTCGCGTTCCTCGGCTTGGCCAATTCGATCATCGTCACCGGCGACAGCATGTCCATGCTCGCCGAGGCGTGCGCCACCCGCAAGCGCGTCCATATCTTCGACCTGGGCGAGGGGCGGAACGCCATGTGCCAGAGGACGGTCGAAAACACCATCGCCGCCGAGGACGATCGGGAAGCATTCTGGAAGCGCTGGGAACTGAAGCATCTCCAGGCCTTCATTTTCCGCATGGCGATGCGGCTCGGGCCGGAACGCATGACCCGCGACATCCGGATCGTGCACAAGCATTTGGTGGACTCGGGCCGCGCCGTCTGGCTCGGCGATCCGTTCCCGCCGGGATTGCCGCTGCGGTCGCTGGAGTGCGTTCCACGGGCGGCGGCACGCGTCCGCGCCATGTTCGAACCGGCGCGTGGCCGGTCTTCGAAGCCTGTCAAGCTGGTACCCGTTCCCGCGAACGAAGACCTGCGGCGCTCGGCCTAGCCAACACCATCCCCGGCGAGGGGGCGGCGCGAGCCCCCTTTGCCTACCCTTTCCCCATCAAGCCCTTTATGCGCTCGACGACGCGTGACAGGTCGTCGGGCGCCCGCTCCGCGCGGGGCGGAAAGGGTTCGCCCAGGCGGACCGCCAGTCCGCGCGCCATGAGCTTCTCGTGCAGCCGCGAGAAATCCCGCGAATAGTTGACGAGGTTGAGGTCGTACAGCCGGTCGCCCAGCCATCCGAGCGGCCCCCGCCGGCCGCCGCTTCCCGGCGACGGATGCAGGAGCCCGGCCGCGCTCTCCCGGACCCGCGTCCAGAGGTCGGAGCGCACCGGCAGCGGAAAGATGGCGAGCGGCTTTCCGAGCCGGGCCACCTCCACCATCATCGAGATGCTGTCGCCGGTCACGATGAACCGGTCGGCGAGCCCGAGCAGCGCCTGGTAGGGGTTCTCGGCGGCGTCCGGCGTCCAGCGGAACAGCTGCGAGCCCTCGGGCAGACCGGCCTCTAGGGCGTCCACCACCTCCGGCAGCGTCCGGCGGCTGGTGGTGACGTAGAGCGTGCCGCCGTCGCGCGCGTTGACCCGGCCGACCGCGTCCGCCAGATCGCGGGCGACCTTGCCGTCGAACACGAAGGGCTTGGTCTGCCCGCCCACCAGCAACGCCGTCAACGGCCGGGGGAACGCGGCGAACCGCTCCCGCCAGACCGCGCTCTCGGCGGCGATCCGGGTTTCGTCGACCCGCATCAGGGGAAGCTCGAGCTGCAGCACGTTCGGCCGATCCGGCAGGCGGTACTGGGGCGTGGCGATGGCCAGGGCGAACCGGTCCATCATCCGCTTCGGCCGGCCGACGATGACCACCTTGGTCCGGCCGCCGGATTGCTCGCGGATCCACATGGCGGCCATGGACGGCCGGCGCCCCACGGTCAGGATCAGGTCCGGCCACGGCGGTTCCAGCGGGTCCGACCGCTCCCGGTCGATGTGGTAGAGCGACGGCTTGAACTTCGGCTTGCCGTAGACGTAGGGCTCGAGGAACCGGAGGCTCCGGCGCTCCACCGGCCAGCCCAGCGCCTCGGCGATGATCTCCACCTGGGCGTTGTCGCCGAGCTTGTCGCCGATCACCAGCCAGACGCTTGGCGGCGCCGGGCCGGCGCCGGGCGGGGCCGTCGCCGGACGGGGGGTGTCGGTCATGCCCTACCGCCGCTCCGCTTCCAGTTGCTTGAGGAGTGCCTGGGCCTGGGGATCGCGGGGCGCCAGTTCGGCCAGGTTCTTGGCATAGCCGATGGCCGCCGCCAGGTCTCCGCTCTCCCGGCTCATGGTCGCCAGCGCGAACAGCACGGAGCGGTCATGGGGATGGCGCGCGTGCGTCTCCTTCAGGACCGCGAGGGCGCGGCCGGCGTCGCCGGTCTGTTGCAGCGACAGCGCATGGACATAGCCGTACCGGGCGTTGTCCGGGTTGAGCTCGGCCGCCCGCCCCAGGGTCTCCACGGCCTCGGCGTAGCGCTTCTGCCGCACCCGCAGCAGCCCCAGCGCGTGGTGGAGGTCGCCATTGCCGGGGGCGACCTTCAGTCCTTGCAGTAGAACCTCCTCGGCCTTGTCGTCCTGGTTCCGCGACCGGTACAGGTCGGCGAGATTGGCATAGGCCGGGGCGAAGGCCGGGTGAATCCCGATGGTCTTGCGGTAGGTTGCTTCGGCGGCGGCGTCCTCTCCTCGGTCCCGCCTGAAGTTGGCGAGCGTCGCCAGCGATTCGGGCCGGTCGGCGATGGCGCCCATCGACTGGTCGAACTCGGCGAGGGCCTGTTCCAGCCGGTCCCGCCGGGCCGGCGGCAGGGTCTCGGGGGGAACGGGGGCGAGGACCCGGGCGGCCTCTAGACGGACGGCGCGGACCGGATCGTCCAGCAGGTCGAAGGCGAGGTCCACGCGGATGCGCGGATCGACGGCATTCAGGACCCCGAGCGCGGCAAGCCGGATCATGGCGTCCTCGTCCCGCAACCCTTGGCGTACCGTCTCGAACGATTCGGGGCCGAGATAGTTGGCGAGCATGGCGATGGCGGTGGCGCGGACGATGGCCGGCTGCCCGCGCTCGCCGGCCAGCTTCACAAGATGCGATTCGGCGCCGGGCGCCCCGGAATGGCCCAAGGCCAGCGCCTCGCCGAAGTGCGGCTCCAGGCGCCGGTCCGGGCCATGCCATTCGGCGATGGTGTCGGCCGCCCATTGATCCGACTTGCCGTCGTGACAGCCCGTGCAGGCGTTGGGCGCGCCCAGCGCCGCCGACAGGTCGGGGCGCGGGATCCGGAAGCTGTGATCGCGGCGGGGATCCACCACCATGTAGGTGGTTTCCGGAGCATGGCAGTCGACGCACTGGCTGCCCGGTCCCCCCGGCGCGTGGAAATGATGGGCCGCCGTGTCGAACGCCTCGGGCTTGTGGCATTGAACGCAGACGCCGTTGCCGTCGGCGCGGAGTTCGAGGCTGTGGGGATCGTGACAGTTGCTACACGTGACCCCGGCGGCGTGCATCTTGCTCTGCAGGAACGAGCCGTAGACGTAGACCTCGTCCTTGATCTGGCCGTCGGCGTAATACAGCCGCTCGGCCAGCAGCGACGGGCGGTAGCCGTCCAGCAAGGGCGTGCCGGGCGGATGGCCGTCGCCGAGCGGCGACCGGCGGGAATGGCACGGGGCGCAGACCTCGATCTCGGCGCCGGCCGCCGGCGGCGTTTCAGGCTTGGCGGTGACGGCCCCGGGCGCGAACGCCCAATGGGTGTCGGTCACGCTCCCGAGCGTCACCGTCAGGCCCTTCGAGGAGCCATATGCCGGATCGTCCGCTTCCGCTTTTGGCTCCGCCGTCGGGTCCGCCTTGGCGCGCTCGGCCCAGGCGACGTGCTCCGATCCCGGCCCGTGACACGCCTCGCACGAGACGTCGACCTCCGACCACGTGGTCTGGTAGCGGTCTTCGCCGAGGTCGTAGCCGCGCACCAGGTTGGTGGAATGGCATTCGGCGCACATGTAGTTCCAGTTCTGATTGATCGCCGTCCAGAACAGCTCGTCGTCGGGAGCGATGCGCTCGTTCGGGTAGAGATGGAACCAGCGCTGCCCCCCCTTGTCCCTGGGCCGCGTGTCCCAGGCGATGCCGAGGGCCTGCAGGCGGCCGTCCGGAAAGGCGATCAGGTACTGCTGCAGGGGAACGACGCCGAACGCGTAGGCGATCTCGAAATCGGCGAGCGCGCCGTCGGGCCCCTCGGTGTTGACGAAGAACTTGCCGTCCTTTTTGAAGAACCGCGACGTCACGCCGAAGTGGGTGAAGGTGGCGTCGTCGAAGTCGCCCAGCACCGTGTCGGCGGTCATCTCCTGCATGGCGAGGTCGTGATGCGAGCCGGTCCACGCCTTGGTCTCGGCCGCGTGGCACGTGGCGCAGGTTTTGCCGCCGACGAACGCCGGCGCGGCGGGGTCGTTTCCGCGTGCCCCCGGCCGGCGGCGGCCGCCACCACGAGGCACACGAGGATCGCGACAATCATGTTCAGGGATCGGCAAACCATACGCGCCGCTTTAGACCGTATCCGGCCCGAAAGCCAGCCGAAACCGCCGGCCCCCAGCCGCGATCTTGAGGGCGGTTTCCGCGCTGGCGGCGCCGCCACATCCCTCCCGTGAAACCGGGACATGGGGGCGCGGGGGGGGGGGGGTAAAAGCAAAAAGTGAAAAACAACCCCATGCACAGTAGAATTTCGCCGCTCAGGGCGCCGAATCGCGGCCCGACACGGGCCTTGCGGGATGCCTCGAAAGGCCGTCACAATGCGGTCCCGTCATTGAGTCGAGAGCTCCCGAGGCCGCGCATGTCCCCGACCCCGATACCCGCCTACACGCCGCCCAAGATCGCCGAAGGCCCCGACAAACCGAGTCTGCTGCGCTATCTGCGCACCGTGGTCGACAACCCGGTCGCCGGCATTCCCGCCGCCGCCTACCGCGACCCGATCGCCCTCCGGGAACTGCCGGTGGCCACCATGGCCTTCGTCACCGGGCCGGAACTGGTGGAGGAAATCCTCGTCCGGCGGGCGGCGGAGTTCCCGAAATCGCGGATCGACAGCCGCCTGCTCAAGCCGGGTCTCGGCGACAGCCTGTTGACCGCCGAGGGCGAGGACTGGCGATGGAAGCGGCGGTTGATCGCGCCGTACTTCTCGCCGGCGGCGCTGGCCCGTTCGGTCCCCGACATGGTGGCCCCGTTCCGCGCCGTCGCCGACGATTGGCGGACCCTTGGGGGGGCACCTGGGCCGGGCGCTCCGGTCGACGTCGCCCCGGCGATGACGTCGGCGACCTTCCAGGTGATCAGCCGCACCCTGTTCTCGACCCGCGACGAGGTCGACTTCGCCGTCCTGTCGGAGGCGATCGACGCCTATCTCGAGCCGAGTTCCTGGATCATCGGCCTCGCCAGCCTCAACGTGCCCGCCTGGGTGCCCCATCCGGGAAGCGGCCAGGTCAAGCGCGCCCGCGACCGCATGCGATCGCTGGTCGGAGATCTGGTCTCGGCCCGGCGCCGGTCCGGCGTCGCGGCGGACGACATCTGCGGCGACCTGATGCGCGCCCGCGACCCCGAGACCGGGCGCACGCTGGACGACCGGGACATGGTCGACATGCTGCTGACCCTGATCGCCGCCGGCCACGAGACCTCGGCCAAGGCCCTGACCTGGGCGCTGTTCTGCCTGGCCGAACAGCCGGAACTGCAAGCCGAGCTGGCGGCGGAAGTGGACCGGGTGGCCGGCGGCCGGCCGGTGGCGGCGGCGGACCTGCCGGCGCTCGCCGCCGTCGAGGCCTTCGTCAAGGAAACCATGCGGCTGTTCCCGCCGCTGCCGCTGCTCACCCGCCGCACCACCCGGCCGGAAACCCTGGCCGGCCGGACCCTGAAGCCGGGCACCATCGTGTTCATCCCGGTCTACGCCATCCACCGCCACCAGCGGCTATGGCCGGACCCGGACCGCTTCGACCACACCCGGTTTCTCGGCGACGCCGCCAAGCGCATCCCGCGCACCGCCTACATGCCCTTCGGCGCCGGCCCCCGGGTCTGCGCCGGCGCCACCTTCGCGATGATGGAAATGGTCGCCGCCCTCGCCACCCTGCTGCGGCATGTTCGCTTCTCCGCCGTCGAGGGCGCCCGCCCCGAACCGGTCCAACGCATCACGCTGCGCCCCAAGGGCGGCATGCCGCTCAAGCTCGCGCCGCGGGGCGACGGGTAGTCACAAGGGGTTGCGCGGGCTCGGCAATTGTCCGGCCGTCCCCCGCCGTCGTTGCGAGGAGCGGAGCGACGCGGCGGCGCGGAGCCGCCGATAACGCCACCCGCCGGCGCCGAATTCGCCAAATGATAGACTATCCCCCCCATGTCGCATGAACATATGGTTCCAAGATGGAGCCCCTTCGGCTATCATCGATGCCGGGTGTCGGGGTCATTTCCGGAGTGTCGGCTTTGGTCTGCCCCGTCGATGAGCCCGCGCAAGGTCCGTTGTGCAAGGTTGACCCGGCCTCGTCGGGCTGGGCTGGAGGGGGACATATGGCCAGATTAGTCTGCTTGATCGTGTTTATTCTCCTGCCGGCGACCGCGCTTGCGGGGGATTGGTATGCGTTTCTGAGGGGGGGAGCCGTCTTCGCATTGGACCGTTCCAATCAGGACGAGGTCGAGTTCGGCGACGAGCCCGGCGGCAGCCTCGAAACGGGCATCGGTTACCGTTTCGACTTGGCGGATCGATGGCGCGTCAATGGCGAAGCTCAGTTGATCGGCCAAGGCGTCCCGCTGCATGGACGCAACGACAAGCGGGAAGCCACCGCCGATGGACGCGTTTTCTGGCTCGCCGGCGCAACGGTGAACGCCTGGCCGGAATACGCGCTGAGCGACCGGTGGTCGCTCTACGGCGGCGGCGGCGTTGGACCCGGCGTTATCACGGCGTTCGGTGCATCGGATCCGACGGTGATCCTGATCGGCGGCGCGGGCGTCCGGTTTCAGGCAACGACCGATCTCAGCCTCGACGTCGGCGCCCGCTACTACTGGACCGCGCCGGCGCGCGTGGACGGCGCGCGATCGGAGTACGACAGCCTTGGACCATCATTTGCACTGATCTGGTTCTTCCAATAATCGCGAACACTGGTCTTCAAGAACGGGTCCGGCGCGACCTTGGCGATGATGGAAATGATCGCCGTCCTCGCCACCCTGCCGCGACACGTTCGCTTCTCCACCGTCGAAGGCGCCCGCCCCGAGCCGGTCCACCGCATCACGTTGCGCCCCAAGGGCGGCATGCCGCTCAAGCTCGCGGGGCGGCGCGGCGGGTAGTCACAAGGGGTTGCGCGGGCTCGGCAATTGCCCGGCCCTCCCTTGCCGTCGTTGCGAGGAGCGGAGCGACGCGGCAATCCAGCAAGGCAGCGGACATGGAGCAAGTCTTGGATCGCTCTACTCCGAATGCGATGACGTGCCGTACATGAAGGACAGGTCTGTCGTTTGCGCATTGGGCGCCGGCCGGTGTCTTCAGCGGCTGCTCTGGATTGCCGCGTCGCTCCGCTCCTCGCAACGACGGCGGTGGGGTGCGATCAGCCGCCCCTAACCGCTTCGATTGCAGCCGGCCCTCAGGTTCCGAGACACCTTTCCAACGAACAGCTTTACGTCGGGCGCCAACGCGGTCTCGAAAGGACCGTACAACCGCCCGTCCTCGACAACCGCAACGTCAGTCCCGGAAAGGCGTGACAAGAAGGCGGCGAGGTCGGACGCGTTGCGTGTGTGGTTGGCGTCGTCGGTGCGCCGACGTGATGAACTCGTGGACGAGCATCACGGCGCGCGGGCATTGCTTTCGCGATGCCTCCGCGACGGCTCCGGCGCAGGCGGTGAGAAGCTGATAGCGAAGTCCCTCGGCCCTGGGGGCACCCTTGGCTCGCGGCCGAAGGAGCTCCGCGAGCTGCCCGATTCGTGCAATGCCGTTGGACCGAGGATTCTCAATTCGCCTCTCCAGCGCCGCGGCGAACGTGGCGGCCAGTGTATCACCGTACGGCTCGTCGGCCTTGGCCTCGACGGCGAGAACATACGGCCCAGTCGCATCCGTCGCATAGACCACCAGATCACTGTTGCGTGGCTCACCGGCGAAAGCGTCGAAGCGCAGCTTGGCCTCCGGTTCGGCTTCCCACGAGAGCGGCTGGCCGAAACCGGGGTGCGAAGACAACGCATGGAGAACTTCTGGCGGCATGCTGAGGCCGTTTCCCGCCAGCCAGGCGCGCGCGACCTCCTTGGCGCTGCGACCGTCCACCCAATGATCGGGAGACTTGGGCGGTGCATGCTTTTCCCAGTCGGAAAGCGATGAGAGAACGTGATTAGCTTTCGAGATAGGCATGTGGCTTTCCTCTAGGTGCGGTCCAGCAATGAGCAGATGGACGCCCACACGATGCCAAAAGTACCGAACTTGACCCGCGTAAGATACCGGAAAGCGGAGCGCGCAGACTCCAATACTCCAGTCACATTATGCGCTTATCACGGATGGCGCTGATTTCAGTAGTGCCAAACCTCGCAGGATATGCCGTCGTGGTCCGCGTCAAGATGGGGCCAGTAGCCGGGCTCTCTTCGGTGCGCGGGCGCCAGACCGACCGCGCGGGCCGCGCCGCAACGCGGAATCGCTTCCATATGCTTGACGATCGTCAGTACGGGCCAGTCCACCATGTCTGGCGACGTCCTGTAGAGGGAGTTGAGCAAGGCCACGGCCAGGATAATCAGCCAGGTCATTAGTCCCCGGAAAAACCCAAGTCCTCGGAAAAGCCCAGCGCGTGCACGGTGGATGCGCCGCCTGCTTATACCAAGGAGCATTGATAGGAACCCATTGTGACGGCCTATGGAGGTTTCCGGCAAGGAGTGCGGCGGGCCGTGATGCGGGAGCATCACAAGCGGCGTGCGACGCTGCCCGGAAGCCTCCATAGGCCGCCCGAAGGGTCGTGTTTCGCGCTTCCTCGGGGCCGTCGGGAACCGCTTGACGATGGGTCCCCATCGCCGGCGCGGTCCCTCCTGCCGAGGAAGCGTGAAACACGATCACAATGAGTCCCTATCAGTGCTCCTTGGTATTGTGTCACGGACGCAGTCGTCGGAATACGCCCGCGGCTATTCCAACCGAGCTGGCGTGGCTGAATGAGCGCCAACCGCACCTCCGCTACCGACGGAAGCCGGACGCAAACGGAAAGGGAGGAGGGCAAGCGGCGAGTGGTGGCCGAGGCTCGAACGTGGCGCCATGCGTTCTCCTCATAGGGGGCTTGCGGCAATTTCATGCCACCGCCACCGACAAAAAAGATTATAATTTTCTAATATGTGAAACGCGCATACACGAGGGGGAAAACATGCATCGACAGTTGCTTATGACAACCGCATTGGCGCTCGCGCTGCTCGCTCCCGTCGCCGCTAGCGCGCAGTCGACGGGCGTCGATCAACCTGCCATCTACGGAAGCCAGATCATGACCCAGCAGGAGCGCCTGGAATACCAGCAGCGCATGCGGAACGCCACATCGACGGCCGACCAGGCACGGATCCGCGCCGAGCATCACCAGCGGATGCAGCAGCGGGCGCAACAAATGGGCAAGACCTTGCCCGACGAACCGCCCGCCGGCGGCATGGGTCCCGGCCAGGGAATGGGTCCCGGCCAGGGAATGGGTCCCGGCCAGGGAATGGGTCCTGGCAAAGGAATGGGTCCCGGCCAGGGAATGGGGCCCGGCAAAGGAATGGGTCCCGGCCAAGGGCGAGGAATGGGCGGCATGGGTCAGGGGATGAGTCCTGGTGGCGGAGGCCGTGGCGCCGGCCAGTGATCTTCACCAGCAAGCGAAGGCGGGAAACCCCCGTTATTCCGCCCAACGCAGGAGAAGCAATATGCGTTCCGTGCCCGTTTGGGATGTCCCCACTCGCTTATTCCATTGGACCCTTGCCGCCGCCGTCGTCACCAGCTACCTGACCGGCGAAGAGGAGGGAGTGTGGTTCGTCGTCCATACGGTCTCCGGATACACCGTGGCGATGCTGCTGGTCTTTCGGATCCTCTGGGGCTTCGTGGGCAGCTTCCATTCGCGGTTCCCCCACTTTGTCTACTCCGGCCAGTCGGTGAAGGCATACGCGGGACAACTAATCCGGTTCAGTCCGCCGCGCTTCGTGGGGCATAACCCGCTTGGCGGATGGATGGTCGTCCTCATGCTTGTCGTCCTCGCGGGGACCGTCGTCACCGGCCTGTTCTCCGGCAACGACGAGGGCAGCGCCGGCATTCTTCTGCCGCTGATCGCCGCTCCGGGAGGGGAAGGGCTGGCCGAGATTCACGAGTTTTTCGGCAATTTCATCATGGTCCTCGCGGCCATCCACGTCCTCGCCGTGTTCGTCGACTGGCTGTTGACCAAGGAAAATCTGATCAAGGCGATGATCACCGGCCGAAAGACCCTCGACGATACGGAAGCCGCGCGGCAGCGCCCCCTGGTCGGCGCCTGGCGTGGATTGGCTGTTGCCGCGATCGTCGCCGTTCTCGGCGCCTTTCTCTTCCAGCAGACGGATTTCGGTTCGGCGGCCGGGCCGGGGGAGCGCGCGGGGTACGGGCACGGGTCCGAGGATTACCAAGTTCACGACGACTGAAACCAGAGGAGGGACACATGCGGCGCATTTTTTTGGCGGCGATGTCGGCGTTGGGGCTGCTTGCGAGCGTGCCGGCGTCGGCCCAGGATGACCTGATGTCGGAGGCGAATGATCTGTTCCAACCGATCCCGTCATCGCCGCCCGAAATCGAGGGCAATCCCGCGACACCCGAAAAGCTTGAGTTGGGCCGGATGCTTTATTTCGAACCCCGGCTGTCCGAGAGCCACACCATCACCTGCAATTCCTGTCACATCGTCGGTCTCGGCGGGGTCGACATGCTGGAAACCTCGGTGGGGCACCGTTGGCAGCGGGGCGGACGGAACGCCCCCACAGTGCTCAATTCCGTGTTCAACACCGCGCAGTTCTGGGACGGCCGGGCCAAGGATCTGGCCGACCAAGCCGGGGGCCCGATGGTCAATCCGGTGGAAATGGCGAGCTCGCCCGAGCACGTCGTGGAGCAGCTCCATGGCATCCCGGGATACGCGGACGAGTTCAGGCGGGCCTACGCCGGCGCGAAGGACCCGATAACCCTGGACAACGCCACCAAGGCCATCGAGGTGTTCGAAGCCACCCTGATCACGCCGAATGCTCCTTTCGACCGCTTTCTCAACGGCGACGCCGACGCCCTCACCGAACAGCAGAAAAAGGGCCTTCGGCTGTTCATCGACAGTGGCTGCGCGGCCTGCCACAACGGAATCAACGTCGGCGGCGGCATGTATGCGCCTTTCGGCGTGGTGGAAAAGCCGGGCGCCGACTTCCTGCCGTTAACGGACAAGGGACGGTTCGAGGTCACCAAGTCGGTGGACGACGAGTACGTCTATAAGGTTCCCACGCTCCGCAACATCGCGCTCACGCCTCCCTACTTTCACACCGGAAAGTCATGGGACCTGCGCCAGGCGGTGGCGGTCATGGGCACCACTCAGCTGGGGGAAAAGCTCACCGACGAGCAGGTGGACCTGATCACCGCTTTCCTGCACACGCTTACCGGCGACCAGCCCAAGGTCGAATACCCCATCCTACCGCCCAGCGTTGCCACGACCCCGCGTCCAAAACCGTAAAAGTCAGAGTACGATGGTGAACGGGATCCCGGGATCGAGCCATGGCAACGCCGCCGGAGCGTCAGCGCGCTCCGGCGCCTTGGCGCCTCCGAAACCGGGAACGTTCGCTTCCTCGGACGAGGGAACGGCGGGCAGCGGCGCCCCGGCGGCCATCGCCGCTTCCACCGGCCAGAACGGACAGGACTCCCCGCGCGCTGGTCTGATTGAGGAACTGGTCTCCAATTCCGCCCACTACCCGCTCGCCAACGCCGTTCTCGAAATTCTCCTTGTCCGCGAGGTGGGCTTTCAACTCGGTATCGAGGTTTTCGCCATGTTCGCCGCGGCGGTGGTGCAGGCCTATGTCCTTGTCCAAGCGAGGCGCGCCGCGGCGCCGCGCCCACTCCTTGGAAACCTCGTGGGCCCCACGGTCTTTTCGTTGATCACGGCCGTCGTTTCGGGGCCCGCCATGCTGGCATCCCCAAACTACGTCGCTTACTGGTTTTTTTCCGTTGTGATCGGGACGCTGCAGTGGGCTCAGCTTCGTCTGGACATCCGGGGAAAGGAGGCGCTGCTCCTGATGGAGAGCATGGTCCGGGCCTCGATCCTGCTGGCAACCTACTGGATCTTTGAGATCTTTATCGACCGCCATTATGCGACTCTCTCCGGGTTCCTCTCCGACAACAGCCATCTTTACGTAACGATCGTGATCCCGGTCCTGGGTATTTTTCTGGGCATCGCCAATGTTTCCCGCCTTCGCTCCCGCGCCCTCCTTGCAAGTATGAACACGCGGCTCCAGACTCTCTCGGAATGGTGCTGGGGCTCCAACATCGTCTGCACCGCAATGAGTGACCCCGCCGCCCTGAAGCCAAGCCGGCAGATGCGCACGCTGTTGTTCATGGACATCCGGCGCTTCACTCCGTGGTGCGAACGGCACGTCGCCGCCGAAGTCACGGAGATGCTCGAGACCTTTTATCGCGCGTGTGAGGACGTCTGGTCCCGACACACATTCGTGTCGGCCCGGCTCACCGCCGATCAGATCCTTCTCGTCTTCGCCGATCCCGACGAAGCGGCACGCGCGGCCTTGGAACTTCGATCCGAGGTCGAGGCCGCGCTCAGTCCCTACGGCCTGCGGGCCGGCATGGGGATCAACACCGGTCAGGTGGTGGAGGGACTGATCGGTGGACGAAGCAAGAAAGTATACGAGGTGGTGGGGGATTGTGCCAACGCCGCCAGTCGCATTTGCCAAGCCGCGAAGGGAGGAGAAATTCTTATTTCGGAGGCGTCGGCGCGGCGCCTGAAGCATCCTTTCGCGCTCGGACCTTCGTTCGAGGTATCGGCCAAAGGCAAGGACGGCGACATCAAGGTTTACAGGCTTGTCGGAGGCGAGGCATCGCCTGGCCCCGATTTCTCAGCGAGCCCTGTGTGAATGCCATCTGGTTTTTCGGTGATCATTCGGTTTTCTGCCCAGCCCCGGCTGGGGATGGCGCCAAATCCCTAATGGTCCGACCGGCCTGTGCTTGATCTCGGTGCTTACGAGGACCTTGCCGAGAAAGGTGCCGCCTTTCCAGTTTCTTGACGGGCTGATGGGTCTGGAGCCGAACCCGCCGCCGCGGTTCGGGCAGACGTTGTCAAGGACATGCTCGACACACGTGGCGCGGAACGTGCACTCGTAAGTAAAGATGCGGGCTTCGAGCGAGCTGGGAGGCAACGCGGTGTTGCCGTGCTCGCAGGTCGGTCCGAGCTCAAGCATGCGCCCCCCCTTTTGCGGTCATCCGAACAATATACTGAAGAACAACGGCGTCGAAGTCGATGAATATCGATTTCCATCACGCGAGCCCGGATCCGTTGCTTTCGTGGGCGCGAGGGTATTCCACTTGGAAACGGAAGAAGAAATCCGAAGGGGACGCGCGCGGCGGCCAATTCCGCCGGCCTCAGCCGTCGATGCGCCGGAGTTCGGCGCGGAGGCGCTGTTCGACGGTGCCGTCGCGGACCCGCGTGAAGGACAGAGACATGCCGGCGCCGGTCAGCGTCCGGTCGTAGCTCTGCAGGACGTAGCCGCCGTCCTCGAGGAAGGACAGGAGATGCACGCGCATCGCCCTGCCCTGGACATGGGCCCAGGCGAGGGACCCGCCGTCCAGCGCGCTTTCCGACGCCCCGGTCGCGGCGGCCGCGTCCGGCGGTACCGCCCGGTACATGGGCCGGCCGTCCTTGTTGGGACGGAACTCCAGGAACTGGGAGTTGCGGCGCTGGGACTCGCCGAACTTGAACAGGGTCGTCTGCCATTCGACGACGAAGCCGTCTTCGCCGGCCGGCCGTATGGACACCCGGAGGTCGCGGGGCAGCATCTCCACGCTGGGCATCAGCGACTTGCCCACGTAGGTTCCGAAAAAGGGCTTGAGGAGAGACGAGTCCGCCCGGGCGGAACCGACGCCCCCAACGGCGCCAAACACGACACCGCCGGCCGCGAGGACAACCATCAACAATCGAAGCGCGCGTGTCATGCTCTCATCCCTCCTGTCGACCCGCCCCCGAACGGGCTCACTCGGACGCGCCGGGCTTGCGGGGCAGATCGATCTTACGGGTCGCCTCGCTCCCCTTCAAGCCATACCCCTTGCGGATCTCCACGTTGCGCAGCATCACCTCGAGACAGGTCTTGTCCTCGAAGGCGCCCGCCGCCGGCTCCGCGTAGCGCGCCGCGAGGGTGTGGAACAGTTCCCGCTCGGTGGGCGAGAGCCGGTCGGCGACCCCCGCCACCTCGCCAAGGAGGGCCTTGATCTCGGCGTACTGGACCAGGTTCACCATGGTGTTGGACCATCCCTTCGCGATGCCCGGCAAACGCGCCGAGCCGCGGCACCCCTCATCGCGGTTCAGTCTGGCATCGCCAAGCCGGGCATGCAAGGCCCCCCGCGGACCGGCGCCGCACAGGCGGCCGCCGGGAACGACGTTCCGACAATCATCCCCCTGCCCCGCTTTTGCGAGATCCGCCTCAACCGAATGTTGCAAAACCGGCTGGAATCGGGTTTTGTGCCGTCGGCTCGTGGTGAGCCTGGATCATTCGGAGGGGAAAATCTCATGCCACTGTCACGCAAACTGGGGGCCGAGTTTCTCGGCACCTTTTGGCTCGTCTTCGGCGGTTGCGGTAGCGCCGTGCTGGCCGCCGGGTTTCCGGAACTGGGAATCGGGTTCGTCGGCGTATCCCTGGCTTTCGGTTTAACGGTTTTGACCATGGCCTACGCGGTGGGCCATATTTCCGGCGGGCATTTCAACCCGGCGGTGACCATCGGGCTGTGGGCCGGCGGGCGGTTTTCCACCGGCGAGATCATCCCCTACTGGATCGCGCAGGTGATCGGGGCCATCGCCGCCGCCGGGGCGCTGTACCTCATCGCCAGCGGCAACGCCGAGTTCGCGCTCTCCACCGGTTTCGCCTCCAACGGGTTCGGCGAGCATTCTCCGGGCGGGTATTCCATGAGCGCGGCCATCGCCGCCGAAATCATCCTGACGTTCTTCTTCCTGATCATCATCCTGGGCGCGACGGACAGCCGCGCGCCGGCCGGCTTCGCCCCGCTGGCCATCGGCCTCGCGCTGACCCTGATCCATTTGATCAGCATTCCGGTGACCAACACCTCGGTGAACCCGGCGCGAAGCACGGGCCAGGCTATTTTCGTCGGCGACTGGGCGCTGATGCAGCTCTGGTTCTTCTGGGTCATGCCGCTCATCGGCGGCGCGCTCGGCGGCTTCGTCTATCGTTGGCTTGGCAGCAAGGGCGAAAACGGTTAGAAAAAAAGACACCTAGACGGTTGGTATCGAGGGGCCGGCGTTGAGCGTCGGCCCCCAACATAAAGAAAACAATGAAACCGGGAGGGAAGCAGAGATGAAACGGACAGGGATTCATGGGGTGCTCGGCGTCCTGGGCATGGCGCTTGCCGCGGTGCTGGCGGCGCCGGCGTTCGCGGAAGACCAGAAACCCAACATTCTGGTGATCTGGGGCGACGACATCGGTCAATCCAACGTCAGCGCCTATACGCGCGGCATGGTGGGTTACCAGACCCCCAACATCGACCGGATCGCCAACGAGGGCATGATGTTCACCGACTACTACGGCGAGCAGTCGTGCACCGCCGGGCGGTCGTCGTTCATCACCGGCCAGAGCGTGTTCCGCACGGGCTTGTCCAAGGTGGGCCTGCCGGGCGCCGAGCTGGGCATGCGGATCGAGGATCCCACCATCGCCGGCCTGCTCAAGGCCCGGGGCTACGTCACCGGCCAGTTCGGCAAGAACCACCTGGGCGACAAGGACGAGCACCTTCCCACCAATCACGGCTTCGACGAATTCCTCGGCAACCTCTATCACCTCAACGCCGAGGAGGAGCCGGAACTCCCCGACTATCCCAAGGATCCGGAGTTCCGCAAGAAATTCGGGCCGCGCGGCGTCATCAAGTCCGCCGCCGGCGGCGAGATCATCGACACCGGGCCGCTCACCCGGAAGCGCATGGAAATCATCGACGACGAGACGGTGGACGCCACCCTCGACTTCATCGACCGGGCGCACAAGGACGGCAAGCCGTTCTTCGTGTGGTGGAACGGAACGCGCATGCATTTCCGGACCCACGTGAAGCCGGAACTGCGGGGCATTTCCGGTCAGAACGAATACGGCGACGGCATGGTCGAGCACGACATGCACGTGGGCAAGCTGCTCAAGAAGCTCGACGACCTCGGGATCGCCGACAACACCATCGTGTTCTATTCCACCGACAACGGGCCGCATATGAACACCTGGCCGGACGCCGGCTGGAACCCGTTCCGCGGCGAGAAGAACACCAACTGGGAAGGCGGCTGGCGGGTGCCGTCGATGGTCCGCTGGCCCGGCAAGATCAAGTCCGGGACCGTGTCCAACGACATCATGCACCACATGGACTGGCTGCCCACGTTTCTGGCGGCGGCCGGCGATCCGGATGTAAAGGCGCAACTCAAGGAGGGCGGCGTCACCGCCATGGGCCGCGAGTACAAGGTCCACCTGGACGGCTACAATTTCCTGCCCTACCTGACCGGACAGGAAGAGAAGGCGCCGCGCAAGGAGATCTTCTACTTCTCCGACGACGGCGACCTGACGGCGCTCCGCTACAACGACTGGAAGCTGATCTTCATGGAACAGCGGATGGCCGGGACCCTCGCGGTTTGGGCCAATCCGTTCACGCCGCTGCGCGTGCCGCTGATCTTCAACCTGCGCCGCGACCCCTACGAGCGGGCGACGATCACGTCCAACACCTATTACGACTGGCTGCTCGACCACGCCTTCGCAATGGTGCCGGCCCAGGCCTACGTCGCCCAGTTCCTGGAAACCTTCAAGGCGTTTCCGCCGCGCCAGAAGGCGGCGAGCTTCAGCCTCGACCAGGCGATGGAATTGCTCGAGACTCCCTCGGGCGCGAAGTAGGCGTCCCCGCCGATAGAAGCGCCGCCCCGGTCCGGGGCGGCGCTTTTTTCCATTGGAAGGGAGAGACCATGAAACGCATCTTCGCAATCTTCGTATGCTTCCTGGCGGCCCTTCCCGCGGCCGCCACGGCGGACCCGCTGCCGTCCTGGAACGACGGGCCGGCCAAGACGGCCATCGTCGAATTCGTCGAGGCGGTCACCACCGAGGGCGGTCCCGATTATGTGCCGCCGGCGGAGCGGATCGCGGTGTTCGACAACGACGGCACGCTGTGGTCGGAACAGCCGGTCTACGTGCAACTCGCCTTCGCGCTGGACCGGATCAAGGCGCTGGCCCCCGAGCACCCCGAATGGAAGGACACCCAACCGTTCAAGGCCGTGCTGGAGGGCGACCGCGACGCGCTGGCCGCCTCGGGGATGGAGGGCGTCGTCACGCTCGTCATGGCGTCCCACGCGGGCATGACCACCGACGAATTCTCCAAAGTCGTCACCGACTGGCTGGCGACGGCGCGTCATCCGCGTTTCGACCGGCCGTACACCGAACTGGTCTACCGGCCCATGCTGGAGCTGCTCGCCTACCTGCGGGCCAACGAGATCAAGACGTTCATCGTCTCCGGCGGCGGCATCGAGTTCATGCGGCCGTGGGCGGAGGCGGTCTACGGGATCCCGCCGGAGCAGGTGGTCGGCTCGTCCATCAAGACGGCGTACGAGGTGCGCGACGGCGTCCCGGTCATCGTCCGCCTGCCCGAGGTGGACTTCATCGACGACAAGGCCGGCAAGCCCGTGGGCATCCAGAAATTCATCGGCCGGCGGCCCATCGCCGCGTTCGGCAACTCCGACGGCGACCTGCAGATGCTGGAGTGGACCACGGCCGGCGACGGCAGGCGCCTCGGCGTGATCGTTCGCCACGACGACGCCGAGCGCGAATACGCCTACGACCGCGAGGGCCACGTGGGCCGCCTCGACGCCGCGCTCGACCGGGCGCCCGACGCCGGCTGGCTGGTGATTTCGATGAAATCGGACTGGTCCATGGTCTTCGGCGGCGACGGGCCCTGATCCCGGAACAGCCCGATCTCAGAACAGCAGGAGACGCTTGACCACCTTGATCACTTCCTTGACGGGCAGTTGGGTGGCGCCGGCGATCATCAGCGGCACCACGGCGGCGGCGGCCACCGGCAGCAGCGCCGAGCGGCTGAACAGGAAGGTGGAGAGTTTCCGGGCGGCCGCGAATTCCTTGCCGGGGTCGGGAATGTCGGCCACCGCCGCCGTGTCGGCGTCCCCGGCGGCGCTGATGTTCTCGCCCAGGAGCGCGCGCTCGGCGGCGCGATGATGCCGGGTCGCCTGGGCACCGCACGCGAGCAGCGTATTTTCCTGTAACTCCTTGAGCGGCTTGCCGAAGGCCTGCAGCGGAGCGGCCAGCACCGCGAACACGATCGCCAGCCACCCCGCCATGACATAGCCGTAGGTGGCGCCAGACAGGTCGCCGCGCATCAGCTCGTCGGCGATGGCGGCGCCGACCACGCAACTGACGGCGAACACGAACGTGGTGTACGCGTTGGGATACTTGCCGACGAAGCCGAGGCCGGCGTAGCCGTCGGGATGGGTCGCCACCAGCCGCAAGTCCAGCGCCGCCAGCCGGCGCAGCAGCAGCGACCACACCACCAGCCGCCACAGCCAGCGCGACAGCAAGAACCAGAAGATCGTGTTGCTGACCGTCAGGCACCACCAGCCGGCCGCGGTCACGGACGATCCGCCGGCCGAGACATGGACCGCCCACGAGGACGCTTCCGCGCGCTCGGCGTGGATCAGCGAGAACACGGAAAGGCCGATGGCGGCGAGAAGGCAGATGGCCTCGGCCAGGCGGCTGTCCCGCCGCCCCAGGGCCGTGGAGACCGCCTGGGCGGCCGGCTCGAAGGACCCGGGCGCGAGCAGGGGAGCCCGGGCGAACTGGCGGAGATGCGCGCGCAGGCGCTCCTCCACCTGCCGCTCCATGAGGATGAACAGGCCCACGGCGATAAAGAACCGCGTCCAGACACCGGGAGCCAGAAGGTAGGGTTTCGCGGCGAACGGGCCCAGCGCGTCGCCGGCGGCGAGGCTCAGCAGCAGCGGCACGCCCCAGGCCAGCCCGACGAACAGGGCGGCCCGGGGACCCGAGCGGAGCGCGGTTTCGTGGAGCAGGTGGAGCCGCTTCTGCAACTCGTAGAACGGCCCGCCGCGCGCCACCAGGAAGTCGCCGATCTCGCCGTCGTGTTGGGTCATGGGGATCAGGTCCGTCCGGTTCAGCAAGGGAACCCGCAGACTAGAGCGGTTCCGCGCGGGATGGAATCAAAGGATGACATGGGGGGTGGGGGGGGGGTGTAACGCGTTTTTTGCAAAACAACCCCATGCACAGTAGAAATTCTCCGCAACCTATTGAAATATATGAATATTTGTAAACGCCCGTTGCCGCTCCGGAACGGTTAAGTCTATGATATAAAACGAAAACTACCGGTACGTTGCCGGAACGTCCGGCCTTCGATGCCGCCATTTTCCGTCCTATCGGTGGGCAAAATCACGAAATATCCCCCGCGAAACGCGAGTTACGGCGGTTTGTCGGGGCGCGGGAGACCGCCGACGGACTGAACCTGGATCGAATGCGGATCCGGACGCGGGTGGCCACGTGGCCGGCTTGGACATCGATCGCGCGCCCGGAACCCACCGATCGCGCGATTGAATTGCTCGCTTGCCATATGGCCCATTTGGGGGTATTTGGTTTGGGGGGTGAAGGTAAGGGGGTGGACGCGCCAAGGCGTAAGGCTTTGTCCCTTGGTGGTTCTGCGTTGGCAGAGAGATCGAGAGGAAATCGCCGTGAATAAGCGCACGGTTTTTCTTGTGTCGGTTCTCACGTGGTTGGGAGTGGTCGTGCTCACCTTGCTGTGGGAGTTCGCGGTGGAGGATTGGGTATCTCCGTTCTTGTTCCCCGACCACCAGGAAGAACCCCTGCGACAACGCTGGGAGTACGTTATAACCTCCTCGGTATTCGCGATGCTGGCCTTGATCGGCCCAACGATTTTGGCCCTCGAAACGAGCCGCCGGCGCAAAATGGCGGTGCGTGAGCTGAGAAACAGCGAAAGGCGTTTCCGGGACTTCGCTGAAACCGCCGCGGATTGGTTTTGGGAGACCGACTCGGACCTTCGCTTCAGTTATCTGTCGGAGCGTTTCTCCAACATCGTTGGCGTGCCTATTGATCAAGTCCTCGGCATGACGGCAACCCAGAGTATCCCGGGTCAGATCGTCGACGAAAAATCATTCGCATCGTATGTTGATTGCATAAGAACCCGCCAACCATTCGCGGCCTTCGAGTTTCAGTGGGCGCGGCCTGATGGCAATATTCAAGTGTTGCGCATCTCCGGCCGGCCGGTATTTGACGAACATGGAAGGTTCAAGGGCTATCGGGGTTCCGGTTCCGATATCACCGAAGCGAAGCTCGAATTGCAGAGCATCGCCCATGATGCTTCACATGATGCGCTCACGGGGCTCTGCAACCGGCGCGAATTCGAGAAACGGCTCGATCGTGTCTTGGCGGGCGCAAAAAGGTCGGGCTCGCAACACGCACTTTGTTTCATCGATTTAGATCGGTTTAAACGGGTCAACGACGCGGCTGGCCATATCGCCGGCGACGAACTGTTAAGACAGGTCAAGGACATTCTTGCGGGAAAGTTCCGCGAACGGGATACCCTGGCCCGTCTCGGTGGTGATGAATTCGGCCTGTTACTCGAGCATTGCAATCTGGATGAAGCCGTCGAGATAGGCAGAAAAATTGTCGAGACGTTTCAAGCCTATCGCTTCACCTGGGCTGAGACCAACTTCATCATTGGCGCGAGCGTCGGCGTGATCCCCGTTGCACCCGAGGCCGACAATATCGGCCAGCTCATGGCCGACGCCGACATGGCTTGCTACAGCGCAAAACGGCGCGGCCGGTCTCGTATAGAGGTGTACAGACCGAAGCCGACGGCTCCAAATTAGCCTCGACTGCCGCGGAGATTTTGTCTCGGGGGAGCGGGGTACGGGATTCCGGGGAAATGTTATCTCATTTACATCCGTCCGGCAGACCTATGGGGCGCCCATGGCACGGCACGCGACGTCGCTGCAAGGAGTTCGGTAACATGTCCCCAGAAACTGAGTTGGACCCGACCTTGCCTCTTCATTGGGCGGGCCACGCTCCACTTTAGCAGTCCGTTGACAAAGTGCATTGCGACCAACGATGATACAATATGCAGACGAAAATACCCACATTTTCACACCATATTGGGCTTCTTTAACCGCGTCGGCAATTCGTCAACGGGCTGTTATCACGGGGGTCTTGCGCTTGAGCAAGTAAGGGATGATCGCCACGGTACTGACCAGCAACCACATGACGATAATGGCGATAATGGGTTCTTCTTCCGCCGGCAGCGCCGTGACCGCGATCACATAGGCGATCCCCGGGTGACGCTGGGCACTGCTAATTGCAAGAGCAGCCCTGATGCCCTTGTCCGCCCCCCGAACAGATGGCCGCCCAACAGCATGAAAGCAGTAAGCACGACGACACTGAGCAATCCGCCACTGATCGTCATCGCCCACACCTCTGGCAGGAGGACCGCCAGGATAATCACCATGCCGGTGGCAAGGATGATGCCGCCGATGCGGTCTATCCAGAGCGCCACGCGCTGGGTCTTGTTGCCCAGAAGCCAGGCAAGACCCATGCCCACGGCGAGCGGTAGGCCGATCGCTCTCATGAGCACAAAGACGATCTCACCCATCGGATACCGAGTGCTGAAGTCGAAGATGCGCTCGCCAAGTGCCAGCATGATTGGTACCGCCGCGATCGAAACGAGAGCCGTGAAAATCTGCAGGGCGAGCATCAGGTCGCCGTCGACGTTGGCTTTGGTTTCCGCCCTGAAGAGGATCGCCGCCATGGGAGCGACGGACAGCGCCAGAAGACTGGCACGGATTGCCGGTTCCACTGGCAGGCTCCATGCCACCAGCAGAGCGCACGCTGGTACGAAGACGAACATGGCCAGCAAGGCGCGCACCCCGAGTATCGGATTGCGGAACAAGAGCAGCATGTCGGCCGGCCGGGTGCGCATGCCGAGCGCCGCGATGACCATTGCGACGCCTACGTTAATGATCGGAAGTGCATACATCGCGCTCTCTCAGCCAACATTCCCCATTTGTCCTGTATTTCGCATCGTTACACCAGCACTCGATAAGCGAGAACTCACGGCTGTCCGTCGTCAGGGTTTTTGGAACATTTGGCGGCCTGAAAGAGCAGAGGCTCTGGTTCATCGGATGGGTGATGTTAGGCGGCGCGTTGGCGATGCTGCAAACGTGTTCGGCGGAATCAAAGCCCGCGAAGAAGAGCACGGTCGTGCGCAGTCCAATCATGGCATATGCCTCACGAAAATCTATGGCGTCGAAGATCGATTCCCTCATGTTCTCCTGGCCCAAAGCGCCGGCGCGGGATCCACGAGGACGTGACGCTTACTCAAGGCTCTGGCCCGCCCATCGGGTTTGCCACACCTGGCGAAAGTACTCGAGGACGGCAAAGGCAAATGTGACGAACACGGCAGCGATCCCTATCTGTACCAGCCGGTCCAGCACATTGACTGAGGCACTGACCTTCTCGGAGGCCAGCAGGCCCGAGAGCAAGATTGTGAAGGCAAAGCTACCGGTCGCCCATTCCGCGGCGGTGGGTTTATGGGAGAAGGTATTTAAGCCAAACAGATAGATCACGGCGAAGAACAATACAATTGCGAGCGGCAGGAAGGGCGCCATCACCAGGATCTCGAACACCAACAGCGTGGCGATGCCGCCGTAGAAGAGCGTGGCCTTGAGGTAGGACAGCCCCATAGCGTGCGCGCCCGTGGTGCTCAACGAAAGCGGAAAGAGGGCGGTGTATAGCATGGTCAGGACATCGGTCCGGGAGAACGATAGGAAGATCACGAGCATTGTTCCCGCCACCAGCGACATGTTGATGGCCATGACGTTGACCTCGCCGGGATTGCCGGTCCTATGAGTGGGCGGAGTCTGTTCCGGTGCAGGAATCAGGGTAAAGGCGAAGGTTGCGAACAGCCAGCCTACGAAGAAAGAGATTGTGAGGGAGTGTGCGGCGACATAGGCCAGTTCGGGCAGGAGATTGGTGAGCACGGGAATAATCGTCGTGGCGATCAGGAGGGTAAACAGGATGATCTCGTTCATTTCCGTCGATAGGATTGCGCGGTAAACGAGGAAAATCACAAGGGAGAGGGTCAGCACGAGCACCGGAGGGAAGGCGAGCAGGGCTAGCGACAGGAAAAAGCCCGCCCAAATACTGCCGGCAGCCACCAGCATGGTCATGAAACCTTTGGCCAGCGGCATCGGGCGGGCCTGCTGCAGCAGGGCGATGGTTACAGCCACGGCGAGGAAGTTGATCGGCCAAGCCACGACCTGGGTCAGGGCGAACGCGGCTGTCGCGCCGACCGCGAAGCGAAGGGCACGGCGACGTTGCGGTTCGTATGACGGGGGAGCTGCGCTCATTTCAGATGCCTTCGAGGCGCTTAAGCGATCACCTGCGCGATCAGTAGAGGTAGGAGGTCCAACTCACGATCCTGATCCAGCCCTTTGCGAGTGCGTTCCAGAAGGCGCTGTCGCCGGAGTAGACGGTGACACTGACTTGGGAATTGTAGCGCAAGCCCTGGCCGCCGAGGTCGTCAGTCATCTCGTAGTCGGTCGGTTCGATGATGACCGAGAAGCGTTGTCGGTCGCGCAGCCAGCCGGTGGCCTTCGTCGCTGTCGGCAGCTCGCCGAGATCGATAGCCTTGCCCGTCGACACGCCCCAAGCAGTGCTCTTGACCTTGCCGGTATAGACCCGACCGGGGAAGGCGTTGAAGACGATCTCAACCTTGTCGCCCGGAGAAACGTGGGCAAGGTTGTTCTCGGTCAGGAACGCCTCGATCCACATATCCTCCAGGGAAATCAGCGTCATCAGCGGCTGACCGGCATTGGCATAGGCGCCTACGGTAATCTTGAGACCGCCGACAATGCCATTGGACGGGGCAACGAGTACCGTCTTCTCAAGATCGAGCCGGGCATCGGTCAGCTTGGCAACGGCAAATCGCAGCCGTGGATTGTTGGCACCAGCCGCCCCGAGCTGCTCGCGCGCCCGCACTAGCTCAAACTCGGCTGCTGAAACGGCCGCTTCTGCAGAGGATAAGGCGCTGCGCGCCTGATCTCCGCGTACGGGCGCGTAGATGCCCTTCTCTACCAACACGAAGATCCGCGAGGATAGCGCCCGAGCTTCCTCCAATTGGGCCTGCGCTTGGGCAAGCACAGCTGTTGCGGTCGACACCGAGGCCGTGGAGGCCCCAACCGATTGCCCGGCGACTTCCAGTTCGGCCTCTGCAGCCTCGACGGCGTTTAGAAAGCGACTTCGCTCCAGCGCGAGGAGCGTCTGACCGGCTTCCACAGCCTGGTTCTTCTTGATCGGGATCTCGGCCACATATCCGGAGACCTCCGGCACCATCGCAACGACATAACCCTGCACGGTCGCGTTGTTGGTGTAGGGCGTCAGCCGGTCACTGACGACGTACCAAACAAAGACCAGCACGATTAACACCAGCAGCGTGGGAACCGTCCGCCCCGGGCGTTGCGGTGGGCGGTCGGTGTTGTCGGTCAATTCATGCTTCCCTTTGCCGCCATCCGGCCCGCCTGCCTGCGCAGGGTATCTCCTGAAATTCCTTTTGACCGACATCCACCATTTGGCGAATTGGCCGGCAAGAAAATATCGCATACAAACACCATTAACCCGACATTCCACGGATGACGCCTCAAATCGGATGGGATATTAGCCGTCCTGGCCAAAGCTGAGAACAATTCTTGCTATTTTCGGTTGACGGAACTGTTCGTCGGCCACCCAGCCGCCCCTGGAGGCCGGTTCTGACCTGATGTTGTCGCACCCGCCGAACATACGTCTCCCTCCTTCGTCTCGTCTTTTCATCCGTTCAAACCACTACCAGGAGTCGATCGCGGCACGACTGCTCCTGGCTATAGCCGGGCATGCTGGCCCGGCGCCAACCACAACGGCGATACACTCGGCTGTGGACCCTCGCTCAGTTGGGTTAACGGCGGTCGGGTCTCGGATTATACCTCAAACTAATTTTTCCATGGCGCTCGGGGGAAGCCTCAGAAAGGCTTGGTACACCACTCTACGAGGTAGACGATCGAGCGATACGGAATGTCCGCGTCCCTACCGCCATCGGAACCCGGAAGTAGTTTTCAACCGAAAAATGCCACCAAGGCTCGATAGTCCGGGGTGCGTTTCGGGGGGACGGGACCGATCCCGCCCCCCCTTGGAAACGCGGGCCGGTTAGGCGAGGAACACGCCGACGGCGGCGGCGATGATGCCGTAGATGATCATCGGGATGACCGTCCTCTTGATGACGTAGCCTTCCATGTTGAGGACGCCGAGGATGGAGCAGACCGCGACCACGTTGTTGATGCAGACCATGTTGCCCATGGCGCCGCCCACCGACTGCATCGCGAGGATGAGCGTCGGGTTGAGGTCGAGGGTCTGGGCGATGGACAGCTGGATGCCGCCGAACATCAGGTTCGAAACGGTGTTCGAGCCGGAGAAGAAGGCTCCGATGGCGCCGAGATAGGAGGCGAAATAGGTCCAGCTATGCCCGAACAGATTGGCGAAGTACTCGCCGATGACGATCACCATGGCGTCCTCGCCGCCCGCTCTCATCAGGCTGACCATCACGAGAGCGCCGAGCAACGCGATGATCGGCTTCTTCATCCGATCGAAGGTCTCCGTCCAGACCTTGCGCACGACGGTGCCGTCGGCGTTGAAGGTGGCGAACGAGACCGCCGAGATCAGGAAGAACGGGATGAACGCGGGAATGTAGAGCGTGCTGAACGACCAGCCGGCGCTTGTGCCGAAAATGCCCGTCAGCTTGGCGACCAGGGCGGCGCTGAGGCTGAAATCGCCGAAGGATCCCAGCGACAGGGCGATCGACGGCTCGGTGGCGTTGATCAGCCCCTTCAGGCCCAGTTCCGGGATCCGGGTGACGATCAGGACCAGCACCGTGCCCCAGATGGGAAACAGCGCCTTGACCAGCGAGCCCGATGTCACCAAAGCGGGCGCGGGAGCGCCGGACGCCAGGCTCGCGGAAGCGCTGGCCGCCGCGGCGTCATCGCTGTGTGCCTTCGAGAGGCCGATCCCGTATTTCGCGAACAGGACGGACAGCAGAAGGCCGATCATGCCGCCGACCAGCGAGGGGAACTCGTAGTTGAAATGCGCGATCGCGAGGTACGGCACGACACAGCTCAGAATGCTGAGGTAGACGAAGACGATGTTCGACCGGATCTCTTTCCACGAGGCGACGAAGGAGAGCGCGATCACCGGAATGACCAGCGCCGCGACGCTGTGGATGATGGCGGACTGGATGCCGATTTCCAGAATCTGCGCGGACGGCAGGTTCAACTGACCCAGGCCGAACCACGTGGGCGTGCCGACGGCGCCGAAGGTGACGGGAACCGAGTTCATCACCAATGCCAGGCAGGCGACCGGCAGCGCGGGAAAACCGAGACCAATCAGGATCGGCGCCGCCAGAGCGGCCGGCGTGCCGAAGCCGCTCGCGCCCTCGATGAGGAAGGCGAAGGCCCAGCCGATGATCATCAACTGCGCCACGGGATTGGGGCTGACGGTGTTGAGCCAGGTTCGGACCGTATCCATGGCGCCGGTGTGCTCCATGGTCTTGAACAGCAAGATGGCGCCCCAGATGATGAAGATGGGAACGAGCGCGGTCAGCAATCCGGCGACCACGGTCGCGTTCGTGAGATTGGCGTCGCTCTTGAAGTAAATCAGGTTGACGAGATACACGAGACCGGCGGCAATCGGCAGCGCGATGTAGGATGGAACACTGTTTTTCTTCGTCATCATGAATATCAGAATGACGATCGGGGCGATCGCCATAATGGCATTCAAGGTCATATTCTCGGACATTTGTACGTCCCCTTCTCCATATTTCGACGCAAGTTGTGCACGTCAGGCTTTTCGCCTGTTACTCTAATTTTAGGTCTTGGTTTCTAAAGTTTTCGCCTGGGCCTCAAAGAGGCTTGGTACACCGGTCCACGAGGTAGACGATCGAGCGGTACGGTATCTCCGCGTGCATCGACAATCCGATCTCGCACGTTCGGCTGTGCGAATACCCGGACGCGCATCCATCCGGCAGGGAGGATTTGAGCGTCCTGAGCGCGTGCGCGTTCAACTCGGGCGTCGTGATCCCCTTGTCGCCGGCCCAGCCGCAGCAGCCGACGTTTTCCGGCACCACGGCCGTTTCGGCGCACGCCTCGGCGACGGTTCGAAGCTTCGCTTCCAGGCCCATCTTGCGGCCGCTGCAGGTGAGGTGCAGGGCGACCGGTTCGGCGGTCTTGTCGAATTGGAGACGGTCGAGCATGCGATCGTGAATGAACTCGACGATGTCCATGGGACGCAGGTTCTCCGGCAGACCCTGCTTCATCCGATAGGAACACGGGCTGGTGTCGGAGACGATCGGCAGTTCGCCGTCGCGGCTGGCCTCTTTCAGCGCGGCCTCCACCTCGCGGAGCTTGGTGTCCGCGACATCGTTCAGACCCTTGCTCTCGAAGGGCTGGCCGCAGCAAAGGCCGCCCAGATTGGCCGGATAGACGACGCGGTAGCCGGCCTTTTCCAGCAAGGCCGCGGTTTTCGTGGGCAAGGCGTCCGTCTCGGGGTCGTTGCGCGCCGGACCCATGGTCCGGGAGACGCAGCTTGGAAAGTAGACGATCTCCGGCCGGTCCTGGGACGGGGACGGGGCCGCGCCGGCGCCGGGCGCGAACGACACCGCCGTCGGCATCTCCTTGGTCCATGCCGGCAGCCGGTCGCCGCTCAGGCGGCGCATGCGCTTGGACGCTCCTTCCAGCGTATCGGCGCCGACGACGCGGCCGGCCAGGTCGGCCAGCCGGAGCCCCTGCCGGGCCACGGCGAGCGTCGCGCCGAAGTTGCCGGCCGCCCATCCCGCCATCCGGCGGCTGGACGCGCTCTGCTCGGCACCCCGGATTTTCTTCGTCAACAGGCCGGTTTCGATGCCCACCGGGCACGCGGTGGCGCACAGCCCGCAAGCGGCGCACGTGTCGAGCCCCTGGTAGGCATACAGCTCGCGCATTTCCGCCTGGGCGTCGACATCGCCGGCCGCCTGGAGGCGCGAGATTTCCCGCCATCCGACGATCCGCTGGCGGGGGGTCAGGGTCAGCCCCTGGGACGGACACATGCGTTCGCAGAAGCCGCATTCCATGCAGTTGTCGACGAGCGGGTCGGCGGCGGGGAGCGGCTTCAGGTTCTTGAGGTGGACGGTGGGGTCGTCGTTGAGGATGACGCCGGGATTGAGCAGGCCGTCCGGATCGAACAGCGCCTTGATCTCGCGCATCAGCGCATACGCCTGGCTGCCCCATTCAAGCTCGACGAACGGCGCCATGTTGCGCCCGGTTCCATGCTCGGCCTTGAGCGATCCGTCGTAGCGCTCGACCACCATGCGGGAGACGGCGTCCATGAACCGGCCGTAGCGGTCGACCTCGGCGGGCTGGCCGAGATCGGGCGTGAACACGAAGTGCAGGTTGCCTTCCAGCGCGTGGCCGAAGATGATCGCCTCGGTGTAGCCGTATTCCTCGAACATGACCTGAAGATCCGCGGTCGCCGCCGCCAGATGCTGGATCGGGAACGCGACGTCCTCGATGATCACCGTGGTGCCGGTTTCCCGCATGGCGCCGACCGACGGGAACAGGCCCTTGCGGATGTTCCAAAGCCGGTCGAACTCGGCCGGCCGGTCGGTAAACGCGACCGGTCCCAGCGTGGTGCCTTCTTCGAACATACCCTGGATTTCGGCGATGTTGGCGGCGAGCTTCTCGCGGTTCTCGGCGCGGGTTTCCACCAGCAGGGCCGTCGTGCCCGGTGGAACGCCGATGATCGCTTCCGGCATGCCGGGCTTGTCCTCGACCGACTGCAGACTGGCCCGATCCATCAGCTCGACGGCCGAGACCGGCGTCTGCTTCAGACGAATGACCGCCTCGCAGGCGCCGACCACGGTCGGGAACAGGATCAGCGCGCTCGCCTTGTCGGCGTACTCGGGAACCGTCCGGTAGGTGATCTCCGAGATGAAGCCCAGCGTTCCCTCGGATCCGATCATCAGGTGCTGCAGGATGTCGAACGGATCGGTGAAATCGACAAGCGCGTTCAGGCTGTAGCCGCAGGTATTCTTGATCGCGAATTTGTGGCGAATTCGATTTGCCAGGGCCTCGTCCGCCCGGGTCGTCTCGCCGAGGCGGTTCAGCGCGTCGAGGAGATCGGAATGGGATACGGAGAAGGCCGCGCGGCTCGCCGCGTCGCCCGTGTCCACGAGCGTTCCATCGGCGAGAATGACGCGCATGGACGACAGCGTGCGGTAGCTGTTCTGGGCGGTTCCGCAGCACATCCCGCTGGCGTTGTTGGCGGCGATCCCGCCGATCTTGCAGGCGTTGATCGATGCCGGGTCCGGACCGATCTTGCGGCCGTGCGGAGCCAGGCGCCGGTTGGCGTCGCTGCCGATCACGCCCGGCTTGAGCCGGACGGTTTCCGCGTCGGCGGCGATATGGATCCCGTTCCAGCCTTCGCCGAGGACCGCGAGCACGGAGTCGCTCACCGCCTGACCCGAGAGGCTGGTGCCGGCCGCGCGAAAGGTCACCGGCGTGCCATAGGACCGGCCCAGGCGCAGAACCTCCTTCATCTCCGCTTCGCTGTCGACGATGGCGACGACCTGGGGGATCAGCCGGTAAAAGCTGGCGTCCGTTCCATAGGCCAATGTTCGGAGGGGATCGCGGATCAAGCGCTCGGGCGGCAGGGTCTCTTTCAACGCTTCGGCGAAGGCATCGTACTGGGATAACGGCTCGTAGCGCACATTGGTCTTGGCGCGGGCCATGGACTTTCCTCCGTTGAATATTGTTCTTGTTTATTTAGGTCGTCTCAACGCTGTTCCGAGCGAAGAACGAACCGTATTTCGGAGGATCGATGGCGATCTTTGGCCACTTGCCGCAGCCTATCGGGCGCCATGCCTTCCGTTTATCCTTTCGATCCTAGAACAAAAAAATATTTGGTCAAGTGGTAATATGGTATTACCAATTTCCACTTAATCGCGACGGCCGCTTAGAAATGTGCCCGGGTTCGGTCTCCGCGCCCCATAACACACTGTAAATCATGATATTTTATAGAGCGCGACAGTTGGCGGGTTTGGTGGTAAACTTGTCTAGTAACTTTACCACAATAGAATGAACGCGGCGCTTCGGTGCTTGCGATCAAGGGAAAGCGGCGTGCGATACCCGAAAATACGGCAGGAAAAACTTTCCGGCTCCGTGGCGCGCGAGCTCGAGAGAATGATCCTGGAGGGCTTGCTGGAGCCGGGCGATCGCCTGCCGTCCGAACGGCAACTGGCCCAGGAGTTGAATGTCTCGCGGCCGTCACTGCGCGAGGCGTTGCAGAAGATGGAGGCCGCGGGCCTCGTGGAGACCCGCCACGGCGGCGGAACCTACGTCCGCAACGCGATCGCGGCCAGCGTCACCGACCCGCTCGCGGACGTTTTCCAGCGCCATCCCGAGGCGGCCCTGGATTTCATCGAGTTCCGCGAGACGCTCGACGGGATCAGCGCCTACTATGCCGCGCTTCGCGGCACGGAGGACGACCGCAAGATCCTGTCCGAGCGGTTCGAGGCGATCGAGGCGGCGCATCAACTCGACGACCCGGCGCTGGAGGCGCAGCGGGACGCCGAGTTCCATATCGCCATCGCCGAGGCGTCTCATAACGTGATCCTGCTGCATGTGGTGCGCGGTCTTCTCGAGTGGCTGCGCAACGACGTGATCTTCAATCGAACGCAGCTCTATGGCCGGCCGGGACAGCGGGACGTTCTCTTGGAGCATCATCGGCTCATCCGCGATGCGATCGTTGCGGGCGACGCGGAAAAGGCACGAAACGCCGCGCAGACGCACATGCGCCACGTCGACCGGACATTGCGCGACCAACAGGTGCGGGACGACCGCGCCGATGTGTCCCATCGCCGCCTCGAGCGCTATCACGCGGAGAAAGCCGCGGCCGACGCCAAATCCACGTGAGCGCGTCGCGAGCCGGATCGCCGGGTACACCCGCCGGCTTCCCTACCCGCCGGCCCGGCTCACTCGCCGGAGCGCGCGTCCCGGCAAATCCCTTCCCATACCAGGGTCAGCGCGAACTGCGCGTCATGCCACGTCGCCGACGGCACCTCCGACGGATCGCCGCCGATACTGGCGATGACGTCCGCCGGCCCCAGACCCTGGCTCGCCGCCCACAGGCAATGCTCGATGGCCAGTTCGTCCGGCTCTTCGTCGGCCCGCTCACTCATCGATGTTTCGAATTTCAAGACGAAAAAAAGTCCCCTAGTGCGTCGGGGTCGGTACGACCCTCGCCACGATATAGATCACCATGGTGATGGTCAGCGCCTTATTCATCATGTCCACGACGGCCCGCCATCCACTGCCGCCGGCCGCGTTCGTTGCGCGATGTTTAAGGTTTCGGCGGGCGCCCATACCCCATATCCTGGACGTGCTTCAGCAAGGCCCGATTCTGGGGACCGTATTCAAATTCTAGAGAGGGGGAAGCAGGCAATGGATGAACGGCGGGACGGCGAACGCTTGCGGGCCGCGGCGATAGGCGCGCGGGAGCGGTTGGGCGGACTGTGGTGGACCTTCATGATCCGAGGCGTTCTCGCGCTCCTTCTCGGCCTCTCTGCCCTGTTCTGGCCCAGCACCACCGTGGAGCTGTTGATCACCCTGGTGGGCGTGTTCTGCGTGGTGGACGGGCTGACCGGGTTGCTCGGGGTCTTCCGAACGCCGGAACGCGGCGCCAACCTCGTTCCGCCGCTGGTCGGCCTCGCCATCGGGATGGTGCTTTTGTTCTGGCCCGATGCCACCGTGCGCACGCTGCTCGTGGTGTTCGGCGCCTGGCTGCTGTTCGTCGGGATCACGCAGATCCTCGGAGCGCGCCGCGCCCACCTCCAAGGCGGCGACCGGAGCGTGATGACCACGATTGGTGGCGTCGCCGCGGTCGTGGGCCTGATTTTGGTTCTCTGGCCGGGGACCGGGGTCGTGGCCATTTCTTGGGTCATCGCCATCCCGGCTCTGGTGGTGGCCGCGCTGCTGATCTTCCTGGCCCTGCGGCTGAAGCGCGTCGACGACCGCTCGAAAGGAATAGACGCATGAAATCGCCAGGCGGATATCCGTTTAAGTCCATCGCCATGATGGTCGCCGCGTCGGTTCCCGGGCCGCGATGATCCGGCGGATTCTCCCGAAGCCTCTCCTTCTATTCCTCGTTCTCGGGCTATTGCTCGTTGTCGGGGCGGGGCTGTTCGTTCTCAACGCCGTCCTCGACCCGGACGGCGGCGAGCGTCCGGACCGGATCGTCGTCGATGCCCGGCAAACGGAACGCCTGGCCGAGCAGTTCCAGCGCACCCGGATGCGGCCACCCACCCGCCAGGAGCTGGAGGGGCTCGTGGAGGAGCACGTCAAGGAGGAGATCCTCTACCGCGAGGCCCTGGCGCTCGGACTCGACAAGGACGACCCGGTGATCCGGCGCCGCCTGCGCCAGAAATTGGAGCTCCTCAACGCCGATCTGGCGGAACGCGAGCAGCCCACCGACGCCGACCTCCGGACGTTCATGGAGGCCCGGCCGGAGATGTTCCGAAGCCCCGGGCGGGTCAGTCTTCGCCAGATCTACCTCGACCCCGACAGCCCGGACGGCCCCGTGGCGGAGCGGGCCGGGAACGTGCTGAAACGCCTCAACGCCGATCCGGAGGGCAGGAGCTCGGCCGACGCGGATGCGGAGGGCGATCCCACGCTCCTGCCGCGCGAATTGAACGCGGCCACGGAAGCGGGCGTGTCACGGATCTTCGGGGATGCGTTCGCGGCGGCCCTCGCGGACGCGCCCATCGGACGGTGGTTCGGTCCGATCGAGTCCGGCCACGGCGTCCACCTGGTTCGCATTTCGGCGCGCGAACCGGGACGGCTGCCGGCGCTGGACGAGGTCCGCCCCGCCGTGGAGCGCGAGTGGTCGGCCGTCCGCCGCGCCGAAGCAGAAAGCCGTTTCCACGATGCGGCGCGGGCGCGCTACGCCGTCGAGATCGAGATGCCGGCGGACACGCCGGCGGAGGACCCGGCCGGGAAACCGTCGCCATGAACGCGTGAGCACTCGCTTTTCTGTCTCTCGTTCCGGTTTGCGCCTTGCCGGCCGCCCAGGCCCGCGAGGTCCGGCGGTTGCGCGGCCGCGTCGAGCGCGGCGCCGCCACCGGTGGGATCGCGCGGCGAGGGCCCTGACCCGTTCGATCGGGTGGGCGGCGGGCGGCGGGCAAGCATGTGAAATGACGTGTTTTTTCTCGCGTCCACGGGGGAGATCGCTGCTATAACGTATCGCCATGCGGAAACGATCCGCCCTTGACGGTGTCGGCGCGGGGGCGGGGGATGCGGGAGGAATGGAAACATGACGGGCGCGCTTCGGGTCTTGATGGTTGTTCTGATGGTCGGCGGGTTTGTTGCCGGCGGGGCCGGCGGGGGGATCGCCCGGGCGGACCCGTCGGCGTTGAAGCCCTTTTTCGGAACCTTCGAGGGCGCCTCGCTGGCACCCAGCGCGGAGGCGCACCCGCGCGACCTGAAGGTTTGGATCAAACCGTCCGCCGCAGACGGCTTCACCATCGCGTGGCAGACGACCCTGTACGAACCGGACCATGATGCGCGGATGAAAACCCAATCTCTGGAATTCCGCCCCAGGGCGGACAATCCGTCGCTTTACGAGGCGGTGCCGTCGGACGTGACGGCGGGAATGGAGCCGTCGGACAATCCGCTGGATGGCGCGCCGTTCGCGTGGGCACGGGTGCTCGGCCAGGTTCTCACCATCCATGTGCTGACCATCGACAAGAACGGCGACTATGTGATCCAGAGCTATGACCGCGCGCTGACCAAGGGCGGCATGGCGCTGGCCTTCGTGAAAGTCCGCAACGGCCATGTGGAACAACGGCTGTGGGGCGCGCTCGACCGCGTCGGCGACTGATACCGCCGGCTCTGGCGCGCGCGCCAGCGGCCCCTCCACACCAATATCCCCGTTTTTTCGGTGGAATACCCTCCCGCTGGCTATCACATAGCCAAAAAGAGACTTAACGAATGGCGCCCCGGAAACCGAGGCGTGGTCACCTTTTCGAGCGGGAGGGTTCCATGTATGTCAGTGTCCGCAAGTATACGATCCGAGGCTCCATGGACGAGCTTCTGAAACGCATCGGCGAGGGGTTCGTGCCCATCCTCAAAAATGCCCCGGGCTTCAAGTCCTATTCGGTCGTGCGGGTCCGGGGGAACGACGTCATGACCATCAGCGTGTTCGAAAGCCAGGCGCAGGCGAAGGAGTCCGACGGCCTGGCGGCCGAATGGGTGCGGGAGAAGGTGGCGTCGTTCGTCGACGGACCGCCGGACATCACCTTCGGAGAGATGGTCATCCACGAGACCGCGTAGGCGCCTGTTCGTGGTGGCGGGGCGGGCCGAAACTTGGTAAGTCCCGGACCATTCGCCAACAACCCGCGGAACAGGACGACCGGATGAACGCCCCAATCGCGCCGAGCCCCAATCGCGCCGAGAAGGACAAGGCGTTTCTCAACCGCGCGCTGGAAGCCACCATTCGGATCGGCCTTGTGGTGCTGCTTCTCGCATGGTGCTTCGAGATCGTCCGGCCATTCGTCATTCCGGTCTTCTGGGGAATGATCATCGCCGTCGCCACCTATCCGGGATACCACTGGCTGGAGACGCGGTTGGGCGGGCGCAATGTGATCGCGGCCGTGATCATGACCGTGTTGGGGCTCGTCCTGCTGATCGGACCGACGGTGTTGCTGGGAGGAACCCTGGTGAACAGTGCTCAGGGCCTGGCCGCGGATCTGAGCAATGGAACCTTGAGCATTCCGCCGCCGCCGGGGCGGGTCACGCACTGGCCGATCATCGGCGAGAGCCTTTACGGCTTCTGGGCGCTGGCGTCGACCAACCTGGAAGAGGCGCTGGGTCAGCTCGGGCCCTATCTGAAGAGCGTCGGATCCTGGCTGTTGACCATGGTGGCCGGCGCGAGCCTCGGCATCCTGGAGTTCATCTTCGCGATCATCATCGCGGGCGTGCTGCTGGCCAATGCCCATGGCGGAAGCGTTGCCGCCGACGCCATAGCGTCGCGGCTCGTGGGGGAACGCGGACCGGAGTTCGCCGACGTCGCCCAGACGACGGTGCGAAGCGTCGCCCGGGGGATCCTCGGCGTCGCCCTGATCCAGTCCATATTGGCGGGACTCGGCTTCCTGGCGGTCGGGCTGCCGGCCGCGGGACTGCTGGCCTTGATATGCCTGCTTCTCGCGGTGGTTCAGATCGGGCTCTTTCCGGTCCTGATTCCGGTGGTGATCCATGTCTTCGCCACCTCCGACACGGTGACCGCGGTGATCTTCGCGATCTGGTGCGTCATCGTCGGCCTCACCGACAACGCCCTCAAGCCGTTTCTGCTGGGCCGTGGCGCGGCGGTGCCGATGGTGGTGATCTTCGTCGGCGCCATCGGCGGCTTCCTGGCGTCGGGGATCATCGGCCTGTTCGTCGGCGCCGTGGTCCTGTCGCTCGGCTATACCCTGTTCCTGGCGTGGCTGAAGGGGGAGCGGCAACCCTTGCCCGACAAGACGGCGTCCGGCGGACCGTCATGAGTTCGGTGCTGTTCGCGCTCGTCCTCGCGGCGGCCCTGTTCGCGCCATCGCCCGCCCCGGCCGCGCCGTCCGGAACCCTCGAACAGATCAGGGCATCGGGGACGGTCAGGATCGGGTATCGCGAGGACGAGCCGCCCATGTCCTTCCATGACGAAAACGGCGGGCCGGTGGGCTACTCCATCGACCTGTGCGCGCGGATCGTCGACGCGATCCGGACCGAACTCGGGCTGGCGGAAATCGCCACCGAGTACGTTCCGGTCACCGCCACCGACCGCTTCACCGCGTTGACCGGCAACAGGATCGACATTCTGTGCGGGTCGACCACGAAGACGCTCGCTCGCGGCAGGCTCGTGGACTTCACCCAGCTCACCTTCGCCACCGGCGCGTCGCTGTTGAGCCTCGCCGACGCGCCCATCGCCGGTCTCGGCGATCTCCGGGGAAAAAAGGTCGCGGTGGTCAGGGACACCACCACCATCGAGGTGCTCAAGGCGGGATTGAAGGCCGGCGGGATCGAGGCCGAGGTGGTTCCGGTGGATACGTCGCGGCACGGGATGAAACTGTTGCGCGCCGGCGAGGTCGCGGCCCTTTCGGCCGACCAAGTGGTCCTGGTGGGCCTGGTCCTGACCGCGCAAGACCCGGAACGCTTCGGGATCTCGCCGAATTTCTTCTCGTTCGAGCCGTTCGCCCTGGCGGTCCGGCGCGACGACGCCGATTTCCGGCTGGTGGCCGACGGCGCGCTGTCGCGCCTGTATCGATCCGGCGAGATCGACGCGATCTACAAGAAGTGGTTCGGAATCCTGTCCGAGGACAAGCCGGCCTTGATCGAGGCACTCTACCGGCTGAATTCCACCCCGGAATAGGGATTGCCAACCGCTTGGACGGCGCTGTGTCGGTGGTGATACACGGGATGGGGCGTCGTAAGAAAATGGTCGGAGTGAGAGGATTTGAACCTCCGGCCCCCGCCTCCCGAAGACGGTGCTCTACCAGGCTGAGCTACACTCCGACTGTCCGCTGGTTGTCTTATAACGCCGACACCCGGGCGAGGGCAAGAAACCAGAAATCGTTTCGATGACCCGCGCGGTCCGCGCCCGGGGATCAGTAGGCGCGTTCGATACAGAAGTCCACAAGTTCGATGAACGCGTCCTTTTCCGCGCAGGGACCGAAGGATTCAAGGGCGGCCAGCGCATCGGCGCCGTACTGGCGGGCCCGTTCGATGGTGCCGGTCAGGGCGCTGTGCCGGTCGAGCAGCGCAAGGGCGCGATCCAGGTCGTCCGAATTCTGGTCCAGTTCCTCCAGCGTCCGCCGCCAGAACGCTCTCTCGCCTTCGTCGCCCCGGGAATAGGCGAGCACGATGGGCAGGGTGATCTTGCCCTCGCGGAAATCGTCGCCGACGGTCTTGCCGAGCTTCGCCTGGACGGCCGCGTAGTCGAGCACGTCGTCGATGAGTTGGAAGGCGATGCCGAGGTTCATGCCGTAGGATTCAAGCGCCATTTCCTCGCTCTTGGGACGATCGGCCACCACCGCGCCGATCCGGCAGGCGGCGGCGAACAGCTCGGCGGTCTTCGCCCGGATGACGTTGAGATACGCCTCCTCGGTGGTGGAGGTGTCGTTGGTGGTCATCAACTGCATGACCTCGCCCTCGGCGATGATCGACGACGCCCGCGACAGGATCGCCAGCACCGCCAGCGAGCCGTCCTCGACCATGAGTTCGAAGGCCCGGCTGAACAGGAAATCGCCGACCAGTACGCTGGACTTGTTGCCCCAAACGGAATTGGCGGACGCCAGTCCGCGGCGGAGATCGCTTTCGTCCACCACGTCGTCATGGAGCAGGGTTGCCGTATGAATGAATTCCACGCACGTGGCCAAGCCGGTGTGGCGGGTGCCCCCGTATCCGCACATGCGCGCGGCGGCGAGCGTCAGCATGGGACGAATGCGCTTGCCGCCGGCGGCCACCAGGTGGCCGGCCAGTTGGGGAATCAGCGACACCTGGCTGTCCATGCGGTCGATGATCAGCGCATTGACCGCCTGCATGTCGGTGGCAACCAGCGCGGCGAGCGCCTCCGTCGACGGCCTGCGGCCACGGACCTCGCCGATGCTTGCAGCAACGCCCAAGCGTTTTCCTCCCATTTAATCCGCGACGGTCTTGACGCCCTCGTTCCCCGCGTTGAGCATAAGAACCCTGCGCCCTGCCCGGTCAAGTCCACGGCGGCGGGTCGGAAATCGGACGCGTGTATTTCATTTAACGTTTTTTGGGATGTCCTGCCATGATTGAGTTGGTTCGAACCGATAATCCCATCCTTTTGTCATGGCTGCGGACCCGCCTGGCCGAAGCCGGGATCGAATCGGTGGTTTTCGATGGCCACGCGAGCACGATTTTCGGCGGCACCCTGGATACCGTGGCCCGCCGGGTGATGGTGGCGGAGGACGATCGGGAGCGGGCGGCGGACATTCTCGCGGAGGGACGGAAACTTGAACGATGACAGTGGACAGGTGACCGAGGATTGGCTGCTCGACGGCCGGGTGCGGTTGTTTCAGCCGGTCGACGGCTATCGCGTCGGCGTCGACGCGGTGCTGCTGGCCGCCGCCGTCCCCGCGCGGGCGGGCGAAACGGTGCTCGATGTCGGGACCGGCGTGGGCGCGGCGGCGTTGTGCCTGGCGGCGCGGGCGACCGAAACGGCGATCACGGGGCTCGACACCGATCGCGCCATGGTGCGGCTCGCCGCGGCCAACGCCGACGCCAACGGGGTCGGCCGGAGGGTGCAGTTCTTCACCGGCGACCTGATGACGCCGCCCATCAGGCTGGCGGCCGCCTCGTTCGATCACGTGATGGCCAACCCGCCGTACATGGCCCAGGGGACGGTCCGGGAATCGCCCCATCCCGGAAAGGCGGCGGCGACCGTGGAAAGCACCGCCGACCTGGAAGACTGGGTGCGGTTCTGCGTGCTGATGGCGCGGCACAAGGGCGTGGTGACGATGATCCACCGCGCCGACCGGCTGGTCGATGTGCTCCAGGCGTTCTCCGCGCGGCTGGGCGGGATCGTGGTGTTTCCATTGTGGCCGGGCGGCGGCGGCGAGGGAAAACCGGCCAAGCGGGTGATCGTCAGCGGCGTCAAGGGGTCGGCGGCGCCGCCCAGCCTGGTTTCCGGACTGACCCTGCATCGGTCCGACGGATCCTTTACGCCCGAGGCCGACGCGATCATACGCCATGGCCGCCCCCTGTCCGGTTGAGACTGGCGCCTTGACCCCAATTCCGGAATCATCGACATTGTCCGGACTTTTGCTCGCGATGGTAGCGGCACATCAACAAAATCGGATATGACCCCCCATGAAGTGGCGCTCGCTTGTCTCCTGGCTCCCTTTCGATCGGTTCAAGAACCCTCCGCCCCGGGTGACGGTGGTGCGCCTGGCGGGCGTGATCGGCGGTCATGGTCCGCTGCGCAAGGCGCTCACCCTGGCCGATCTCGCGGGCGTGCTTCACCAGGCGTTCGAGGCCGATGGCATCAAGGCCGTGGCGCTCGCCGTGAACTCGCCCGGGGGCTCGCCGGTGCAGTCGTCGCTGATCGCGCGGCGCATCCGGGCGCTGGCGGACGAGAAGAAGGTGCCGGTGTTTGCCTTCGCCGAGGATGTGGCCGCGTCCGGCGGCTATTGGCTGCTGACCGCCGCCGACGAAATCTATGCGGACGAAAGCTCGATTATCGGCTCCATCGGGGTGATCTCGGCCGGTTTCGGGTTTCCGGCGGTTCTCGACCGGCTCGGGGTGGAGCGCCGGGTGTACGCGACAGGCACCCACAAGGGGGCGCTCGACCCGTTCCAGCGGGAAAAACCCGAGGAGGTCAAGTACCTGCGGGGGATCCAGGACGACATCCACGAGGCGTTTCGCGCCCAGGTTCGCGGGCGCCGCGCGGGAAAACTGAAGGTTCCGGAGGAAGAGCTGTTCGACGGCCGGTTCTGGACCGGGACCAAGGCGGTGGAACTGGGGCTGGTGGACGGGATCGGCGATCTGCGGTCGGTCCTGCGCGAGCGCTACGGCGACAAGGTGAAGCTCGAGGTTGTCGGCGGCGGCCGGCCGTGGTGGCGGCGCTGGATGGGCCTGCCCGGCATGCGCCGCTCCGCGCCGGGAACCGCCGACTGGGCCGGGGAACTGCTGGGCGCCATCGAGGAACGGGCGCTGTGGAGCCGGTTCGGTCTCTGAACCGGAACCGGCGCGGCCCGGCCGCTTGACCGCGCCGCCCGTGACTCCCTACAAGACCCCATGTTCGGCTTCAGCTTTTCCAAGCTTCTGCTCACCGTTGCCGCGATCGCCATCGTCTGGTACGGCTGGAAGTGGATGAACCGGGTGCAGGCGCGGCGCCAGGGGGAACTCGACGGGGCCGGGCGCCGGCCCGTCGGCCGCGACTCCCGGCGGGAGCGGCGCGCCCGGCAACCGGCGACCGAGGACCTGATCCCATGCGCGGTGTGCGGTTCGTACGTGCCCGCGGCCGGTGGAGGGGTTTGCGATCGCGCGGATTGCCCGTTCTCGAATTGAGCCGCGCCGTGCCGGTGCCGGTGCCGCCTTGACCGTGGTTGGGGCGGCCGGTATGGTCCCCCCGCATTTGGGGGTGGTATTCGGCACTCCTCGTCAACCATAAGCCGGAACCCGCTTGCAGGTCGAAGACATGCCTTCACAGAAAACCAGCTTTCAATCCCTGATCCTGTCGCTGCAGGAGTTCTGGGCCGACAAGGGATGCGTGGTGCTCCAGCCCTTCGACATGGAGGTCGGCGCCGGAACCTTTCATCCCGCGACCACGCTCCGCGCCCTTGGGCCGGAACCGTGGCGGACCGCCTACGTGCAGCCGTCGCGCCGGCCCACCGACGGACGCTACGGCGAGAACCCCAACCGCCTGCAGCACTATTACCAGTTCCAGGTTCTGCTCAAGCCGTCTCCGCCGGACTCGCAGGGACTGTACCTGGAAAGCCTGTATCACCTGGGCATCGACCCGGACCTCCACGACATCCGGTTCGTCGAGGACGACTGGGAGAGCCCGACGCTCGGCGCCTGGGGTCTCGGATGGGAGGTCTGGTGCGACGGCATGGAGGTCACCCAGTTCACCTATTTCCAGCAGGTGGGCGGCATCGAGTGCGCGCCGGTGGCGGTGGAGCTGACCTACGGGCTGGAGCGGCTGGCCATGTACATCCAGGGGGTCGAGAACGTCTACGACCTCGACTGGGACGGTCTCGGGACCACCTATGGCGACGTTTTCCTGCAGGCCGAACGGGAAGGCTCGGCCTACAACTTCGAACACGCCGACACCGCCGTTCTGTTTCGCCATTTCGCCGACGCGGAGGCCGAGTGCAAGATCTGCCTGGACGCCGGGCTGGTTCTTCCGGCCTACGACCAGTGCATCAAGGCCAGCCACCGCTTCAATCTGCTGGACGCCCGGGGCGTCATCAGCGTGACCGAGCGCGCCGCCTATATCGGCCGCGTCAGGGCCCTGGCGCGGGGCTGCTGCGAAGCGTGGCTCCGAAGCCGCGGCCACGGGGGATAGGACCATGGCCGAGCTGTTATTGGAGCTTCTGAGCGAGGAAATCCCGGCGCGCATGCAGGCGCGGGCGGCGCAGGACCTCAAGCGCCTGGTTCGCGCCGGCCTCGACAAGGCCCAGCTTTCCCACGAGCGGGCCGACGCCTTCGTCACCCCGCGCCGGCTGGTCCTGGTGGTGGACGGCCTGCCGACGGCGCAGCCGGACGTGTCGGAGGAACGCCGGGGGCCGCGCGCGGACGCGCCCGCGCAGGCGATCGAGGGCTTTCTCAAGTCCGCCGGCCTGACCCGCGACCAGGTGGAGGAACGCGAGACCCCGAAGGGGACCTTCCTGTTCGGCCGGATCGAGAAAAAGGGCCACCCGACGCGCGAGGTTCTGCCATCGTTGATCGACGGCGTTCTGACCCAGATGCCCTGGCCCAAGTCCATGCGCTGGGCCACCACCACGGCGAGCTGGGTCCGTCCCTTGCACAATATCCTCGCCGTGTTCGACGGAACCCCGCTGGAGGGGAGCTTCTCCTTCGGAGGATCCGGGGACGGCGCGGGGGCGGACGGCGTCTCGGACTTGAGGTTCACCGCGACCACGCTCGGTCACCGGTTTCTCGCGCCGGATCCGTTCGCGGTCTCCGGTTTCGCCGACTACATGGCCAAGCTGACAGACGCCAAGGTGATGGTCGACCCCGAGGAGCGACGCGCCGTCATCGTCGAACAGGCCGGGAAGCTGGCGGCGGCCGAGGGCCTGACGATCCGCGAGGACCCCGGATTGCTGGACGAGGTGGTGGGGCTGGTGGAATGGCCGGTGGTGATGATGGGGCGCATCGACGACGCCTTCATGGCCGTGCCGCCCGAGGTGCTGATCACCGCCATGCGCACCCATCAGAAGTATTTCTCGCTGCTCGACGGCGCCGGCGCGATGGCGCCCCGGTTCCTGGTGGTGGCCAACACGGAGGCCAGCGACGGCGGCAAGCAGGTGATCGCCGGCAACGAGCGGGTGCTGCGCGCCCGCCTGGCGGACGCCAAGTTCTTCTGGGACCAGGACCGCAAGAAGACCCTGGAAAGCCGGATCGACCGGCTCGCCGAGCGGATCTTCCACGCCAAGCTGGGCACCGACCGCGAACGCGTGGAGCGGATCGCCAAGCTCGCGCGCGAATGGGCCGGCGCGTGCGGGGCCGATCCCGTGAAGGCCGAGCGGGCGGCCCGGCTGTGCAAGGCCGACCTGATGACCGAGATGGTGGGCGAACTGCCGGAGCTTCAGGGCCTGATGGGCCGGTACTATGCCCTCAACGACGGCGAGGACGCGGAAGTGGCCCAGGCCATCGCCGATCACTATTCGCCGCAGGGTCCGGGCGACGACTGTCCCTCCGCGCCGGTCAGCGCTGACGGTGGCGCTGGCGGACAAGATCGATACGCTCGCCGGGTTTTTCTCCATCGACCAGAAGCCCACCGGATCGAAGGATCCGTTCGCGCTTCGCCGGGCCGCGCTCGGCGTGATCCGGCTGATCGTGGAAAACAAGCTTCGCGTCCCCTTGCTGACCTGGTTCGACGCCGCCGGAAAGCTCCATCGCGAACGCGCGGTGACGATGAAGGACGGACAACCGGACAGCTCCATCGCCATATCCGGTTTCGCGACGGCCTCGCGGCCCGGGTGGCGGGAGCCGCACGAGCCGGCGTCGTGGGAGTTGCTGGATTTCTTCGCCGACCGCCTCAAGGCGCACCTGCGCGAACAGGGAATCCGGCACGATCTCATATCGGCGGTTTTCGCTCTCGGCGGCGAGGATGACTTTGTAAGGTTGCTCTCGCGGGTTTCTGCCCTTAAAGACTTCCTCGACACGGACGACGGTGCTAATTTGCTGACCGCCTACCGACGGGCGAGCAATATCGTCCGCATCGAAGAGAAAAAGGATGGCACAAGTTACGACGGAGAGGCAGACGAAGGGCTTCTTTCTCAAACCGAAGAAACAGAACTCTATCAAACTCTAGGGCAGGCGCGACAGCAGATCGCCAGGGCACTCGGGGAGGAGCAATTCGGAGCGGCGATGGCCGTTCTCTCGGGGTTGCGCTCTCCGGTGGACGCATTTTTCGATACCGTCACGGTGAACTGCGATAACGCGCAACTTCGTGTCAACCGGTTGAGGCTTCTGTCGCAAATCCGGTCGGCCCTGGGTGGGGTTGCGGATTTTTCACATATCGAGGGTTAGGGACAATAACATGACACAATGGGTTTACACATTCGGGGACGGTAAGGCCGAAGGCCGTGCCCACATGAAAAATCTGCTCGGCGGCAAGGGCGCGAACCTCGCCGAGATGAGCAGCCTTGGCGTGCCGGTGCCCGCGGGCTTCACCATCAGCACCGAGGTTTGCACCTATTACTACGCCAACGGGGAGACCTATCCGGGCGACCTGACGCAGCAGGTGGAAGCCGCCATCAAACAGGTGGAAGACATCATGGGCGGCAAGTTCGGCGCCACCAGCGGCCCGCTGCTGCTGGTTTCCGTGCGCTCGGGCGCGCGGGCGTCCATGCCGGGCATGATGGATACGGTCCTCAACCTCGGTCTCAACGACAAGACCGTCGAGAACCTGGCCGCCCAGACCGGCGACGAGCGGTTTGCCTACGACAGTTATCGCCGGTTCATTCAGATGTACTGCAACGTCGTTCTGGACGTGAACACCGAGCACTTCGAGGCGCTTCTGGAGAAGCACAAGGAAGAGCAGGGCAAGACCCTCGACACGGACATGTCCGCCGAGGACTGGAAGGTTCTGGTGGGCGCCTACAAGAACGAGGTGCGCAAGCACATCGGCAAGGACTTTCCGCAGGATCCGAACGAGCAGCTTTGGGGCGCCGTGGGCGCCGTGTTCGGCAGCTGGATGAACAAGCGGGCCATCACGTATCGCAAGATGTACGGCATTCCCGCCGATTGGGGCACGGCCGTCAACGTTCAGGCCATGGTGTTCGGCAACATGGGCGACGACTGCGCCACCGGCGTGTGTTTCTCCCGCAACCCGTCGACCGGCGAAAACCTGTTCTACGGCGAATACCTGGTGAACGCCCAGGGCGAGGACGTGGTCGCCGGCATCCGCACGCCGCAGCCGCTGAGCATCGCCGAGAAAAAGGCGATCAATTCCGATCTTCCGTCCCTGGAAGAAGTTCTGCCGCCGCTTTACACCGAACTGCACGCCATTCGCGACCGCCTGGAAGCGCACTACACCGACATGCAGGACATGGAGTTCACCATCCAGAAGAATAAGCTCTGGATGCTCCAGACCCGCACCGGCAAGCGGACCGCCCAGGCGGCGCTGAAAATCGCCGTCGACATGGCCGAGGAAGGCCTGATCGACAAGAAAGAGGCGATCCTCCGCATGGATCCGGCCATGCTCGACCAGCTTCTGCACCCGATGCTCGATCCGAAGGCACCGAAGAAGGTTCTGGGCAAGGGCCTGCCGGCCTCTCCGGGCGCCGCTTCCGGCCAGATCGTGTTCACCGCGGACGAGGCCGAGGTCTGGGTCAAGGCAGGCAAGAAGGTGATCCTGACCCGCATCGAGACGTCGCCGGAAGACATCGGCGGCATGCACGTGGCCGAGGGCATTCTCACCACCCGCGGCGGCATGACCAGTCACGCGGCCGTGGTCGCCCGCGGCATGGGCACGCCCTGCGTGGCCGGCGCCGGCGATCTCACCGTCGACTACGCGGCCAAGACCCTGACCGCCGGCGGCGTCGTCCTCAAGGAAGGCGACATGATCACCCTCGACGGCGCGTCGGGCCAGGTGATGGCCGGCGAGGTGCCGAAGATCCTTCCCGAGCTGACCGGCGATTTCGGCAAGCTGATGGGCTGGGTGGACGAGTTCCGCACGATGAAGGTGCGGGCCAACGCCGAAACCCCGCTCGACGCGAGCACCGCGCGCAACTTCGGTTGCGAGGGGATCGGGCTCTGCCGCACCGAGCACATGTTCTTCGATCCGCAGCGGATCATCCATGTGCGCGAGATGATCCTCGCGTCCGGCGAAAAGGAGCGGCGGATCGCTCTCGACAAGCTCCTTCCGTACCAGCGCCAGGACTTCGTCGAGCTGTTCACCATCATGGCCGGTCTCCCGGTGACCATCCGCCTGCTGGATCCGCCGCTGCACGAGTTCCTGCCGCACACCGAGGCCGACATGGCCGCCGTGGCGAAGGCGGCGGGTTCGGACGTCGCCACTCTCAAGGCGCGCGCCGACCAGTTGCACGAGTCCAACCCCATGCTCGGCCATCGCGGCTGCCGCCTCGGCGTGACCTATCCGGAGATCTACGAAATGCAGGCCCGGGCCATCTTCGAGGCGGCCGCCGAGGTCGCGGCCAAGGGCTCGCAGGTGCTGCCGGAAGTGATGATCCCGCTGGTCTCCACCGTGGCCGAGTTCGACCGGCTGAAGGTGATGATCGACCGGGTCGCCGGAGAAGTGAGCCAGAAGACCGGCGCCAAAATGGCCTACATGGTCGGCACCATGATCGAGCTGCCGCGCGCGGCCCTGATCGCCGACAAGATCGCCGCGGGCGCCGAGTTCTTCAGCTTCGGCACCAACGACCTGACGCAGACCACGTACGGCCTGTCGCGGGACGATGCCGGCAACTTCCTGGTGCCCTATCAGGATCTGGGCGTGATCCCGAACGATCCGTTCGTGACCATCGACCAGGAGGGCGTCGGCGAGCTGGTGAAGATCGCCGTGGAGCGCGGGCGCAAAACCCGCCCCGACATCAAGCTCGGCATCTGCGGCGAGCATGGCGGCGATCCGGCGTCCGTGCATTTCTGCAACACGGTCGGACTCAACTACGTGTCCTGCTCGCCCTATCGCGTGCCGATCGCGCGCTTGGCGGCGGCGCAAGCGGCGTTGGGCGCCGGGGGCGTACACTCCACGGCCTAGGCGTCGTCACGACCCGAACGAGACGAGACAAGGGGGCTTCGGCCCCCTTGTTCTTTTCCGGGAGGGCCGCCTCAGAACGGACCCCCGCTTCAAAGCGGCCAGAACAGCGGAATGATGAAGGTCGCGGCCGCCCACAGGAGCAGGTTCAGCGGCAGCCCAATCTTGACGAAATCGGTGAACCGGTAGCCGCCGGCAGTATAGACGAAGGTGTTGGTCTGATACCCGATGGGCGTGGCGAAGCTGGCGCTCGCCGCGAACATGACGGCCACCACGAACGGACGCGGGTCGACACCCATCTGCTCGGCGATCCCGATGGCGATCGGGGTAATGAGGATGGCGGCGGCGTTGTTGCTCATCACCTCGGTTACCGCCGAGGTCAGGAAATAGATGCTCGACAGCACCGCGACCGGGCCGAGCGCCGCCGCGACGAAAGTAAGCTGTCCGACCAGGAGAGCCGCCGCGCCGGTCGTCTCCATCGCCCGGCCGAGCGCGAGCATGCCGAAAATCAGCATGAGGATCCGCCAGTGGATGGCCTTGTAGGCTTCCTCGGTGTCGAGACAGCCGAGCACCACCGCGGCGGTCGCGGCGATCAGCGCCAAGGCCGCGATCGGCAGCACTTCGAAGGTGGCGAGAACCATCATCGCGGCCACCAGCACGATGGCGATGGGCGCCTTGCTTCGGCGGAAGGGCCTTTCCGCCGGCTGGGTCAGGTTGACCAGATCCTGCCGGTCGAACAGCCTTCTCAGACCTTCGGGCGGTCCTTCCAATAGCAGGGTGTCCCCGAACGCGAGACGCAATTTGTCGAAATTGTCCTGCAGCCGTTCGCGCTGACGGTGAATGGCGATGATGTAGGTTCCGTACTGCCGGCGCAGGTTGAGGTCGACGACGCGCTGGCCGACCAGTTCCGAAAAGGGGCCGACGATGCCTTCCATGAGCATGGCCTTATGGCTGGAGATCGGCTCCAGGGCGGGACGGTCCGAGGGGTCGAACGCCAGTCCGCCGGCGTCGCGCAATTCCATCACGTCCGCGACGCGGGTCCGGAGAACAAGGCGGTCGCCCGCCTCCAGCCGCGGCGCCCCATGTTCCGGGTCGACCGACACACGGTCGCGGATGAGGTCGATGACGTGAATGCCGCGTTTGCCCGTCAGGCCCGCCTCGGCCAGCGTCTTGCCGACCAGCGGCGAATGTCCGGGCACGAGAAACTCGGTGAGGAACTGCCGACGCGACGGATCGGGAAGGATGTCGGCCAGGGTCACCCGGTCCGGCAGCAGCCAGCGCCCGAACAGGAACAGGTAGGCGATGCCGATCAAGCCCATGAGAACGCCGGGAGCGGTGATCTCGAAGATGCCGAAGGGAGCGAGATCGTGCGCCTGGGCCACGCCGTCCACGAGGATGTTGGTCGACGTGCCGATCAGCGTGCAGGTTCCGCCGAAAATGGTGGCGTAGGACAGCGGGATCAGCAGCCGCGACGGCGCCACCTTCAGCGAGTGGGAAAGGGCGATCACCACGGGCGTCAGGATCACCACGACGGGCGTGTTGTTGATGAACGCGGACAGGACCATGACCGCCGAGGCCATCACCGCCATGGCGGTCCAAGGCGACCGCCATCGCCGGCGCGAAATGGTCTCGCCCAGACTGTCGATCACGCCGGTGCGTTCCAGCGCGGCGGACAGAACGAACAGGCAGGCAATGGTGATCGGCGCGCTGTTGCTGAACACCGACAGCACTTCGCGGGTGTCGAGGATGCCGAAGGCGAGGAGCGCGCCGACCGCCGCCATCGCCACGATGTCCGGGGTCAAGGTCTCGCGCACGAACCCGAAGAAGACGACGGCGATCAGCACCAGGACGATGACGATCTGCCAGGTTTCCCAACTCATAGCGTTGTCCCATGTGGAAGGTCGGAGCCTTGTTGTCGCGCGTCCCCGAGAATTTGAACATATGCACCAGGACGGCGGAGGCTTCCAGTGACTCATTACGCGGTCGAAAAATTGCCGGCGTGGCAATGCGCCGCCGCCATTGACGGCGCCAGCCCGGATCGTCAATGTGATGAGCCTCGCCCGCCGAAAAGATCCGCGCCAACCCGTGAAGAAACACAACAAAATCCTGCTCTTCGTTCTCCCGGTTCTGATGGTTCTGGCCAGTGCGGGAGAAGCCGCCGCCACCATCGCGGGCAACGTTGGCGGTTGCGTTCGCATGAAGGAAGTGCGTGGCCAACTGACCGATGCCGCCGGATCGCTGCATCGCGCCGATACGGTGGACCCCGACGGGAGTATTCCTGTCCCGGAAGTGCTGATCCGTTTCACGTTCAGCGGCGCCGGAGGTCCCGAACAGAAGATCGATCCGGTCTTCGTTCGCGCGGACACCGACGGCTGCTATTCGGCCAGGTGGACGGACTGGACCCGCGACGCCTTTCCCGCCCGCGCCCACATGGCGATCCTGTGGAGCCATACGGATGCGGCCGGCCAACGGGACCGCATGCCACCGCCAGTGTTTTCCGTTCACGGACCCACCGGACAGGCGCTCGGGAGTTCGCGGAGCGTCGATCTGATGGCCGACACCATTATTGACCGTGACCATCGACGGCGGCGACGCGGCCGCCGCGTATATCACCGCGTGGGAGTTCTTCGATCGCGTGGTGCGCGGCGGCAACGGCGGCTGGTCGGATCTTCTGGTGAACGCCATGCGTGGCATCCACATTCTCATCGGCCTGCCCAACGTCTCCGGCGGCTGGGGTTTCGCGCCCACCGGAAGCGAGATCCTGGTGGCCGCCAGGACGCCGGTCCTGACCCCGTGGACGGTGGCGCACGAGCTCGGCCATCTCGTCACGTGGAACGCCCTGGGCTTGCGCGTCGCGCCGTTGCTTCCCACCGATTACGTCGGCCTGACCTGGGATTTCACCACCCGGGAGTTGGAGCGGGCGGCGTTCCTGGAGGGCATGGCCTCGTTCTTCGCCATGGCGTGGATGTGGGAGAGGACGGCGGCGGCGCCGACGCTGTATCGCGGCGCCACCCGGTTCGATTTCGAGGCCGCCACCGGTACGGGCCAGGACCAAACCACCATGCCGTTCGCCTGCGCGACGGTCTCGTCGGGCTGGGAGCGTCCCTTCTGCAACGCCGCCGCGCTGTGGGACGTGTTCGACGCGCCGGCTAACGACGACGACCCCATGACCACGCGCACGCAGGCCGATATCGTCGACGCCCTGGATGCTTATCCGGACGCGTGTCCGCCGCCGGCGGCCAATGGCTGCGTCAACGAATTGGGGCCCGGCGGACTGAACCACAACGACTTTCTTCGCAACTTCCGCCCCGCCAACGCGCGCGGCAAACTTTCCGCCATATACAAAGCCAACGGACTCCATGGCGGCGTTCCCTGAATACGCATGGGTGTTCCCGCCATCGCGTCTGGCGACCCTTAGCGGTCCCCGCTATATAACGCCTGCCGCGACGATCGGCGGCGATGTCCGGCAACCTTTGAAAGCGTATTCTTGGCTGAGCTGGTTTTCTTCCTGAAGGCGGTGTTCGCGGGGTTCGTGGTCGCCATGCCCGTGGGCGCCATCGGCGCCATGTGTCTGCGGTACGGCCTGCAGGGACGCTGGGGCGTCGGCATGGTGACCGGTCTCGGAGCCGCCGTCGCCGACGGGATGCTGGCGGGCGCGGCCATGTTCGGGCTGTCGCTGATGACCCACTACGTGATGCAACACCAGGGGCCGGTGCGGCTGATCGGCGGGCTTTTTCTCATCTATCTCGGCATCTACATGATCCGCAACCGCAAGCCTCCGCGCGAGCGGCTCGCCGATACGGCGGCGGTGGCGTCCCTCCAGCGCCTGCACACCTATTCGAAGGGGCTGGCGACCGGCTTCGTGCTGACCATCATCAATCCCGCCACGCTGCTGGGCTTCGCCGGCGTGTTCGCCGGTCTCGGACTGCTCGCCGAGGAGTCGAACGCCACTCGGCTGAACGTCCTCGTCGTCGCCGGCGCCTTCCTCGGGTCCGCGCTGTGGTGGGCGACATTGACCGGCGGGTCCATGGCGGCCCGCGAGCGGATGTCCGACGGCGTCATCAAGACCATCAATACGGTGCTCGGGGCCATGGTGGTGGCGTTCGGAGTGGCCGCCCTGGTCTCGTTCGTCCAGATGCTTCTGTAATCGGCGGTAGCCGGCGCGACATTTTCTTCAATTTGTCCACGATGCCGACCTCACCATCACGCGTCGATGATCTCTCCGGTGCGGACGCAGGCGGGTTCGGCCAGTTGGACAAACAGCTCCGTGATGTCTTCCGGAGCCCTCACGCTGTCCGGGTTTTCACCGGGATAGGCCTGGGCGCGCATGCGCGTGCGCGTCGGTCCGGGGTTGATCAGGTTGGCGCGGACGGATGTCTTCGACACCTCGGCGGCATAGATCTTGACCATGGTTTCCAGGGCCGCCTTGCTGACCGCGTAGGCCCCCCAATAGGCGCGGCCGCCGCTGACGCCCGAGGTGACGAACACGGCCCGCCCGGCATCCGACGCGCGAAGCAACGGATCGAAGCCGCGGATCAGGCGCCAGTTGGCGGTCAGGTTCACCGCCATCACCTGGTCCCACATCTCCGGGCTGATATGGCCCAGCGGACTGAGCACGCCGAGCAGCCCGGCGTTGCCCACCAGCGCGTCCAGGCGCCCCCATCGCTCGTAGACGGCGGCGCCCATGCGGTCGATGACCGCGTAGTCGGTGAGGTCGGCGGGCACCAGCGTCGCCTGGCGGCCGAGCCCGCGAATTTCGTCGTCCACCTCCTCCAGCGCGCCCTGGGTGCGGGCCGCGAGAATAAGCTCGGCGCCCTCGGCGGCGAACCGCAGCGCCACCGCCCGGCCGATGCCCCGCGACGCGCCGGTGATCAGCGCGACGCGGCCGGCCAGGCGGCCGCCGGGGGAAACGGCGGTCGGGTTGGGTTCCGGCACCGTCATTCCTCGAGCAGGGAAAGCTGTTTTTCGAGGGGATGATCTTCGTGGTCGGTCAGGCGGATGGCGTACTCTCCGCTGAAGCACGCGTCGCAGTATTGCGGCCGTTCGTTGTCCCGTCCGGCCTCGCCGACGGCTCGGTACAGGCCGTCCATGGAGATATAGGAGAGCGAGTCGACGCCGATATACCGGATCATCTCCTCGATGGTGCGGGTGGCGGCGAGCAGTTCCTCGCGCTCCGGCGTGTCGATGCCGTAGAAACAGGGATGCGTGGTCGGCGGGCTGGAAATCCGCAGGTGCACCTCGGTGGCGCCGGCGGCGCGCACCATCTCGACGATCTTGACCGAGGTGGTGCCGCGGACGATGGAATCGTCGACCAGGATGACCCGCTTGCCTTTCAACAGATGGATATTGGCGTTGTGCTTGAGCTTGACGCCGAGGTGACGGATCCGCGCCGTGGGTTCGATGAACGTCCGGCCGACGTAATGGTTGCGGATGATACCGAGCTCGAAGGGGATGCCCGACACCTCGGCATAACCGATGGCCGCCGGAACGCCGGAGTCGGGCACGGGAATGACCATGTCCGCGTCCACGCCGTTCTCGCGAGCCAGTTCGGCGCCGATGCTCTTGCGCACCTCGTAGACGTTCCGTCCCTCGAGGATGCTGTCCGGCCGGGCGAAATAGATGTACTCGAAAATACAGAACCGGCGCGGCACCTTCGCGAACGGCTTGACGCTCTTGATGCCGTGCTCGTCGATCACGACGATCTCCCCGGGTTCGATGTCGCGGATGAACTCGGCGCCGATGATGTCCAGCGCGCAGGTCTCCGAGGTGATGACGTAGGCGCCCTCGAAGCGGCCCAGCACCAGCGGCCGGACGCCGTGGGGATCGCGCATGCCGATCAGCTTGCGCCGGGTGATCGCCACCAGGGAATAGGCGCCCTCCAGCTGGCGCATGGCATCGATCATGCGATCCACCACCGTGGAATAATGACTGGTGGCCATCAGATGAATGATGGTTTCGGTATCGGTGGTGGACTGAAAGATGCAGCCGCGGCGAACCAGCGACTTGCGAACGTCGAGGGCGTTGGTCAGGTTGCCGTTGTGGGCGATGGTCAGTCCGCCGAACTCGAAATCGGCGAACAGCGGCTGGACGTTGCGCAGCACCGTGTCGCCGCTGGTGGAGTAGCGCACATGACCCACCGCCATGGATCCATGAAGCCGGTTGACGATTTCCTCGGAGCCGAAGTTGTCGCCCACCAGGCCGAGCGCCTTGTGGCTGTGAAAATGGTCGCCGTCGCAGCTGACGATTCCCACGGCCTCCTGGCCGCGATGCTGCAATGCGTGCAGACCGAGCGCGGTGGTCGCGGTCGCGTCGCGGTGACCGTAGATGCCGAAGACACCGCATTCGTCATGAAAGTGATCGTCGTCGAGAAACCCGAAATGTTGGCCGCTTTCGGGAGCGGAAGGGGGTGCCACCATTTTGCTCAGGTCTTTCATCGGCCGCTTTCGATCAAGCGCTCCATGTCCCGCCGTTCCTTGGGCGTGTAACCGTCCACGCCCCGCTCGGTCTCGGACGGCGGTCCTTTCGGTTCCGGACTCATGATGTCGCGCAGCATGCGGTGAGTTTCAAGTACTTTCCGGGCTTCGTCCCCCGCCGCGCCGGCGGCGCCGGCGGCGGCGTCCTGGGCGTTGGAGGGGACCAGGGCGCGAAGCTGGTCCGCTCCCCAGACCACCAGCGGCAGCGACCGGGCGTTGCGCACCCAGTCGGGTTGCTGGTCGGGTTTCACCAACCATTGGACGCCGATGAACAGAAGGCAGACCAGGACCGCGCCGCGCAGCAGGCCGAACACGAAGCCCAGCGAGCGGTCGAGCGCGTTGAGCGCGCTGCCCTTGACCCGGCTGGAGAGCATGTTGGTGAAGATGGAGAGAAACACCAGCGTGACCAGGAAGATCGCGCCCCCGGCGACCACGTCGGCCAACAGCGTATGCGGGATGAACTCGCGCGCGATCGGTTTGACGTGGGGAAGTCCGAAAATGGTGGCGACGATGGCGCCGATCCAGGCGCCGATGGACAGCACCTCCTGAATGAACCCGCGCACGAAGGCGAGCACCCCGGAAATGATCAGCACGGCCACCAGGCCGACGTCGAACATGGTGAGATCAGGCACCGCCGGTTCTCCGTTTCCGCGCGCCCGCCGCCGCGTCCGTTCCGATCAGCGTCAACAGATCCATCACGTGGGCGACCTCCGTCGTCCTGATTCCCTCCGCGGTTTCCGCCCGGCCCGAACGCCGGGTCGGCACGATGGCGTGGGAAAATCCCAGTTTCGCGGCCTCCTTCAGCCTGGCGCCGCTTCGCGCCACCGCCCGCACTTCCCCCGAGAGTCCGATTTCTCCGAACACCACCGTCTCCGCCGGCATCGCGCTGTCGTTGGCCGAGGAGGCCAGCGCCGCCGCGACCGCCAGATCGGCGGCCGGCTCGCCGATTCTCAGGCCTCCCGCCACGTTTAGATACACGTCGGCGGCGCCGAAAGAAAGGCCGCAGCGCGCCTCCAGCACCGCCATGATCATCGCCAGGCGCCCGGAATCCCACCCGACGACGGCGCGCCGGGGCGTGCCCAGGGACGATGGCGCGATCAGCGACTGGATTTCGACCAGAACCGGCCGGCTGCCCTCCATGCCGGCGAACACGCAGGCGCCCGCCACGTCGCTCTCGCGTTCCGCCAGGAACAGCGCCGACGGATTGATCACTTCCCGGAGACCGCCGTCGGTCATTTCGAACACGCCGATTTCGTCGGTGGCACCGAAGCGGTTCTTCACCGCCCGGAGAATCCGGAACTGGTGACCGCGTTCGCCCTCGAAGTACAACACCGTGTCCACCATGTGCTCCAGCACGCGGGGGCCGGCGATCATGCCTTCCTTGGTGACGTGCCCCACCAGCAGCAGGACGAAGCCGCGCCGCTTGGCGAGGCGGATGAGTTCCTGGGCCGACGCGCGCACCTGCGAGACCGTGCCGGGCGCCGATTCGAGCGAATCGAGAAACAGCGTCTGCACGGAGTCGATCACGACGATCTCGGGTCCGCTCGGCGTATCCAGCGTCGCGGCGATGTCGCGCACCGACGTGGCCGCCGCCAGATCCACCCGGGCGCCGCGCAACCCCAGCCGATCCGCCCGTAATCGCATTTGATCGACGGCTTCCTCGCCGGATATGTAGGCGCAGCGCGCGTTCGCCGACAGGGCCGCCGAAACCTGCAGCAGCACGGTGGATTTGCCGATGCCGGGATCGCCGCCGATCAGGAGGGCGGAGCCAGGCACCAGCCCGCCGCCCGTCACCCGGTCGAACTCTCCGATGCCGGTGACAAAGCGCGGCGTCACGACGATATCGCCGTCCAGCGAGGAAAATTCGACGCGCCGGCCCCGGCGCGATCCAAGTCCCTTGGGCGCCTGTTCCGCCGGCACCTCCTCGATCAACGCGTTCCACGCCCCGCATGCCTCGCAGCGGCCGGCCCATTTCGGCTGGACGGCGCCACATTCCTGGCAACTGTACGCGGGTGCGCTACGGGGCAACGATCGATTGTTCCCTCATTGTCTGAGGCGGGCGACCGCGCTCATGGTCCGCGAGGGCCCGCCGGGCCCTCCAAGGTCCGGAGCGCGTTAAGCCCGCACCGCCATTTTGATCGGCCCCTCGGCGCGGCCGTTGATGAACTGGTCCACGTGCGCGTCGCCGGACCGGTCGATCTCTTCCACGGGCCCGGCCCAGATGATGCGTCCTTCATAGAGCATGGCGATGCGATGAGCGATCTTGCGGGCGCTGGCCATGTCGTGGGTGATGGACAGGGCCGTCGCCCCCATGTTGCGGGTCGTATCCACGATCAAGTCGTTGATGACGTCGGCCATGATCGGATCGAGACCCGTGGTCGGTTCGTCGAAGAAAATGATCTCCGGGTCCGCCGCGATGGCGCGGGCGAGCGCCACGCGCTTCTGCATGCCGCCGGACAGCTCCGCCGGAAACAGGCTCGCCACCTCTTTTCCGAGGCCCACCTCGGCCAGTTTGCCGACCGCGATCTCTTGGGCTTCGGCGCGGCCGGCGCGCTTCGCGGCCATCAGTCCGAACGCGACGTTCTCCCACACCGGCAGACTGTCGAACAGCGCGCCGCCCTGGAACAGCATTCCGAATTTGCGGTTGATCCGCTCCCGCCCGTCGGTGTCGATACCGACCACTTCCTCGCCATCCACCTCGATGCTTCCGGCGTCGGGCTGAAGCAGGCCGAGGATGCATTTCAGCAGCACCGACTTGCCGGTTCCCGAACCGCCGATCACCACCACCGATTCGCCGACGCCCACGTCGAGATCGAGGCCCTTCAGGACCACCTTGTCGCCAAACGCCTTGTTCAGGCCACGGACCCGGATTTTCGGCGGTTTCTCGGTCATTTCGCGAAGAACATCTCGGTCAGGATGTAGTCGAAGCAGAGGATCAGGATGGACGCCGAAACCACCGCGTTGGTGGTCGCCGCTCCGACGCCCTGGGCGCCGCCCCTCGAGCTGTAGCCGTGGTAGCAGCCCATCAGCGTGATGATGAACCCGAACACGGCGGCCTTGACCAGGCCGGAAATCACGTCCATCGGCTGCACGAAATCCCAGGTGCTCTGGATGTAGTTGGCGGGGTTGAAGCCGAGCTTGTAGACGGCGACCAGATAGCCGCCGAACACCCCGATGATGTCGGCGATCAGCACCAGGATCGGCAGCATGGCGACCCCGGCGATCAGGCGCGGCGCCACCATGTATTTCATCGGATTGGTCGAAAGCGTGGTCAGCGCGTCGAGCTGCTCGGTGACCCGCATGGTGCCGATCTCGGCGGCCATGGAGGCGCCGATCCGGCCCGCCACCATCAGCCCGGCCAGCACCGGGCCCAGTTCCCGGGTGATGGCCACCACCACCACGTTGGCGATGGCGCCCTCGGCGGAGAACCGGGCGAATCCCGTGTAGCTCTGCAGCGCCAGAACCATGCCGGCGAAAATCGCCGTCAACCCGACCACGGGCAGCGAATAATAGCCGATCTCCACCATCTGGCGGACCAGCACGCGAAAGTAGAACGGCGGCCGGACGCAATGACTGAGCCCGGAGCCGGCGAAAATCACCACGCGCCCGGCGGTCGCGAGAAAAGCCAGCATGAAGCGGCCGATCGGCTGAAGGATATTCATCGCCGGCCGGGTCCTAACAATTACGGTAGATACGATGATGGCGCGCGCCGAGGCTGGTGAGGATCTCGTAGCCGATGGTGCCGGCGGCGGCGGCGAGCTCATCCACGGTCACGCGGGGGCCGAGGAGATCGATCGCCTCGCCGGGGCGGACGAGTGCCTCGGGGACGCCGGTAACATCGAACGTGATCAGATCCATGGATACCCGTCCCACCAAAGGCACGCGAAAATCGCCAACGTACGCGCACCCCCGGTTGCCGAGGTGCCGGAGGTAGCCATCGGCATATCCAACGGCCACGGTGGCGATTCGTTCCCGTTTTTCCGCGCGATGCGTCGCACCATATCCAACGGTCTGGGGTGTGTCAATGTCACGCACTTGCAGGATTTTCCCTTGCAGGCGAACAACTTGCCGCATGGGGTTGGGCCGGCCGGGAACCGGAGAGACCCCATAGAGGGCGCATCCCGGCCGGGCCAGGTCGGCGTGATACGCGGGTCCCAGGAAGATGCCGGAAGAATTCGCCAGCGATCCGGGGGCGGGCGGCAGCGATGCCCGCGCCGACGCGAACGCCTCAAGTTGAAGGCCGTTGAGCGGATGGCCGGGTTCGTCGGCGCACGCCAGGTGGCTGATCACGTGGGTCGGCCGGAACCCGGCGAGCCGGGACGGGTCGTCGCGCAGGATCGCGAGTTCGTTCCCCGGCAGGCCGAGCCGCGACATTCCCGTGTCCACGTGGATCGCGGCCGCCGCCCCGGGCGCCGTGTCCCGCGCGAACGCCGCCCACGCGTCGATCTCCCCGAGGGAGTTGAGGACCGGACGAAGCCGGTGCTCGGCGAAAAGGCCGGGAGCCCTCGGGAACAGGCCGTTGAGAACGTAAACGGCGGATTCGGTGCCGATCGATCCGTCGCCACCCTGCTCGCGGTCGCGTTCGTCCAGCACCCGCCGGAGGGCTATTCCCTCGTCGATCGAAGCGACGAAAAAGGTCCGGCATCCCGCGTCGCGGAGCACGGGCGCCACGCGCCCCGCCCCCAGGCCGTAGGCATCCGCCTTGACCACGGCCGCGCACTCGGCGGGCGCGACCCGACCGCGAAGGCTCCGGTAGTTGGCGACGATCAACCCCAGGTCGATGGTCAGGATGGCGCCTGCCCGTTCGGCTTCGCTGGTCAATGCTCAAACATCGGGAATGTGCTCGGTTTCCAGATCTCCGAAACGGGTGAACTCGCCCTCGAAGAAAAGCTCGACCTTGCCGATGGGGCCGTGCCTTTGCTTGGCGACCATGACCTCGGCCTTGCTGTGTGCTTCCTCGCACCGCTGGCGCCACCGGTCATAGCGTTCCATGAACTTGTCCATCGGTTCGTCGCCGCGCTGAATCGGCTCGGCGCGTTCCAGGTAGTACTGATCGCGGTAGATGAACATGACCACGTCCGAGTCCTGTTCGATGGTGCCGGATTCGCGCAGGTCCGAAAGCTGCGGGCGTTTGTCCTCGCGCTGTTCGACGGCGCGCGAGAGCTGCGACAGCGCCAGCACCGGCACGTTCAATTCCTTTGCCAGCGCCTTCAGGCCGCGGGTGATTTCGGAGATCTCCTGAACCCGGCTGTCGTGGCGCGCGCCGGGCGACGGCGCGATCAGCTGCAGATAGTCGATGACGATCATGCCCAGGTTATGCTGCCGCTTCAGCCGCCGCGCCCGGGTGCGCATGGCGCTGATGCTGAGCGCCGGCGTATCGTCGATGTAGATGGGCAGGTTCTGAAGCTCCCGGCTGGCGACCACCAGTTCGCTCAGTTTCTCCGCCGCGATCATGCCCCGGCGGATCTTGTCCGAGGATACCCGGGTTTGTTCGGACAGGATGCGCGTGGCCAATTGCTCGTCCGACATCTCGAGCGAGAAGAAACCGACGACGGCGCCGTCGGTCACCGCCATCGAGCCATCCTCCTGCCGCTCGCTGCGGAAGGCCTTGGCGGCGTTGAAGGCGATGTTCGTGGCCAGCGCCGTTTTGCCCATGGAAGGGCGTCCGGCAAGGATGATGAGGTCGGACGCGTGCAGTCCGCCGAGACGCCCGTCCAGGTCGCGAAGCCCGGTGGTGACGCCGCTCAGCGCGCCCTGGCGCTTCTGGGCGGCCTCCGCCAGTTGAAGGGCGTTGTTCATGCTGACGGCGAAGGTTTCGAACCCGCCCTCGTACTCGCCGCGGGTGGCCATGTCGTAGAGGCCCTGCTCCGCGATCTCGATCTGCGCCGTCGCCGGCTCGTCCACGTCGCATTCGTAGGCGCGGTTGACCACGTCCTCGCCGAGGCAGATCAGTTCGCGCCGCAGATAGAGGTCGTGGATGAGACGCCCGTATTCGCCGGCGTTGATGATGGTAACGGCGGATTCCGCGAGTTCCATCAGGTAACCCGGACCGCCCACCGCCGCCAGCTTGTCGTCCTGGGCGAAGTGGCTTTGCAGGGTGACCGGATTGGCCACCTGCTGGCGTTCGATCAGCTTCGAGCAGGCCTCGTAGATCAGACGGTGTTCGGCGATGGCGAAATGTTCGGGACGAAGGAACTCCGACACCCGCTCGTAGGCTCTTTCGTGCACGAATATGGCCCCGAGCAGCGCCTTTTCCGCCTGGATGTTGTGGGGTGGGCTGCGAAACCCGGGAGCCGAGTTGCCAAGGCCGGTGAATTCGAAAGGTCGGTCCGCCGTCGATGTGAATGTCATGCGGTGGAGCATACGCCCTGGCGGCGGAGGCACGTATCGGGAAATCCGAAAACAGTGGGGATCGTTTTCACGACGGCCGGCATGCTGTGAGTCGGGTGGGCGCTTTGGGGGTAAACCTGTGGAAAACCAAGCGTCCGCGCGTTTCGGCGGCAAGGCCGGGCCATTCGCGATTACCGCGACCGCCCCGCGCGGGCCCCGCCGAAAAACCGGTCGCGCGGCCAGTCACCCGGCCGCGCGCCCGAATTGTTCGCTTTCAGAACCCCGCCCGGGTCATTCCCGGGGCGGCGAGGTCTCCGCTTCCACCGACGATTCGTCATCGGCGGACTCGTCGGGGGCGGACTCCCCGGTCGCGTCCCCGGCCACCTCTTCCTCGAAGACGGCGTTCGCTTGCGCTTCGAGTTCGGCGGCGCGCGCTTCTTCCTCTTCCTCTTCGTCGAAGCGGCCGACGGCGCGTCCCGTCCGCGCCTGGGTTTCCGCTTCGTCGGGCGAACGGGCCACGTTCACGGTCACCTCGATGGCCACCTCCGGATGGAGGTTGACGGAAACGGAATGCATTCCGAGCGCCTTGATGGGGGTGTTCAGCGAGACCTGCTGGCGGCCGATGCTGGCTCCGGCCTCGGTCACGGCCTGCGCGATGTCCCGGGCGTTGACCGAGCCGTAAAGCTGGCCGCTTTCTCCGGCCTGGCGGATCAGAACCACCGACAGTCCCTTCAGCGGCTCGGCGACCTTCTCGGCCTCGGCCTTGCGTTCCAGGTTCCTGGCTTCGAGCTGGACTCGCTGCTCCTGGAATTGCATGCGGTTTTCGTCGGTCGCCCGCACAGCCTTGTTTTTCGGCAACAGGTAGTTGCGGGCGAAGCCTGTCTTGACGTTGACCTCCTCGCCCATCTGGCCGAGCTTTTCGATACGCTCCAAAAGAATAACTTCCATCATTCACTCCCTTGCGCGGGCCCGCCCTTCGCGAAACGCGCGCGGATACCCACCCATTGTTCGATTACGCCCAATGCCGCCACGGCCAGTCCGACGACCAGCAGAAACAGTACCAGCGCGACGTAGAACGCCGCCAGTACGAGACCTCTCGCCGGAAACGCCCGGGTCAGTGTATGGACGACCGCCAAGCCCAGGAAAAAGAACGGGGCGGCGAAGATGATCACTAGATTGAACGCCAAGTATTCCACGTCGCCAGAAGCGAACACCGTCACCGCCGCGGCGCCCACCAGCAACCACGACATCCAGTCCGGCAGTGTCAGCTCCGACCAGCGCGGGGTCGGCCGGATAGCCCATCCGCGCCGCGACAAGAGCCCCTGCCCGAGCACGCCGTTGACGGTCATCATCAGCAGCCAGGTCACCGCCGTCATGCCGATGAACATGGGCGCCATGAACGAGGCCACCGTCTGACGATCGGCCTCGGCGAGCGTGGGAGCGGCCATCGACAGGGCGGTCTCGAGAAGGGTTTTCACCGACTCTTCGATCCCGGCCTGACCGCGCGCGGCGAGCACGGTGGCGACCGCGATGGCCGCGCCGGCCACCGCCAGCCACGACAAGACCGATCCGACCGGATACCACGTCTCCGACGCGTCGCCGGGATTGGACGTCCGGGTCAGGGCCTGGCGGGCCAGCAGCCAGGACGGAAAGGCATGCATGCCCCCGTACACCCCGGCCGATGTGATGCCGCCGAGCAGCCCCACGCTCGCGAAGCCGGTGGCGCCGGCGATCACGGCCGCCATCGGACCGAGCCCGAGCCCGACCAAAATCAACGGCAGCGGGGCCAGATAGGCGAGCACGAAGCCTCCCGGCGAGCCGAAGATCCCCGCCATCGACGCAGCGGCGCTCAGTCCGCCTCCACCGATGGCGATCAGCGCGGTTTTATTCATCGAGGCTTTTCCGGGTTTCGCGGCGATCGTCGCCGCGTCACCCCAGTATTGGGCCATGGACCTGCACACCGTGCTCGAGGTTACGCTGGAACGTCCCTACTTGACGATATAAGGAAGAAGGGCGAGGAACCGGGCACGCTTGATGGCCTTGGCCATTTCCCGCTGCTTCTTCGTGGATACCGCCGTGATCCGGCTTGGCACGATCTTGCCACGCTCCGAAATGAACCGCTGCAGGAGCTTGATGTCCTTGTAGTCGATTTTCGGCGCGTTGGCCCCGGAAAACGGGCAGGTCTTGCGGCGGCGGAAGAACGGTCTGCGCTGGGCGCTCATGACTCGTCTCCTTCCTTGCTCGGGGTGGCGGTATCGTCGGCCTTCGCGGGGCTGTCCGGCTCCGCGGCGCGGGCCTGCGGCGGCGCCGATGCACGAGGCCCGCCGTGTTCCCCGTCACCCGAACGCGGGTTCGAGCGGAATCGATCGTCGCGGCGGGGACGGTCGTCGCCGCGTCCCGCCCGCATCTGCATCATCGCCGAGGGACCTTCCTCCAACTCGTCGACACGAACGGTGAGGTGGCGCAGGATGTCCTCGTTGATGCGCATCTGCCGTTCCATCTCATGGACGGCGGGCGCCGGCGCGTCGATATTGAACAGGACGTAGTGCCCCTTGCGCTGCTTTTTCAATCGGTAGGCAAGCGGCCGCAAACCCCAGACCTCGCGCTTGGCGATCTTGCCGCCGTTGTCTTCGATGGTTTTGGTGAAGGTGTCGGCGAGAGAGTTGACTTGGGTCGCGGAAATGTCTTGCCGTGCGATAAACACGGTTTCGTAGTAAGGCAATGGCCAAACTCCCTTTGGATTATCTCATCCGGGACAACGCCCGGAATAGCCGGAACGGTCCGGCAAGGAGAAGCGAGGCGGCAATAAACCATGACTGGACCGATCACGCAAGCGGGCGCTCCAGTCATGGTTTTTGTTACGGATGCTTGACAGGACGGAACGGCCCGTTATGACATCGAACGAACAAAAAGTTTCAAGATGTGAGGGAGCGGAGGTTCGTCGGTTTTTCCTAGCTAACGGTCCGGTAAGGTGGCCCGGTTCCCGAAGGGTGCCGCGGCACTGGTGACCCGTGCTTTTGGCCGCCGGACGGGCACGTGGAGCCGCGATCTCGTGTCGGCAGAGTTTTGGATAGCGAACATGCTCGATTTGAGCGGCAAATCAGCGCTGGTGACCGGAGCATCCGGTGGTATCGGACGCGCCATCGCCAAGACCCTGGCGCGCCAGGGCGCGACCGTTGGTTTGTCGGGCACCCGGGTTCCCGCGCTCGAGGCCCTGGCCGATGAAATCGGCGGGTCCGCCCGGGTGATCCCCGCCGACCTGGGCGGCGACGGCGCCGCCGAGGTCCTGGTCCGCGAGGCCGAATCGCAGATGAACGGACTCGACATCGTCGTCAGCAACGCCGGAATCACCCGCGACGGCCTGGTGATGCGGATGTCTGACGAAGATTGGCGAGTGGTGATGGAAGTCAATCTGGAGGCGGCCTTCCGGCTCACCCGCGCGGCGTTACGCGGGATGATGAAAAGACGCTGGGGACGGTTCATCGGGATTACGTCGGTGGTTGGCGTGACCGGAAATCCCGGCCAGGTCAACTACGCCGCGTCAAAGGCCGGCATGATCGGAATGTTCAAGGCCCTGGCCCAAGAGGTCGCCAGCCGGGGCATTACCGCGAATTGCGTGGCGCCCGGTTTTATCGCCTCCGATATGACCGCCACCTTGCCAGAAGACCGGCAAAAGGCAATCTTAGACAGAATTCCGATGGGAAGACTGGGAACGCCGGAGGATGTGGCCGCTTGCGTCGGGTACTTGGCAAGCGACGAAGCCGCATACATAACGGGTCAGACTTTCCACGTGAACGGTGGGATGACCATGGTGTAAACAGGGTCTTGAGTGTTCACGGAGCGTTGCTCGTTGGCAAAGGGCGATAAAGTGTGCTACCAAACGGCGATTTTTGCTGCGGCGCAGCGTACAGCCGCATCAGGGGAACGGCCAGCAGTTATGAACGTTAAAATATCAATCAATCTGATCGAGGGGACACAGCATGAGTGACGTCGCCGAGCGGGTGAAAAAAATTATTGTCGAGCACTTGGGCGTCGAAGAATCCAAGGTGGTCGAATCCGCCAGCTTCATCGATGATTTGGGCGCCGACAGTTTGGATACCGTGGAACTGGTCATGGCCTTCGAAGAGGAATTCGGCATCGAAATCCCGGACGAGGCAGCCGAGAAAATTCTCTCGGTAAAGGACGCCGTCGACTACATCACCAACGCCACGGCCTGACGGCCGTTCGTGGGCGTGGCTGGCGGCCAGGCGCTCATTGTGGAAAGCGGTCCGACGACCGGGCCGTTTGAGACCAGAGTATCACTGTCACTGGACGATGCGGGGATATGAGACGCGTAGTAGTAACAGGACTTGGCCTTGTCGCGCCCCTCGGTTGCGGGGTTAAGACGAACTGGGAGCGCCTGATCAACGGTGAATCGGGACTCGGCGCGATCCAAACGTTCGACGTTTCCGACTTGCCGGCAAAGATCGCCGCTCACGTTCCGATCGGTGAAACGTCCGAGGGCCGCTTCAACGCCGATGACTGGGTGTCGGCGAAGGAACAGCGGCGCATGGGCGCGTTCATCGTCTTCGGCCTGGCGGCGGCCGAGCAGGCCGTGACCGACGCCGGCTGGAAGCCCGAGGACGAGGAGTCGCGCATCCGCACGGGCGTGATGATCGGTTCCGGCATCGGTGGCCTCGAGGAAATCCACAAGAACTCCGTTCTCGTCGAGAACGGATCGGTTCGCCGGGTGAGCCCGTTTTTCATTCCGGCCTGCCTGATCAACCTGGTCAGCGGCCACGCGTCGATCAAGTACGGGTTCAAGGGCCCCAACCATTCCGCGGTCACCGCCTGCGCCACGGGGGCTCACGCCATCGGCGACGCCGCCCGGCTGATCATGTGGGACGATGCCGACGTGATGGTTGCCGGTGGCGCCGAGGCGGCGATCTGCCGCACCGGGATCGCCGGGTTCGCTGCGGCCAAGGCGCTCTCCACCAAGTTCAACGACACGCCCGCAAAGGGATCCCGTCCCTGGGACGTGGATCGCGACGGCTTCGTCATGGGCGAGGGCGCCGGGGTCGTGGTGCTGGAGGAATACGAGCACGCGAAGAAACGGGGCGCTCCCATCTACGCCGAGATCGTGGGTTACGGGCTGACCGGCGACGCCCACCATATCACCGCTCCGTCGGAGACCGGCGATGGCGCCTATCGCTGCATGAAGATGGCGATGAAACGCGCCGGCATGAACCCGGAAGACATCGACTATATCAACGCCCACGGCACCTCCACGCCGCTTGGCGACGAGATCGAGGTGGGCGCGGTCAAGCGGGCGTTCGGCGATGCGGCCCGTTCGGTTTCCATGTCTTCGACGAAATCGTCCATCGGCCACCTGCTCGGCGCCGCCGGCGCGGCCGAGGCGATTTTTTCCATCATGGCCGTACGCGATGGCGTGGTGCCTCCGACGCTCAATCTGGACAATCCGTCCGAGGGGTGTGACCTCGACTTGGTGCCGCATCAGGCCAAGGAACGGCCGGTTCGCGCGGCGCTCTCCAATTCCTTCGGGTTTGGCGGAACCAACGCCTCGCTGATCTTCAAACGGGCAGACTAGGTATCCGGCGGCATGGGCCGCTTCGGGTGCGCCGTCGTTGTCGTCGCGCTGTTGATCGTGGCGGCGGGCGCCGGCGGCCTGCTGTGGCTCTCGCGGCAGTATCAGGCGCCCGGTCCCCTCGCCGAGCAAACCATCGTCGTCGTGCCCAAGGGCGTGGGCGTCCGCGGCATCGCCGAGCGGCTGGCGGACGCCAGCGTCATCTCTTCGCCGCTGGTGTTTCAGATCGGCGTCCGTATCCAGGAGGCGGAGGCGGGGCTTCGCGCCGGTGAGTACGAGTTCCCCGCCGGGATCAGCGTCAAGGAGGTGGTGGCGCTCCTGACATCGGGGCGCACCGTCGTCCGGCGCCTGACCGTGCCCGAGGGCCTGACCACGGCCCAGGTGCTGGCGCTGCTGGCCGAAACGCCGGGGCTGACGGAAGAGGACGATGGATCGGCGGAGCCGGCGCCCGGCGAGGGAACGCTGCTTCCCGAGACCTACCACTTCTCCCTGGGCGACACGCGCGCGGCCATGATCGAGCGGATGCGCGACGCCATGAGCGGCGCGCTGGACGCTCTCTGGGCGTCGCGGGCTCCCGGACCTGCCGCTGGAGTCTCCCGAGCAGGCGGTGGTCCTCGCCTCCATCATCGAGAAGGAGACGGCCGTGCCGGAGGAGCGCCGCCGCGTGGCGGCGGTGTTCATCAACCGCCTGCGCCTGGGCATGCTGCTGCAGTCCGATCCCACCACCATCTATGCGCTGACCAAAGGCTCCGGACCTTTGAACCGGCCGCTCACCCGCAAGGACCTGGCCCATCCGTCGCCCTACAACACCTACGTCTCGCCCGGCCTGCCGCCCGGCCCCATCGCCAACCCCGGGCGCGCCTCGCTGGCGGCGGCGCTCGATCCCATCGAGAGCGACGAGCTGTACTTCGTCGCCGACGGCGACGGCGGCCACGCCTTCGCCCGCACCCTGGAGGAACACCAGCGCAACGTCGCCCGCTGGCGCAAGATCAGGGACGAGGCGCGGTAGCCGTCACCCGCAATCGAAGCGTTCGATGAAGGTTTCCAGCATCTGGTTGGCGAAGCGGGCGGCCGCGACGGGGAGGATGCGGCCGCGGAGCTGGCCGAAGTAGAGCATGCCCGGGGGCACGTCGCGCTCGTCGATGGGCCGGCTGAGGACATGGGGCGACTCCGTGTTCATGGGGACCCCGATGGGGATCTGGAAGCTCAAGATGTTTTCGGCGAGGGCGTGATGGCGAAGGAATTCAAAACTGTCGGACTCCACCACCGGCCGCAGCGTCAGGGACGTCCGGCGAACCGCCGCCTCGAGCAGGTGGCGGACGCCGTAGGGAGCCGTCGGCAGGGCGATCGGATACGCCAGGCAATCGCGCAACCGGAGCTTTCCGGGCCGCGCGAGTGGGTGTCCGGAGGCCATGACGGCGTGCACCGGCTGGCGGACGGTGAGAATGATCGAGAATTCCGTCAGGCGCACCGGCTCGAACACCAGCGCGAGGTCGGCGCTCATGTCCACCAGCGCCTGCTCGGCGGCGGCCCGGTCGCGCAGGAGGACGCTGAAGGTCACGGCGGGATGAGCGCTCCGGTAGGTGGAGATCTGCTCCGGGAGGAAATAGGGAAGCAGGGCCTGGCTGCAGGCGATGGAGATGTGGCCGCGACGCTCGCCCGAAAGATCGGCGATCTGGCTCTTGACCCGCTCGATGTCGCTCAGTTGCGCCCGCACGTGGTGGATGAGGATCTCTCCCGCCGCCGAAAGCCGCACGCCGCGCGGCAGGCGCTCGAAAATCGGCACCCCGAGGTCCTCCTCCATGGCCAGAATCCGCCGGTTCAGGGCGGTCGAGGTGATGGCCAGCGTTTCGGCCGCCTTGCGGATGGAACCCGCCCTGGCGACCGCGCTGATGTAGTGCAGCGGTAGAAGATACCTCATCGGTTTGCCTTCGAATTCGTATGGTGCGTTTATTGCAGCACTATGAGCCGATAATAGCAGTATTACAAATCACTCCTAGCTGCTCTAGTGGTCTTCGAGCCCCACTTGAAGATCGCGAGCATGATCCAGAACCTGCCTTTTCATCTGCCTAGTCTGTTCGCCGCCTACGCCGACGGGCTCGAGCCCGCGGCGGTCATGGAAGAGGTGTGGAGGCGCGTGGACGCCGCCGGCGACGCGGGCATCTTCCTTCACCTGACGGATCGGGAACAGGTTTTGGCGGACGTGGCGGCGCTCGGTCCTTTCGATCCGGTGGCGAAGCCGCTGTGGGGGATCCCGTTCGCCATCAAGGACAACATCGACGCGGCCGGCGCGCCGACCACCGCCGCCTGTCCGGCCTATGCCTACGAGGCCGAACGGGACGCCTTCGTGGTGGACGCGCTGCGGCGCGCGGGCGCGATCCCCGTCGGAAAAACCAACCTCGATCAGTTCGCCACCGGGCTCGTCGGCACGCGGACGCCCTACCCGGTTCCCCGGAACGCCCTGGACCCGGCCCTCGTTCCGGGAGGCTCAAGCTCCGGGTCGGCGGTGGCGGTGGCGCGCGGGCTGGTCGGCTTCGCGCTTGGCACGGATACGGCGGGATCGGGACGGGTCCCGGCGGCGCTCAACGGGATTGTGGGTCTCAAGCCGACGCTCGGCGCCCTCTCCAACACCGGCGTCGTTCCCGCCTGCCGGACGCTCGATACGGTCTCGGTGTTCGCGCTCACCGTCGAGGATGCCTACAACGTTTTCCGGGCCGCCGCGCGCTTCGATCCCGAGGATCCTTACGCCCGGCCCGTCCCGGCGCCCCCGCTGGCGGCCCCGCCGCCGACGTTCCGGGTTGGCGTTCCGGACGCGGCAACACGGGAATTCTTCGGCGACGGCATTCAAGCGGCCGCGTTCGCCGCGACCCTGGACCATGTCGCCGCCCTCGGTGGCGACATGGTCGAGTTGGATTTCGGCCCGTTCTTCGAAGTGGCGGCCATGTTGTACGAAGGAGCGTGGGTCGCCGAGCGCCACGCCGCCGTCGGGGACTTTCTGCGCGATCGGCCGGATGCATTCCTCCCGGTGACACGCCGGATCATTGAGCAGGCCGAGCGGTTCTCGGCCACCGACGCGTTTCGCGGATACTACCGCCTGCGGGAACTGAGGCGCCGCGCCGGTAACCTGCTGGATCGCGTCGATCTGCTCTGCGTTCCGTCGATCCCCAGGTTCTACACGGTGGCCGAAGTGGACGCCGACCCGCTGGGGCCGAACTCCCGCCTGGGAACGTACACCAACTTCGTCAACCTGTTGGACATGTGCGGCATGACCGTGCCGGTGACGGCGCGCGCCGACGGGCTTCCCGGAAGCGTGACCGTGCTGGCGCCGGCATGCCGCGACGCCCAGATCGCCAGTGTCGCGGCCGCGCTGCAACGGCGGTGCGGCGGCGCGCTGGGCGCCACCGGCTGGTCCTTGCCGGCGCCCGCCGCGCCCCGGATCGAGGCCGGACCCGACGAGATCGCGCTGGCGGCGGTCGGCGCGCACATGTCGGGCCTGCCGCTGAACCGCGAACTCACGGATCTCGGCGCCCGGTTCCTGTACGCGGCGAAAACCGCGCCGGTCTATCGCCTTTACAGCCTGCCCGGCGGACCGCCGTTCCGCCCCGGCCTCGTTCGGGGCGAGACCGGTTCGGCCATCGCCCTCGAGGTCTGGGCGCTGCCGGCGTCCCGGTTCGGCGATTTCATCCGCGGCATCCCCCGTCCCCTCGGCATCGGAACGCTGACGCTGGAGAGCGGCGCGGACGTCAAGGGGTTCCTGTGCGAGCCCATCGGAACCCTCGGCGCCGAGGATGTCACCGCCTTCGGCGGCTGGCGCGCCTATCTCAACTCCCTCTCATCATCCCCCGAACGAACGAAGGAACTCGGCCATGCATAGACGCGATTTTCTCAAGACCGTGGGCATCGCCACCGGTGCCTCCGTCCTGCCTTTTCTCCGCTACCTGCCCGCCGAGGCGGCGGGGCGCGAGGATACGCTGCTGGTGGTCGTCGGTCATGGCATCAACAGCCTCGATTTGCATCGCAAGGGGACCAACCGACCCAGCTATCAGGTGACGGTGAACCTGTACGACCGTCTGGTGCGGTTCGGCGTCAAGACGCTGCCGGATGGATCCATGGCCTACGATTTCGACCAAGATCGAGCCGGAGGTCGCCGAGTCCTGGACCGTCTCCGAGGACGGCAAGTCCCTGACGTTCAAGATCAATCCGAAGGCCAAATTCTGGGACGGCACCCCGGTCACCGCCGAGGACGTCAAATGGTCCTTCAGCCGCGCCGTCAGCCTCGGCGGCTTCCCCGCCGTGCAGATGAAGGCCGGATCCATGACCGCGCCGGAGCAGTTCGTCGCCGTGGACGACATGACCTTCCGCGTCGATCTTCCGGAACCGTCGAAGCTGACCCTGCCCAACCTGGCCGTGCCGGTTCCGTTCATCATCAATTCCAAGGTCGCGAAGGCCAACGCCACCGCCGACGATCCCTGGGCCACCGAGTACCTGCACACCACCGCCGCCGGCTCCGGCGCCTATACCATCTCGCGGTGGGACCCGGGCCAGCAGTTCGTTTACGAGCGCAACGACGACTGGGCCCTGGGGCCGAAGCCGGGCGTGAAACGGGTGATCATCCGCGAGGTGCCGTCGGCCGCGACCCGCCGGGCGCTGATCGAGCGGGCGGACGCGGACCTGTACATGGACGTTCCGGCCAAGGACGCCAAGGAGTTGAACGACGGTGGCAAGGTGAAGGTGTCCGGCGCGCCCATCGACAACTGCCTGCATATCCTCGGTCTCAACGTCGCCCAGAAACCCTTCGACGACATCAAGGTCCGCCAGGCCATCGCCTATGCCATGCCCTACGAGGACATCGTCTCGGCGGCCGCCTACGGCCGGGCCAAGCCCATGTTCGGGGCCAAGGACGCGGCACCGTCCACCATCGATTGGCCGCAGCCCTTCCCCTACGAGACCAACCTGGAAAAGGCCAAGGCGTTGCTCGCAGAGGCCGGGCTGGCGGACGGGTTCGAGACCACCCTGTCGTTCAACCTCGGCCTCGCCGACTGGCAGGAGCCGACGGCGCTGCTGATCCAGGAGTTGCTGGCGAAAATCGGCATCAAGGCGGAACTGGACAAGATTCCCGGCGCCAACTGGCGCACCGCCGCCCTGGTGGAGAAGCGCCTACCCATGCACCTGGAGAACTTCGGCGGCTGGCTGAACTACCCCGACTACTACTTCTTCTGGGCCTATAAGCACGGCCACCTGTTCAACTCGTCCAACTACAAGAACGACGAGATCGAGGCCCTGGTGGACGAGACCCTGCACATGGAGGTGGACAACCCGAAATACGCGGAAAACGTCAAGCGGATGATCGAGATCGCGTTCGCCGAAGTGCCGCGCATTCCGCTCTACCAGCCCTATCTCGACGCCGCCATGCAGAACAACGTGGACGGCTACGCCTCCTGGTTCCACCGGCAGCTCGACTGCCGGGAGATCACCAAGACGTAAGGGATCCCCAAGGATCATGCGCACCAAGCTCATCCAGATCGGCCGGCGGCTGCTGCAATCGGTGCCGTCGGTGTTCGGGATCATCGTCATCTCGTTCGTCCTGACCCGGGCCCTGCCCGGGGACCCGGCGGTGTATTTCGCGGGCGCCATGGCCGACGCGGAGTTCATCGCCCAGGTTCGCGAGGCGCTGGGGCTGGACCGGAGCTGGCTGGAGCAGTTCTTCATCTACACGGGCAACCTGTTCAGCGGCGACCTCGGGCTGTCGCTGAGCACGGGACGGCCGGTGATCGAGGAACTGCTGACCCGGCTTCCGGCGTCCCTGGAGCTGACCTTCGCCGGCCTCGGTCTGGCCGTTCTGTGCGCGGTTCCCCTCGGCATCCTCGCGGCGACCCGGCCGGGAAGCTGGGTCGACCATCTCTGCCGGGTGCTGGTGACGGCGGGGGTGTCCCTGCCCACGTTCTTTACCGGCCTGTTCCTGGTCTTCGTGTTCTACTACCAGCTCGGCTGGGCGCCGTCGCCGCTCGGCCGGCTGGACGTCTTCGTCCTGCCACCGGACCGCGTCACCGGCTTCTACATCGTCGACGCGCCTGATCGCCGGCGACCTGGAGACGGCGCGGCCGCCTTCGGCCAACTGGTGCTGCCCGGCATCTCCCTCGGCCTGTTCGCGCTCGCCCCGATCGCCCGAATGACCCGGGCCTCGATGCTCAGCGTGCTGTCCAGCGACTTCGTCCGCACCGCCCGGGCCAACGGCCTTCGCGGTCGACGGTGCTCGTCACCTACGCGCTGCGCAACGCGCTCCTGCCGGTGTCACCACGCTCGGCATGATCTTCTCCTTCCTGCTCGGCGCCAATGTGCTGATCGAGAAGGTGTTCGGCTGGCCCGGCGTCGGCTCCTACGCGGTCGATGCGGTGGTCACCTCCGACTACGCCGCCATCCAGGGCTTCGTCGTCCATGGCGATGCATCTACGTGCTCTTGAACCTCATCATCGACAGTTCTGAACCCTGGTCGATCCGCGCGGGTCGGGATCGAGCGGCTGACGCGGACGGGCCCGCTGATCCGCTTGCTCAAGCAGTTCCGCTACACCATCGCCGAGAACCCGCTGACCGCTGGTTCGCGGCGGTTCTGTTCATCGTGCTGGTCGCCCTGTTCGGGCCGGCATCGCACCTTACGATCCGCTCGCCACCGACGCCTCCAACACCCTTCAGCCGCCACCTGGCGCACCCGTTCGGCACCGACCACCTCGGCCGGGACGTGCTCAGCCGGGTGATCGTCGCGACCCGGATCGACCTCGGCATCGCCGTCTCGCCGCCGTGATCCTCGTCGTTCGCGGTCGGCAGCGTGCTCGGCTGCTCTGCCGGCTATTTCGGCGGCTGGACCGATCGCATCGTCGGCCGGCTGTCGACACCATCATGGCCTTTCCGCTCTTCGTTCTGGCCATGGGCGTGGTCGCCGCACTCGGCAATCCGTGGAGAACATCATCTACGCCACCGCGATCATCAACCTGCCCTTCTACATCCGCTTCGCGCGGGCCGAGATCAACGTGCGGCGCGACGGCGGTTCGCGAGGCGGCGCGGCTCTGCGGCAACGGCCGATACCCGCATCCTCGCACCCAGCTTTTCCCCAACATCCTGCCGCCGATGATGGTGCAGGTGTCGCTCAACATGGGCTGGGCCATCCTCAACGCCGCCGGGCTCTCGTTCATCGGACTCGGCGTCCGCCCGCCGACGCCGGAATGGGGCATCATGGTCTCCGAGGGGGCCAACTACATCGTGTCCGGCGAGTGGTGGCTGGCGCTGTTCCCCGGCGCCGCGCTGATGCTCGCGGTCTTCTGTTTCAACCTGATGGGCGACGGCCTTCGCGACCTCGTCGATCCCCTGCGGCGGACCTGAGGAGCGGCCCATGTCCCGTCATCCCATCCTCTCGGTGGACGGCCTCTCGGTGGACTTCCGCACCCGCAACGGCGTGGTGCGGGCGCTCGACCGCGTCTCGCTCCGGGTGGACAAGGGCGAGGTGCTCGGCGTCGTCGGCGAGAGCGGATCCGGCAAGTCGGTCACCGCCTTCACGGTCATCGGCCTGCTCGACGGGGCGGGCCGCGCCGTCGACGGCTCCGCGAGCTTCGACGGCATCCCGCTGACCGGCGTCCGCGAGGCCGACCTGCGCGAGTTGCGCGGCCGCGAAATCTCGATGATTTTCCAGAATCCCCGGGCCGCCCTCAACCCCATCCGGCCGGTGGGAAAACAGATCGAGGACGTGCTTCTGCGCCACGCCCAGGCGTCGCGTCTGGATGCCCGCGCCAAGGCGATCGAGATGCTGGAAAAGGTGAAGATCGTCGATCCCGCGAACCGCTACTGGTCCTATCCGTTCGAGCTGTCGGGCGGCATGTGCCAGCGGGCGATGATCGCCATCGCGCTCGCCTGCGACCCGCGCCTCCTGATCGCCGACGAGCCCACCACCGGCCTCGACGTGACCACCCAGAAGGCCACCATGGACCTGATCCGCGACCTCACCCGGGAACGCCACATGTCGGTGGTGCTGATCACCCACGATCTCGGCATGGCGGCCGCATACTGCGACCGCATCGCCGTGATGCAACGGGGCCGCGTGGTCGAGACCGCGCCGGTGTGCGACCTGTTCACCCAACCGAATCACCCCTACACCAAGAAGCTCATCGCCGCCTCGCCGGGTCCCCATTCCGTGCTCGCCGACCTCACCGCCGTCGCCGGCGAGGCGGAGGTGGTTCCTCTCGCGCCCGAAGCGCGCCCCGAAATGCCAATGAAAACCGTGACGCGGCCGGCGCCACCGCCGTCGGCGCGCCCGCTCATGGAGGTGATCGACCTAGTCAAGGAGTTTCCGCGGCGGAGCGACACCGGCACGTGGTGGCCGTGGGCGAAAACCGATCCGGCCGCGCGGGTGTTCCGCGCCGTGGACAACGTCTCCTTCGCGCTCGGCCGGGGCGAGAGCCTGGGTTTGGTGGGCGAGTCCGGCTGCGGCAAGTCGACGACGTCGAGCATCGTCACCCGACTGCTCGATCCCACGTCGGGCGACGTCATCTTCGACGGCGAAAACATCACGACCCACCGGGCGGCCAGGTTTGCCCGACTGCCGCAGCGGACCAAGATCCAGATGGTGTTCCAGGATCCCACCGACAGCCTCAACCCCCGGTTCGCCGCGCTGGACTCCATCGCCGAGCCGCTGAAACGCCTGAAGGGCATGCGCGACGGCAAACGCATCGCCGCCAAGGTCGGGGAGTTGGCGGACATGGTCGGCCTGTCGCGGGACTTGCTGACCCGCTTTCCGCATCAGCTCTCGGGCGGCCAGAAGGCCCGCGTCGGCATCGCCCGGGCGATCGCCGTGGACCCGCTGCTGCTGGTCCTCGACGAGCCCACCTCGGCGCTGGACGTGTCGGTCCAGGCGGTGGTGCTGCAACTGCTCGACCGCCTGAAGCGGGACCTGGGCATGAGCTACATCTTCGTCTCCCACGATCTCAACGTGGTGCGGCTGCTGTGCGAGCGGGTGATCGTCATGAACAAGGGCCGCATCGTCGAGACGGGGACCGCCGACGAGGTTCTCAACAATCCGAGGGAGGCGTACACGCGAACCCTCGTCGACGCCATCCCCCACTTCGAGCCCGGCCGCATGTCCGCCGGTCCCGGCCCGTCCGCCGCCCCGCCTCCCCGCATCGAGCCCATGACCGGCTCCCGCTGACCGCGCGGGGCGGAACGGCACCCGCCGGGCGGAAACCGGTTGCGCGCCGCGTGGCCGGAAGGCACGATCGATCCCGAGGCCCGCGCGATAGGGAGCGATCCATGGACGACAGCGACGACAGGGCGTTCGACATTATCCTATGGGGAGCCACGAGTTTCGTCGGGAAACTGACCGCCGAGTATCTCATGGCGCGCCACGGCGCCGGCGGCGATGTGCGCTGGGCCATCGGCGGCCGCGATCAATCCAGGCTCGATGTTGTCAAGGACGGGCTCGGCGCGGGGGCGGCGGATCTCCCGACGGTTGTCGGAGATGCCCACGACCCGGCGTTCCTCGGCCGGATGGCGCGGCAAACCAAGGTGGTCGCGACGACCGTCGGCCCGTATATGAGCCATGGCAAGGACCTGGTCGCGGCCTGCGCGGCCGCCGGGACGGAT